>NZ_MVHU01000014.1 GCF_002086285.1 Mycolicibacter kumamotonensis | reverse complement strand
GTCGGCGGGCGGCGGGAAGGGGGGCGGGAAAGGCGCCGGTGGTGGCGGCAGCTCCGGCCCCGGCGGCGGCCCGGCTGGATCGACCGGGCCGGCGTCCACCGGCGCCGGGTCGCCGGGCTGCTGCGGCGGGTCGGCCAGCGCCGCCGGTGCGCAGCCCAGCGTGAGCACCGCGGCCATTCCCGCGGCGCCGAGCCAGGCGCCGATGCCCGCGAGCTTGAATCCCGACATGTGTGTACCTCCGGTCACAATCTTGGTTTCAAGTGTGGCACAGGACGCTTGTCAGCTAACTCGTGCGGCGAGCCGAAAACACGGCAAAACCAACCCTCACACCACGATGAGCTGGAGGTTTAAGCCACGGTGTAGTGGCGAACGTTACCGCCCCCGCCGCGTCAGGGAACAACGAAGAGCCGCTTGCTGGCCGCGATGCCGATCGCGGAGACGCCCACCAGCAGGGCCGATGCGCACAGCATCGCCGGCGTTCCGGCCCGCTCGAACAGCAGACCCCCGGCCAGCGAACCGCCGGTGATGCCGATCTGGAACGCCGTCACGTACAGCCCCGACGCACCGTCGGGGTCGTCGGGGGCGGTGCGCATCGCCGCCGACTGCAGCATCGGCGACACCGCCATCGCCATCGCCCCCCACAACACGATCGCGGCGGCCCCCGCCACCGTCGTGCCGGTGCTGTGGTGCCCGTTGATCGACAGCACCGCCAGGACGACGAAAGCCGCCGACATCGCGGCCATGCAGCCGCCGGTGATCGCCTTGGGCCGGTGATCCAGCGGTCTGGCCAGCGGCGGCATCGCGATCAGGCCGGCCACGCCGAACGCCGCCAGCAGCCAGGCCAGCCGTGCCCCGGGTACACCGACCACGTCGCCGATGATCACCGCGATGAACGTGTAGGAGATGAAGTGGCCGATGACGGCGATCAGCATCAGCGAGCTCACCCCCAGCAGCCGTCCGTTGCGGTGGTGATGCCGCCCGACCAGCGCCAGCTGGCCGGTGCTGAGCACCAGCGCGGGCAGCGCGACCCGGGCCGCCACGGTGATGGTCGCCGCCGCCACGGTGATGACCACGACGGCCAGCCGCCAGCCCCACAGCAGGCTCATCGCCGATGTCAGCGGGATACCGACCACCAGCGCCAGGCTGGTGCCCACGTAGATCGCCGTGGTCGCCCGGCCGGAATGACTGGGTGGCACCAACCGGGTGGCGATCGGCGCCAACACCGACCACATCAGCCCGTGGGTGACGGCGCACAGCGCCCGGCCCGCGGCCAGCACGGTGAAGTTCGGCGCCATCGCCGAGATCACCTGCGAGGTGGTCAGGCAGAACAGGGTCAGCAGCAGCACCCGGCGGCGCGGCCAGTGCGCGGTCCAGCGCACCAGTGGAATCGTCGTCGCCGCCGCCACCACCGCATACCAGGCCAGCAGGGTCCCGACCAGCGCCTCGCTGACGCCCAGGCCCTCGGAGATCGCCGGCAGCGCGCCCACCGGCAGGATCTCGGCCGTGGCGTAGATGAACGCGGCCGCCGCCAGGATGGCCAACTGCGCCGTGATCCGGGGCGTCCACGGACCGGTTCGGGTGTTTCCAGTTTCGACAGTCATGGTGTGGGGGCAGCGTCGAGTGGTAGTTGGCGCATCGCGCTCCCGGTAACTGCTGGATCACATGGTAACGGCGCGAGGGTCAGGAACGAACCAGCCGCGCGATAGCGGCCGAGGCTTCGGTCAGTTTCGCATCGGCCTCCTCACCGCCGGATGCGACGGCCCCGCGGACGCAGTGCACCAGGTGCTCGTCGAGCAGGTTCAGCGCCACCGAGCGCAAAGCGTTGTTCACCGCGCTGATCTGGGTGAGGACGTCGATGCAGTACTTGTCCTCGTCGATCATCTTGGCGATGCCACGTACCTGCCCCTCGATGCGGCGCAGCCGCTTGGCGTAGTTGTCTTTCCGCGGGGAGTACCCGGGAGCATCGGTGGTCATAGCGTCCCCAACTGTTGATTCATCTGATCTATCTCGGTCTGCTGTCGTGCCGCCAGGGACTGCGCGATGCTGATCGCCTCCGGGCTTTGGCCATGCTGGATCTCGTTGTGTGCCATAGCGATCGCGCCACGGTGGTGGGAGATCATCGACTCCAGCCAGAGCTTGTCGAACGCCGGGCCGCGCAGTTCCCGCAGCCGGTCCATGGTGGCCTGATCCACCATGCCCGGGATGTCGGCCTGGTCCGGGTGCCCGTCGTTCCCGCCGGACGAATCGTCGGGCGCCTCCCACTGCAGCAGTTGGGCCTGGCAGCCCTGCAGTTCGGCCCGCTGCTGCGCGCCGACCCGGTCGGCGAGTTCGACCAGGGCCGGATCGTCGCTCTGCCCGCGGACCATGGCGGTGAGCTCCAGCGCCTGCTGGTGGTGGACGACCATGTTCTCCAGGAACGCGATGTCGCCGGGGCTGCCGGTGTTGGCCGCCGCCGGACTGGTCGACGCGGAGGTCTCCGGCGCCGATTCCGGCGACGAGCGGTGGCAGGCACCGGCAGCGATGCTGACGACGAGCGCGACGACGACGGCAAGGGCTGATCTCATGCGCACACTCTAGCGCATACCCCCGCGGGGTATTATATTCGTTTGGTCCGCTCACCCCAGACCGGCATACTTAGCTGGTGAATTCTGGGAACACCGACGCCACACGGGCGTCCGCCGACATCAAACCGCGCAGCCGCGACGTCACCGACGGCCTGGAACGGGCCGCCGCCCGCGGGATGCTGCGGGCGGTAGGCCTGGGCGACGACGACTTCGCCAAATCCCAGATCGGTGTGGCGTCGTCGTGGAACGAGATCACCCCGTGCAACCTGTCGCTGGACCGGCTGGCCAAGGCCGCCAAGGAAGGCGTCTTCGAAGCCGGCGGGTATCCCCTGGAGTTCGGCACCATCTCGGTCTCCGACGGCATCTCGATGGGGCACGAGGGCATGCACTTCTCACTGGTGTCGCGCGAGGTGATCGCCGACAGCGTCGAGACGGTGATGTGCGCCGAACGGCTCGACGGCTCGGTGCTGCTGGCCGGCTGCGACAAGTCGCTGCCCGGGATGCTGATGGCCGCGGCGCGCCTCGACCTGGCCGCGGTGTTCCTCTACGCGGGCTCGACCATGCCCGGCTACGCCCAGCTCTCCGACGGCACCGAGCGCGAGGTGACGATCATCGACGCCTTCGAGGCGGTCGGGGCCTGTTCGCGTGGGCTGATGTCGCGCGAGGACGTCGACGAGATCGAGCGGTCCATCTGTCCCGGCGAGGGCGCCTGCGGCGGCATGTACACCGCCAACACCATGGCCAGTGCCGCCGAGGCGCTCGGCATGTCGCTGCCGGGCAGCGCATCGCCGCCGTCGGCCGACCGGCGTCGCGACGGCTACGCCCGGCGCAGCGGGGCGGCCGTGGTGGATTTGCTGCGCCGCGGCATCACCGCCCGCGACATCCTGACCAAGGAGGCGTTCGAGAACGCGATCGCGGTGGTGATGGCGTTCGGCGGCTCCACCAACGCGGTGCTACACCTGCTGGCGATCGCTCACGAGGCGCAGGTCGATCTGACCCTGGCCGACTTCTCCCGGGTGGGCGCCAAGGTGCCGCATCTGGCCGATGTGAAACCGTTCGGGCAGCACGTGATGTTCGACATCGACAAGATCGGCGGGGTGCCGGTCATGCTGAAGACCCTGCTGGACGCCGGCCTCTTGCACGGCGACTGCCTTACCGTCACCGGCAAGACGATGGCGGAGAACATCGCCGAGCTCAACCCCCCGATCGTCGACGGCAAGGTGCTGCACGCGCTGACCAATCCCATCCACCCGACCGGCGGCATCACCATCCTGCGCGGTTCACTGGCCCCGGAGGGCGCGGTGGTCAAGTCGGCCGGCTTCGACACCGACGTGTTCGAGGGCACCGCACGGGTTTTCGACGGCGAGCGGGCGGCGCTGGATGCGCTGGAAGACGGCACGATCAGCGCGGGAGACGCGGTGGTGATCCGCTACGAGGGCCCCAAGGGCGGGCCCGGGATGCGCGAGATGCTGGCGATCACCGGCGCGATCAAGGGCGCCGGCCTGGGCAAGGACGTGCTGTTGCTGACCGACGGCCGGTTCTCCGGCGGCACCACCGGGCTGTGCGTGGGCCACATCGCCCCCGAGGCGGTGGACGGCGGGCCGGTGGCGTTCCTGCGCGACGGCGACAAGATCCGGCTCGACGTGGCCAACGCGACCCTGGACGTTGTGGCCGATCCGGATGAATTCGCTTCCCGCGCCGAGGGTTTCACACCTCCCCAGCCGCGCTACACCACCGGCGTGCTGGCGAAGTACCGCAAGCTGGTGGGTTCGGCGGCTATCGGCGCGGTCTGCGGGTAAACCTCCTTCTGCGATTTTCCAGCGCGGGTGGGCCTGCGAGCAGGCCCACCCCGGGTCAGGTGTGTCTGGCCGCCTCGCCCCGAGCCCGCATGCCGAAGTACGCGGCATTCAAGCCGAGGATCGTCAGCAACGCACCCGTGATCACGTTGGACCAGATCATCTCCGCACTCGGCGATCCGTCCATCACGATCCACGGCGACACGATGAACCACACCCCGAACGCCGGCAGGGTCCACGCCAACCCGTGCACGCGGTCCAGCGCCGCGGCCATCGCGCACGCCAGGAACGCGACGCAGAGTCCCACGACCAGGTTGTTGACGGCCAGCCTGGTGGTGGCATCGAATCCGACGATCCACGGGGACACCGCCCCGTAGACGGCCGCCAGCACCGTCAATCCGAAGGTTCCCTGAGCGGACATCGACTCGGCGACACGCTCGTAGCGTGCGCGCAGAGCTAACAGATCAGGGTGGTGTTCGATTGATGAATGGACTGTACTCATTTCGTAACCTTTCTGTTATGCAGCAGGTGATTTGGTGCCCGCTGCACCCATCCATCTGATGAAAGGTTACGCTCGACCACCGCTGGCCAGCAACGAAGAAATGGGCGGCGATTCGCGGCCGGCCGGCGCTATCCGACCACGGCCAACGCGAAACCGTCCCAGCCTTTGACGCCGACGGTCTGCAGCGCCGCCGCCTGCAGATTCGGGTGCTCGCCCATCAGCTCCAACGCGTCGCGGCTGCCGCGCGCCGTAACGTCGTCGGGCCGCGGCTGCAGAATCGCTCCGTCGCGAATCACGTTGTCCACCACGATCACCGACCCGGGACGGCACAGCTTCACCGCCCAATTGAGGTAGCCGACGTTGTTCTCCTTGTCGGCGTCGATGAACACCAGGTCGAACGGATCGCCGGTGAGCGTCGGCAGGGTCTCCAGCGCCGGACCGACGATCACCCGCACCCGGTCACCGACTCCGGCGCGGTCCAGGTTGGCCCGGGCGACATCGGCGTGCCTCGGCTCGTACTCCAGCGTGACCACCGTGCCGTCGGGCCCGGCGGCGCGCGCCAGCCAGATCGTGCTGTAGCCGCCCAACGTCCCGATCTCCAGGATGCGGGTGGCGCGCGTGGCGGCGACCAGCAGACTCAAGAACTTGCCCTGCTGGGCCGAGACGGCGATCGCCGGTAAACCGGCCGCGTCACTGGCGGCCAGCGCGGCCTGCAGATCCCGGTCGTCACCGGCGAAGATGCGGTCCAGCAGGGCGTCGACGTCGCGGGGCGTGGGAGTTTCGGTCACGCCCACCGAGGGTAGCCCTCGACCGAAATTTCCGCCCTCTGGCCCTTTACCCCATACCCCTATAGGGTATATAGTCAATCGGACCGGCGCCCCGCCGGATCTCACAGGAAGGAACGACCCATGGCGAACTACGAGGCAGGAACGGTGCTGACCTGTGGTCACGGTGACTGCGGATGCCGAGTCCGTATCGAATCCGCGTGCCACTGCCCGGATGCCGGCGCGGCCTACAAATGCACGTGCGGTGAGGATCTGGTCCCCGTCAGCTGATGACCGACGGCGTCCGGTGACGCACAACCTCGACCGTTGTGCGTCACCGGACGCCCTCCTTGGTGTACACCACCCGCAGCACGTGGCCCAGTTCGGGACCCATCACGATCTCGGCCAGCTCGCACAGCGTGGCAACGAATTCCGGGCCGTGCGGCGGCCGGATGTCGCACAGATGGTGGGCCATCTCGTGCAGTACCACCAGTTCCCGCAGCGCCCAGTCCCCCTCGCGCCGGTCCGGCACAGCGATAACGCCTGCCGCACCTTGGTTTTCGTAATGCGCCGCGGTAGCGCCGCGGCGGGCGCGCACACTCAATCCCGCCGCACCCGGCCACCGGCTGCGCACCGACGGCAGCGCCAGCACGTCGTCGACGTAGCGCTGTACCGCCGCCACCGAGCCGAAGCGGGCCTCCGGGGGCAGGGTCAACCTGGTGCCGAAGAAGTCGATGTCGCCCGATCCGCGCTCGCCGGCGCGATCGAACAAGGTGCGCACGAAGGCCTCCGCGGCGTAGACCTTGGCGCGCTGGGTGTCGCGCTCGGAACGCTCGCTCACCGCTCCAGCGCGGACCGCGCCACCGACAGCTCGGCATCCCCGCCCAGCCGTGCTCGCCGGCCGGCCCGGTCCCCGGCCCGCCGGGCTGCCGAGGAGTACCCCGCCGAGGCCCGGGTGGCGCGCCAGGTTCCGCGGGCCTGCGACGCGCTGCGGTAATAGTCGCGCAGCTCGATCTCCTTGTTACGCAACGCCAGCGCGGTGCCCGGAGAACGGCGGCGGTCCGTCTCGGCCTCCTTGCGGGCCTCGTCCCGAGCCTCGGCCAGCCGCAGGCCGACCCGGGCACCGAACGCGAGGTGAAAATTGAGCCGGGCGGTGATGGTCGGCGTGGGCCGATGCGCCCCGGTAGCCAGGTAGGCGTCCGACGCCCGCACCATCTGGACGACCAGGCTCGCATACAGGGCGTGCGTGGCGTCGATGTCCTCGGCGAAACCGTAGGCATAGACGAACGTGGAGTTCGACGCGACGTCGCACCGCACGTCGTTGGCCGCGGCGATCCCGACGAACAGCTGTACGTAGGTGCGCAGCCCGCGGGCCCCGGGCGACCCGATGGTGATGGTGCGCTGCACGGGCGCGGTGGCCGCGGTCCGGGTGGCGGAATGCGCCCGCGCCACCGCCAGATCGATCGAGGTGGCGGTGGCCAGCCGCTGCGCCGCGGACATGAACGCGTCGGCCTCATGCACATTGTCGGTGCCTTCGGCCTGGCGCAGCAGTGCGGCGATGCGCGCCAACATCTTGTCGTCGGTGCTCATGTCGGCCACGCTAACCGACGCGAGCGACACCGCGCCGACGGCGAGTCACAGGTGCGCGTCGATCCAGCCCACCACGTCGTCGAGCACCTGCGCACGCTCGGGCTCGTTGAACACCTCGTGGTACAGACCCGGGTACACGATCCGCCGCAGGTCTTCGGACCCGACGCTCTCGGCCAGCCGCCTGCTGCCCTCGGCGGGGATCAGACCGTCCTCGGCGCCGTGCACCACCAGCAGCGGTGCGGTGAGTGCCGCCGCCCGCGACGGCATGGTCTCGCCGACCTTGATCAGCGCCCGCGCCACCCCGGCCGGCACCCGGCCGTGATGCACCAGCGGGTCGTTGTCGTAGGCAGCCACCACCGCCGGATCGCGGGACACCAGGCTGCTGTCGAGCTTCTCGACCGGCAGCCCGGGCGCGATGACGCCGAGCACTTTGGCGGCGAACGCCAGCAACGGCGACACCGTGGCGGCCATGTCCACCGCAGGCCCGGACAGCACCATCAACTGGTAGTCGTCGGGGCGGTCCACTCCGTAGCTGAACACGATCGCCCCGCCCATGCTGTGCCCGAGCACCACTCGCGGCAGCCCGGGGTGCTCGCGGGCAGCCATATCCGCGCAGGTGTGGAAGTCGCCGGTGTATTCCGCGATGTCGCGGACCAGCACCCGCTTGCCCCCGGACCGGCCGTGGCCACGGTGATCCAGCGCATAGGTGACCAGCCCCGCTTCGCCGAACCGCGCCGCCACGTGGTCGTAGCGGCGGGCGTGCTCACCGAAGCCGTGCGAGAGCACCACCACGGCGCGGGGCGTCGTGTCCGGCGTCCAGGTGTCGTAGACGATCCGCACTCCGCGGACACCGTCGAACGTTCGCTCGGTGCGGGTGACGGCCATCAGGGCAGCGTAACGGGCAAACACCGGGCCCCGGTAACCTGAGGCGCCATGGGACGAGTCGAGGGCAAGGTCGCCCTGATCAGCGGCGGCGCGCGCGGCATGGGCGCGGCGCACGCCCGGGCACTGGCCGCCGAGGGCGCGAAGATCGTGATCGGCGACATCCTCGAGGAGGAGGGCGCCAAGCTCGCCGACGAGCTGGGGGCCGACACCGCGCGGTTCGCCCACCTCGATGTCACCCGGGCCGAGCACTGGCAAGCGGCCGTCGCGACCGCGGTCGAGGGCTTCGGCAGCCTCGACGTCTTGGTGAACAACGCCGGGATCGCCAAGTACAACACGATCGAGAACTTCGACGCCGCCGCGTGGCAGCAGGTTCTCGACGTCAACCTGACCGGCACCATGCTGGGCATGCACGCCGCGGTCGCCCCGATGAAGGCCGCCGGCGGCGGCTCCATCATCAACATCTCCTCGGTCGAAGGGATGCGGGGCACCGCCGGCCTGTACGGCTACGTCGCGTCGAAATGGGGGGTGCGCGGGCTGGCCAAGGCCGCCGCGGTGGAACTGGCGCCACACAACATCCGGATCAACAGCGTGCTGCCCGGACTGATCCGCACCCGGATGACGATCGCGATCCCCGACGACTCCCTGCAGATTCCGCTGGGCCGGGGCGCCAAGTCCGCGGAGGTCTCCACCGCGGTGGTGTTCCTGGCCTCCGACGAGTCCTCGTATATGACCGGTTCCGATCTGGTGATCGACGGGGGCCTGTCCGTGGGAATTCCACACAAGACCGGTTAGGACCGCTTTTTCCCAGCTGAGAGCGCCCGTCGAGGCGGCTTCTGGAACGTGTTCTATGATGGCCGGTCATGAAGACCAAGGGCGCATTGTTGTGGGAGCTGAACTCGCCGTGGCGGGTCGACGAGATCGAGCTGGGCGACCCGGTCGAAGGCGAGGTCCAGGTCCGGATGCACGCCGCGGGCATGTGCCACTCCGACTACCACCTGACCACCGGGGCCACCCCGATCGGCCTGCCGGCGCTCGGCGGGCACGAGGGCGCCGGCGTCATCACCAAGGTCGGCAAGGGCGTGACCGGCCTGGAAGAGGGCGACCATGTGGTGATGGCCTTCATCCCGGCCTGCGGTTCCTGCCCGCCGTGCATGAAGGGTTTCCGCTCGCTGTGCGACCGCGGAGCCGTGCTGCTGGGCGGCAAGGCCATCGCCGACGGCACCAACCGGATCCACGCCGGATCCCAGCCGGTCTCCCCGATGAACCTGCTCGGCACCTTCTCCCCGTACATGACCGTGCACGCCGATTCGGTGGTCAAGATCGATCCCGACGTGCCGTTCGAGACCGCGGCGATCATGGGCTGCGCGGTGCCCACCGGATTCGGGTCGGCCACCAACGTCGCCGAGGTCAAGCCCGGTGAGACCGTCATCATCATCGGCGTCGGCGGGATCGGCATGAGCGCCCTGCAGGGCGCGGTGCTCTCCGGCGCCCGGCGCGTCATCGCGATCGACCCGGTGCCGTTCAAGCGCGATGCGGCCGTCAAGTTCGGGGCGACCCATGTCTACCCGTCGATGTCCGAGGCACTGATGCCGGTCATGGAGGAGACGTGGGGCCTGATGGCCGACAAGGTGATCATCGCCGTCGGTGACATGTTGGGCGAGTACATCGAAGAGGCCCTGACCTTGACCGCCAAGACCGGTACCTGCGTGGTCACCGGCATGGGTTCGATGGTCGACGCGGACGTCAAGCTGAACCTGTTCCTGTTCACCATGTTGCAGAAGACGTTGAAGGGCAACATCTTCGGCGGCGGCAGCTCGCACATCGAGACACCGCGGCTGGTGGGCCTCTACAAGTCCGGTTTGCTCAAGATCGACGAGATGATCACCACGACCTACAAACTCGAGGACATCAACGACGGCTACGCCGACATGGTCGACGGCAAGAACATCCGCGGCGTCATCACCTACGACGAATCGGACTGGTGACCGGCTACTTCGCCTCGCGCGGCAACCGGCAGCCGGTGTACCCGGAGACCACCAGGTTTCCCCGGTAGCCGATCTTGATGAAAAGCCCCGTGGGGCCGTAGAAACCGACGTCGTGATTGCCCGGCTGGTTCTGCATCACCTGCACCTCGGTGGCGTCCAGCTTGGCAGCCGCCGCCTTGGCGGTCTGTTCGAGCTTCGCCCAGACCTGCTCTGACACCGCGACATCCCGGGCAACCGCGTCCGGCAGGAAGAAACGCTTACCGTCGGTTTGTTCGTATGGCCGCTCACAGTTTCCGCCATCTCCCTCGTCCAGCGTCTCCCAGACGATGGATGGGATGAGTTGTTTTGCGGCGTCGGTTATCTCATCCATCGTGGCGGCTACTTGAGTTTGCGTGTCCTCTAACGACGGCAACGACTTGAGCACCGCCAAGGCCTCGGCGGCAACGCTGGGCGGGGTGGGTTCATATGGTTGCGTCATGTGACATCCTGCGGTGAGTGCGGCGATGGCCAAGACAGCGAACAGGCATCGTCGCGGCTGGGGTGGAGACACTCGGTGAAACATCAATTTCCGTGAACCGCCTTATCGCCGAGGCCCGCCAGGACCGCGGCGATGTTGTAATTCGTGGTCCGCAGGCCTCCGCCGTCGGGGAAGCGCGGGTAGTCACTGTGCCCGTGGGCCTCTTGCAGGGTGATGGTGCCGCCATGCCCGTCGGGCACGCTCGCGGCGCCGGTGGCCAAGCGGGTGAATTCGGGGTTGGTGGCCGGGTTGGGCCCGAAGTCGCCGAGCTCGTTGTTGAGGTAGGTGCCCAGGATCGGAATGCCCTGGCCGACAGCCCTGGCGTCGTAGACCCATTGAATGGGGTCGTCGGGGGCTTCCATGGCGAACACCTGACCAGGATGCAGTTGCAGGTCCCCGGGTGTGGACGCCTCGATGCCGGGAGACCCGTAGAACAGCGCCCGCGACACCCCGTGATCGCCGGGCTCCTGTAGGGCCAGTCCGGTGGTCAGCGACCCGTACGAGTGCCCGATCGCGGTCAGATCGGCGGGGCCGCCCAGGTGCGAGGCCTGGATCCCGTCGTAGAAGCGAGCCAGATCGTGCGCGCCGGCCCTGGCGAGGTCGTCGTGGGTGACTCCCCAGATGCCGGCCAGCGACGCGGTCTTGTCGTCGAAGCCGGGCACCTGCGGGGGGTCGTACCCGATCCAGGCGATCGTCGAGACGGTATCGCTTTCGTGTCCCGGCTCGAACCGCAATTGCCGCAGCGCTTCCCGCCTGACGTTGGTTGCTTCTTCGGTCATTCCCCCGATGGCGCCGTGCACCGTGGTGTTCAGCCCGGGTGCGGTGACCGAGACATGGGTGGCCTTGTCCGGATCACCGACCGCGATGGCCGCCCGGGCCTGCGTGCCGCTCTGAGTGTCCAACAGCATCAGTTTGCGATTCGGACCGGCCAGCAACGCCTTATCGACAGCTTGCAGGTCGGGCAGATACTTGGACGCCTCACGGGCCGCGTCGTACTGGCGTTGCCAGTTCTCGTAGGCGACGCGGTCGTCGAAGATCGCTCCCGGCTCATTGGGATGCGGAATGTTGTTGCCGGCAGCCCAGTCCGGATGCTGGTTGCGCAGCGCATCGGCCTGCGCGGCCGCACCCTGCGCCCGCGAGAGTTCGTCCGCCAGGTGCAGCTTGTTGTAGTGGTCGTAGCCCAGATGATCCGGCGGATCGCAGGGCATGCCCGGATGGTTGCCGATGTTGTGGTCGGCGTTGTAGAGCCAGTCCTTCTGACCGGGCGTCAGGCTGTTCCAGTAGTCGTTGAACTCTTTGGGATCGTCGGGCACGGGTCCCGGCGGCGGTGCCGGCGCGTCGGCGTCGAATTCGCCCAACGCAGCGTCGGGGTCGTAGCCGTCGCGCACCCGCAGGTTCGTCAAGGCCTGTTGCAGGGTCTTGGAGTAGCCGTTGCGGATGACCGTGGCATTGTGCAGCGCGGTCTCGGTGTCGTTCTCGGCCAGCTGGCGGCACGCGGCGATGTCCGCGTCGTGGTCGTAGCCCTGACTCTCCTGCTCCAGGTACACCCCGATACGGGCGTCGAGGACGATCAGGTTGGCGTTGAGCGCGGTGATGTTGGCCAGCGAGGCGGCGCGGGCCTGCGCCAAGGCGGCGGCGATGGTCTCCAGGTCTGCCGCGATCTGGCCGAGTTGTTGATTGGTGGCGTGCAGGCCGTCCTTGACCCGCTGCACCTCGGCGCTGTTGTTGATCGGTTGCTCGCCGTTCTCCCTGTTGTACTGCTCGAAGTGCTGCTGGGCGGTGACGAAGGCTTCCTCGGCCGAGGTGGCCGATCCGGCGGCCGAATGGAATGCCTGAGCCAGGAAGTCGATCTGGGTGGGGCTGCCGGCCTGCAGACTGTCGTCGACCGCCCACGGATCACCGCCCGCGTGGGAGATAAGCGCGCCGATCTGCAAGTACTGCAGCGTCGGACGACTCACGCGACAGACCCGGCGTCGTAGCGCACGCCGGTTTCGACGGACATCGCCTGCTACCTCCGTATGTCTCGGCGGTTGGGGTGAGACTACCGGCAACGACCACGTTGCGCGCTAACCTTGGCGGTCATGACCGGCCTGCTCGATGTGCGACGGGCGGACGACCGCGCGGCCACCCGTACCTCCTGGCTGAATTCGCGGCATTCGTTCTCGTTCAACGACTACTACGATCCGGACAACACCCACCACGGGCTGCTGCTGGTCAACAACGACGACGTCGTGGCGCCCGCCTCGGGGTTCGGCACCCATCCGCACCGCGACGCCGAGATCGTCACCTGGGTGCTCTCCGGCGAGTTGACCCACCGCGATTCGATCGGCAATTCCGGGGTGATCCGCCCGGGGCTGGCCCAGCGGATGTCGGCCGGAACCGGTATCCGGCATTCGGAGACGAACGAATCAACCAGTGAGCCCGTGCATTTCGTCCAGATGTGGATAATGCCCGATACCCCGGGACGCACCCCGGGTTATCAACAGCAGGACATCGGCGACGCACTGGGGGGCGGGGATCTGGTCACCGTCGCCTCCGGCAGTGACCCGCAGGCCGCGATCACCATCGGCAACGCCGATGCCACGCTCTACGCGGCCCGGCCCCGGCCCGGAGGCTGCGTCGCACTTCCCGATGCCGCCTACCTGCACCTGTTCATCGCGCTCGGCCGGGTGGACGTGGAGGGCATCGGAGAGCTGACCGCCGGTGACGCGGTCCGCCTCACCGGCGGCGGCGGTCGACGGCTCACCGCGACCGACCCGTCGGAGGTGCTTGTGTGGGCCATGGCCAAGCGCCTGGGCGGTGGGTGAGACCGCGCGGGCCGGAACGCGCCTCAGGGCATGTCGACCTTGGCGGCCAGCCAGCGGCCGTTCACCTTCTCCATGGTCATCACGATGCGGCTGCGGTCGATCTTCGCCTGCGGAGAGGCCTTGTTACTCACCGACTGATCGACGAACAGCAGCACCTCGACCTTGTTCTTGGTGGCGGACTTGACGGCCGACTCGACGACGGTGCCATGTGCGGCCGCCTTGTTCTCGATCAGCAGTTGACGCAGCTGCTCGCTGGAGGCGGCATACATATTCTTGAATTCGCCGGTGGCCCCGTCGAGGACCTCGGCGAAGTTCTGGTCGATCGCCCCCGGATCCACCCCGGTCAGCACCAGGGTGTATTTCTCGGCGGCGTCGAGTGCCTGTGCGGCGGCCACCTCGCGCTGATGGTGGGCGAACAGCAGCCAGCCCTCGTAGGCCGCGCCGATCAGGCCCAGCGCCAATACCGCAGCGGCGACCCACCGCCACCTCGAGTCTCTCCGCGCCGCAGGGACCTGGTCGGCAACGCTCTTATCGGTCTTATCGGCGGCCTCGGCCGGCGGTGACTCCTCGGTCACCGTGTCGGGCCCGTCAGCGGTCTCGACTACCGGTTCCGTTGACGTTTCGAGGTCGGCCGCTCCGTCTTCACCGTCCGGCACCTGCACTACCCTCCCTGGACCGAGCCGTTCGGCCGCAACGCACCCCGAACCTACCGCACCCGGCGGCGGCCGGCGCTCAGGTGCAAGCCCCGGAGTTACGCAACGCGTCGCCCCACCCGGCGGCGGAATCGATGTGGGGACGGGTGAAGCCCGCCGGCTGCTTCTTCCGCATGCTGTCGGCGATGCGGGAGAGCTGGAACAGCACCCCGGTCAGCTGCTCGCCGCCGTAGATCGCTGAATACGGCCCGTAGTTGTTGGGGGTGTTGCGGATCGTCAGCGGCTTGAGCCTCGGCGCCAAAAAACCCGTCGCCCGGTCGATGTTGGCCACCACCGCATCGGCCTGCGACTGCACGCCGGCGTAGACATCGGCTCGCTGCGCCAGGGCGCGGTTGACGTCGTTGATCTGCCCCATCAACGGGTCGAATTGCGCGTTGAACCACTGGCACGAGTCCGACATGCCGCCGATCATCTCGGGGGTGACCTGGTAGGTGAAGGTGTTGTAGGGCCAGAAGTCCATGTGCGGCGTCCAGTCGGTGGGCGCCGGCGAAAACACCGGGAGGGCCGGCGGCTGGTCGGGGTCGGCGGCGGCGGGTCCCGGCGCCGACACCACCCCGGTCGCCGCCGCGCACGCGGCCAACCCGGCGGCGGCCCACGCCCACCAGCTGCGCATCGTCAGTCTCCCCGTGTTCGGTTTCGTCCATCGTCGAGTATCGTCACCGGACCCGCCCGCCGGTCGCGGAATCCGCGAAATCCGTGCTACCCGTGAGTAACCCGCCATAACCTCAGTCATGTTGGCCGAAGCGCCCCTACCGGAGCACGGTCTCCGACATCATGGCCGGATGAAAGGCCGCGCTGACACCCGATGAGATTTCCTCGGACCGTCGCGGCGCACATACCACCGGTTCCTTCACCCGTTGGTGCCGGAATCGCGGAACCCTACCTGGGAGTAAGAACGGTGGCTACCATGTCCGCCATGGATCATCGGCCCAACCGGGAAACAGCCCCATCCAGTGGCCACAAGTCCGCGATAGGCGGCCGATGACCACCCAGGATCACCGTGATTTCGCCGATGAGGCGCCCCTCGACGGGGTGGCCGCCATCGAGGACTGGACCCTCGGCTACGTCAACCGGCATCCGCTGGCATCGCTGACCACGGTCGGTGAGCAGTGCGTGCTGGCCGTACGCACCGTGCAGTACTTCTTCATCGACCTGTTCACCGGCCGGTTCCAGTGGGGCGAGTTCGTCCGGCAGAGCGCGTTCATGGCCAACACCGCGGTGCTGCCCACGATCCTGGTGGCATTGCCGATCGGGGTGACCCTGTCCATCCAGTTCGCGCTGCTGGCCAACCAGGTCGGGGCGACCTCGCTGGCCGGCGCGGCCGCCGGGCTGGCCGTCATCCGGCAGGCCGCCTCCCTGGTGGCGGCGATGCTGATGGCCGCCGCGGTCGGCTCGGCCATCACCGCCGACCTGGGCTCCCGCACCATGCGGGAGGAGACCGACGCCATGGAGGTGATGGGCGTCTCGGTGATCCGACGCCTGGTGGTCCCGCGCTTCGGCGCGGCCATCATGATCGGCGTGGCCCTGACCGGGATCACCTGCTTCGTCGGGTTCCTGGCCAGCTATCTGTTCAACGTCTACTTCCAGAAGGGCGCCCCCGGCAGTTTCGTGGCGACGTTCTCCTCGTTCGCCACCACCGGCGACATGATCGTGGCGCTGATCAAAGCCGTGGTCTACGGCGCGATCGTCGCGGTGGTGGCCTGCCAGAAGGGCCTGTCCACCCGGGGCGGACCGGCCGGCGTCGCCAACTCGGTGAACGCTTCGGTGGTCGAGGCGATCCTGGTGCTGATGATCGTCAACGTCGCCATCAGCGAGCTCTACAACGTGCTGTATCCACGGACCGGGTTGTGAGATGACGGTCTCCCCGTATGTTCCGGCGATCGCGCGCCCGCTGCTGCGGGCCTACCGGATGGCATCCGGCCCCACCATCCGGCTGGGCCACATGCTGGTCTTCTTCGGCCGCGCCGCCGCCGGCGTCCCGACCGTGCTGCGGCACTACCGCAAGGAGTTCGTGCGGCTGCTCTCCGATATCGCGTGGGGCAACGGCTCCATCGTGGTCGGCGGGGGCACCGCCGGGGTGGCCGTGGTGCTCGGCTTCACCGCCGGCGCGCTGGTGGCGATCGAAGGCTACAACTTCTTGAACCTGCTCGGCCTCGGCCCGGCCACCGGCATCATCTCCTCGCTGGTCAACACCCGGGAGCTGGCGCCGATCATGGCGTCGATGGCGTTCGCCATGCAGGCCGGCTGCCGGTTCACCGCGCAGCTCGGCGCGATGCGGATCGCCGAGGAGATCGACGCGCTGGATTCGATCGCGATCCGGCCGATCCCGTTCCTGGTCACCACCCGGTTGCTGGCCGCGACCCTCGCGGTGATCCCGCTGTACGTGGCGTGCCTGGCCATCACCTACCTGACCTGTCAGCTGGTCACCGGCATCATCAGCGGCGGCTCGATCGGTCCGTACCTGCACTACTTCACGATGATGTTGAGCGGCAAGGACATCGTCTATTCGGTGCTCAAGTGCGTGGTGTTCGTGTGGCTGGCCTCCACCGTGCAGTGCTACTACGGCTTCTACGCCTCCGGCGGACCCGAAGGCGTCGGGGTGGCCGCCGGCCGCGCCATGCGGGCGTCCATCACGATCGTGATCATGGTCAACATGCTGCTGACCATGGCGTTGTGGAGCATCGACTCCGGCGCAAGGTTCGGTGGCTGATGGGCAATTCGCTCGACACCGACGGGCGCGGTCCCTCCGAAGGCCAACTGCTGGTCGCCGGGGTCGCGGTTCTGGTGGTGATCGCGCTGGCCACCGCCGGCCTGCTGGCCAAATCCACCGGCGTGCTCAACAGCTACGTGCGGGTGGTGGCCGACCTGATGAACGTCGGCGACGGGCTGCCCGCCCAATCCGACGTCAAGTACCACGGCCTGCTGGTCGGCAACGTCACCGACGTGATCCCGGCTGCCTACGGCAAGCCCAACTACGTGCACATCAACCTCAAACCCAACCACGCCAAGGACATTCCGACGTCGGTGACCGCCCGGGTGGTGCCCTCGAACGTCTTCGCGGTGTCGTCCATTCAGCTGGTCGACTCCGGCGACGGAGCCGGCGGTCCCGCCATCCGCGACGGCTCGCACATCGCCGAGAACGGCGAACTGTCGACGGTGATCTTCCAGACCACGGTCTCCAAACTGCGCGACATCCTGGCCGCCACCGGCCGGGGCCGCGAGGACCACAGCCTGGGCATCCTGGCCGCCGTCGGTGCGGCCACCGACAACCGGCGGGTCAAGCTGCTGCACGCCGGCGCGAACATGTCCCGGCTGCTGGATCAGCTCAACAGCATCGTCGCCACCGAACCCGGGCCGACCACGGTCTCGGCGCTGCTCGACGCCACCCACGGCCTGCAGGCAAGCGCCCCCGACCTGGTCGACGCACTGCACCAGGCGGTCGAGCCGATGCGCGCGTTCGCCGAAAAACGCGCCGAGCTGGCCTCGCTGGTCGCCGGTGGCCAGCACACCGTGGGCGTGGCGCGCGAGGCGTTCGACAACCATGTCGACCAGCTGATCCAGATCACCCACGACCTCACGCCCGTCATCGGCGTGCTGGCAAACAACGCCGACAAGTACGTCCCGATCTTCACCCGGGTCAACCGGCTCTCCGACAAATTCTTCGACCAGCTCTACGATCACCGGCTGATCACCGGGATGATGCGCGCCAACCTGTCCTTCACCCCGCTGCACACCTACACCCGGGCGGACTGCCCGCAGTACGGCGAACTGAAGGGACCGAGCTGCTTCACCGCGCCGATGATCTCGGTCCGGCCCGACCTGCCCGAGACGCTGTTGCCGCAGAACTACCGGTTCCCGGCCGGCCTGGAACCACCGCCGGGCACCGAGATCGGTCCCGACGGCAACCTGCATGCCGTCGGGCCGCCCCTGGTCAATCCCAATCGCAGCCTGGAGGACACCAACCCGCCGCTGCCGTGGTGGACCGGTCCGTTCCCGCGGGTCCCGGGCACCGCCGACCCGCTCGACCCCGCGCCGCCACCACCGCCGAGCCCTCCCATCCCGGCCCAACCGCACGCCCCGGAGTGGCAGCCGCCGGCACCGGTGGCACCCGCCGCCTACGGCGGCAACGTAGGTCCCGTCGGCAGTCAGGCCGAACGCGAACAGCTCGGGCTGATCACCGGGCTGGGCACCGGCCGCGGGCAGCCGGCGTCGGTGGCCACCCAGCTGTTGCTCGGCCCCGTCGCGCGCGGAACCTCGGTGTCGTGGGCCCCGGCCGAAGGGGGAGCCCACAAGTGAGCTTCCGCAGACCCCTGATCGGCCTGTCCGTCTTCATGGTCGTGGCGATGGTGCTGACCTGGCTGGTCTACGCCACACTGCGCCGCGATGTGGCCGGCGCGACCACGCCGTATGCGGCGGTGTTCACCGACGTCTACGGACTGCGCGAGGGCGACGACGTCCGGATGGCCGGCGTCCGGGTGGGCCGGGTCGAGAAGGTCGAGCTGGACGGGAAAGCGGCCGGCCCCCCGAAAGCAAAGGTCTCGTTCATCGTCCAAAGCGACCAGAAGCTGTACGGCAACACGGTCGCGTCGGTGACGTATCAGAACATCATCGGCCAGCGCTACCTCGGCTTGTCGCTGGGTTCCCACGGCAGCACCGAGCAGCTGCCGCGCGGAAGCGTGATCGGCGTCGAGCACACCGAACCGTCCTTCGACGTCGGCGCGCTGCTCAACGGGTTCAAACCACTGATGTCGCTGCTCGACCCCAAGCAGGCCGACGATCTGACCCGCGGTGTGCTGCAGTCGCTGCAGGGCGACCAGGCGTCGATCACCGACCTGGTGGACCAGTCGTCGACGCTGACCGCGACGCTGGCCGGGCGCGACGAGGTGCTCGGTGACCTGATCACCAGCCTCAACAGGCTGGCCGGCACCGTCGCCGGCCAGAACGATCAGCTCGACCATGCGCTGACCCAGGCCCGGCGAGCGCTGACCGACCTGGACTCGCGTCGCCCGGCGTTGCAGTCCTCGGTCAGCTCCCTGGCCCAGGTGACGCGGCAGCTGTCGCGCATCGCCGACGAGGTCTTCCCGTCCCTGGAGGAGATGATCAACCGGGAGCCCGGCTTCACCAAGCACATGGCCGGGATCGAACCGCAGCTGGCGTTCACCGGCGCCAACCTACCGCTGCTGCTCAAGGGCCTGGGCCGGGCATTCGGGGACGGCGCCTACGGCAACGCCTACCTCTGCGACCTGAACGTCGCGGGATTCTTCCCGGGCTTCAACGACATCACCACGATCATCGTCAACGCCGCGACCCCCGGCAATGCTCGCCCGATAACCCGGGAGAACCTGGCCTGGCACACACCCCAATGCAGGAACACCGTCGATGGGTAACACGATGACGACACGGGCCGGCACGTTCTTCCGCCGCTGGCGCGGACGGCCGCTGGAGTCCTACAACACCACCTGGCTGGGGTTCGGGGCGCTGGCCGTGGTGGGTGTCGTGGTGGCCGCGGCGCTGTTCGTCAAGGTGCTCGGCGTCGGCTATACCCGCTACACCGCCGAGTTCGCCCAGGCCGCCGCGCTGGCCCCCGGCAACCCGGTCGTGGTCGCGGGCATCGAGGTGGGCCGGGTGACGAGCATGCGGCTCGCCGGTGACCACGTCGAAGCCGGCCTGGCGGTGCGCAACGACCTCCCCCTGGGCAAGGACACCCGGGCGAAGATCCAGGTGATGACGATCCTCGGGTCGCGGTATCTGAAACTGGAGCCGAACGGTCCCGGCTCGGTGCCCGGCAAGCGAATCGATCTCGCCCACACCGAGGTGCCCTACTCCCTGGAGTCGCTGCTGGAGGACGCCACCACCACGTTCGACGAGGTCGACTCCGACCAGTTCGGGCAATCCCTGGCCGTGCTCGGCCAGCAGATGAGCGGACTTCCGCCGGTGATTCCGCAGGCCATGGCCAATCTGCACGCGCTGTCGAAGATCACCGCCGACCGGCGCGATCAGCTCGGCACCCTGCTCGCCAACACCCAGCGGGTGGCCAACACCCTGCGCAACCAGCAGACGCACCTGGGAACCCTGATCGATCAGGGCCAGGACTTCATCGGGGAACTGGTGGCGCGGCAGAACACCTTTCACGCCATGCTGGCTGCGCTGACCAACCTGACGGCCAATCTGAACAATGTCGTGGTCAACGACCGGTCGATGCTCGATGACATGTTGGTCAACATCCGCACGTTGTCGGACATGCTCGGCGAGCACGACGACCTGTTGCGCAGCCTGATCCAGTCCGCGCCGCCGCCGCTACGGGGTATCACCAACGCCACCGGCTACGGCCCCGGTATCGAGTTCTTCGCCGGAAACGGGATGGCGATCGACTCGTGGATGTGCGCCATCAGCGGGCGCGCCAAGCAGTTCGGCATGATCGAGTACTTCAAGGATTGCAAATGAGCGCGCCCCCGACCGTCGCCGCCGACGATCCGATCGAGGAGCCGGCAGACACCGCCGCGGCGCGGCGCCGCGCAGCGTCGCCGGTCACCCGCACCGGCCGGCGGCGCGTCACGGTGCTGATCTGCGCGCTGATCGCCGGGGCGCTGATCGTGGTCGCCGCGGCCGCCTACTACGTCAAGTCGTTCGGCGGGCACATCACTGTGACGGCCCAATTCGACAGCGCCGCTGGTCTTTACGAAGGCAATGTGGTGGCGGTACTCGGGATGCCGGTGGGCAAGGTCCGCAAGGTCACCCCCAAGGGCGAGTACGTCGAGGCCGAATTCACCGTCGACCGCGGTGTGAAGATCCCCGCCGACGTGCACGCCGTAACCATCAATACCTCGATTCTCACCGCGCGGCAGATCGAGCTGACCCCGGCGTACGCGGGTGGTCCGGTGCTGGCCGACCGCACCACCATCGGGCTGAACCGCACCCGGACACCGGTGGCGTTCGATCGGGTGCTGGACATGCTCGACAAGGTCTCCAAGTCGCTCGGCGGCGACGGCAAGGGCAATGGGCCGGTGGCCGACGTGATCAATGCCGGCGCCGACATCGCCGACGGCAACGGCGAGAAGATCAAGTCGGCACTGAGCGAGTTGTCCCGGGCACTGCGACTCAGCTCCGATCGTGGCGAGGCGACCGGCGACCAGTTGACCAGCATCGTCACCAACCTCAGCTCGCTGATGGACGCGGCGGCACGCAACGACGCCAAGCTGCGTCAATTCGGTTCCACCACACGCCAGTTGAGTCAGATGCTGGCCAACGAGGATTTCGGGACCGGGCGAAACGGCCGCAAGATCAACGAGATCGTCACCCAGGCGACGTCGTTGCTGCAGGCCAACCGGGACAACCTCAAGAAGAGCATCCTGAACGGCGACACCGCCGTGACCACCCTGGTGGAGAAGCAGCGTGACCTGGCGGAGCTCATCAACCTGCTGCCGCTGACCTTGGAGAACCTCTACAACGCCGTCGACACCAACAACGGGGCGGTCCGCCTGCACGCCCTGGTCGACAAGATCCTCGTCGACAGCCAAGCACCAAGGAGCTGTGCAACATGATGCACCTTCGGCAGTTGGGTTGCGGCACGGGAACGTTGGCCGATTACGGTCCCGACTTCGGTCTGACCTATGTTCTCGACGGCCTTTCGATGATGGGGCAGTAGGTATGGTGGCGCGCAAGAACCGGACAGCAAAGGCGGCCATCGCGCTGCTGTGCAGCGCGGCCATCGCGTCGTCGACGGCCGGCTGCGGCGTCAGCGGCCTGGACAGCCTCCCGCTGCCGGCTCCCGGCATCGGCAGCGGGGGCTATCTGATCACCGCGGTGTTCGCCAACGCGTTGAACCTGCCAGGCCACGCCAAGGTGAAGCTCGCCGGTGCCGACATCGGCCAGATGGAGTCGATGGTGGCGCGCAACTACACCGCGGTCACCACCCTGCGCATCATGGACGGCGTCCGGATCCCAGTGGGCAGCACCGCTGAATTGCGGTCGGCGACACCGCTCGGTGACGTGTTCGTGGCGATCAAGCCGCCGGCTCACCTGGACCCCTCGACACCGCTGCTCAAGGGCGGCGATGCCATCGGGCTGGAGTCCACCGCTTCGGCGGCCACCGTGGAGTCGGTCTTGAGCTCGGCGGCGCTGCTGGTGAACGGCGGCGCGGTGCAGAACTTCACCAACATCGTCAACGGCGCCGGGAAGGCGACCGGTGATCAAGGCCAGGCGTTCGGAAAGCTGATCAACCAGTCCAACGAACTACTGGTCAAGCTCAACGCCCGGTCCGGCGAGATCGAGACGGCGCTGCGCGAGACCAGCCAACTCGCCGACCGCCTCGATGCCCGCAGCGCCGCGCTCACCGACGTGCTCACCGCGGCCGGTCCGGCGACCGACACCCTGGTGGACAACACCAGCCAGCTCGCCGACGTGGTCGAGGAACTGGGCGCGACCAGCCGACAGCTGGCCCGGTTCCCGTCGATCGCCGGCACCGACGACTCCGGGCACAGTTTCATCAAGGACGCCAACGTGCTCGCCGGCGCGTGGAATGACGTGGCCACCGACCCCGACACCAGCCTGTACGCGCTGAACCGGCTGATGGCCCCGTTCATCAAGCTGACGGCCGGGTCCGGTGTCGCGGTGCACGCCAGCATCGACCGCCTGGTATGGGGCTCGATGCCCGACGCCGGGTTCAAGGGCGACCCGGCGTTCCACGGCCCGAAGCGCTACGACTGGGCCAAGATGGCCGGCTCGATCAAGTACGCGCTGTGGCGGCTACAAGAACGCGTGGTGGGACGCGGTCCGGATTCCGACATGGGGCAGGCACCGTGGACGGCGGTCGGTCCGCCGATACCTCCGACCCCGGCCGAAGAAGAATCGGCGGCCACCGAGCCTGGCCCGCCGGGGCAGGGGGCGACGCCATGATCGAGGCACTCAGCCGCCGGCTGGTGGCCCTGGTCCGCGCCGGTTATCGGCGCAAGAATCTGCTGTCGGGGGTCGCCCTGGCGATGACCCTGGTGGTGGCGACCGCCTACCTGCTGGTGGGTGCACTGCGGGTCAACCCGACACGGTCGACCTACCAGATCACCATCGCGCTGCCCGATTCCGGCGGACTGCTCACCGACCAGGACGTGTCGGTGCGCGGGGTACCCGTGGGCCGGATCGAGTCGCTGCGGATCACCAGCACCGGCGTCGACGCGGTCGCCAACATCAAGTCGACGGTGAAGATTCCCGCGGCCAGCAAGGTGCGCGTTTCCGGCCTGTCGGCCGCCGGCGAGCAGTACATCGACTTCGAGCCCCTGTCGAACACCGGCCCGTTTTTGACCGGCGGCAGCGTGGTCGCCCGCGATCAGGCCACCACGCCGATTCCGATCTCGCAGCTGCTGGCCGACGCCGACGGCATGCTGGCCCAGACCGACCCGGACAAGCTCGAGCTGGTCAAGAGGGAACTCAGCCTGTCCGCCGAGGGGCCGCGCAAGCTCACCGACATCGTCGACGGCGGCACCTTCTTGCTGTCCACCCTGGATTCGGTGCTGCCGGAGACGGTGCGCCTGTTGAAGACGAGCCGGGTGGTCTTCACCATGCTCAGCGACGTCAACAACGGTCTGGTCGCGACGACGGACAACCTCGACAGGGTGTTCAAAGGCATCACCCCGATGATCGGCGGCTATCACCGGCTGGTCGACCAGGCACCCGGGATGCTGTCCTCGGTCGACGGGCTCTTCGACGACAACTCCGACACCATGGTCGGGCTGCTGGGCAACCTGGTGACGGCCGCACAGTTGCTCTACGTCCGGGTTCCCGCGCTCAATGCGCTGTTCCCGAACTACCGCGGTTCGACGGTGGCGGCACTCGACTCGGCGATCCACGAGAACGGGATGTGGGCGACCGTCGAGATCTACCCGCGCTACACCTGCGACTACGGGACCCCGCGGCGGTCCCCGTCGGCAGCGGACTACCCCGAGCCCTACCTGTACGGTTACTGTCGCGACACCGATCAGTCGGTAATGGTGCGGGGTGCCCACAACGCGCCGCGGCCACCGGGCGACGACACCGCGGGCCCGCCGCCCGGCGCGGATTTGGCGGCGACCACCGACCCGACGCCCAAGGGCCGCTACACGATTCCCACCCCCTATGGCGGCCCGCCACTGTTGATCGACCCGCCCCGCTGATGTTCAAGGAGACACCGCGGTGACCACCGCCGATGAACCCGATAGCGCCGAAGACGTGAAATCGACCGCGCACGAGCCGGAATCGACCGCTGCCGAACAGGCTCCCGAGGACGACGCGAAAGCCGAGACCCCCGAGGCGGTGCCCGTGCCTGCGCCGGCGGCCCCGCGGTCACGGCGGCTGGTACTCGGGGGTGTCGCCGCCGCCTACCTGGTGGTGTTCGGCGTGGCCGGTGGGCTGGGCTGGCAACTGTGGCAGCAGCACCGGATTTCGGCCGCCGGCGCCGCCGCGCAACGGGCCGCGGTGGATTACGCCCAGGTATTGACCAGCATCGACTCCAACAAGGTCGACGATGATTTCGCGGCGGTGCTCAACGGCGCGACCGGCGATTTCAAGGACACCTACACCAAGGCCAGCGTCCAACTGCGTCAGCTGCTGATCGACAACAAGGCTTCGGCGAAGGGCGTCGTGGTGGACTCGGCCGTCCAGTCGCGGTCCACGGACCAGGTGGTGGTGCTGTTGATGGTCAATCAGACGGTCACCAACACCACCCGCCCCGATCCGCGGGTGGACCGCAGCCGGATGCAGATGACCATGCAGAAGGTCGACGGCCGATGGCTGGCGAGCAAAGTCGAACTGCCTTAGGGGGAAGCTATGTGGGCGACCCGGCTACTGACGGGTGCAGCGGCCGCTGCACTGATGGTGTCGGCCGCACCGGCGGCCGGCGCCTCGGCGCCGTCGTTCTGCAGCGGGCTGGGCGGCGCCTGGGACGGGCATTACTGCAGCGCCGACGTGCACTCCGAGCGGCTGGCCACCCGCTATATCCGGATGGCGGTGCCCGGGGACCTGGTCGATCACCCGGTGGCCGGACCGCCGATCCGCGACTACCTGTCGGCGTTGTTCACCAACTGGCGCAGTAAGGGCGCCTCGATGGTCGCCGACAGCTGGGGCAATGAGAACTTCGAGATCTTCCAGCACGGCGACGCGCTGAGTGTGGTCTTTCACGAGGACTACCACTCCGACGGGCCGTACATCAACAACGCCTACCGCACCTTCACCTTCGACATGGCCCGCGGGCGGCAACTGCAGTTGGCCGACATCACCAAGCCCGGCGTGGATCCACTCGCGACGATCCCGCAGCTGGGCGAGCCCTACATCGTCGAGGCACTGGACCGGGCGTTCTGGGAGCATCGGCCCGGTGACTACCCGTTCGTGCCGGAACGCTTCACCCCGGACAAGGTCTTCTCCGGGGGCTACCGGTCGTGGGCGTTGACTCCCGACGAGTTGATCCTGTACATGCCCGACTACCCGGTGAGTCACGATGCTCCGATCCAGTACAACCAGATGCAGTGGTACATGGACGGCGGCAACGTTCAGGCGCACATCCCGCTGGTGGCACTCAGTTCGATCCTGCGCCCCGAATACGGTGGTTCAGCGAGCCCCGACGACGCAGGAGAGGCGACGCCGGGACCGCCGCAACAATAGTGCGGGGTCTGAGCGGGGTCTGAGCGGCGCTTCCCTCTCGAGATTGCACTGGTGCAGGCGATTTCGCGGATTTTCCTGCATGGTTGCAATCTCGCGCGAAGAACGGCGCGTGGAACGCGGCTAGCCGTAGCGGAACAGCAGCAGGCTCACCGCGACCACGGCAGCGGTCAGTGCGATCACCGGCGCCACGACGACACGGGTCAGCGTCGCTGAGACCATGGCCCCGCCGATCATCGTCACAACGACTCCGTAGCGCAGCCTTTCCCGGGCCCCGGTGCCGCCGGCCAGCCTGCTGTCCAACCCGATCCCGGCGATGGTCGAGGTGAGCACCGTGGTGTAGAGCTCCTGGATGCCGAACTGGCGTGCGGTGGAGTTCTGCACGCCGAAGGCCACCGCCAGCCCGACGATCAGGATCAGCTTGCTGGCGTCGTGGTACCGCAGCACCCCGAACCCCGCCAGCGCGGCCAGTATCAGTAGCAGAGCCACCTCGATGCCCAGGGCGGTGGTGACCCAGGTCCGAGGTCGCTGTCCCAGTGCCCGCACCAGGCGACCGCCGATGATCGCACCGAGCAGAAACCCGCCGACCGCCACCGCCGCCGCGGTCAGATCGATGCCGGTGTGGGCGACGAACACGAAGCCCAGAAAGATCGCATTGCCGGTCATGTTCGCGACGAACACCCGCCCGAGCACCAGCACGCTGATCGCGTCGATCAGGCCGGTGGCGAAGGTCAGCAGTAGTAGAGCCACCACCGTGCGCCGTTGCGACAGCGGCGAGGTGACAGCCATGGCTCAGTTCTGGAACCGCGGCGTGAGATCCAGCGAGGTGATCGTCGGCATCCTGGTGACCACCCAGCGATTCTGGTCGCGTTTCATGTACAGCCGGTAGGTCAGGTATTTGATCTGGGGGATGGTCTTGCTCAGCTCGCTGGTCGCCGAGGTGTTGGTGTAGATCAGCACGGTGGCCTCGTCGCCGTCCAGGGATTCCACTGCGGCGCCGACGATCTCGGTGCTGTCGGTGACCTTGGCCTGCTTGTTGCTCTCGGCGATCGCGGCGATGAACTTGCGGTATTGGGCTTCCAGGTCGCCGCTGAGGTAGACCGCCGCCCGATCCGGGAGCGTGTCCATGTTCTCCGGCGTGTAGTTCCACAGCGTGTGGATCGCTCGGGCCGCGGTCCGGGCGATGTCGAGTTTGGTGGCCACCTCCGCGCGGTCGGCGAGGTACGGCTGGGAGGCGGCGGCGGCGAAACCGGCGGAGCCGATGAACAGCGCGACGGCCAGCGCACCCGCCACTCGCAGGCCGATTCGCCTGCGGGCACGCGGCTTTGCGTCGTCGCCGCCGGTTTCGGCGGCGTCGTCAGTGTCACCGGTGCCGGTTTCGTCCTCGTCGGGTTCGCTGCTCTCGTCGTGGTCCAGGTCGATCGGACCGTCCTCGGTCTCGGAGGACGTCTCGGTCACAGCACCTGGTTCAGATTGCTGATCTTCCACTGGTCCCCTTCCTTCTGTGCCGTCAGCAGCCAGCGCGATGCGGCACTGACATCCTGCTTACCGTCCGGTGACTTGCCGGTGTTCTCGACGGCCACCAACACGTTCGCGCTGCCGTCGTCGTTCCACCGCTCGACCCCGGCCCCGGTCACCGTCCCGGTGGTCCGTTCGCTACGGGCGACAGCGAGCAGGATCCGGTTGGCCTTGTCCTGGCACTCCTTTTCGAAGTCTCCGGTCGCGTGCGCCAGCACCTCGGCCAGATAGTCGTTGGCGTGGAACGGATCCGGCGAGGTGAACATGGCCATGAAGGACTGCACCTCGCCGAGCACCTCGACGTCTCTCATCGCCGCCCGATGGTGTGACGCATGCGAGGTCAGCACCAGCGCGCACACCGTGATCGCCGCGGCCGCCAGCGTCACGGCGGCCCCCAGTGCGGTGGCCAGCGCCCGATTCGGCACGCCTCGCTCGACGAACAGCGGCCGGTCTTCGGGACCGATCCGGCGCCGCGGGCTCATTTCCCCTCCTCGGCGGGCAGCGGTCGGCTGACCACGGTGAGGTCGTCGACGAGCCAGTCCCCCGCCGTCTTCGCGAACGTGACCCGCACGGTGGCGCTGATCAGGCGCTCCTTGCCGGACTCCCCGCGTTGCCCCTGCAGGAACAGCAGCATCGTCGCCCGATGCGACGTCGCATCCAGCACGGCGGCATCGGCAACCCGGTAGTAGTTCGGCGTCGGCTTACCGCCGCGGATCGCATCCTGCTGCGGCACCAGTTGCTCACGGTATTTCGGGGTCGCCAGGGACTGGGCCCGGGCGAAATCGTCCTGCAGCGACTCCGGATCGTAGGACAGCATGTCCGCGACGATCTTCGGGCCCTGCCGGGAAACCTCGGTTCGCGCTACGTCCGACGCGTGCTCGGGCCGGAACACCACGAAGTAGCCGGCCGCGGCGGCGACGACGCTCAGGGCGGCCGCCGCTCCGAACACCGCGGCGGTCCTGACCCGGATGCCCGCCGGGGGCTGTCGCGTGCCGGCCGGGCGTACCTCGGTGCGCGCCAGGATGTCCGCGAAGGTGCGCCCCCGCTTGTCGCGCAGCGGCCAGAGCCAGCCGGCGAACACCGGTGCGGTGTCGAGCAGATGCGCCACGTCGCGCAGCAGCAGCCGCACAGCGCCGACAGCCTCGGTCTTCTCGCCGCCGCGCACCACCTCGATTCCGCGCAACGCGCGCCCCAGGGTCCACCCGGTGATCGCCGGCGCCAGCGTCCGGTTGGCCGCGGTCGCCAGGATCGCCAGGCCGGCCACCGACACCGCGATCCACCACCACACCCCGCCGGGCGGGAAGGCCAGCGCTGCCAGTGCCATCGCCGACACCACGATCACGCCGGGCAGCAGGTCGACTCCCAGCGCGGCCGCGCGGGCCCGCCACCCGGCCGGCCGGGCCGGCGGCACCTCGGTTACTGCGTCGGTCACCTGGCCACCTGGTCGAGTCTGCCGATCCGGTACTGGCCGTCCTCGCGGACCATCTGGGCCCGCAGCCGGTAGCCGACCTCCTTGCCCTGGGTCTCGACGTTGTCGACCTTGACCCGGAAGGCCACCAGCACGTCGACCGAGCCGTCGGGATTGTTCCGCTCGACCGCGGCACCCATCTCGGTGAGCTCGATGTGCACCTTGGCCGCTCGATACGCCTGGACGAAGATCTCCGCGAAATAAGTGGCCTGGGTTCGGAATTCTCCCGCGGCGCAGTCGAGGATCGTCTGCTGCGCCAAGGCGATATCGGCACTGTCGGGCGCCTGGGTAGCCAACACGCAGTGCTTGGCCGCCGCGATCGCCTCCGCGTTGTCACGCGCCATGGCCTGGCTCGCGGCGTGATCCCGCAGCCCCAGGTATCCCGCGGTCGCTAGACCCGCGGCCAGCACGACCAGCACGACACACAGGGCGACCAGGTGGCGACGCCCGAGGCGGGACTGCCCCGACCCGGCGTCTGCCACATCGGTCGATGCCGGCTCCGTCGTCGCGGTGTCTGCTGCGGTGTCCTCGTCCGTCGTGTCTGCGGTCTCGGCGGTTTCTGCGGTCTGCTGCTCCCCGTCCGGACTCACCGGAACGGTGCCAGCATCCCCTTCCATGCGTCGTCTCCTATGTTGGTCGAGTTCTCGACGGAGTATTCGACGCCGTCCGGCCCCACCGCCTGGCCACTCTGTGGATTGTAGATTGCAGCGGGACCCCCACCCGGTGTGTAGATGCAGGGGTTCGGTTGTTGCCCGTTGCACTGCACGCTACCGGTACCCGGCCGGGTCAGCGGGTCGTTCAGCGGCGGCGGCGTCGGGGGCACCATATCCGCCGGTAGCGGGTTGAGGCCGGTGTTGATCGACGGCGCCGGGATCACGTGGCCGGGTTCGACGGGCTGGTCACAGCGCGCCCCCAGTGCCGGGCAGTTGCGGATCTGGTTCGGGTCGCCGTACCAGGGGTTGGTGCCCAGCGGGATGTAGGGCTTGTCGCTGCGGCATTCCTTCGGCGTCGGGGCCCGCTTGCCCGGCACGTCGACACACGGGATGTTGCGGACGCCGCGCACGTTGTTCGACGGCGTGTCCTGCGGAATCCGGCAGGAGACGTCGGGGAGGTCGGCGGGACTGGTGTCGGCGAACGCCCGCCACTCCGATGCCGGCAGGTAGCCGGTCAGACACGGCGGCGGGTAGCCCAGGCTCAGGCCCGGAATCGGGATCGGGAAAACCGGGCCCGGGAAGGCCCCGAGTGCCACGTCTATTGATGCGCGCCCCGGGAACGTCGAGCTGACCGTCTGGACGATGGAACCGGCCTGCGGCAGGAACACCAACACCTGTTCAATGTTGCGGTTGTAGCGCTTGGCCATCTCGGTCAGGATCGCCGCGTTCGCCATCATCTGCGGCAGGCTGTCCTTGGAGTCGCTGAACACCGTGTGCACCTGGTCGATCAGCGGCGGCAGCTCGTTGAGGATGTGCTTGGCCGTCTCGTCCCGGCTCGCGGCCTGGCCGCTGAGCAGGTTGAGGTTGCGCGCCCACTGCATGATCGCGTCGCCCGACTGGACCTGGCTTTCGATGATCGGGGCCGACCTGTCGATGATGTCGTCGATGTCGCCGAGGTTGGCCTTGAGGTCGCCGGCGATCGCCTGGGTCGAGTCGACCAGCCGTTGCAGTGCCGGCCCCAGCCCGCCGACGGCCGTCGCCGTCTCGTCGAGGACCGCGCTGATCTTGCCGGTCGGCAGCGCGGCCAGGCCACGGTTGGCGGCGTCGAGGGCCGGACCGATCGCCGACGGCACCGTGCCCTCGGTGATCGTCTGGCCCTTCTTCAGGTACTGGCCGGGGTTTCCCGTCGAGACCAGATCCAGGTACTGCTCACCGATCGCCGACACCGAATGCACGTTTGCCGTCGCATCGACCGGGATCTTGTACTTGTCGGAGATCTGCATCGTCGCCTGCGCGCCCGTCTCGGTCGGCTCGACGGCGGTGACCCTGCCGATGATGGTGCCGCGGTAGGTGACGTTGGCGGTCTTGTACAGGCCGCCCGCCTCGGGCAGGTTCGCCTTGAGGGTGTACTGGCCGAGGCCGGCCAGGCTCGGCAGCCGCAGGTAGTACACGCCCAGCACCGCCAGCGCGGCGACGGTCAGGACAGTGAAGATCATCAGCTGCCGTTTGATCTGAGGTGTCAGCAATTCCGGTCAGCCCTTTCCACATACGGACCGCCGGGAGCGGTGGCGGGGTTCGGGGTGTACCGGACGTCCGGGATCATCTTCTCCGGATCGTGGCCGAAGGACTGTTCGAGCGCCCGCAGCATCCCCGAGAACCCGGTGCCGGTCAGGATCGCGTTGTCGATCGACGCGTAGGTCAGGTCCACGACCAGCGAGGAGTTGATGAAGTCGCCTCGCACCGCCTTGAAGGCACCGTCGACGTGGTACGGCGCGGTGATCATGACCTGCAACAGGTCGGGAATGTACGGCGACGCCTTCCGGAGCTCACGCGCCGGGCACTGCATCGACGTCAGCACCTTGTGCAGGTCGGACCGGATCGGGGCGATCTGTTCGTTGGTCGCCCGGCCCATCTGGCCGAGTCCGTCGATGGCGTCGATGAAGATCTGCTGCTGGGCGTTGAAGTACTCGAACAGCGGCGGGAAGTCGGTCAGCACCCGATCGATGGCGTCGTTGTGCGCGGCGAAGTAACTCAGCAGGCGGTTGCTGGAGTCGATGGCATGGGTGATGTCGTCCCGCTGCTCGTTGAGCGAGACGATGAACGTGTCCAGCTTGTTCAGGAAGGCCCGGATCTGCTCGGCACGGCCACCCACCACCGCGTTGAATTCGGTGGTGATGGTCTCCAGGTCGGACAAGCCGCCCCGGTGCAGCAGCAAGGAGATTCCGGCGAGCGTCCGCTCGATCGTCGGGAACGACGACGAATTGTTCAGCCCGATCGTGTCGCCGTCCTTGAGCTCCCCTTCCGGGTTCGGCGGCGACGAGAGTTCGATGTGCTGAGACCCCAACAGGCTGGTCTGCCCGATCTTCGCCGTGGCGTTGCGCGGCAGATGGACGTCCTTGTTGAGCTTGAGCTTCAGGGTCGCGACCCAGTTCTTCAACTCGATCTGGTCGACCGCGCCGACGAACACGTCCGCGACCAGAACCCGGCTGTTGCCGCTGAGCGCGAGGGTGTCCGGAACCTGCACGTAGACGGTGTAGGAACCGGCGCCGCTGCCGGGCCCGCCCGGAAGCGGAACGTTGGCGATACCGCGCCAGTCCCGGCACGAGGTCAGCGTCAGCGCCACCATCAGCAGCACCAGGGCCTGCCAACCCCGCCGGCTGACCGTCTTCATCGCTGTTGTCCGTCTCATCAGCCCTCACCTCGCGGGGGAAGCGGTGCCACCGGGCCCGGGATCACGTTGGGTCCCGGCGGGGGCGGCGGGATCGGAGCCACCCCGGGCGGCTGGCCGACGAACGGCAGCGGACCGGGAGCCTCGTCGTAGGCGTTCGGCGGCCCGGGCGGGGTCTGGTACTGGGACTGGATCGGCGCCGGATCCGGACCGCCCATCAACTGCGCCAGGGACTCCGGCGTCAACAGCCGCTCGGTGTCGTGGCCGGGTTGCACACCCTGCATCCCGGGTGCGGTGATCCATCCCGGCTGGGAGTTCTTGTGCGACAGCGGTGTGTCCGGAACCCAGATCCCCGGGACGGTGGTGTCCTTATATCCCGGCGGCGGCTGCAGCCGAGGCTCGGAGTAGGCGATCTGCTTGGGCGTGGTGTAGGCGCTCGTCCAGATGTTGATACCGAACGGCAGGTAGTTGAACTTGATCGCGTCGGCAACCGGGGCGAGATACTCCGCACACAGTTCGGCCGAGTCCTGGTAGCCCAGCCGGCTACCGGCCTGGATCGCGCTGCAGATGAACTGCATCGGGTTGGCGAAGCTCGGCAGCACCGGGAAACCGGTGACCGCGCCCTGGGCGGGGTGGTAGATCTCGCCCGCCCCGGCCAACACGTTCGGCAGCACGTGCAACGCGGTCTCGAAGCCCTCCAGCGGGTCCGGCTGCGTGATGGCCGTGGTCACCTGGGCGAGGTTGTCGATGCTCTTGACCAGCGGCTCCTGGTTCTGGTTCAAGAACGCCCGGATGATCGTCATGGTGGCGTAGAACTGGTCGGCGGCATGCGCGAGGGCCTGATCGGTGCTGGTCAGGTTGCTGGTGAACCTGGCTAGATCCCGGTTCAGCGCGACGAACTGCTGATCGTTGTGGTCCAGCGCCCGGACGAACAGGGCCAGGCTCCGGGTCACGGCGTAGAAATCCCCGCGGCCCTTGTTCAGCGCGGTCAGCGCATCCGAGAGGCTGCTGAACGTCGTGTTGAGCTGCTCGCCCTTGCCGGCCAGGCTGTCGGCGAAGGTCTCGATCGCTTCGCCGATCGGTCCCTTCGGCTGCTCCTTGGTCGGGCCCAGCTTGGTGATGATGTTGGTGACGTCGTTGCGCAGCGTGTCCCACTCGACCGGAACCTCGGTGCGTTCCTCGGGGATCACCGCGTTGTCGGCCAGCACCGGGCCGCCCCGGTAGGGCGGCTCCAGCTGAATGTTGCGCGAGGCCACCAGGGTCGGGTTCAGGATGATCGCCTTGGCGTCAGCCGGCACCTTGTACTTGTTCTTGTAGTGCAGGGTGACCTTCATCTTGTCGCCGGCCGGCTCGATCTTGTCGATCGCACCCACCCGCACGCCCATGATCTGGACCGCGTCACCGGGGTAGAGCGCATCGGTCTCCGGGAAGTAGGCGACCACGGTATTGCTGGTGAGCTTGCGGAACAGTTGCAGGCCGCCGAAGCCGGCCAGCAACGCCACCACCAGCAACGCGGAACCCACGATGACCGTCGCACGCGACATCTGGGGCAGTCGCACGTTGCGGATGTCGAAAGCGGTACTCACGTCCGGCTACCTCCCTTCCAGCGAGCCGCCGCCGCCGCCCGGCTGACTGTTTCCGCCTTCACCGGGTGTGATGAATGGCGCCGGCAATTGGTTGCCCGGACCGGGCGGTGCCGGCGGGCCGGGCTGCCGGGGTGCCGGCGGAGGCGCCGCACCCGGGTTGGCCGGAGCGGGACCGGGCATCGGGCCCATCGGTTCGGAGCGGGCCCCGGGGTTGGCGTCGGGCATCGGTACCGGAGTGCCCGGCACCACCGGCGGTGTCTCGCCTGGCCGACCGGCGATCGGAATCCCCGGCGTCGACGGCAAGCCGTCCGGGTTCGGCGGCGAGACCAGCACGTCGGTCGGGCCCGGGTACGGTCCGCTCGGGCCGAACGGTCCCGCGTTCGGGTCCAGGTTCGCGCAGGGCAGCGGGTTGCCCGGAGTCGGGAACAGTCCGGCCGCCGGCGCGTACGAGCACGGCGAACCCGGCGCGACCGCCGGTCCGGGGTGCTCGGGCGTGCCCTCGATCACCTGCGGCGCGGGCGGCGGTGCACCGTTGGCGAACCGGGTCCCGTTGGGGTCGGGGTAGCGGAACTCCGGCAGGCCGGCGTTGCGCCAGAACTCCTCCGGGGAGATGCCGCGCTTCTTGAACGCCGCGTCGACCCACGGTTGCAGAATCCAGAACGGGATCACGTTGAGCGCCGAGACCTTGAAGTACGGTCCCGAGGCGATCGTGTCGTTGACGATCGTCAGGTAGCGGCCCAAGGTCGTCAGGATGTCGCGCAGCTCGTCTTGGCGCCTGGCCAGCATCGAGGTGATGTTCTGGGCCTCTTCGAATACGTGGTGCAGATCCAGGCCCGGGTTGTCCTTGACCAGGCCCTGCACTTGTTCACCGAAGTAGGCGATGTTGCCCAGCAGCGCCGAGATGGCCTGACTGCGCTGGTTGAACGCCGCCACCAGGGTTTGGGTGTTGCGCAGCACCGCGTCGATCTGGCCGCTGCGGTCGCCCATCACGGCGGCGATCTGGTTGGCCTGGGCCAACAGATGGGTGATCTCGTCGTCGCGCTTGCCGATGGTGTCGGAGAACTTGGCGACGCCGTCGAGCGCGGCGCTCAGGTCGGGGGCGGTCTCCTCGACGGTTTCGGAGAGCACCTTCAGCGACCGCTTGACGGTGTCGATGTCCCAGCCGCCGGCGGCCTTGGTGACGTCGAAGACCGCGTCGTAGAGCTGGTAGGGCGTGGTGCTCTGTCCCAGCGGCAGCACCCCCTGCGGCGCTACCCTCTTCTCCCCCTTGGGATCGATCGCCAAGACCTTGCGGCCCAGGATGGTATCGGTCTTCACCCCGATCTGGCTGTCCGTGCCGATCGGGTGGGCGCCCACGGAGAACCGCACCAGGACGTGATCGCCCTGGATGGACAGGCTCTGCACTTTGCCGACGTCCACGCCCGCGATACGGACCTTGTCTCCCGGGCTGAGCCCGCCGGTGTCGGAGAGCTCGCCGAAGTAGCTGGGCTCGGCGAACAGCATCGGCACCGAGGTGAAGCTCTGCCCCACCAGTGTCACCAGCGCGACCGTGATGATGCCGATCACGCCGATCCGTGCCCGGTTGGGCGGTTCCAGGGTCCTCACTGGGGCGTGCACCTCCCGGTCGGCTGCTGCCAGAGCCGGACGTTGCGCACCGGTCCGCCGGGCTGCAGGCCCGGAAGCTTGATGGTCGCGTCGCAGATGTAGAAGTTGAAGAAGTCACCGTAGACGCCGGTTCGGCCGATGAGCTTCAGCGCCTTCGGGATCCGCTCCAACAGACCCTCGACGTCGGCCATGCGGTCCGGAGGCTCGGGGCCCGCCACCGGGAAGATGCTGTGCAGCTGCGGACGGTTGTCGGCCAGCAGGTCGGCCAGATTGCCGGCGGCGTTACCGAATTCGGCGGTGCCGAAGGCCAGGCCGCTGCGGTGGTCGTTGAGCCCCTTGACCAGCTTGTCGAAGTTGTCCACGGTCTCGTCGAACGTCTTGCGGTGTCGGACCGCGGTGTCCAGCACCGTGTTGAGGTTCTTGACCACCTCGCCGATCGCGGCGTCGCGGTCGGCGATGTGCGCGGTCAGCTGCGCGGTCTGCTGCAGGATGTCGTTGATGGTCCCGCCCTGTCCCTGGAAGACGGTGACGATCGACGAGGCGATCGTGTTGATCTTGTCGGGATCCAGCGCCCGGAACACCGGCTTGAAACCACCGATCAGCGCGTCGAGATCGAGCGCGGGCTGGGTGCGAGAGGCCGGAATGAACCCGCCAGCGGGCAGCCGCTGATCCGCACCCTCACCTTCACCCCGCTTGAGCTCCAGGTAGCGGTTACCGATGAGGTCGTCGTAACGGATCTGCGCGGTGGTCGACTGGTACAGCGGCAGTGAACGGTCGACGTTGAAATCCACCACGACCCGCCGTCCGCCGTCGACCAGGCGGACCTTTTTGACCTTGCCGATCTCCACCCCGGAGGCGCGGACGAACTGGCCCTGGCGCAGGCCGCTGGCATTGGTGAATTCGGCGGAGTAGCTGGCCGTCCGGTCGAACCGGACCTGGCCGAACACCACGACCAAGCCGACCGTGAAGAGCAGCAGCACCGTGCCGACGATGCCGAGTTTGACTGCAGTCCTGGTGATGTTCATGGGTTGATCGTGTTATCCCCGACTTGGCGGCCCCAGACGTAATCGATGGCCCAGGGCGATCCGACCTCGAAATGGTTGTACGGTGCTTGGCTGACGCCGGTGTCGGCGACCAGGTACGGCGCCGGCCAGAAATCGTGGGTGATCTCCTGCCAGCAGCCCGGTGCCCCGCCTGGCCCGCCGCGGGCGTTGTAGCGCGGCAGGTTGTCCGGGTAGATGTAGGGGTTGGCCGGGCTGACCAGCTCACTGACGGTGTCGAGCGCGTAACCGTCTCCACCACCGAGGAATTCGTACACCTTTGGCGCCCCCTCGGCGAGATTGCGGATGGCACAGAACAGTTCCGGGCTGTACTCGTCCAGCAGTGCCGACACCGGAACCAGGTCGGAGAACACGGCCCGCAGGTAGGGCCCGAAGCGGTCGGTGATGTCGGCACCGAGGTTGCCCACGCCGGCCGCGCCCAGCAGTGCGGCGTCCAGTTGCTTCTGCTGCGTGGTGATCGTCTTCACCGTGGTGGGCGAGGTCTCCAGGAAGCCGACCAGATCCGGCGCGCCGTCGGCGTAGACGTCGCCGAGGGTCGCGAAGCCCTTGAGGTCGCGCCGGAACGAGGGCATCCGGGCGTTGACGTCGTCGAGGATCGCATTGCCGTTGACCAGGGATTCGCCGAACTTGTTCCCGAGGCCGGTCAGCGCCTCCGCGGCGGCGTGCAACGTGAGGTTCAGCTTGACCGGGTCCACGCTCTCGGAAAGCTTGGTCACCGTCTCGAACAAGGTGTTGAGTTCCGTCGTCACCGACGTCGCGATGATGTGCTTGGTGGTGATGCGTTGCGGGGTCGGGTTTTCCGGCGCGGTCAGCGCCACGTACTTGTTGCCGAACAACGTCGTCGCCATGATGTTGGCCTCGACGTTGGACGGGATCAGCTTGATGTAGTCCGGGTTCACGTCGAGGGTGAACTTGGCGGCCGGCTTGTTCTCGTACTCCGTCGGGGTGATAGCGGACACCCGCCCGATCTGCACCCCGTTGTAGGTCACGGGTCCACCCGGATCCATCACCAGGCCGGCCCGGGGCGCCACCATGGTCAGCGACGTCGTTTTGGTGAACGCCCCGCGGAACTGGCCGTACACCAGGCCGGTGACGAGCAGCAGGACGGCGACGGTCACCACGCCCGCGATGCGATAGGGCGGGGTCTGCGATTTGTTCTGTCTCCCAGTTGCCATCGCCATCACATCGTCAAGTTGAAGTTGGGGTCGACGCCGTAGAGCGCCAACGCGGCGAACAAGACGACTGTCGGCACAGAGATCAGCGAGAGTCGCATCGACTGGCCCACCGCGGCGCCCACACCGACCGGGCCGCCACTGGCGTTGAACCCGTAATAGCAGTGCGTCACCATCACCACCACCGCGATCAAGATGGTCTCCATGAACGACCAGAACACGTCGTCGGGGCGCAGGAAGGTTCGGAAGTAGTGGTCGTAGGTGCCCGACGACTGTCCGAAGAACAGCGTCGTGACGATCTGCGGTGAGGCGAACGCCATGATCAGCGCTAGCGCGTACAGCGGGATGATCACGGTGAAGCCGGCCACCACGCGGGTCGACACCAGGTAGGAGATGGAGTTGATCCCCATCACCTCGAGCGCGTCGATCTCCTCGCTGATCCGCATCGCGCCGAGTTCGGCGGTGGCTCCCGCGCCGACCGTCGCGGCCAGGGCGATGCCGGCGTTGACCGGGCCGACCACCCGGACGTTGACCAGCGCCGCGGCGAAACCGGTGTAGGTCTCCACGCCGATGTTGCCCAGCGAGGTGAAGCCCTGGATGGCGATCAGTGAGCCGCCGGCCAGCATCACGAAGCCCATGATGGCCACGGTGCCGCCGATCACCGCCATCGCGCCGGTGCCCATGCCCAATTCGGCGATGAGGCGCAGCGACTCCCTGCGGTATCGGCGCAGCGCCCACGGGATCTGCCGCATCGCCGTCAGGAAGAACCAGCCCATCTGGCCGCTCTTGTCGAGCGAACGCCCGGCCGCCCCGACGTAGCGGTGATAGTTCGCGATCAGCCCGGGAAACCGGGCCCGCAGCACTGCCGATGTCGACATGTCAGGTCCCCGTTCCGAACTTCACGCCGATCGTGGTCAGCACCACGTTCACGGCGAACAGCGCGAGCACGCACAACACGACCGTCTCGTTCACGGCCGTACCGAGCCCTTTCGACCCGCCGCGAACAGTAAGACCCCGATAACAACCAACCAAGCCTGCGATAAGTCCGAAGACGCTGGCTTTGACCGTCGAGATGACCACCTCGGGCAGGCCGGTCAGCAACGTCAGCGTGGACAGGTAGGCGCCACCGGACACGTTCTGCAGGTACACCCCGAACAGGAATCCGCCGAACAGGCCGATGACGATCACCAGCGCGTTGAGCAACAGTGCGACCACGGTGGCCGCGATCACCCGCGGCACCACCAGGCGATGGATCGGGTCGATGCCGAGCACCTCCATCGCGTCGATCTCCTCGCGGATGGTGCGCGCGCCCAGGTCCGCGCAGATCGCGGTCGAACCCGCGCCGGCCACCACCAGCACGGTGACCAGCGGACCCAGCTGGGTGACGGCCGCGATGCCGGCGCCGGCACCCGATACGTCGGCAGCGCCGAACTGGGCCAACAGGATATTCAGCGTGAAGACCAGGAGCACGGTCAGCGGGATCGCGACCGCGATGGTCGGCACCAGGGCGACGCTGGTGATGAACCAGCCCTGCTGGAGCGTCTCGCGCCACTGGAACGGCGGCAGGAACAGGGCCCGCGCGGTCAGCGCACACATCCGGAAAAATCCGCCGACCATCACCAGCGGCGGTAGCAGCCGATCACGGGCGAAATCAGCCAGGCGGGGACGCGTAGGAGCTGTCACAACACCCCCCTCCCCAGGGACCCCGCGTCACGACGCAGCCAGGGATCGCGTCGCACAGTGTGTCTCCCGTCCGTCCATGTCTTGTACGAGACCCGCGTCACCCTAGCGGCCCAACGTGCCGTTGGCGACCATCGGACCATACCTGATGGCTCCGTGAGAGTGGCGTCGATTCGGTGCATCGTACGCAGGTTTCCTACCGGAGAGTAATGTGCCGCCACCTCGATGTCATGGTCTAGGCGGTATCGGTGGCGGCTGCGACGGAGGCCGAGCCGGGGGCGCTACCGTAGCGGACCCGCAGCTCGGTCTTGAGCACCTTGCCGGCCGGATTCCGCGGCAGCGCATCGACGATCTCCAAGCCCTTGGGGTGCTTATAACGTGCCAGTCGCTCGCTCAGATAGTCCTCGAGATCGGCCAGTGCCAGATCGGCCCGGGTGACCGCGGCGACCGCGATCGGAACCTCCCCCCACCGCTCGTGCGGGCGGCCGATCACGGCGACCTCGGCGATGTCGGGATGACCGGCCAGGACGTTCTCCACCTCGGCGCAGTACACGTTCTCGCCGCCGGAGATGATCATGTCCTTCTTGCGGTCGACCACCCAGACGTAGCCTTCGTCGTCCATCCGGACCAGGTCCCCGGAGTGGAACCACCCGCCGGCGAAGGCCTCGGCGGTGGCCTGCGGGTTGTTCCAGTAGCCGCTCATCAAAGTGGGCGCCCGATAGACGATCTCACCGACCTCACCGACGGCGACGTCGTTCATGTTCTCGTCGACCACCCGCGCGGCGACGGTCGGGATGACCGTGCCGACCGAGCCGAGTTTGCGGACGGCGTCCTCGCCGAGCAGCATGCAGGTGACCGGCGACATCTCGGTCTGCCCGAACGCCGCCAAAATCTTGGTGCCCGGAAAGGTCTCCGCCATCTGCCGCAGCAGCGCATCGGAGGCCGGCGCCGCGCCCCAGGACATGGTCCGCAATCGGATGTCGCGCGGGTTGGCTTGTTGCTCAGCGCAGACCGCCTGCCACTGCGCCGGCACCAGGAAGATGCCGGTGACCTTCTCGGCGGCCAGCACGTCGAGCAGTTGGCCGGCGTTGAATGCGCCCAGCGCATTGATCACCGTCGGGATACCCAGCCACATCCCCGGCAGCAGGTTGCCGACGCCGGCGATGTGGAAGAACGGCACCCCGATGAACGCGACGTCGCCCGTACCGGTGCCGGCGGTGTAGAGCGCGGTCATGGCCTGGCCGGTGAGGTTGGTGTGGGTGAGCACCGCACCCTTGGGCCGGCCGGTGGTTCCCGAGGTGTACATGATCAGGGCCGGCGAATCGTTGGGGATGTCCACCGGCTGATGCGGTTCGCCGGACTCCGCGATCAGGTCCTCGTAGGCGGTCATGCCCGCGGCCTCACCGCCCTCGCCGGGTCCATGCGGCGGTCCCAGCTTCGCCTCTCCTCCGTCGAGCCTCGCTGAACCGCCGGCCACCACCAGGTTCTCCACCAGCGCGGTCAGCTCGCGCACGCCGAGGGCCACCGGCAGCAGCGCCGTCTCGGTGATCAATACCCGCGCCTCGCAGTCGGTGACCAGATAGGCGAGCTCGGGCGGGGTGAGCCGGAAGTTCACCGGGACGGCGATCGCGCCCAGCATGTTCGCGGCCAGCACCGCCTCGACGAACTCGGTGCGGTTGAGCATCAGGATCATCACCCGGTCGCCGGCGCCGACACCGCGGCGGCTCAGGGCGTCGGCCAGCGCGCCGACCCTTTTCCGCAGCTGCGCCCACGTCGTGGTCCGGCCCAGGAACCGCAGCGCCGTGGCGTCGGGCTGCATCAGCGCGTGCCGGTCCAGTTGGTTGACCCAGTTCTGGCGCCGGGCCCGATAGGGCTGCTCAGCGGGATCGGCGGCCGGGCGGGTCAATTCGACCCTCCCGCCGCCAGTTCCTCAGCGCGCCGCTTGAGATTCTCGGCCAGGTAGTCCAGGACGTTGCTGAAGGCCTTCTTGACCATCGGCTTGGGCATCGCCATCTCGGTCTCGACGTCCATGTCGACGGTGAGCAGCGAAGTGGCGCCGATCTCGACCACCGAGAACAGCTGCTCCTGCTTGCTGAACAGGTCGCCCTGCTGCAGCACGGTCTGGATCTGGGTGGCGCTGGGGTAGTACACCGCCTGGATGAAGGTGCCGTCGAAGCCGGAGTACGAGGCGTCCAGGCGCAGCTGGCTGGGCCGGCCGTCGTCGTAGCGGGCCAGCACCCACAATCCTTTGACCTCGTCGTTCCACTGCGGGTACGCCTCGAAGTCGGCGACGATCCCCATGATGGTGGCGGCGTCGGCGGCGACTTCGACGGTCTTGCTCACGAGCGGCATTGGGCGAGCATATCCATCGTGGCGGTCTGCCCGCCGAGACCGACGTTTTGCAGGCCTGCTCTCGCGCTTTGTCTGCAAAACGCCGGTTTCGCGTCAGACTTGGGCGGTGGCCAGCAGTGCCCGGATGCCGTCGGGGATCGGCACCGGCCGCCGGGTGCTGCGGTCGACGTAGACGTGCACCCAGTGCCCGAGCGCGGCCGGCGGGGCCGGGTCTGCCGCTATATCGGGGGCCCGGAACAGCGCGAGCCGGTAGGTGACGCTGCTGCGCCCCAGCCGGGTGACCGCCAGCCCGACCGCCAGCCGGTCCGGGAAGGCCAGTTCGCCCAGGAAACGGCAGCCCGACTCGGCCACCACCCCCAGCTCCGGCATGCCGACCGGATCGACGTCGGGGGCGTTGGCGGCGATCCACCCGTTGATCGCGGTGTCGAACAGCTGGTAGTACACCGCGTTGTTGAGATGGCCGAACATGTCGTTGTCGGCCCACCGGGTCAGCACCGGCCAGTGCACCGGAAAGTCCTGGCTGGTCAATCCTTCCGGGGCGGGCGGGACCGCGGCGTTCATGGTTGTATTCCAGCATGGTTGCCATCCGCGGCGCGGTGCTGGAGCGGATCGGGGCGCCACGACCGTATGCCCGGTCTCGGCCGATCACGGTGAGCGAGCTGGAGCTGGAACCGCCGGGGCCGGGGGAACTGCTGGTCCGGGTGGAAGCCGCCGGGGTCTGCCATTCCGATCTGTCGGTGGTGGACGGCAACCGGGTGCGGCCGGTGCCGATGCTGCTCGGCCACGAAGCGGCCGGCATCGTCGAGGCGATCGGCGACGGTGTCCACCTCGCGCCCGGGCAGCGGGTGGTGCTGACCTTCCTGCCCCGGTGCGGGCAGTGCCCGGCGTGCGCCACGGAGGGCCTGACCCCCTGCGAGCCGGGCAGCGCGGCCAACGGCGCGGGCACCCTGCTCGACGGCGGCATCCGGCTGCACCGGGCCGGGCAGCCGGTCTTCCACCATCTCGGTGTCTCCGGGTTTGCCACCCATGCGGTGGTCAGCGCGACCAGCGCCGTGCCGGTACCCGAGGACGTGCCGCCGTCGGTGGCGGCGTTGCTGGGATGCGCGGTGCTGACCGGCGGCGGCGCGGTGCTCAACGTGGCTCGCCCGGTGGCCGGACAGACGGTGGCCGTGGTGGGGCTCGGTGGCGTCGGCATGGCGGCGGTGCTGACCGTGCTGGCGCACGACGGTATCGACGTGATCGCGATCGACCAACTGCCCGAGAAGCTCGCGGCGGCCAGCGGTCTGGGCGTGCGACGCACCTACACGCCACAGCAGGCCGTCGACGCCGGCGTGCGCGCACCGATGGTGATCGAGGCGGTCGGGCATCCGGCCGCGCTGCAGACCGCGATCGATCTGACCGCCCCCGGGGGCCGCACCATCACCGTCGGCCTGCCCGCACCCGATGCCCGGATCAGCCTGTCCCCGCTGGGCTTGGTGGCCGAAGGCCGGTCGCTGATCGGCAGCTATCTCGGGTCGTCGGTGCCCGCCCGGGACATCCCGAAGTTCGTCGCGCTGTGGCGGGCCGGCCGGCTGCCGGTCCAGCAGCTGGTGTCGGCGACCATCACCCTCGACGACATCAACGAGGCGATGGACCGGTTGGCCGACGGCACCGCGGTGCGCCAGGTCATCACGTTCTGACCGGGTCGGGTTCAAACACGAAGTCGGTGGCCCGGAAGCGGCGGGTCATCGCCCAGAAGGCGCCGGCGCTGCGCGGCCACTGGGTGACCACCCGGCCGTTGGCCGCCCGGAAATAATTGCTGCACCGCGTCGTCCATACCGTGCCCTGCATCCAGCGGTCGATCTTGGCGACGAACGCGGCGAGCGCGGCGGGCCGCACCGCGACATAGGTCTTGCGCCGGCGCCGCAAATGTTTGAGCACCCGGACGATGTAGCGCGCTTGGGCTTCCAGCACGAAGATGACGCTGTTGGAGCCGACGTTGGTGTTGGGTCCGTAGAGCATGAAGAAGTTGGGGAACCCCGGCATCGCCATGCCCAGGTAGGCGCACGGTCCATCGCGCCACGCCTCCCGCAGACTGGCGCCCTCGCCGACCACCTCGATCTGGCCCAGGTAGTCCGTAGCGGCGTACCCGGTGGCGCAGACCACCACGTCGACATCGCACTCGGTGCCGTCCTCGGTGACCAGGGAGCGCGAGCGCAGGGCCTTGGCCGGGCTGGTCACCACCTCGACGTTGGGCCGATTCAGCGCGGGCAGGTAGTCCGAGGAGAAGACCAGCCGTTTGCAGCCCAACGGGTGATCGGGGGTCAGCGCGTCGCGGAGCCGTTGGTCGGTGACGGCGTGGTCCAACAGCTTTCGTGCGGTAGCGGTGAACTCTGCCGTCTTATCGCTGCCGTTCTCGATCACCGAGATGTTCGCCTCGCTGCGCAGCCACAGCCGCATCCGGTACAGCCGCTTGGCCAGCGGGACGCGGGTGAACACCCAGCGTTCGCGCGGAGTGTAGGAACGATCCGGTTTGGGCAGGATCCAGGTCGGCGACCGCTGCACCGAATAGACCTTCTCGGCGACCCGGGCCAACTCCGGCACCAGTTGCGCCGCGGTGGAACCCGTTCCGAGCACGGCGATTCGGGCGCCGTCGAGTCGCACCGAGTGATCCCAGCGCGCCGAGTGCATGACGGTGCCGGTGAACGGCTGCTCCTCGGCCAGGTCGGGCAGCACCGGCTGGGTGAACAGGCCGACCGCCGACACCACGACGTCGTACCGGTGCTCGTTGCCGTCGGTGGTGGTCAGACACCATTGGCGTCGGGCGTGTTCCCACACCGCGGAGCGGATCTCGGTGCGCAGCATCAGGTGCGGCTGCAGACCGTGATCGGTGGCGCAGCGTTCGAAGTAGGCCAGGATCTCGGGTTGCTTCGACCACTGCCGCGACCAGTGCGGGTTCAGGTCGAAGGAATAGGAGTACAGGTGCGATTTGACGTCGCACGCCAGCCCCGGATAGGTGTTGATCCGCCAGGTGCCGCCGACGCCGTCCTCCCGGTCGAAGATGGTGAAATCGGTGAAGCCCGCGCGCCGCAACAGGATTCCCAGCGCCAGCCCGCCCGGCCCGGCACCGATGATGCCGATGCTCATCGAATCTGGAGGCATTGACCGCCGTCCACGATGAGTTCGGCGCCGGTGATGAACGACGCCGCGTCAGACACCAGGAAGGCGACCGCGTCGGCCACCTCGCGGGGCCGGCCGATCCGTCCGGTCATGGCCACCGCGGCAAGCCGCTGCTGGGTGGTGTCGTCGAGCATCGGGGTGGCGATCGGCCCGGGAAAGACCGCGTTGACCCGGATCCCGGCCGGGCCGAGCTCGGCGGCGACGGTCTGAGTCAGCCCGCGCAACGCCCACTTCGACGACCCGTAGGCGCTGTGCTGCGGAAACGGGCGGATCGCCCCGGTGCTGCAGGTGTTCACGATGGCGGCACCCCCGGCGCCGGCTGCCGCGCGCAGTTGCGCGAGCGCCGCCCGGATCCCCAGGAACGGCCCGAGGCAGTTGACCCGCCAGGCGTTTTCGAAGCCGTCCGGCGTTTCGTCGGCGATCGCCGCCCGGTGCAGGGTGCCGGCATTGTTGATCAGGGTGGTCAACGCCCCGAAGCGTGCCACGGTTGCCGCCACCGCGGCATCCCACTGCGTCGGGGAGGTCACGTCGAGCGGAATGCCGATCACCGCATCATCGGCACCGGTGGGCCCCTCGGCCAGGGCGGCGGCCAGCTCCGCTTCGTCGCCGTCGCAGGCGGCGACGGCGAACCCGTCGGCGCGCAGCCGTTCCACGATCGCCCGCCCCTGGCCGCGGGCGGCGCCGGTGACCAGGGCGACCCGTGCGCGCATCATCAGTGGCTGCCCCTGGCCTCGTTGAGATGCTCGAGCGCCCCGCACCGCAGTGCCTGGGATTCGGCGGCGAGCGTGATCATCTGGTAGCCCAGCCCCGCCAGTGTGCGTCCCGCCGCGCCGGATCCGCCGTGGATCGCGGCGATGACGCCCGCCGCCGACGCCGCCTGCCGGATCCGTGTCATCGCCTCCCGCAGGCCGGGGTGGGTGGTGGCCTGGGCGACGTCCATGCCCATCGAGACCGCCAGATCGGCGGGCCCGACGTAGACGCCGGCCAGTCCGGGCACCGCGCAGATCTGCTCCACCTCGGCGAGGGCGGCGGCGGTTTCGATCATCGCGAACACCTCCGCGCGTGATTCCAAGGCGATCAGGTCACGGCCCAGCGCGGGCCGCAGCGGGCCGAAGCTGCGGACCCCCGCCGGGGGGTAGCGGGCGGCGGACACCGCGGTCGCCGCCTGCTCGGCGCTTTCGATCATCGCGATGATCACCGCGTCGGCGCCGGCATCGAGCACCCGGCCGATCGGCGCCGGATCCGCGTTCGGCAGCCGCACCGCGGTGGCGATCGGCAGGTGTTCGGCATGGCGCAGCATCCCGGCGATCGCGGCATCATCGAGATAGCTGTGTTGGGCGTCGAAGCCCACGTAGTCGTAGCCGGCCCGGGCGAATTCCTCCGGCCCCAGCACCGTGGGCCCGGTGATCCAGCCGCCCCACAGCGGTGCCCGGTCTGCCAGCGCGGCACGCAACGCCGAGATCATGCGACGATCGCGATCTTGACCCGGTCCGGCACCGGGCGGCTCGCCAATTCGAAGGCGGCCTGTACGTCCTGGCAGCCGAAGACGTGGGTGACGTAGCCGCCCAGCAGTTCGGGATGCTCGGCGGCGAACTTGCCGGCTGCCTCCAGCATCCGCCCGCGGTCCCGGGTCACCCCCGATATCAAGGTCAGGTTGTTGCGCAGCATGGTGCGCATGCTGATCGGGTAGCTGTCGTCGTCGGGGACACCGAAGTAGAAGACGGTGCCGCCGGGCGCGACGGCTTCGATCGCGTGGTTAAGGGTGGCGACCTGGTGGCCGACGGCCTCGATCACGATCTCCGGCCGGTCGGCGGTGTCCAGGTGGTGCACCCAGCGATCGCTGGTGGACTGCACCACCGTGTCGACGCCGAACGCGGCGGCCACCTCTCGCCGGTCGACCGGGTCGACGCCGGTGACGCGGCGCGCACCGGCGGCTTTGGCGACCGCGCTGAACAGCAGCCCGATCGAGCCCTGACCGAGCACCGCGACATGGCGGCCGGCCAGGTCGGGAAGCTGTTCGACCGCGTAGAGCACGCACGCCAGCGGTTGCAGGCCCACCGCGTGCGCCGGCGCCAGGGTCGGGTCGTAGCCGGCGAGCCCCTCGCCGTCGGCGATGACCCGCTGCATCAGGCCGTCGAAGCCGGACGCCCAGCCGACGACACGGTCGCCGGGGCGGTGCCGCGGGTGCCGGCTGGCGATCACATCTCCGACGATCTCGTGGATCGGGAATCCGTTCTTCTCCGCCGCGCAGGCACCGCTGTCGCCGGCCAGCCTGCCCTGCGCCCCGCGGAACGCGGGCAGGTCGCTGCCGCACACCCCCGCGGCGACGAAGGACAGCAACACTTGGTCCTCGCCGAGCTGATGCTCGGTGAGGTCGGGGACCTCGATTCGCTCGAATTCGTAGGGCGCGATCAGCCGGTGGGCCCACATGTCCTCAGACCTCCACCGGGATGGTGTTCCAGCCCCACTGGAAACTCGACGGCAGTCGGGTGGCGCGGTCGTCGGCGATGCGGTAGTCGCCGACCCGGCGCAGCCATTCGGCCACCAGGACGGTGATCTCCAGCCGGGCCAGGTGGTAGCCGATGCAGAAATGCTGGCCGCGGCCGAATGCCAGCGATCGTTTGATCGGCCGGTTCCAGTGGAATTCGTCGGGGTCGGGGTACTCGCGCTCGTCGCGGGCGGCCGAGGCCAGCAGCGTGATGATGCGCTGCCCCGGAGCAATAACGGTGTCGTGCAACGTGAACGGTTTGCGGGCGGTCCGGGCGAACCATTGCGCCGGTGCGCAGTAGCGGATCATCTCCTCGCGGGCCTGTTCCACCCTGTTCAGGTCGGCCCGCACCGCGGCGAGTTGCTCGGGACGCCGCGCCAGCTCCCACAGTCCGTGCGCGACGATCTTGGGCACTGTCTCGGTGCCGCCGATGAAGATGCACAGCAGTTGGGTGGCCGCCTCGACGTCGTCGAGGGCACGACCGTCCGGCAGGCGGTAGCGCAGCATCCCGTCGACGATCGGCAGCGGGTCGTGCGACTGGTCGGCACGCCGGCGTTGGACCGCCGGAATGAGGTAGTCCAGGTAGTCGGGTCGGGCCGCGGCGGTGTCGACGCCGTTGCCGGCCTGCGCGAGGCTGCCGGCGTTCACCGCCGCCAGGACCTCGGCGGCGCAGTCCAGCGGGATGCCAAGTAACTCGCAGACCACCTGGGCCACAACGATTCCGCTGTAGTCAGCGGTCAGGTCGAAGCTGCCCTGCGGCAGCAGCTCATCCAGCCGCTGATTGGCCAGCGCGCGGATCCGGTCCGTCCAGTCGGTCACCGACCGGGGCCGAAACGCCGGTGACTGCAGCCGGCGGATGTCGTCGTAGATCGGCTTGTCGAAGACGGCGTGGAAGGGCAGGGGCTTGAGCGGCGGATCCGGAACCGGTCCGCTGTTGTGGCGGGCCAGTACGTTTGCGGCGGGCAGTGTTCCCTCGGAGGCGACGAACGTGCCGTCGCCGACGGCGAGCACCTCCCAGATGTCATCGAAGCGGGACAGCGCGTACAGATCCCATGTGGGCACGTAGTACACCGGGTGGTGATCGCGCAGCACGCGATAGTACGACAGCGGGTCGGCCATCACCGCCGGGGCAAACGGGTCGTAGCAAAAATCCGAGTCGAAGCCTTGGGCTGCAACCGTTTTCATTCGCCACCACCCTGCAGCGGCGAGGGTGGCAGGGCCTGCAGGATGGAGTCCTCCCAGCCGTCGCGCAGTGCCGGCGCCACGCTCATCCAGGTCACGATCTCGGCCGGCGGTTGGTCCTTCCAGGACGGGTAGTGCTCGGCGAAGCAGTCCCAGTCACCGTCGAGCGCCCAGTAGTGGATGACCTCGTTGAAACGGAAGGTGGTAGTGAACGAACCGAGCCAGCGCTTGCCGGTGCGTTCTGACCACGGCACGTACAGCCGCTCCAGCTCCCGGATGTAGTCATCCTGGCGGCCGGGCTTGGTCTGCATGATCTCCTGGATCACCAGGGCGGCATCGAAGTCGATGTCACGCAGCTGGGCCAGGGTCTTGTTGTGGGGCCCGGGGTACATGATGCGGCCCTCACCGGATGCGCCGATGCCGGTGAGGTAGGCCGACCACTCGGCGGCGGAGTGCTCGTGGCTGCCACCGCGAGCCTGCGCGCGCCCGATGCGGGCGTAGTCGGCGAAGGCGTCGATCTCCCAGATGAGCGTGACCTGCGGCCAGTGGCCGTTATAGCGGGTGGTCTCCCACAACCCGAACAGCCGGGCGCCCAGCTCGCTCATCATCGGCTGGTAGATGTCGGTGAACGCCCCGGTGAATTCGGCGCCGAGGCCGCGGCCGAGATCGATGGTCTCGTGCAGATACAACAGCGTGTGGTCGTAGTGCCTACGCATCAATCGACCGGCACCAGATCGGAATGGACAGGCAGACAGCGCTTCCGGTCGCTTCGGAACAGCTCCGGACAGTCGATCTGACTGTCGACCGGGGCCTCGGCGGCCAGCAGGGCTTGGCGCTTGAAGGCCCGCCCCCCGACGGTGAGCACGTGGCGGACCGCGCTGAGCCGGTGACTCACCGTCAGCGGCCAGCTGTCGCCCCACAGCACCACCTCGGTCGCGCTGCGCCGCAGCGCCAGCTGTACCCGCCGGCCGATGCGGGGGTCTCTGGTCACCGCGTCGGCGACGACCGCGAGCCCGTGCCCCGCCACGTCGCCGCCGGCCGCGGACAGCGCGGTCTCCAGGTCGGTGGTCTGCACGCCGAGGATCTGCAACGGCCGCAGGTTCTGCTGCGCCGGCACCATCACGGTGACGTCCCACCCGGTCGCCACCCGGTGATACAGCCATCCGCCGGCCGCCTGCACCAGTGCGGTGACGTCGAGCGCCATGACATCGAGGTGGTAGCGCAGATGCGGATCCTCGGACTGCGGGTCCAGTGCCGCAGCGGTGCTTGTCATCGCATCATCCCAGCTCGTCGTGAGAATCCGGACGGCACCACCGACCGGATGCGCTCCGCTCGACCGCGGAACCCAACTCTGGGAGATATTACAGTTGGCGCCGAAGTTGTAAAGTCACGAATTGATGGCACGGCCGCGCCGCGCGCTAAGGGAAAGGGGTGGGGCGAAGTGAGTCTGGTCGCCGGGCACGGCCCCCTCAGCACCGAGCGGGCCGGCTGGTTCGCTCCGGAGATCACGACGGACCTGGTGTATGTCGAGCCGCACCCGCGCCGGGTACAGGCGGTCCGCGCTGATCGCACCGTGCTGGATACCGAACGCGTCCTGCTGGTGCACCGCCGCGGTCAGCCGCTCGGCTACGCCTTCCCGCTCGATGCGGTCGGCGATCTGCCGCACCACGCCGTGCCGGAGGCGCCCGGGTTCGTCCAAATCCCCTGGGATGCAGTGGACAGCTGGTTCGAAGAGGGCCGGCAACTCGTGCACTATCCGCCCAACCCGTATCACCGGGTCGACTGCCGGCCCACCCGGCGCACGCTGCGCGTCGAGGTCGCCGGCGTACCGCTGGTGGACACCGATGACACGGTGATCGTGTTCGAGACCGCCCTGGAGCCACGGCTGTACGTCGCCCCGGAATTCGTCCGCACCGATCTGCTGCGGGCGTCGGCGACCTCGACCTACTGCAACTACAAGGGCCACGCGAGCTACTGGTCCGCGGTCGTCGGCACGACCGTCGTCGAGAACGTGGCATGGAGCTATCCGGCTCCGCTGCCCGAAAGTCGGCAGATCGCAGGGTTTTTCAGTTTCGACATGACCCTTGTCGACGGCTTCGCGGCACTGCCGGCGCCCGTCGATCCCCGCGCGCTATAGCCGCGCGTGTTCGCTGATCTTGTTGTCGCTGGTGCGCAGCGGGCGAATGAGGCCGTCCTGGGCGAAGGAGGCGAGCAGTTCGCCCTCTTCGGTGTGCACGGTCCCGCGGACATAGGACATGCCCGCTCCGACCTGGGTGCTCTCGTGCCCGTAGAGAATCCAGCCATCCCAGCGCACCGGCTCGTGGAAACTCACCGTGACGGTCATCGGTGCGGTGGAGACGGTCAGATGCGACTGGCTGGTGCCGATGCCGGCGTGCGCGCGCATGGTGGTCGAGATGCCCAAATGCCCGGTGAAATAAGCGATCAACGCCTTGGCGAGGTCCTCGCGAGCGGGAATGGGATCGTAGTGCAGCCAGGCGTAGAGCTCGGGTGGCCCCACCTCATCGGGGCTGTTGACGTCGACGACGTCGACCAGGCGCACCTGGCGCCCCTCCATCGCCATCTCGCAGGGGTTGGCCTGCGCGGGGGAGGCGACGTCCGGGCGCGGCAGGTGGTGGGTGATGACATCGGCCGACGGGACGTCGGCGAGCACCGTCATGGTCGCGCAGCGCTTGCCGTTCTGCAGCACCGAAATGACCGCGGTGGCCGTCGAGCGGCCCTCGCTGACCACGTCGATGGCGTACTCCGCCGGCGCCCCCACCAGCACCGCCCGGGCGAACACGGCGTGCACTGAACGGATGGACTTGTCGGCGAAGCGTCTCGCCGCCCCGACGATGGCCTGCGCCAGCAGCTGGGTGCCCTCCACCACCTGCCGTTCGTCGTCGGCGGCGAGGCCGGTCGCGCCGGTGAACCGGTCCGGACCGTCCCTTCTCACCTCGAACAGATCCAGCAGGCCGCTGACCGACCAGTGCGTGGTCGGGGAGACGCCTTCGGCGGTACCGGTCCTTGCGGAAGTCTCTGCCATTCCGCGAGCGTGACATTTCCCTCATGTTTTGTAAAGTGGGCTGGGTTGCGTCCACGACCGCGAACAGGAGGACGACAGTGTTGAGCATCGCGGAAACATGCTCGGGACCCGGCGCCGCGGCGGCCGGGCTGACTCCGGCACCGTTGGCCGGCGGCTTCTGCTTCGGTGAAGGTCCGCGCTGGTTCGAGGGCCTGCTGTGGTTCTCCGACATGCTCGGCGAGGCGGTCCACACCGTTGACCTGAGGGGCTCGATGACGACGGTGCCGCTGCCCGGGCACACCCCGACCGGGTTGGGCTTCCGGCCGGACGGTTCGCTGGTGATCGCGTCCGCCGAGAACCGCCAGGTTCTCTGCTACGACGGTGACACGGTCACCGTGGTGGCCGACCTCGGCGAGTACGTGCCCGCCGACCTCGGCGACATGGTGGTCGACGCGGCCGGGCGCAGCTACATCGGTTCGCAGGCCTACACCGGCGGCGTGATCGTGCGGGTCGACCCGGACGGAGGCGTGCATACCGTCGCCACGGATCTCGACTTTCCCAACGGCATGGTGATCACCGGCGACGGCGCCACCCTGATCGTCGCCGAATCGATGGGCCGCCGGCTCACGGCGTTCACGATCGGCGCCGACGGCGGACTGACCGACCGCAGGATCTTCGCCGACGCCCTCGACGGGCCGCCCGACGGCATCGCGCTCGACGCGGCCGGAGGAGTCTGGACGTCGATGACGCTGGCCCACCAGTTCGAGCGCGTGACGCAGGGGGGCACCGTCACCCACCGCATCACGGTGGGCGACCGGGCCGCGATCGCCTGCGCACTGGGCGGGCCCACGCGCCGCACCCTGTTCTTGCTGTCGAGCACCGGCGCCTACCCCAAGCGGCTGATCGGGACCCGCGAATCGCGCGTGGACATGGTGACCGTGGAGATACCCGGCGCCGGGCTGCCCTGACCGGGAACCGACACGTGGATACGACCGACTCCTACTACCAACTGCTTGACGCCGCCGACCCGCGGGGCGAGAAGTTCTGCGCCACCGATCTGGTGCGCGGCACCTGGTCGGCCCAGATCCAGCACGCCGCACCGGTTTCGGCGCTGCTGGTGCGTGCACTGGAGCGCCACGAGGCCCGCGACGCCACCCGGCTGAGCCGCGTCGCCATCGACCTGTTGGGCCCGGTTCCCGCCGAGGGTGCGCTGTGGGTCCGCGCGCAGGTCGAGCGGGCCGGCAAGCAGATCGAACTCATCAGCGCCGAGATGCTGGCGCCGGGTCCTGACCAACGTCCCCGGCCTGTCGCCCGCGCGTCCGGCTGGCGGCTGCAGACCGTGGACACCGGTGAGGTCAGGCACGCCACGGCTCCCCCGCTGCGGCCGGTCAGCGAGGCGCGCAGCAACAACATGCACGCGCAGTGGGACCGCAATTACGTGCACAGCCTGGACTGGCGCTGGCTGACCACACCGCTCGCCCCCGGCGCCGGCGAGGCCTGGATCTCCCCGATCGTGACCGTGGTGGCCGACGAGGAGATGTCCCCGCTGCAGCGACTGTTCGCGGTGGCCGACGACGCCAACGGCGTGGGCACCAAACTCGACATCAGCAGGTGGACGTTTCTCAACACGGACCTGGTCGTGCACATCCACCGGATTCCCGACGGCGAGTGGATCGGGATCCGCGCCGAGACCAGCTACGGGCCGGACGGTATCGGAACGACCATCGGCACCCTGTTCGACGAGCACGGAGCGGTGGCCGGCATTCAGCAATCGGTGCTGGTGCGGCGGCGGTAGCGGCCGATCCGGCGGTGCCCGCGCCGACACGCGACGCGGCGCGGACGTGACTTGTGGCGAATCGGTGCCGATAATTGCCCTACCGCCCCATCCCGTGCGGCCCCGCGACGGTGAGGAACGATGGCCAGGCACCCAACCCGCGTGACACTCACACTATTTTTTGTAAAGTCTCCGGTATGACCCGCAGCGCCGAGGACGGCCCCGACAGTTCGACCCGGCAGCGGATCCTTGCGGCCACCGCCGAAGTCCTCGGCCGCAACGGACTGACCAAGCTCAGCCTGTCCGAGGTGGCCACCCAGGCCGGGGTGTCACGCCCCACCCTGTACCGGTGGTTCCCGTCGAAAGAGGAACTGGTTTCGGCGTTCTCCCGTTACGAGCGGCACATCTTCGATAGCGGCCTCAGCAAGGCCACCGAAGGCCTGAAGGGCACCGAAAAACTCGATGCCGCACTGCGTTTCATCGTCGACTACCAGCACTCCTCCACCGGCGTCCGGATGATCGACATCGAACCCAAGCACGTGCTCGGCGACTTCTCCCGGATCATCGTCCCGATGCGTGAGGGGCTGCAGCGGATGCTGACCGGTCCGGATGCCGCGGTGAAGGCGGCGGCGGCCATCCGGATTGCCATCTCGCACTACATCATTCGCAGTGACGACTCGGACCAGTTCCTCGCCCAGCTGCGCCAGGCGGTGGGAATCAAGCACCGCTAGCTAGTCGAAGAGCACGGCGGCGTTGAGGTAACCGGTCGGATCGAACGCGGCTTTGACCGTGCGCATCGCGGCGATATCGGCCGGCCCGCGCGACATCGACAGGTAGGGCCGCTTGCGGCTGCCGACCCCGTGTTCAGAACTGACATTGCCGCCGCACTCCGCGATGAGCTCCATCATCGCCGCGTACAGCCCGGGTTCGGCCTCCGCCGAGCAGCGCAGCACGTTCAGGTGCAGGTTGCCCTCACCGATATGGCCGAACAGCACCGGCAGCGCCTCCGGTGCGTGCCGGCCCACCACGGTGCCCGCCGCCGCGGCGAACCGGGCCACCGCGGCCAACGGCAGCGAGACGTCGAACTTCAACGGTGGGCCGAACGCCCCCAGCACGTCGGCGACCGCCTCGCGGACCCGCCAGAGCCGCTGCCGGGTGGCGGTGTCGACGCCGACCGCCGGCTCGTCGCCGGGTGACACCTGCTCGAGCAGGCCGAAGAGCCGATCGGTCTGGTCGGTGTCGCCGGCCAGCTCCACCAGCAGCAGCCAGTCGCCGCCCACCGGCGCAGCGACCCCGAGCCGCTCTGCGGTGAGCGCGGCGACGCGCGCGTCGATCAGCTCCAGCGTCGCGATGCCGTCCAGATCACGGAAGACTCGGGCGGCATCAACCAGGGCAGCGAGCCCGGTGAAGCCGCAGACCGCGGTGACCCGGTGCGCCGGCACCGGGCGCAATCTGAGGTCCAGGCCGGTGATGACGCCCAGGGTGCCCTCGGCGCCGACGAACAGTGCCGGCAGGTTGTAGCCGGTGTTGTCGGCGCGCACCCGGCTGTGCCGGCGCAGTAGCGAGCCGTCGGGCAGCGCCACCTCGACCCCGAGAACCTGCTCGGCCATGTTGCCGTAATGCACGGTCGCCAGCCCGCCGGCGTTGGTCGAGGCCATCCCGCCGACGGTTGCGGTGTCGCGGGCGGTCAGGTCGACCCCGAACAGCAGGCCGGCTGCGGCGGCGGCATGCTGCACCGCCGCGAGTGTGGCGCCTGCGCCCACGCTGACCCGACGCTCTTTCGCGTCGACCTCGGCGATGGCGTTCAGCCGCTCGGTGGACAGCAACACGTCATCGTGTTCGGGGACGGTGCCGGCCACCAGCGAGGTACGCCCGCCCTGGACGGTGACATGCGCACCGTCGTCCCGGCAGACCCGCAGCACCGCGGCGACCTCGTCGGAGGATCCCGGCCGCACCAGCGCGCCGGCCCGGCCCCGGTAGCGGCCGGTGTAGTCGACGCTGCGTCCGGCCAGCACGTCGGGGTCGTCGGTGACATGGGCGGGTCCCACCACATCGGCCAGGCTCTGCAGCAGGCTCGCTGTCACCGCCCCGGTCTACCACACGCCGCGCTACCTTTCTCCGTATGGCTTCCCGTGAAGACGTCACCTTCCGATCCGGCAACGACTCCGTCAGCGCGTGGCTGTACCGGCCCGACGACACCGGCCCGAACGGGGCACCGCTGCTGGTCATGGCGCACGGACTAGGTGCGGTGCGAACCATGCGGCTGGACGCCTACGCCGAGCGGTTCGCCGCGGCCGGTTACGCCTGCCTGGTCTTCGACTACCGCAACTTCGGTGCCAGCGGTGGGGCGCCGCGCCAGCTGCTCGACGTGGGCCTGCAGCTGGCCGACTGGGCCGCGGCGGTCGACTTCGCGCACACCCTGGCCGGAATCGACCCGGCCCGGATCGGCTTGTGGGGCACCTCGTTCAGCGGCGGGCACGTCATCGCCACCGCGGCGCGGCTACCGGTGGCGGCGGTGGTGGCGCAGTGCCCGTTCACCGACGGGATCGCCTCGGCGCGCACCATCCCGCCGCTGACCCTCCCGCGGGTCAGCCTGCTGGCCCTGCGTGACCTGGCCGCGGCCCGGCTCGGCAATCCGCCGGTGATGGTGGCCACCGCCGGCCGCCCCGGCGAGGTCGCGCTGATGACCACGCCGGACTCCTACCCGGGCTACCTGCGGCTGGTCCCGGAGGGTCAGACCGTGCGCAACGAGATCGCCGCCCGGCTGGGGATGAAGATCATCGCCTACCGGCCGGGCCGGCTGGCGGCCAAGGTGGCGTGCCCGATCCTGTTCTGCGTCTGCGATCGCGACTCGGTCGCCCCGGCGGGCCCGACGCTGCGCTATGCCGCCCGGGCACCCCGCGGCACGGTCAAGCGGTATGACGAGGGGCACTTCGACATCTACGTCGGCGACGCCTTCGAGCGGGTCGTCGCCGACCAGCTGGATTTCCTGGACCGCAACCTCAAAACGGCCGGGGCCTGAACCGCCTACACCCCCAACGGGGATTCGACCCGGATCTTCTCTTCGCGGATCAGGCCGCGCAGCAGTGCGGTACTGAACTCCGCGGCGATCTCCTTGGCGCTGCGCCGGCCGCTGGGCCGCAGCCAGCGGTAGGCCCCCAGCGTCATCCCGATGTAGCCGAGCGCCAGCACATGTGAGTCGCACTGGTAGAACTCGCCGCTGTCGATACCCCGGTCGATCAGGCCGTGCACGTGCTCGTAGACCTGGGTCTCCTTCTCCCGGACCTCGGCGACCTGTTCGTCGGTGAACCACTCGGTGATGTAGGGCTGCTCCTGGAAGTAGACCGCCGCGCCCTCCGGGTTGGCGGCGATCTGGTCGAGCAGGCGCACCGTGTACTGGTACAGCGCCTCGCGGGCGGTCCAGGACGGGTCGTCATGTACGGCGGCCAGCGTGCGTTCCGCGGCCTGCTGGTAGATGTCGTAGAGGATCAGCGACTTGCTCGCGTAATAGTGGTAGACGGTCGCCTTGTTCAGGCCGACCACGTCGGCGACGTCGTCCATGCGGGTGCCGTGGTAGCCGCGGGCGGCGAAGAGCTTGGTGGCGACCGCGAGCAGCTCCTCGCGGCGGGAGGGACCCTGGGCAGAGTTCCCCGACCCGCCCTTGTCGTTTGGCATGTGCACTCGCTATTCGACCGCCGGAGTCATCCGGTCTCAATCAACTGGTTGGAAGGATTCTATGCAGACCGCTGTCGGACCGTTGACGAGGCGACTAAACTGGTGCAATCCAACTTGAGGGGTTGATGATATGGGTCCTGGTTACGGTTACGATCCGAATCCGGATTACGAGCTGACCGATGAAGCCGAGTTCTTCTTCAAGTACCTCACCTGGGGCTTGCGCGGTGTCGACGGCGGCGGCGGCTACCCCCCGCAGAACTACCCGCCGATCTAGTCCGCAGCCCGACGCACGGCCCCCGATCCGCCCCGGATCGGGGGCTCTTTGCTGGGGGCCACCTCCCGTTGGCGGGGCACTGCCCCGCCGGGGCCGCCGGCCCGGTGTCTTATCGTGGCCAGGTGACCTCCCAGCCGGAACTGCCCGGGGCGTGGAATTTTCGCGACGTTTCCCAGACCACCGGCGTGCTGCGCCCGGGCCGGCTGTTCCGGTCCAGCGAGCTGAGCCGCCTCGACGATCGCGGCCGCGAAGAGCTGCTGCGGATCGGAGTCTCCGACGTCGCGGACCTGCGATCGCCACGGGAGGTGACGCGTCGCGGGCCCGGCCTGGTGCCCGACGGCGTCGATGTGCACCTGCTGCCCTTCCCCGACCTGGCCGGCGACCAGTCGCCCGACAGCTACTCGCCGCACGAGGACGCCTTCCGCAAGATGATGGCCGAGAAGCCCGACGCCGACTCGGCGGCCGACGTCGCGGCCCAGTACATGCTCAAGGAGTACCGGCGTTTTCCCACCCTCGGCGGATCCCGGCGGGCGGTGCAGCGGGTGGTGTCACTGTTGGCGGCGGGCCGGCCGGTGCTGGCGCACTGTTTCGCCGGTAAGGACCGCACCGGCTTCGTCGTCGCGGTGGTGCTGCAGGCGGCCGGGGTGGAGCGGGATGCGGTGCTGGCCGACTACCTACGCAGCAACACCGCGGTACCGATCCTGCGGGACCGGATCATGGACATGATCCGGCGGCGCCCGGAGAGCGAGATCACCCCGGAGGTGCTGACCTTCACCGAGGCCCGGCTCTCCGACGAGGTGCTCGGTGTGCGCGCCGACTACCTGGAGGCCGCCCACGAGTCGATCGAGCGGAACTTCGGCTCGCTGGACGGCTTCCTGCACGCCTGCGGTGTCCTTGACGCCGATCGGGAGGGCCTGCGCACCGCACTGCTCGGCTGACAGCCTCCGCGATGCCTCGGTCACGCTCGGAGGTAGGGCGCGCCAACCGGAAATTTCCCTTGCCATCGACTGACGGGAAAGTTAACGTCGATCCCGAGGCTCGTCTAGGGGGTTTCTCATGAAATTTGCACATCGCCCCTATGCAGTGATCGGCTGCGCCATGATCGGCGCGGGCATGGTCGCGGTCAGCCCGATAGCACCACCGGACGTTCAGGCTCGGGCCGTGCGCCTGATGGCCGGTGATCCCGCCGATCCGTCGATCGGGCTGGTGATCGGCGGCAGCGGCATCCCGATCCCCGGGTCCGGCTATGTGCAGGCCGCCGACCAGCTCTATATCGACAATCCGCTGCACCCCGTCTACCCCGGCACCACCTACCCCGGTGTGCTCGCGAACGGCGTCTTCACGCCGGAGGGGCTTTATCCGCTCGACGGCATCAACGTGTTGCGCTTCAACTACCCCAACGATGCCAGCGGTTTTCCCTCCCAGACCACCTCGGTGGGTCAGGGCCTCACGATCCTGGATGACTGGATCAAGGCCAACAATGCGGCCGGCGCCACCACCACCGTGTTCGGGTACTCGCAGAGCGCGACGATCGCAAGCCTGGAGATGGAGAAGCTGCAAGCGGAAGGCCTCGGCGGTTCGCCGGTGCAGTTCCTGCTGATCGGCGACCCCAGCGCACCCAACGGCGGCATTCTCGAGCGCTTCAGCGGCTACGAGACGACATCGGGAGAAACGCACGACCTGCCGCTGAACCTGCCGAGCCTGGGCTTCAGCTTCGACGGCTCGACCCCGGCCGATGCGTTCCGCACCTCCATCTACTCGATGGAGTACGACGGCTTCACCGACTTCCCCCGCTACCCGTTGAACTTCCTGGCCGACCTGAACGCCTTCCTCGGCATCCGGCAGATCCATGGCACCTACCTGAACGGGGGCGTGGACGGCAGCGGCCCGACACCCGAGCAGATCGCCAACGCGACACTCCTGCCGGGTTCGGCGGACCTCGGAACATCCGACAGCCTCACCAATTACTACATGATCGATCAGACCGCACCACTGGTGGCGCTGCTACCGAAACCGTTGCAGGACCTGCTCGGCCCGGCCCTGACGTACCTGATCAACCTCGGCTACGGCGACGGCGACTTCGGATACTCGACCGCACCGGCCAACGTAGCCACCCCGTTCGGGCTGTTCCCCGACGTCGACCCGACGACGGTGTTCAACGATCTCGTCGACCGGCTCGAGCAGGGCTGGCAGGCGTTCCAGGGTGACCTGGCCGATCCGGCGGCGCTGATGGCGGCGTTCTCCCCCGCGGTCTCCGACGCCGTCACCCACACCGCGATGACGACCCTGCCGTCGTTGTCCGACATCATCGACGCCTTCACCAGCGCTACCTCGGCGATCAACGGCGCGCTGTCGGGGACCTCGGACATCGTCAACGCCCTGCTCACCAGCGTGCCGTCCTACGACCTCAGCCTGTTCACCGCCAACCTGCAGAGCGGTGATCTGCTCGACGCATTCGGTCTGCCATTCGCGGCCAACACCGCGATCTACACGCTGGCGGCCGGTTTCGAGGTTCAGCTGATCACGAACACGATCTCGGAGATCAACGCCGCGTTCGCCGGCCTGGGCTTCTGAGCGGCCCGAGGCCGGCGACCGGCCACTACTGCAGCGAGAAGCTGGCCGCCTTGGCCGCCGACAGGTCGGCGATGGTCGACCACTGGGCGGCGACGTCATCGACCGACGGCGGGCTCTCGAAGCTGGCGCCGGCGTTCTCGAACAGCGCCGCCCGCTGCACCTTGCCGCCGCCGGCGATGAACACCGAGCCGGTCTCGGCGACCTCTTCGGTGCACAGGTAGGCGACCACCGGCGCGACGTACTCGGGCTTGAGCTTCTCCAGCACCTCCGGCGGCAAGATGTCCTCGGTCATCCGCGTGGCGGCGATCGGGGCGATCGCGTTGGCCTTGATGTTGTACTTGGCGCCCTCGATGGCCAGGGTGTTGATCATGCCGACCAGGCCGAGCTTGGCGGCCCCGTAGTTGGCCTGCCCGAAGTTGCCGAACAATCCACTGGTGGAGGTGGCGACCACGACCCGGCCGTAGCTCTGCTCGCGGAAGTGCGGCCAGGCGGCCCGGACCACGTTGTACCCGCCGTAGAGGTGCACCTGCAGCACGGCGTTCCAGTTCTCGAAGGTCATCTTGTGGAAGGTGCCGTCGCGCAGGATGCCGGCGTTGCTGACCACGCCGTCGACCTTGCCGAACTCGTCGATCGCGGTCTTGATGATGTTGGCCGCACCGTCGGCGTCGGCGACACTGTCGTAGTTGGCGACGGCCCGGCCGCCGGCCTCTTTGATCTCGGCGACCACCTGGTCGGCCATGTTGTGGCCGGCTCCGGTGCCGTCCCGGGCACCACCGAGATCGTTGACCACCACACTGGCCCCCTCGCGGGCCAAGGTCAGGGCGTATTCACGGCCCAAGCCTCCACCGGCCCCGGTGACGACGACAACACGATCCTGCACTCCGGGCATAAGCTTCCTTCCTCGATTCGATCGCACGCTAGAACAGGCGACGCGCCAACTTCCAGGCCTTATCTGTATACGGGGGATAGATCAGGCGCGCCAGGTCGGGTCGGGTCGGCTTGGTCAGCACGGCCTTGCGGTGGCTGAACTCCTCGAAGCCCCACCGACCGTGGTAGGCCCCCATCCCGGACGGTCCGACTCCGCCGAAGGGCAGCTTGGCGGTGGACACCTGGAACACCAGGTGGTTGACCAGCATGCCACCGGAGGGCACCTGGTTGATCACCTTCTCGCGCACCGCACGGGTCTTGGTGAACAGGTAGGCCGCCAGCGGCTTGGGGCGGGCGTTGACGAAACGGATCGCGTCGTCGACGGAGCCGACGGAGATCACCGGCAGAATCGGCCCGAAGATCTCGTTGGTCATCAACGCCTCGGACGGGTCGGGGTCGACGACCACGGTCGGTTCGATCCGCAGTGTCGCGGGGTCCGAGCCGCCGCCGAGCGCCACCGTTCCGCTGGTACTGGCCAAATAGCTTGTGAGACGGTCGAATTGACGGTCGTTGACGATGCGCATGCCGTGCGGCTCTTGCGCCCGGAAGTCGGTGATGGCCCGGCCGATCGCGGCGACCAGCTCATCGCGGATCGTGATGTCGGCCAACACGTAGTCCGGCGCGACGCAGGTCTGGCCCGCGTTGAGCAGTTTGGTCCAGGCGATCCGCTTGGCCGCGACATCGATGTCGGCGTCGGCGGCCACGATGCACGGACTCTTGCCGCCCAGTTCCAGCGTCACCGGGGTCAGGTGTTCGGCCGCACTGGCCATGATCTTGCGTCCGATCTCGGTTCCGCCGGTGAACATCACCCGGTCGAAACCCTGCGCGATCAGCTCCTGGCTGACCGCTCCGTCGCCCTCGACCACCACGATCGCCTCGGTATCCAGGTAGCGCGGCACCATCTCCGCCATCAGCTGAGACGAGGCGGGGGCGATCTCGGATGGCTTGAGCACCGCCGTGTTTCCGGCGGCGATGGCGCCCACCAGCGGGCCCAGGGTCAGATAGAACGGGAAATTCCAGGCGCCGATGATCAGTACCGTGCCGTACGGCTCGTACTCCACCCAACCGCGGCCGGGAAGCTGGGCCAGCTCGAGGAGCCGGTACTTGCGCCGCATCCACTTCTTGACGTGTTTGGCCGCATAGCGGGCCTCCGCTGCGGTGCCCGCGCTGTCGGCCAGCCAGGCCTCGAACGGCTTGCGGTCGAGGTCGGCGGCCAGCGCCGCGGCGATCTGCGCCTCGTTCTCGGTCATCATCTGCTCGAGGCGGTGCAACTGGGTGCGTCGCCATTGCACGTCGCGCGTGCGCCCGGTGGCGAAGGTGTCGCGGAGTCTGGTGACGATATCGGCGACGCCGGTAGTAGTGGTCATGGTCCCATTCCTACCGTTGAGGCGCCGGTCATGCCCCGAGATCCGCGCAAGAAAGGGGCCGCCCGGTCGGATCCGCCGGGTCAGCAGCGCACCGCGGTGACGAACTCCGCGAACGCGTCCGCGTCATCGCTCATCGGCACGTCCGTCCACCGGCCCAACCGGCGCATCTCCTCAAGGGAGTGCTGGGCGGTGGCAGTCCAGCCGTGCCCGTTGAGCCATTCGGTGACCGCGGCCCGGTTCTCGTCGTGGTAGATCAGATCCTGCACGTCCACGGTCTGCTCCAGGCCGATCTGCTCGGCGACCTTCTTGAACCGGTCCGCCATCTCCTGGCGCCGCTCATCGGCGTGGTTGGCCGCGGTCTCCGCCGCGATCCGGCTTCCGGGGGCACTGAGCGCGGTGATCTGGTCGAACAGCCGGTCCTGACCCTCGGCGGGCAGATACATCAGCAGCCCCTCTGCCAGCCATGCCGTCGGGACCGCCGGGTCGAACCCGGCGGCGGCCAACGCGGCGGGCCAGTCCTGTCGCAGGTCTATGGGCACCGCGCGCCGCCGCACCGACGGCGTCACGTCGTGAGCGGCCAGCGTGGCCTCCTTGTAGGCCAAGACCTTCGGCTGGTCGATCTCATAGACCGTGGTGTCGCCCGGCCAGTCCAGCCGGTAGGCCCTTGAGTCCAGGCCCGAGGCCAGGATGACCATTTGGCGGATGCCGGCGTCAATGGCTGCGGCGAAGTAGGCGTCGAAGAAGTGCGTCCGGACCGCCTGGTAGTTGCGCATGTGGTGATAGACCGCGGCGATCTCGGGGTCCACGGCGTCCAGCTTGTCGCTCAGTGAGTCGTCGAGCAGCGTCTCCCACACTCCGGTGCCGGCCTCGGCAACCAGAAGCCTGGCGTACGGATCGGAGATCAACGGCTCGGGGCTGTCGCTTTCGACCGCGCGGGCAGCAGCCACCATCACCGCCGTCGAGCCGACGCTGGTGGCGATGTCCCAGGTGTCGTCATGGGTACGCAGTGAACTCATCGGTTACCTCGCTTGCTCGGTGTCGCCGTCGCAAGCCATGCTACCGAAAAAAGTTAGGCAACCTATTCACCGTTTTCGGCGGCCCGTGGCGCCGGCGACCGAAGTTGCCAGAGCCGGTTCGCCAGCAGCGCCTGCATGTTGGCGATCACCGCGGCCGACTCGTCGCGGTCGCCCAGGGCGGCGATATAGAACCCGATCCCCCACACCAGGGCCAACAGCGTCTCGGTCAGGTCCTCGATCGTCGCCGTGGTGACGAGTTCTCCCCGCTTGATGGCTTCGGTGAGCGACTCGGTGAGAAACTGCCGGGTGGGCCCCTGCAGGTCGCCTACCAACAGCCGCAGTTCCGGGTCCCGCTGGGCGTCCAGCACCGCGGTGACGGCGAAGGCCGCGGCGGTGCGATTCTCTTCGCCGAGTTGGGCAAACGCGTAGATGACCGAGGACAGTCGTGCGATCAGACCGTTCTCCATGCGCGCCAGCTCGACGGCGTTGTCGAGGATCGACTCGTTGCGGTTCAGCACCGCCTGGTACAGCAATTGCTTGTTCGCGAAGTAGTGGTTGATCGCCGGGCGGGTCAGATGCGCGCGAGCGGCAACGGCCTGAAACGTCGCCGCGTGATAGCCGAGCTCACCGAAGACACCGCTGGCAGCGACGACGATGCGTTCCCGGGTCACGTTCGACCGGGCGCCGCGCGGCCGCCCGAGCCGTGGAAACGCGATTTCCTCCATTGGGAAATTCTAACACCAGAGCGATTACCCGTCGGTAAATTCCTCATTACGATCATTCACTTCTGTATCCCGTGGTGAGTACCCAGCGGGGACCCAGCGAACTAAAGTCGACTTATGGGCGCGGTCCTTTCCCGACAGGCGTATTTCGAGACAGGTCTCGATGTGCTGTCCGAACTGGGCTACGGCGGCCTGAAGCTGGCCGAAGTGTGCAATCGGCTCGGGGTGACGACGGGCTCGTTCTACCACTACTTCGCCAGTTGGCCGGTCTACACCCGCGACCTGATTCAGCACTGGCTGGAGGCGCGCACCGTCCAGCACGTGGAATTCGTCCGGGCCATGCCGGACCCGCGGGAACGCCTCGACAGCCTGATCCAGATCGGCCTGGCACTGCCGCACGGTGCGGAGGCCGCGATCCGGGCCTGGAGTTCGGCGGATCCGGCGGTGCACGCCGTGCAGGCCGAGGTCGACCGGCAACGTTTCGACATCCTCTACGAGTCGGCGGTACAGGTGCTGGGCGACAACCGTCAAGCGCACCTGTTCGCCAGTTGGGGGATGTATCTGCTGATCGGATACGAGCAGGCGCTGCTACCGCGCGACAGCGCCGCGATCGAGTGGATATCCGGCCAGTTACTGGAGGCTCTCGACTCGGGCCGATTCGCGGACGCGAGCACCGCCGTTCCGCCGTTCACAGCGAGCTGATGCGCTGCACCGCCAGCCGCGGCCCGCGCCGCGGTTCGACCGCCAGCCCACTTTCGATGAGCAATCGCACCACCCGGTGCCGATGAGGCCGCATCGGCTCCAGCAACTCGAGCATGGCGTCGTCGTCGATCGGATGGCCCAGCAGCGTCCAGCCGATCATCTTCGCGACGTGGTAGTCGCCGACCGAGACCGCGTCGGGGTCGCCGAAGGCGCGCTGCGCCGTCTCCGCAGCGGTCCACACGCCGACGCCGGGCAGCGACATCAGCGCCGCCCGCGCCTCGTCCGCCGACCGGTTCACCAGCCGTTCCAGCGACGCCGCCCGCTGCGCGCAGCCGACGACGGTGCGGGCGCGGCCGCCGTCGACGTTGGCGCGGTGGAATGTCCACGACGGGATGCTGCACCACACCTCGGCCGACGGCGGCACCCGCATCCGCACCGGTGCCGGGCCTGGCGCCGGCGCACCGAACTCGGTGACCAGCAGCCGCCAGGCCCGGAACGCATCGGCGCCCGGCACCCGCTGTTCGAGGACGGCCGGGATGAGCGCTTCGAGCACTCGATGGGTGCGGCCCAGCCGAAGGTGCGGCAGGCGCCGGTGCGCGGCGGCCACCGTCGGCTCGGTCGGCGCGAAGCCGGATGCGTCGTCATCGGCGCCCAGCAGTCCCGGCGCGCCGTCGAGGAACTCGGCGGCGCCGGCACCCCACGCCTCGCAGTCCACCGCGTCGGGCGCCGCGCGGGCGATCCGCGCCGTCACCGGCCCGCTGGGCATCAGGCTGGTCCGCCAGATGGCGCCGTCGATGATCTGCAGGCAGGGATCGCCGGGACCGCGGCGCAACGGGGCCAACGTCACCGCTGGGCTGGCCGGGCCGGGAAATGTGACGGTACAGCGAAGGGAACTGTCGATGAGGCGATCATAGGGACCGTCGGCCCACGTTGACCGCTTCGCTTCGCCACGCCACCATGAGGGGGTGGCCACCCCCTTCGACGACCCGCAGGCGGAATTGGCGTGGATGTTCCTGCAGGGCATCTGTGGCGACGACGACTTGAACGACATTTTCACGCTGGTCAGTGACGACTTCACCTACTGGAGCATCCTGACCCGCGAGGCGATCGACGCGGACGCATTGCGCCAGCAGGTGCAGGAGCGCCGTCGCGGGCTGCGGGTCGCCCTGGATCTGACCCGCTGCATCAACGAGGGCGAGACGGTGGTGATCGAGGCGCACGGCGAATGCGTCACCGCAGACGGCGCCCACTACGACAGCCCCCTGGTGTTCATCGTCGACACCCGCGACGGCCGGATCGTGTCGGTGCGCGAGTACACCGAGACACGGTTCGCCGCCGAGGTGCTGGGGATTTAGTCTCCGGAGACGCTGATGTCGGCCTTGTCCGGGTAGAAGGCGACGTGCCCGGCGATCGCGGCGACCGCGGGAAACGGCTGCTCGTAGGTCCAGATCGCGTCGGCGACCGTGTCGCCGCCCGCCGTGGTCACGCTGAAGTAACTGGCGTGCCCCTTGAACGGGCAATAGCTGGTGGTGTCGGTGCGGGTGAGCGCGGCCTCGCTGACATCACCGCGGGGAATGTAGTACACCGCCGGGTAGGCCGCCTCCCGCAGCGTCAGCGCGGCGCGGGTGTCGGCGATGGTCTGGCCCTGCACGCGCACCTCGACCCGGCCGGCCGTCGGCTCGATCGTGATCGGGTGTTCGGCGGTGGGTTCCAGAACGGGTAGATCACTCATGGCAACTCCTCACACGTAGCAGGTGCAACACCGTTTCGCGGTGAAGATTCCCGGCCCCCCTGGTCTGATCCGCGTCGCCGGGTCAGGCCGGTCGTTTGGCGTCGCGCAGCGTCATCCAGAATCGGGCGGCCTCGCGGATCGATTCCTCCACCGGCCGGGGCTTCCAGCCCAGCTCGCGTACCGCCTTGCTGTGGTCGACTTCGAACTCCGCGCGCATCATCCGAACGGATTTCAGCGACAGCTCGGCGTCCTTGCCGCTCAGTCGGGCCTTCAGCGCGCCCAGCGCCCCCAGGCCGTAGAGCGCCGGCACCGAGATCGACCGCGGCGGCGGCGGCACCCCGGCCTCGTCGGCCGCGATCCGGATGATCTCGGCGTTGGTGATCATGCGCTCGGAGATCAGGTACCGCTCCCCGTTTCGGCCGTGTGTGGCGGCCAGGATCAGTGCCTGCGCCGCGTCGTCGACCCCGACGGCCTCCAGCCGGATGCCGTCCATCACGAACGGCAGTTTGCCGTAGACGGCGCCGGCGATGAATGCCCCGTGCGGGGTGCGGCCCCAGTCGCCGTCGCCGTAGGTGCTCGACACACACATCGCGACGGCCGGCAGGCGGGCGTCGGCCGCATAACGGCGCACCAGGTCTTCGGCCTGCACCCGGGACTGGACGTAGGGGGTGAGGCGGCGACGGTCGATCTGGTCGGCCTCGGTGGCGACATGGCCGCGGCGACGGCCGACGGTCACGTAGCTGCTGGTGAACACGAACCGGCGCAGGCCGGCCGCGACCGGCTCTTCGGTCGCCACGTCGAGGACGTTGTGCAGGCCTTCGACGTTGGTGCGGAACAGCGGGGCCGGATCGCGCAGCCAGGCCCGGGTGTCGACGACGCAGTAATAGATGTCCTCGCAGCCGGTCATCGCCGCACGCAGCGTGGCGGTGTCGAACACGTCGCCGTGGAACCGGGTGACGTCCAGGTCATCGATCCCGATCGTGTTGGCGCCGCTGCGCACCATGACCCGCACATTCTCACCCGCATCGACCAGCCGGCGCGTGACGTGCGAGCCGAGGAATCCGTTGGCGCCGATGACGAGCTTGGGGCGGGCGTTCACTCGGTCCCCCCGAACTGCTGCATCCAGGCCGACGCCTCCTCATCGAGGGTGCCGAGATCCTGCGCCTTGCGGCACCACTTCATGGACGCGGCGACGAAGCGCAACGGGTTGTAGATGTCCTCCTGCCGGCTCCACAGGCCGTCGCCGGCGTAGGTGATGATCGAGATGTTGGTGGCGCTGATGATGGTGCCGTCGCCGGGGTCGCGCATCGGGTTGTCCAGTTCGCAGATGATCCGGCCGCCGGCCTCGTCGATGACCGTCCACAGCGCCGGGAACTCGGTCATGTGGCTGCCCGGGAACGTCGACATCGTCTGGCGGATCCAGCGGCGCACCTCCTCGCGGCCGTGCATGGTGCCCATGGCGTGTTCGACGTATTCCACGTCGGGGGTGTAGTGGCCGACCCAGGCGTCCCAGTCCTTGGTCTCGGCGGCTCGGGCGACGGTCTGCTCGAAGGTCTCGAATGCTGCCGCGAGCTCCGCGCGGCTGAACTGCGGATTCGTCATGCGAAGAACTAGAACACGTTCTAGCCGCGTTGTCGAGGATAATGGCGGGCATGACCGATAACCAGCGCGCGATCCTGGCCGGCGGCTGCTTTTGGGGCATGCAGGATCTGATCCGCAAACAACCCGGGGTGGTGTCCACCCGCGTCGGCTACACCGGCGGCGACGTACCGAACGCCACCTACCGCAATCACGGCACCCACGCCGAGGCCATCGAGATCACCTACGACCCGGCCGTGACCGACTACCGCAGTCTGCTGGAGTTCTTCTTCGCCATCCACGACCCGACGACCCCCAACCGGCAGGGCAATGACATCGGGCCGAGCTACCGTTCGGCGATCTTCTACCTCGACGACGAGCAGCGCCAGATCGCGGTGGACACCATCGCCGACGTGGAGGCTTCCGGGCGCTGGCCGGGCAAGGTGGTGACCGAGGTCAGCCCGGCCGGTGACTTCTGGGAGGCCGAGCCCGAGCACCAGGACTACCTCGAGCGGTTCCCCGGCGGCTACACCTGCCACTACGTCCGGCCGGACTGGCAGCTGCAGCGTCAGCCCTAGCGACTCTCCACGGCGCGCTGCCCCTAGGAGGCGGCCCGGTCAGGCTCGCCGGTGTACGGTGATCCGCCCGCCCTTCTTCGGGGTGAAGGCCACCCCGCGGGCGTGATACTTCTCCCCCGGCTCGCCAGTGGGCTCGATGGTGAAGTGCCGCAACACTGTTCGCAGCACCAGGTCCATCTCCAGGTTGGCGAACGTCGATCCGGGGCAGCGTCGGCTGCCCCCGCCATAGGGCAGCCACTCGAAGGCCGACGGGCTGCCGGTAAGAAACCGCTGCGGGTCGAAGCGTTGCGGGTCGGCAAAGGCGGAGGGGTTCTGGTGAATCTGGTTGATCCCGACGATCAGCCCGTACCCGCGCGGAATGACCCATTCGCCGATCTGCACGCTGGGGGCATAGACGTGCCGGCCGGCGAAGTCGATCACCGTGCGCACCCGCTGAACTTCTCGAATGGCGGCGCGGCGCAACGTGTTCTTGTCGGTGTCGGCCTCGGCGGTGAGCTCGTCGAGCCACTCCGGAAAGCGGCTCAGCCGCTCGAAGACCCAGGCCATGGTCGAGGCCGTGGTCTCGTGACCCGCCGCCAGCAGGGTCAGCAACTCGTCCGCGATCTCTCTGCGGGTCATCGCCGTACCGTCGTCGTAGGTGCTGGTCAGCAGCAGGGTCAGCACGTCGGTGCGGTTCTCGAAGTTCGGGTCGGCGCACACGTCGTCGATCAGCTTGTCCAGGATGGTCTCGTACTGGTCGCGCCAGGCGGCCAACCGGCCCCACGGGGTGAATCGTCCGTAGTTGCGGACCGGAATCGGCAGCGCCACCAGTCGCGAGCCCAGCGTCACCCATTTCGGCAGGCCGATCCGCAACTGGTCGAGTTCCGCGCCTTCGGCGCCGAAGATCGCGCGCAGGATCACGTTCAGGGTGATCCGGTTCATCGGCAGCAGCGTCTCGAACGGCGTGCCGGTGGGCCAGTCCTTGATCTCGCGGAGGGTCTCCTCGACGATGATCTGCTCGTAGGCCCGCACACTCTTGCCGTGGAACGGCGGGCTCAACAGGTTGCGCCGGCGCCGATGCTCGGCACCGTCGAGGGCGAACACCGAACCCGGCCCGAGGATGCGAGACAGGTTGGGCTGGATGTTGCCGACGTCTTCGGGGTTGGCGAGGAACACCTGCCGGGCCAGGTCCGGTTCGGTGACGAAGACGGTCGGCCCGAACACCGGGCTGTTGATGGTGAACGCGGCGCCGTAGCGCCGGGTCAGGTGCTCCACCGCCTGGCGCCGCGCCAGGGTCAGCAGCAGGCCCGACAGCGCCTTGGGGACTCGCGGCCCCGGCGGAAGGTTGATCGCCGGCGGCACCTGGGTGTCGACGATCTCAGAGGTCTGGCTGCCTACCGTCTGGGTCATGCGATGCCTCCCCGGCGCGACGTGGTACCGATGCGTACCAAATACTTGTCGGCCACGGTACCCTTAAGTACCGGCGACTGGCAAGGGTTCGCGGGTGGAGAGGTACGGCGATGACGACTCTGGCGGTCAACGGTCCGGCGGCAGACGCGGCCGACCTGTTCCGGCGCCGGCTGCTCGACGGCCTGGCCGACTCCATCGCCGAGCGCGGCTACCGGGCCAGCACCGTCGCCGACATCGTGCGCGCCGCGCGAACCTCCAAACGCACCTTCTACGACTGCTTCGCCAGCAAGGAAGAGTGCTTCTTGGAGCTGTTGCGCGCCGATAACGAGGAGCTCGCCCAGCGGATCCGCGCCGCGGTCGACCCGCAGGCCGACTGGCAGGACCAGATCCGCCAGGCGGTGCAGGCCTACGTCGACCAGATCCGGGCCCGGCCGGCGATCACGTTGAGCTGGATCCGGGAACTGCCGTCGCTGGGTGAGGCGGCGCGCCCGGCCCAGCGACGCGGACTGGATCTGATGTCGAACCTGCTGGTCGAGCTCAGCGGCAGTCCGGGATTCCGGCGGGCCGACCTGCCGCGGCTGAGCCCGGCACTGGCGGTGATCCTGCTGGGTGGTCTGCGGGAGCTGACCGCGCTGGCCGTCGAGGACGGCACCGATGTCGGCGCTATCGTCGATCCCGCCGTCGATGCGTCCATTGCGCTGCTGGGGCCGCGGCGCTGAACTACCGTTGGCCCGTCGGACGCATCGGAGAATCCGGAGGACCGCCATGCGACTCTCAACGCGCAACCAACTCACCGGGACGATCGCCGACGTTGACGTCGGTGCGGTGATGGCCGTGGTCAAGATCCGGCTCGACGGGGGCGACCAGGTCATCACCTCGTCGGTCACCCGCGATGCCGCCCTGGACCTCGACCTCAAGGTCGGTCAGCCGGCCACGGTGTTCATCAAATCGACCGAGGTCACCATCGGCGTCGAGTAGTCCCGGAAGCACTAATTCCAGGGCAGCGCCAGCTTGCAGATCTTGCGCACCACGGTGCCGAACTGCTTGAGCAGCGGGCCGGTGTTGTAGGCAACCCCGTAGCGTTCGCAGATCTCTCGCACCCGCGGGGCGATCTCGGCGTAGCGGTGCGCCGGCAAGTCGGGGAACAGGTGGTGCTCCACCTGGAACGACAGGTTGCCGGTCAGGATGTGGAACCACTTGCCGCCGGTCAGGTTCGCCGAACCGAGAATCTGGCGGTAGTACCACATTCCGCGTGACTCGTTCTCGGCCTCCTCGACGGTGAACTCCTGTGTGCCGTCGGGGAAGTGCCCGCAGAAGATGATGGTGTAGGCCCACACGTTGCGCATCAGGTTGGCGGTCATGTTGCCCGCGAACACCAAAGGCGCGAACGGACCCGCCAGCAGCGGGAACGCCACGTAGTCCTTGAGAGTCTGGCGACGCACCTTCTGCCAGGTCTCACGCAGCATTTCGCGCTTGTCGGCGAAACCGATCTCACCGGCACGGATGCGCTCGGTCTCCAACTCGTGCACCGCCACCCCGTACTGGAACAGCACCATCAGCAGGAAGGCATACAGCGGATTGCCCAGAAAGTAGGGCTCCCAGGGCTGCTTCTCGCTCATCCGCAGGATGCCGTAGCCGACGTCGCGGTCCATCCCGACGATGTTGGTGTAGGTGTGGTGCATGTAGTTGTGCGAGTGGCGCCACTGATCGGCCGGGCAGGCGGTGTCCCACTCGAAGTGCTTGCCGTACAACGCCGGTTCGCCCATCCAGTCGTACTGGCCGTGCATGACGTTGTGGCCGATCTCCATGTTGTCGAGGATCTTCGACAGCCCCAGCATCACGGTGCCGGCCAGCCAGGCCGGCGGAATGATGCTGAAGAACAGCAGGGCGCGCCCGCCGACCTCCAGGGAGCGCTGCGCCTTGATGATCCGGTGGATGTAGTCGGCGTCGCGTTCGCCGAGGTCGTCGAGGACGCTTTGGCGCAGGGCGTCGAGCTCGGCGCCGAACTCGTCGAGGTTCGGCGGGAGATCCGAGCGCTTGAGGACCCGGGGCTGCTCGGTCTGCGGGCGCTCGAGGACTGACTGTGTCATGGTTGTCTCCTTGGGTCTAGAGGTCGATGTCGACGTCGCCGACGGGCACCGACACGCAGATCTGGATGTCTTCACTCTCGGAGCTGGAGATCGCTCCGGTGATCAGGTTTCGCACCGTGCCACCGGTTTTGCGGCAGGTGCAGCTGTGGCAGATGCCCATCCGGCATCCGCTGGCCGGCTGCAGGCCGGCTGCTTCAGCCTGCTCCAGCAGTGGCCGGCCGTCGTCGACCACCGAGATGGTGCTGCCCAGGAAGGTCACCTGCCCCCCGGAAGCTTCGGCCGGGGGCGCGAACTCCGGCGGCACGAAACTCTCCGAGACGGCGTCGGGCCGCTGCTCGCGCACGGCCGCCACCAGCGCCGGCGGGCCGCACACGTAGACCGCGTCCGGTTCCGGGCCGACTGCGGCCAGGTGCTTGGCGTCGAAATAGCCCTGCAGGTCACCGGCTTCCGGTGCGCGGGTGTAGCCGTGCAGCACCTTCACCCGCGGCATCGCGGCGAGTTCCTCGCGATAGCAGGCCTCCTCGGAGGTACGGGCGTAGTGGATGAACGTCACCCGGCCGGCATAGCGTTCGGCGATCAGCGTGCGCAGCATCGACATCACCGGGGTGATTCCGCTGCCGCCGGAGATCAGCAGGATGCGCCTGGGCCGGATCGCGGGCAGCACGAAGTCGCCGCCCACCTTGTCCAGCCCGACGACCATGCCGGGGCGGGCGTTGCGGTACAGGTGCTCGGAGACCAGACCGGACTCGTGGCGGCCGATGGTGAGCTCGATGAGCCGCTGCCCCTCGGCGCTGGCCGGCGAGTAGCACCGGGTGCGCCGGCGCCCGTCGATGTCGACGGACATGTTGATGTGTTGGCCGGCCCGAAAGCCCTCGAATGCGTCATTGGGTTCCAGCAGCAGGGTCACGCTGCGCGGGGTGGCGCGGCGGACCGCGACGACCCGGGCCCGGGCGTCGTTGCGGGTCCAGGTCGGCGACACCAGTTCGGTGTAGCGGTCAACCCCGTGGGGGCCGGTGAGCAGGTCGAGCAGACCGGAGCCCAGTACCCGCCGCGTCAAAGTTTGAGTGAACATATGTACACAGTGAACACTTGTTCACGAGCTGTCAAGGGCTATACGCCCGCTGTGCTAGGCTTCACACCGGTGAACAGTCGTACGCCGAATTCACGGTCGGGGCGAACGAGGCCGCCGCGCCCACCCCGCCCCGAGCGTTCCGCGCGTCCGCCCCGCCCCGAGCGGCCGGAGCGGCCCTCGCGCGAGGAACGCAAGGAGGCCACCCGCCGCGCCATCATCGGCGCGGCACTGACGCTGCTGGACGAACGCAGTTTCAGCGCGCTGAGCCTGCGGGAGGTGACGCGCGCGGCCAACATCGTCCCGGCCGCCTTCTATCGGCACTTCGAGTCGATGGACGCGCTGGGCCTGGTGCTCATCGACGAGTCGTTTCGGGCGTTGCGGGAGACGCTGCGCGACGCCCGCAGCGGCGGGGTCGATCCCAACCGGATCATCGAGTCATCCGTCGAGGTACTGATCAGCAGCGTGGCCGCCCGCCCGGAGTACTGGCGCTTTATCAACCGGGAACGCTTCAGCGGTATGACGGTGCTGCGCTATGCGATTCGCACCGAGATCCGGTTGATCACCTCCGAGCTGGCCACCGACCTGGCGCGCTTCCCGGGCTTGAGCGGGTGGAGCACCGAGGATCTGAACATCCTGGCGGGCCTGTTCGTCAACGCGATGACCGTCAACGCCGAGGCCATCGAGGAGGCCCCCGACGCGGAGGCGCTCGCCGAGATCAAGCACGTTGCCGTCAAACAACTCCGGATGATCGCCCTGGCTGCCGAGGGCTGGCGCAGCAAGCCCTGAGCGGTGCGGATCTGGGCGCTTTGGTGGTAGCGCCCAACGGCATGTATGCCACGGCAACTGCCGCTTCTGGGCACCAGCTCGGACGACAAGGACCATCCGGCGGGCGAGTCGCCCGGCTCTACGGCGGCTACCGACTACCCGGCTCGCGGGTGCGCCGCACGCGTGGCGTGGCTTGATGGTGTCGCAGTGGAACACCGCGGCGGGCTGGCCGTAGCGGGTGATGCAGTTCCTCTTCATCTGCGGCGCGGGAGCACTATGGGGTCTGCCGAGCCTCTGGGCAATGCTCCGCCACGGCGGCATAAGCTACCTCCGGTTGAGCGGCAAAGGGTTTGAGATCCGGCAAGGGTTGACATCGCGTTGCGGTACTTGGAACGAAGTGGGCGGCGTCGCGGCGGGCGCGCCCGGCCGGCCCTGGCCGATGCGAGGCACCCTTTTCCTGTTGGGGTCCGAGGAAAGTCCTCCCCTTCCCTTGTGGTGGATTCCTTCACGCCGGGCGGGCACGCGCTGCGGGAATGGGTGCGGTTCTACTGGTCGCACCCCGAGCACCGGGCGGAACTGACCGACTTCCGTGCTTTGGAGCGTCTCCGCAACCTGACGTGAGCCGAATGGGCCGCCCGCGACCGCAGCCGCCAACGTAAATCTCAGTGTCTTCCAGGCCAAATGATCGGGATACGAGAGAAAGCTGAGTTTTTCCTGGGTAATTGCTACTGTCCCAGCCAACTGGTCCCACAACTTCGGCGACGGGGAATCGATCGTGACAACAATCAAGCAGGTCCTGTGCGGTGCGGCTGTGGCAGGCCTGGTTGCCGGAACCGGGGCGGCGGTCGGGACGCAGGCGGGACTGTCCGCCCGCACTGCCGAATGGATGCTTGCCGCCGAGCACGTGCTGCTGATCGGCGTCGACGGCGTGAACCTCTCCAAGATCCTCGAATACGCCTACAACGACGCCAGTGGCTTCAAGACGGCGATGGACCAGGGCATCACCGGGGCCGCGACCGAGGTCAACCACACCACGATCTCCGGGCCGTCGTGGTCGACGATCCTCACCGGGGTGTGGGACGACAAGCACGGAGTGATCAACAACCTGTTCCGGCCCGAGCCGTACGACAAATGGCCGACGGTGTTCAACCTGATCGAATACAACAAGCCCGAGATCGACACCACGATCATCAGCAACTGGCACTACCTCAACGAATTGGCCTCTGCGGGCGGGTATTCGGCCGACAACAACGTCTTCGTCCCGACGGAGGGCAGCCCGGCCGATTCCGACGCGATGGTCACCGCGCTCACCATCGCCCAAATCATGGCGACCCAGAACAACCCGGACGATATCTCGAGTTTCCTGTTCTCCTACCAGTCCCAAGCCGATACCGCCGGCCACTCGTTCGGTGGCGGGTCTGATGAGTACATGCAGGCAGTCATCAATCTCGGCGCCAACATCAAGGAGATTCTGGCCGCGATCGAAGAAGTCAAGGCGATCACCGGGGACGACTGGTCGATCATCCTCACCACCGACCACGGCCACACCCAGTCGCTGGGCTTCGGCCACGGCTTCCAGTCGCCGAATGAGACGACGCAGTTCGTCATCTTCGATCAAGCCGGCGCTGACACCACCGACGGCAGCCAGAACCTGAACTACTCCATCGCCGATATCACGCCGACGATTCTGGCGCTGTTCGGAGTTCCGATGCGCTCGGACTTCGACGGTGTCTCGATGACCGACCCGGCCATCGTGAACAGCATCGTCGCACCTGTCGACCTCAAGCAGGCACTGACCGACGCGATCGCGATGTTCGGCTACCCCAACATCGGCAACGACATCGAACTGGCCATCCGCACGGTGATCGCCAGCATCCCCTACGGGATCAACCTCGGCCTGACCGAGATCACCAAATTTTTGCAGAGCGTCATCGACCAGGACATCTTCCTGCTCAGCGGGCTGGCCGAAATCACCCAGCAGGTCGTCCAATTCACCGGGCGAGTGGTCGTGGACTCCACCAATGCCATGGCCGTGGCGATCTCGCACCTGCTCGGAGCGGGTGTCATCGAGCCCACCGACGCGCCGCTGCCACTGCCCGGAGGCGCCGACTTCACCCTGCCCGACTTCCCCGACACCGCTCTGCCCCTGCTCGACATCGATGCCCCGTTGGGCTGACACGCCATGACGACCACCAAGCAGTTTCTCTGTGGCGCAACCGTTGCCGGCCTGGTCGCCGGAACGGGGGCGGCGGTCGGGCCGCAGGCGGGGCTGTCCACGCTGAGCGCCGAGTGGATGCTTGCCGCCGAACACGTGCTGCTGCTCGGCACCGACGGCACCAACCTGGACAAGATCCTCGAGTACGCCTCCGGCGATGACAGCGGATTCACGATGCTCATGGACCGGGGTATCACCGCTGCCACCAGCATCATCGGCCACCAGACGATGTCCACCCCGTCGTGGTCGACGATCCTGACCGGGGTGTGGGACGACAAGCACGGAGTGGTCAGCAACATCTACCGTCCCGAGCCGTACACGACCTGGCCGTCGGTGTTCAACCTGATCGAGTACCACAAGCCCGAGATCGACACCACGGTCATCTCGGGCCGGGGCTTGTTCACCGAGATGGCCTCCACGGGCGGCTATCCGGCCGACCACATCGTCGGCATCTCCGGTGGCTCCACGTCGGCGGAGATGGACGCGCTGGTCACCGACGAGACCGTCGCCAGAATTCTGGCGACCGCGAACAATCCGGACCTCTCGACCTTTATGTTCGCCTACCAGTCGCAGGTCGATCACGCCGGACACTCGTTCGGCGGCGGGTCGCAGGAGTACGCCCAGGCCGTCATCAATGTCGGGGCCAACTTCAAGCAGATCCTGGAGGCGGTCGCCCAAGCCGAGGCGGCCACCGGGGACCGCTGGACGATCATCGCCGTCACCGACCACGGCCACCAGCAGAACCCGGACCTGCCCGGTTTCAGCCTCGGCCACGGCTTCCAGTCGCCCAACGAGACGTCGAGTTTCATCATGTTCTCCCTGGCCGGCAATGAGGCGCAGGCCGGCGCCCAGAACCTGGCCTACCGCACCGTCGACATCACCCCGACGATCCTGCAGGTCTTCGGGATCCCGATGCGGTCGGACTTCGACGGCGTCCCGATGCAGACCGACCCGGAACTGCTCAACAGCGTCGTCTTCCCGGTCGATCTCAAGCAATCCCTCACCGAGGCGATCGACAGCTTCGGCTACCCCAACATCGGCACCGAGATCATGCTGGGCCTTCGCGCGCTGGCCGGCGGCGCCGGATACATGCTCCAGAGTTATGTCCTCAACCCGATCGACAACTATCTGCAGTCGATCATCAACCAGGACATCTTCCTGATCAGCGGGCTGGCCGAGGGCGCCCAGTGGGCGCTGCGGACCGTCGGCGGGGTCGCCGTCGACGTGGTCGCGGAGTTGGGCCGAGCGGTCGGATACCTGACCGGGGCAGGTGTCATCGCGCCGAACGACGCACCGCTGCCGCTACCGGGTGGCGCCGAGTTCACCGGTTCGCTGGAGGCCTTGCTGGCCGACCACGCCGTTGTCGCTCCCGACTTGGCCGACTCCGACCTGCCCCAACTCGACGTCGACACACTTGTGGGCTGATACTTCTCCGCAGTACCGGAGTCCAGGAGAAGGAGCGGCGAAGACGTGAAGACCCCTATCTGCGAGCAGTACGGCATCGAATTCCCGCTCTTCGCCTTCAGCCACTGCCGCGATGTGGTTGCCGCGGTGACCAACGCGGGCGGCTTCGGCGTGCTCGGCGGTACCGCTTACACCCCTGAGCAACTGGACCGGGAGTTGAGCTGGATCGACGAGCAGGTCAAGGGCAAGCCATACGGCATCGACATCATCGTGCCGGCCAAATTCGAGGGCAAGGGCGAGAATCTGTCCGGCAGCCAACTCTCCGACCGGATCCCGGATGACTACAAGACCTTTATCGCAGAACTGTTGGCGCAGCACGACATCGAGCTCGATGCCACCCCCCGGCTGGGACCGGCCATGCTCGCCGGCAGCACCGGGGAACAGCTCCTCGAGGTTGCCGTCACCCATCCGATCCGCCTGATGGCCAATGCGCTCGGTGTGCCACCGGACTACATGATCAAGTCGGGGAAAGACAACGGGATCCCCGTCGCGGCCTTGGTCGGCGCCAAGGAACACGCCCTCAAGCAGGTGGCCCACGGCGTCGACCTCATCGTCGCCCAGGGCACCGAGGCCGGCGGCCACTGCGGCGAAGTCTCCACGCTGGTCCTGGTTCCCGAAGTCATCGAGGCCATCGACGACGCGGTGCCGGTGCTGGCCGCGGGCGGGATCGTGACGGGTCGGCAGATGGCAGCCTGCGTGGCCCTGGGTGCGGCCGGAGCATGGACCGGTTCGGTGTGGCTGACCACCGACGAAGCCGAAACCGCCCCGCACACCAAGCAGAAGATGCTGGCGGCGTCCTCACGGGACACCATCCGCTCCACGGGACGCACCGGCAAGCCCGCCCGACAGCTGGTGTCCGACTGGACCGACGCGTGGCGCCCCAACGAAAAGGGGCACCCGACTTTGCCGCTGCCGCTGCAGTCCATGCTGGCCGAGCCCGCCCTGCGCCGCGTCGATATGCTGGCCGCGTCCGGGCACCCGGGAGCGCAAGCACTGTCCACCTATTTCGTCGGCCAAGGCGTGGGCCTGATGAACAAGGTGCGGCCGGCGCGCGAGGTGGTGTTCGAGTTCGCGCAGGACTACCTCGCGGCCGCCGAACGGCTCGGTAACTCCGTCAGCGACTAGCCATCGCCGCTATCGGGGATCCCGCCACATCTTCCACAGCGTCGGCCCACCATTCGGCAACGTGATCTCCCCGGTCACCCGGAAGCCGAAACGCTCGTAATACGGCACGTTTTCGGGCTTGCTGGACTCCAGATACGCCGGGCAGTACTCGGCGTCGCAGCGATCCAGCCGCGGCTGCATGACGGCCCGCCCGAAGCCGCGCCCGCGCACCGAGGGATCACTGCCGATCACCGCCAGATACCAGTGCGGCTCCTCGGGGTGGTTGGCTTCCAACAGATCCGCGACCGCCCGCCCTTGCGAAACACGCAGACCGAACGAGCGGATCAGGGCCGGCGCCATCAGCAGCTGCGTCCATATCGACTGCCTCCAGCGGCCCGGCGGGTCCCACAACGCGGCCGCTCCGACGTCGGAGCCGTCGCTGGCTATCTCCACGCCCCCACCGGCCAGGTGGTGATACCGGGTGGACGTGGCGAAGTAGGTGGTCATCTGCGCGGTGCGCGCGGCGTCGTCGGGCAGCATCCACATCGACACCGGATCGTCGTAGAACGCGCGGCCCAGCGTCGCGGCCAGCGGCGTGATGTCGGGTTTGCGCGCGGTCCGCACATCGATAGCCATCCCGCCAGATTAATGCGTCGCGTCCGGGCGTCGTAGCGAGCAAGATCAGCGACTATGAGCACCCTGTTGTGGGACCAGCACACCTGCCTGCCACTACGCGACGGCACCGAGGTGGCGCCGCTGGCCCGCTACCAGCACCGGGGCGGAGCCGTCCTGTCGGTGAATGCGGGCTACTCACCGCAGCGGTTCGCCGACACCATGGGGCTGTTGCGGTACTTTCGGAGCGCGATCGACGCCCATCCGGACCTGACGTTGGCGGCCGGCCTGGCCGATGTCGAGGCGATCACCGGCGCCGGCGGCATCGCGGTGGTGTTCGACCTGGAGGACTCCAACCCCCTCGATGACGATCTCGACAACCTGGCCGTGCTGGTCGAGCACGGGGTGCGCACCCTGTTGCCCACCTACAACCACGCCAACCGGGCCGGTCACGGCTGCCTGGACGCCCGCGACGGCGGGCTGACCGCGTGGGGGCGCGCGATTGTGGCCGAGATGAACGCCGTGGGCATGGTTCCCGACGGCTCGCACTGCAGCGCTCGCACCGGGCTGGGCCTGTGTGAGGTGTCGACCACGCCGGTCATCTACAGCCACTCCTGCATGGCCGCGATCTGGGAGCACCCCCGCAACATCACCGACGATCAGGCTCGGGCATGCGCGGGAACCGGCGGCGTCGTCGGCATCACCGGGGTGGGAATCTTCCTGGGGCCCAACACTCCCACGCTGGAGGCGATGACACGGCACCTGGAGTACGCGGTCGAGCTGGTGGGCATCGAGCACGTCGGGGTCAGCACCGATTACTCCTTCGATCCCACCGAGCTCACCGACGAGCTGGCCGCCAACCCGCAGTTGTTCGACGACAGCTACACCCGCTGGGGGCCGATCCAGTGGATGCCGCCGGAGACCTGGTTGCGGTTAGGCGAGCACCTGTCGGCGCGCGGCTGGACCGATGCCGATATCAGCGCGGTACTCGGCGGGAATTTCCACCGGGTGGCTCGCCTGACCTGGCACGATTAGCTCTTGCGGATGAATTCACTTATTGCACTGAGGAACTCGGCCGGTTTCTCCACGATCGGGCTGTGTCCTGATCCGGCGATGAGGACGGGCGGCAGTCCGGCGGCCCCGTAGCGGTCAACGTTGGCCTGGGTCGGGGTCAGCACGTCATGTTCGCCCCAGAGCACCAGCACCGGCTTGCCCAGGCCTGCCAGCCGGTCGGCGACCGCGCGTTGCTCGTTGATGGCGGACGCGGTCTTGGCGTCGCACAAGGCGTTGTGCGTCATCCGTTTCAACGACCGGTACGCCAGCTCGGGAACGGGGAAATCCGCGGCGAATCCGGTTTGCAGCGAGGGCTTGTCGACGGCGTCGATACCCCGCAAGCTGTCCACCGCGGCGCCCAGCACCGGCCAGCACACCGCGTTACCCAACGCGGGCAAGGCGACCATCCCCGGCGCGGCAGGGGTATCGGAGACCACCACGCGCTCCACCAGCTGCGGTGCGCTCTCGGCCAGAGCGGTGGCCACCAGCCCTCCCATCGAGTGCCCGATGATCGCAGCGTGGCGCACACCCAGCGCATCCAGCGCGTGGCGCACCGTTGAGGCCTGCCCCTCGGCGCTGTAGGCCGCCCGATCCCGCGGTGCTTCCGAGCCGCCGTGGCCGACCAGGTCGATCGCGATCACCCGGGTGCCATGCGCCAGCGCCGGCGCCACCATTTCCCACCATTGGATCGACGCGGTGTATCCGTGCAGCAGCACCACGGCGCGGTCTCCGCCGGAGCCGTATTCGCGGATGTTCACATCGGGCCCGGCCAACTCGAGCACCCGCCCACCGGCGAACGGCTCGGCGGACCGTGAGATGCGGGCCGTCACCACCGCGTTGACCAGCAATACGATGAGGACGGCCACGAGGACCACAGCGGCAAGGCGTTTACCCACCCGCTGACGGTATCTCGGGCTTAGCCTGGATCGAGAGTGAACCCACAGGAGGTAGCCGTGAGTGACCACGACATTCGGATGATCGTCTTGTCCACCGACGACCTGGATGAATCGATCAAGTTCTACAGCGAAACCCTGGGCATGCCGCTGAAGTTTCGCGACGGCGCGCACTTCGCCGCGCTCGACGGCGGATCGGTAACCCTGGCGCTGGCGACCGCGGTCGACCACCCCATCCACGGCCAGGTCGTGGTCGGCATCAAGACCGATGACGTCGACGGCGCCGCGAAGGCCATCGAGGCCAGCGGCGGCGGGATCGTCAAGGGCCCCTACGACGATGCGCATGAGCGCCGGGCCGTGGTCTATGACAACAAGGGCAACGGGCTGGTGTTCTATAAGCCGCTGGGGCGGTAGCGGGTCAGAGACGCGCAAGCGCACCGGCGTGCTCTGCTCCGCCGGGTTCTCCCGTGGCGACGACATCGACTCGGTAGCCTCTTCCGCTATGCGGCGGTATACAGGGGACGCCTATGGCCGGCGGGGGTGTCGATGTTCACCGCCGGGCAGATAGTCGCCGGCTACCGCATCCTGCGGGTTCTCGGTACCGGCGGCATGGGGACGGTGTATCTCGCGACAAATCCGGCACTTCCCCGTCGCGAGGCACTGAAGGTTCTTTCCGCGGAGCTGTCGCGCAACCCTGACTTCCGTGCCCGCTTCGTCCGCGAGGCCGAGGTAGCCGCGAGCCTCGACCACCCCCACATCGTCTCGGTCTACAACCGCGGGCAGACCGCGGACGGCCAGTTGTGGATCGCCATGCAGTTCGTCGACGGCACCGACGCCGAGGCCGCGCAACGAAGCGGAACTATGACCGCGCAGCGCGCCGTGCACATCGTCACCGACGTCGCCAAAGCCCTCGACTACGCCCACGCTCGCGGCGTCATCCATCGCGACGTCAAGCCCGCCAACTTCTTGTTATCGGGCACGCCGGGCGCAGACGAACGCGCCCTGCTGGGTGATTTCGGTATCGCCCGAGCCCTCGACGACGTCGGGTTGACCGCCACCGGATCGGTGTTGGCGACCATCGCCTACGCGGCACCGGAAGCTCTGTCCGGCGCTCAACTCGACGGTCGCGCCGACATCTACTCGCTGGGCTGCACCCTGTTCTCCCTGCTGACCGGCCGCACACCGTTCTCGTCGGGCAACGGGATGGCGGCAGTGATGATGGCCCACCTGCATCATCCGCCGCCAAGGGTCAGCGATTTCCTGTCCCACCTGCCGCCGGCACTCGACGTCGTCATCGCCACGGCCATGGCCAAGGATCCGGCAGCCCGTTTCCCCTCGGCGAGTGCCCTGGCCCAGGCGGCGCAGGCGGCGCTGTCCGATCAGTTGCCCGCCGGTTCGCACTACGCTACCCCGCAGGCCGCATTGCGGCCGGCCTCAGAACCCCTGCAGGAGAGGCGATCTCGCCCGCGACGGCGTGCATGGATGCTGGCCGGCGCCGCGGCGGTCCTGTTGGTGTCCGGTTCGATAGCCGCTGTCACGATGGCGGACCGCGAGCATCCCGCCGAGCCGGCCACCGCGGTCGCATCGGAGGCATCGGCGCACTCCACGATTCCCCTAGCCGGCCCCGAACCAGATTCCCCGCTAGGGCCCGCATCCAACGATGTGCAACCGGCGGCGCTGCGAGCGATCCTGTTACCCGCCGACCAACTCCGAAGCAACAGCACCGCACGCGAGCTGGTTCTCGAAGAGGACTTCACCGCCTTGCTCGATGACACCGCCGCCACTCCCCCGGACTGCGTCGGCACCTGGGCTCCCGCGCAGGAACGCGCCTACGGCGGTCGCGGACAGACCGGCGTTGCCGTGCAGGTCCTTCGCGCGATGAACCGCAGAGCCACCGACGAGGGAGTGGTCCAGGCCGTCGTGTCCTACCCGACGCACATGGCCGCGGTGCAATCGCTGCAAGAACAGCAGCGCCAATGGCAGCGCTGTGCCGGCCAGTTGATCACGGTCGCCGTCGCCGGTAGCGGCCCGCAGGCGTGGGAGTTCGGCCCCTCGGAGGTGTTCGCCGGGACCGTTACGTCGGCAGCCAGGCTGCGCGACGGCACCGCGGTCTGCCAGCACGGCATCAATGTGCGCGGAAATGTACTCATCGACATCCGGCAGTGCCTTCCGCGCGGCGGCAACGACGTAGCTGCCCTCGTTAACGCCACCGGCGACCGGGTGCCCCACCAATAAGCCCCGCCCGTCTTAGCATGAACTGCTACCACCACCAGGAGGTCCACTGATGATGACCACGCGCTGGCATGCAGGTATCAGTTGGCTGCTGGTCACCAGCGTGCTGATCGTGTCCTGCAGCTCGTCGCTAACCGCGGGAACTCCTGTTGCCGAGCACTCTTCGGCCCCGGCGCCGGCCGCGGCCGCCCCACCGCCGCCTCCTGAACCGCCTCCTCCCCCCTCGGATGAAGACCAGATCCGCCAGACCGTGCAGGCGTTCCAAGATGCCTACAACACGCAGAATTGGGACTCCTACAAGGAGCAGATGTGCCCGGCGATGCGCGACCAATTCACTGACGGGCCGGTCATGGACCTCTTGAAGAAGACCCGCATCGACAACGGGCTGACCCGTGCCACGGTGAGCGCGGTGGAGATCGACGGTGACATCGCCACAGTGACACTCGACTCGCAGAACGAGGCGCTGGGAAACCTTGCTCCCACACTGCGATTGCAGCGCGCTGACGGCTGGAAGATCTGCGTGCGGTAACACACCCGAGGCTCACACCGGCTCCTGTGGCGGCCTGCGGCGATCTTGTTGTTCATTGGGGCGACCCCACCCGGTGAGCACAATCAGACAGCTTGCGCCGTGCCCTCTGGGGCGGGATCCGCATGCAACCCCTTATCGTCTACAACGGAGATTCTGAAAGCCGTTGGCGCGGTACGGACTTAGTGCCGGGGCGGAAACGCCTCGGGACAGGCCGCCCGCAGCTTATCGGCGGTCAGATAGATCTGGTCACCGGCTTTTTGAATGCGCTCGGCTTCCCCGGATGAATCTTGTGGCGAGGACTCTTGGGCATCGCCTTGGATGATCTGGGCCAGCAGGGCGAAGCCGTCCGCCCAGCTATTCAAGTCGTCTTTGATCGCTGGATCGGAAACTGATTGCGCTGCGGCGCGCGCCTTCTCGCTCAGCGCCGCGGTACCGTCGGCTTCGGTGAGTGGGTTGTTGTTGCCTTGAGCCAGCGCATCCATGGAGTTTTCCGAATCTGCCCGCCACAGCTGAGCCAGCTGGGCCACCACAGCGCAGTCGTCGGCGGATGCGGCGGAGGGCGACCGGTGGTGTCGCACCGCCCAGGCCATGCCCCAGGTCACGCAGGCAACCGCGACAAGTGCCGTGGTTGCCAGCGTCCAAGCTCGGTACCGACTCGTTGTCATGTCAGCGGCCCGAAACCACCCGCGGCGTGCTCGCGGGCATCTGGAAGGCACCGCCGATCGGGGTGGGCAACGACAGCGACAGCCGCGGGTTGTTCACCTGCAGCTTGTATATATCTTTTATGCCGATCGGATTCCACTTGTTCATGCCCCACGGTTTCAAGCCATAGCCCTCGGCGTCATTGTGCGGCACCAAAGCCCGTACGTGCTCCGCCTCGAAGTCGTAATCGATCCACTTCGCTTGATACCACGTGCCGTCACGCTGCACCCACCGCACATGGCCTGGCGCACCGTTAAATCCCTCGCCGACCACTCGAAAGCGGTAAGCCTCCTGCAGGCTCCACGCCGGCTGCACGCCCCAGCCGTTGGGCTGCGGTGTCACCACCTCTTCCAAACCCGAACTGGCTCCGGTCACCGGCGTCACACCGCGATGCCATGGCGTCGGCGCCGCAATCGGCCCCATGGGCGGCCCACCACCGGGTCCACTTTGATACGGCGATTGACCGTCGATATCCCAATAGCCGCCTCCCGGCGCCGAGTCAGCGGGCGGTGGCGGGTCCCACGGGTATTGCCACGGCTGGTCGCGATCGTCACCAACCGCCCGTGCAATGTCGTCAGGATCCGCTTTGTCATCGCCAGGGCGGTCGGAGTCATCGGCCGGCGCTGTTGGCGGCGCTAATGGCGGATCACCGCCGATGGCGTAAGAGCCACTGAGCTTTTGCAACGCTTCGGCCCGAGCCTGACTGTCGGCGAAGCCGTCGGCGACAATTTTCTGGATTTCACGAGTTTTGCGGACCAAGAACTGCTGAAACTGACGAGCGCCCAGCGGGGTTTCGAGCCCCCGCCAAGTGACAGCGGCCTGCTTGATCTCAGCTTCTATAGCGTCGAGGCGCTGCCGCGAGTGGCGCTTGTTCTGGACGGCACCGCGCAGCACCGACTCAAACTCGCTGTCCGCCGCCGTCGATACCGCCAGTCGCTGGACAAGTTGCGCTTCGCCGTCCCGCGCTGCATCGGCAAAAGCCCCGAGCACCTCCGCCACTCCGCAAAGGTAACCGCCGTTTCTCCTACGAGCAATCCAGATCTAGTGAGCTAGCGAGGTGGCGCGGACATGCTTCCGCTCCAAGTTGAGCAGCGAGCCTAACGCGGCCTAACCCTCGCTTATCCACTCGCCGCACGCCACACCCGTTTAGCGGCCAGCGGCGACGATGTAAGCGAGAATGTGGTGTTGAGGTCTACCATCCGCAATGTGACGATGACACCACCGCCCTGGCCAGCAGCACCTCCCGCCACTCAGCCGCACCGTCGCTCACCGGTACTGCTCGCGGTGCTCGCAGTATTGCTGGCTGTTGCCGCGTTGATTGTGGCGATAGTGGCCCTCATTCGGCTGCCGGCAACACCGAATTACACCGCAGCTCAACGGGCTGAAGCAAAGGCAGAGCTTTGCGACAGATTCAAGCCCGCCATGGACGCAGTACACATCGAGACCAATGGTTCCGATGCGGCCCTGGGACGTATCGCTCTGACCAACGGCGCAGTCGTCCTCCAAGGAGCCTCGGCGAATCCGGCATTGGACTCCAAATATCGTGACGCGGCCCAGGCTGTGATTCAGGCGTACGAAAACTTGGTCATCGAATCTTCTAGTGGCAGGTCCGGCGACGCAAAGTTCGATGGGGCAGTGAATGCCGTGAATGCCAAAGAGCAAGTGCTGAAGGATATGTGCGGTGACTGATCTACCGCCAGGCGAGTGGTCTCTGCTGTTGGTGGGCGCATGGTGGCCCGCGCTACCGAGCGAACCAACCGCAGGCAAGGCGTATTGGTCGGACCAAGCTGACGTCAAGGGCCGTGAGGCCGCGCACGTGCAAAACCACCGCAGACAATTTGGATCTCGAAACCACGGCCGTACCGCCGAAGACATGCTGGAGCGTTTTCGGGTCGGAAAGGAGCGCCTGCTCGACGCCCAAGAGCACTGTCGCGCCAAGAGTAGCGCCAGTGGCGCTGTGGCCGATGCGGTGACTGAGCTTCGCAGTCGGTTAAGGGGCATCGCCTCGCAGGGCAACCAAGCGATCAGAGACATCCTTGCGAAAAGCGAGCCGGAGACGGCGAAACTCACTGCCGTGATCAATGCGATCAATAACGCTAACGACGAAGCCGCCACCGCCGGGATGGCCGCCAACAATGCGATCATCGCTGCAACGCAACAGATGTTCACCAAAATGGGTATCGATGCTGGAGCGCGCGAGTGGCTCGAGAAGAATGGGGCTAATTTCGAAGCACCGCCGCGCCCGCCACCGCTGACCGCCGATGAGATGGTCGCCACCGCGGCTGGTGTCGAAATCACGGATGGGCAAGCCGACAACGACCGACTTCCGTTCCCGTTTGGAAACGACAAGGCAGGCAGCCAGACAGGTGCAGGCTCGGGGAGCGCAGGAATAGACGGCCAGTCCGGCGCAGGGGGCGGTGGCGGGCGGCTGAGCGCCGACCCCGTCCCGCCTAGCGTGGGCGGCGACAGCGCGGCAGGACCAGCAGCGGGACAACGCGATGTGGTTGGTCCGGCGGGTACAGCGAACGGATCCGGCGGTAGTGTCGGACCGACGGGAGTGGTCGGCTCGACAAGTAGACAGAGCAGCACACCCGGACAAGCCGGTACTGTCGCCGCCCCCGCAGCAGCCGGCGACAACACCGGCACAATCGTCCCAACAACCCCCAACGCCGCCGCAGCGGCCGGCGGCAACACCGGCACAATAGGCTCAACAACGCCCAACGCCCCCCCAGAGGCGGGCCGTAACACCGGCACAACCGTCCCAGCGGCCCCAAGCGCTGCCGGGCCGACCGGAGGTGGAGGAGGCTCACTTTCCGGGCTAGGCGGCGCGCCGATGAGTGGTGGAATTTCACCCGTCGCGTCCTCCATCCCCGGCCTCGCCGGCGGCAGCGGCACACCAGCTACGCCAGCTGGCCTTGCAGGTGGCGGCCCAACCCAGGCATTCGCCTCGGGAATGCCCGGTGGTCCCGCAGGACCGGGCGGGCCGACGTCCCCACTGCACGGCGGGCTGGATGGCTCCGGACTCTCCCCGTCGTCGGCTCCACAGGTTCCGCCCTCCCCGTCGTCGACGCCGATGGCGGGCGGCGTGCTCGGCAACCTCAGCCATCTGGCCGGCTCCAGCCCGGAGGCCGCTTCCAGAGCTCAAACCGCGGGCGCGACAACACCGACGCCCACTCCAGCGTCGGCACCCATCAGTGCCGGTCCGACCCCGATGTCATCGGCACCCGTCAGCGCAGGTCCGGCCGCACCATCGGGCCCGCTACCCGGCTACGGGGCGGATCTGCGCCCCGCGGCAGGCGCAGCCACGGGCGTCCCCCCAGCGCCTGCCGGTGCGCCTGCGGCACCGACAACACAGCCGCCAGGTAGCACTACCCCCGCTTCGGGTGGGACCACAGTGGCATCCTCGGGCGACCGTCCCGCACCGGGAAGGCCGTCTCCAGCGGCCGGCGGGCAATCGGGCGCGGCAATGGCGGGGGGTATGGCAGCCGGAGGTACCGCCGGGGCGGGAGCTGGCACCGCCGCCAAGCGCTTGGCCGAGCACCAGGACCTGCAGCGCAAAGTTGACGCCGTCGCCCGTCAGGCTCCGAATCTGGCGTGGGCAGCCGGATTACGTGATGACGAGACCACGATCGTGGTGGCCACCGACCTGGCTGGCGGCTGGATTCCACCTACGGTCAAGCTCCCGCCCGGAGTCACTCTGCTTGATCCAGCGCACCGCCGCCGTGGCACGAGCGCAGTCGATCTGCTCGGTGCGGTGATTGCCGCAGCAACCCACGAGCCGAACACCTACATCACCGAGGCTGGCCCGCACGATCCGGTTCCCGGGTCTGGGGAACGCGCCCGCTACGGCCAGCATCTCGACGAACTGGGTCCAACCTTGATCGACGTCACCGGGGCCAGCACGCGGCTGCCGCGCATCGTGCAGACCGTCGCACAAGCGATGGCCCGCAGATCCGGCGTCGCCGACAACGAGGTCGAGCTCTTCCGGCGGGTGGTCGCCGACACCGCTGCGCGGGTACTGTCGGCCTATCCCGAGCACGCTCCCAGGGATGTCGCCGACTGGATGCTCTTGGCCAGCATCGACGCCCTGATCGCGGGAAGCGAGGAACTGGCCCGCTACCACCTGGCGTGGCACCAGGCGGTGGCGGTACCGCATGGAGGGTTTACGCCATGACAGATCCGATCGAAGTCAACCCACTGGACTACCTGGCGATAGCGGCCGGCCTCCCGCCGCTGCCGATCCCGCCGGGACCTGTCCATCCGGGCGGAACGTCGCCGGTCGACGCCACGATGGCGGCCTTTGGTGCCGCAACCAACCTGAACTTGGCCGAGACAAACACCCACCTGGCCGAAGACCATGCCGATCGCACGGGTCATGCTGCCGACGCGGCCCGCAAATTCACCGCCAACGAGGCCGACGCGGTATCGAAGTTCCAGGATGTCGCCGGCCAGGGCGACGCCACGATGGCACAGCAAGGTTCCCAGGAAGCCATGGGCGGAGCGATGCAGGGCATGACCGGGGCGATGCAGGGCATCACCGGCGCACTCAGCGGCGCGCTCGGTGCGGCGAGCAGGCTGCCGCAGGGGCTGATGCAGGCCGGCCAAGGTGCGCTGTCGCCGTTGATGGGGGCGGCGCAATCCCTGGCCAAAGGGGGTCTCGGCGGCGCCGGCGCCACGCTTGCCTCCGACATCAGTCCCGACCCCGGCTTGGGCGGCAGTGGCCTCGGCACCGGCGGAGGTGGCGGCGGCGGGCTGGGGATGGGCACCACCCCCGCCAGCAACCTCGGCCCGCCCCCGGTTCCCGGAAGCTCGACACCGACGACGCCCACCAGCTCGCTGGCGAGCACCGGCGCGGCCGGCCCCAGCGGCGGTACGCCCGCAACCGGCGGTGCGGGCGGCGGCGGCATGATGCCGATGATGCCGGGCGCGGCCGGTGCCGGCGGCAAGGGCGGCAAGGACGACAAGGCCGGCGAGAAGCGGATCGCCGCCCCCGGCGTTCCCAACGGCCAACCCGTCAAGGGCCGCACCACGGCCCCGCCGAACGTACCGGTGACCAAGTCGGTGGCGAAGGACGCCGGCCCGACCGGCCTGACACCGCTGAAACGCATCGTCGACAAGGACGATTCGTCGAAGTAGCAGCCCCGTGGCGGTACCGCTGATTCGACCGGCCGTGGTGCGGAAGCACGCTGAATCGCCACGCCCAGAGGACAAACTCGCTTTATCGGTCTAGGACAAGCGCCGCGTTCTGCCGCGCGAGGAACGGACCGATCAAGTCGACGATGAGCCAGTGCCGCGTCTCGTCTATGCCGGTGATGATTCCGAGGTTCTGGGTGGATCCATCTACCTGTGCCGTCACGGCAGCGCCGACTAACTGCTCACCGATCGGCGTCGCGATATCGTCCGCGGCGACGACCACCCGCTCACTGCCGGTGGGCAAGCCTCGCAACTCCGGTGTCGCGGCGGGATCGAGTACATGCCCCGCGGCAACCCGCCCGTCCAAACCGGCCCAGGCGACAAGAGCCCGGCTGTTCTCTACTGCGTCAGCCGTCTGAACAACCTGAGCTGTCGGTGGCTCCTCGTTGATTGTGGCGTCGACGGGCAGACCCCAGTCATCTCGCCCGGAACTGAACACCGCGAAAGGAAATATCGGTATCGTCCACGGCTCACCGGCCGCCCGCGGGCTCGCCTCGCCGGGAGTCAGGTACGTGATCTCGCCGACCTTCGTGCGAGTAGGAGCCATCCCGGCGTCCTCGACTTTCATGACCGCGTCCGGGGCCTTCCCGTCACCGCGGGCGCATCGTGCCGCGGTCACGAATCCGTCGAGTCTGGTGCCCGGGTCGCTCGCGTCCGGAAGGCTCAGGTAGAAGCCGGCGGTACACACCGTCGTCCTGGTTCCTTCGCCAACGAGTACCTGCATCCCGGGATGCAACCGCGACACCGGTCTGGGGAACACCACCACCTTGTTGATACCTGGCGGCAGCACATCGACTGACTGCGTTGCCATTCCGGGCGATTCCGTCTTAGCTGACGCCCCTTCCGGGCCACTTCCTCCGCAACCCGCCACTCCGCAGGCGAAGGCTGCAGCGAGAACCCCTGCCACCATCCGAAATAGTCGTCGAGCCGGACAGCGATTCGAGGGCAACGTCGCGACCCCCGTCATCGGTCCGGCTCCCGGCGGGACAGGTGCGCTCGGACCAGCAGGTAGACGCCTCCGAGTAAGCAGGACAACATACGCAGCGCGGCTAAAAGCGCACTCCGATTCGCTACCGATAAGTCGATGATGAAAAACGGCAAGGCTAGTAGCCCGAAAATAACGAGTGCGATTCCAAACGCTTTCACGCGCCCAGGATTCTCATCGAGGCTGGGCAATATACCTGCCACTACTAATAACGGCAGTGCTACTTGGAACAGCTCGCGAAACATTCGTCACCTAGCATCCGTAGATATCGGGCAGCAAACCGCTAACAATTGTCGGCATTAGACTGCTCCGCCCAAACATCGAAGGAGGTCGCCGACGTTCAGCACGCCGTCTGCCAGCGCCCCAGCAGCGGCGGCGATCGCTATCGGCGGAGCTTCTGCGAGAGGTACCGCCCCAGCGATACCCAACCCATCGAGCCCAAGCGCGAAAAGGCTTCTAGCTGCATCATCCACGGTACATTGGCCCGCCTGCGCCGTTTGTAAGATGCGAATCATTTGCTCTTGTTGACCTCTGGCGTATCCAGCCCCCAAAGTGTCGGACAACCCCTGCATCCACTCCGCCGGCGTCCTGTTTGGAACATGGGTATTAATCCATTGAGTGCCGGCGTCTGCAACTTCTCGCGGTACCCAAAACGGGCCGAACTTTACTGGCGGCACCTGAGCACCCTCACCAATCGATGTGCCGCCGAGGTCGGGCGGCAACTCCGGAAGCAGATGCTCGGCCATTGGATTTTTCGGAGGCTGCGACGGGTCCGGGGTGTCCGGCTTTATTGGCGGAGTCCGAGGCACGGGGGATCCGAAGCCGACCATTTCGGCCCGCTCACCTTCGTGATCGCGGCCGGTCGAGTCCTTTTCCGAAACCGACCCCTGGCCACCCGCTACCGGATAGCGCCCGGTGAGTGCCTGCACCTGCCCCGCACGCTGCGCACTGTCGGCTGCGGCGTCGTCCACGATGTTGTGAATCTCGCGGATTTTACAGACCAGGTACGCCTGGAACTGTCGTGCGCCTACCGAGGTATTCAAGCCCGGCCAAGAGGCGGCGGCTTGCCGGATCTCGGCTTCCAGCGCATCGAGGCGCTGCCGCGCCCGCAGGTTGTACTGCTGAGCGCCGCGCAGGATCGATTCGAAGGACCGGTCGAGATCCACCGACGTCGCTAACCGCTGCACCAGCTCCGCTTCCCGCGCCCGCACGGCATCGGCGAATGCCCCCATCACGTCCGGCATAGCGCAGAAACTACTCGTATCGCCGTCATCGCGTCACCGCCAGCGGCTGGCTTCTATACCGATGGAACCGCGAAATCACCCTCCCGCCGGTGGCAACGTCAGCTGTAGAAACCCCCCGCCCCACGGTTGCAGGATCACGTCGGCGGGCCAACTCACGCGGTGGCCCTGACCACGCAGGTAGTCGGCGGCAATACCGACGGCCTTGACGGGCTGCCCGTGATCCTCGAAAACTAGCAGGCTGGCTTTGGATTGAAAGAAGTTCGACTTGATCACCGGTGCAGATGCACCTCATCCCAGCGCCACGCGGTGAAGTTACTCAGCCTGCCCCGACTTACCTTGATGCAGAAGATTTGCCAAGCTGTCGTTGAGTCGTTGCGCCGACGGTTTTCTCGATGAACTCCCGCTCGGTGTGTTCGTGAAACTGATCGTTGTAGTCGATGTCCATCGATCGCCTCATCAGCCCGCAGCTGGTCACCACTAAGCACAGCAACAGCAGACCGAGCGCAGTGCGTACCAACGTCACCAACCGCCGCACCACTTGCCCTTCGCGCGCCCGCGCCGCCTCGGCGAACGCCCCCACCACCTCCGGCATGGCGCAAAAACTACGCGCATCGGCCTCACCGCGTCACCGGCTGTGACTGGTTCCCGCAGGCTAACGCCAGTATTGTCGTCGCGTGCGGTTGTGGTGCGTGCGTCAAAGGGGTAGCAGAGCATGCCGCTGAGCCTGTCGAACCGGGACCAGAACTCCGGTCACCTGTTCTACAACCGCCGGTTGCGCGCGGCCACCACCAAATTCTCGGTGCGCATGAAGCACGACGACCGCAAGCAGACCGCGGCGATCGTGCTGTCGGTGGTGTTGATCTTCATCGGCATGGGCTGGATGCTGCTGCTGAACGTGCTGCGCCCGGCCGGGATCGTGCGGACGTCGGCGATCGTCGGTGACCGCGACTCCGGCGCGATCTACGCCCGCATCGACGGCCGGCTGTATCCGGCACTCAACATGACCTCGGCCCGGCTCGCGGTCGGCAACGCCGAGCTTCCCACCTGGGTCAAGCCCGCGGAGATCGCCAAATATCCGACCGGCCCGATGATCGGTATTCCCGGCGCGCCGGCATCGTTGATCGCCAGCACGGGCGCCCCGTCGGCGTGGGCCGTCTGCGACACCGCGGGATCACCGCGGCGGGCCGAGCCGCCGGTGGTGACGGCCATCGCGGGACCGCTGAGCCGCGTCGGCCGCGCGGCGCCGCTGGCCCCCGATGCCGCGGTGCTGACCCGGTTCCAGGGCGTCACCTATGTGATCTGGGGCGGCAAGCGTTCCCAGGTCGACCCGGCCGACCGGGCGATCACCCTGAGCCTGGGTATCGACCCGGGGACGACGGTGCCGGTGGAGATGTCGCGGGCGTTGTTCGACGCCCTGCCCAGCACCGAACCGCTGCGGGTTCCGGTGATTCCGCAGGCGGGCACACCGTCGCAGTGGGTGCCCGGGTCCCAGGTCGGTGCGGTGCTGGAGACCCGCACGGCCGGCGGCGGCTCACAGTTCTATGTGCTGCTGCCCGACGGCGTGCAGAAGATCACCAGCTTCGTGGCCGACCTGATCCGCAGCGCCAACTCATTCGGATCCGTGGCGCCCCTGGTGATCAGCCCCGACAAGCTGGTCAACATCCCCGAAGTGGGCACCCTGCCGGTCGACTACTACCCGAACAGCCGGCTGAAGTTCGTCGACACCGCCGCCGACCCGACGACGTGCGTCGGATGGGAGAAGGCCCCGTCCGACCGTCAGGCCCGGGTCACGGTGTTCAACGGCCGCGGCCTGCCGGTGTCGCCGGGAATGGACAATCGGATCGTCCGGCTGGTGCGCGACGACCGCTCCCCCGGATCGGTGGTGGCCAACCAGGTGCTGGTGCTGCCCGGCGCGACCAACTTCGTGACGTCGACCAGCGCACTGCTCGAGTCCGATTCGCGCGAGTCGCTGTTCTGGGTGTCCCCCAACGGGGTTCGGTACGGGATCGCCGCCGAGGACGAGACACTGCGCGGCCTCGGACTGGACCCGGCCTCCGCGCAGCAGGCCCCGTGGCCGCTGCTGCGCACCTTCGCGGCCGGCCCGGAACTGTCTCGGCATGCCGCGCTGCTGGCCCGCGACACCCTGGCGTCCACCGGCGCGGTGATGCCGGTGGCGCCCAACAACCAGCAGGCCATCCCGGGAGGGCACTGAGGCGATGTCCAAACGAGCATTCGTTCCGGCCCGACTTCAGGTTCCCGAACCCAAGCCGGTGCGGGTCGCCCCGCGAGCCCCCGACGCCCTGCCGGAACGCGAACCCCGCAACCTGTGGGTGATGATCGGCCTTCCCGCGCTGGTGGTCGCGCTGATCGGCACGATCGTGATGCTCTATGTCTCCGGTGTGCGCAGCCTGGGGTCGGGCATGTTTCCGATGGTGGGCATGGCCGGCCTGGCCATGCTGATGTTCTCCGGACGGTTCGGGCGGGCGCGCAAGATCAGCTGGGGCGAGCAGGAGAAGAACCGCCGCAGTTACCTGCGGTCGCTCGACGCCGAACGCGACGAGATCCAGAAGGCGGTCTGCGCCCAGCGCAGCGCCCAGGAAATGGTGCACTCCAACCCGCAGGGACTCGGCGCGGTCATCGGCGGGCCGCAGATGTGGGAGCGCCGGCGCTCCGACCCGGATTTCCTCGACGTCCGCGTGGGCGTCGGTGTGCAACACGCGCCCGACTCGGTGCTGTCGGTGCAGTGGCCGGAGATCCCGGTCGACGAGGAGCTCGAGCCGGTCACCGGCCAGGCGCTGCGCGACTTCATCCTCGAACAGCGCAAGATCCGCGACATCGCCAAGGTGGTCAACCTGCGCTCCCGCCCGGGTTTCAGCTTCGTCGGCGAGGACCTCGACCGGGTCCGCTCGCTGCTGCGGTCGATGCTCAGCGCCTTGGCGGTGTTCCACAATCCGCTCGACGTCAAGTTGATGGTGGTGACCCGGCACCCCGAGCTGTGGTCCTGGATGGTGTGGCTGCCGCACAATCAGCACGACGAGCTGTTCGACGCCTGCGGATGGCGCCGGCTGGTGTTCACCACCCCCACCGAACTGGAGTCGACGCTCGGCGCCGACCTGCACATGAAGGGCAAGCGCGGCGCGTGGCGGCCCCCATCGACGCCGAGTCCGACGACCATGGGCTCGGCACTGGAAACCGGCGGCGCCGGGCACGATCTCGGCCCGCACTGGGTGATCGTCGACGACAACACCGGCAGCCCCGAGGCGTGGGAGAGCGTGGTCGGGCGGGTCGGCAAAGAGGGCATCACCGTGTTGCGGGTGGCCTCGCGGCTCGGTACCGGTGTCGGGTTCGCCCGCGATGAGATCTTCGAGGTCATCGATCATCCGGCCCGGCACAGCCGCACCGACGAGCCGTCGGCGGCCCACCGCCGCAACGGCCGCGGCGCCGATCCGTTTGCGCCGCCGATGTTGCGCGTGGGCGGCAAGTTCTTCGCGCACGCCGATCAGCTGTCGGTGCCGCGCGCCTACCGCTACGCCCGCGCGATGGCGCGCTGGTCGCCGACGGCCAGCGTGGACGTCACCGACTCGGGCAGTGGCGCGCTGGAACTGCTGCGCGCGCTGGGAATCGACGACGCGCGCGAGCTGAACGTGGACCGGCTCTGGGCCGAACGGCGCAGCCGCGGCGACGAGCGGTGGGCCGAGATCCCGGTGGGGGCCAAACCCAATGGCGAGTTGCAGAACGTGGTGCTGCGCGCCAAGGACTTCGGCGGCTTCGGCTTCCACTCGGTGGTCATCGGCACCAGCGGGTCGGGCAAGTCGGAGTTCTTCCTGTCGCTGGTGTACGGCATCGCGCTGACGCACTCGCCGGAGACCTTCAACGTCATCTTCGTGGACATGAAGTTCGAGTCCGCCGCCCAGGACATCCTCGGCATCCCGCACGTGTCGGCGGCGCTGTCGAACCTGGGCAAGGACGATCGGCACCTCGCCGAGCGGATGCGCCGGGCGATCGACGGCGAGATCGCCCGGCGCTACCGGCTCTTCAACTCCGTCGGCGCGCGTGACGCCAACGACTATGAGGAGATCCGGCTCGCCGGACGCGACCTGGAACCGGTCCCGATCCTGCTGGTGGTGATCGACGAGTACCTGGAGTTGTTCCAGAACCACGGCAAGTGGATCGACCTGATCATCCACATCGGCCAGGAAGGCCGCGGCGCCAACGTCTTCTTCATGCTCGGCGGTCAGCGCCTGGACCTGTCGTCGTTGCAGAAAGTCAAGTCCAACATTGCCTTCCGGGTCGCGCTGCGCGCCGAGTCCGGGGACGACAGCCGTGAGGTGATCGGCTCGGACGCCGCCTACCACCTGCCGTCGAAGGAGAACGGTTTCGGGCTGCTCAAAGTCGGCCCGCGGGATCTGGAGCCCTTCCGCTGCTTCTACCTGTCAGCGCCGTTCATCGTGCCCAAGCGCAAGACGTCGACGGCCAAGACGCTCGACATGACGCTGACGAAGCCGCGCCTCTACACCTGGCAGTACCAGCCGCTGGACGAGGCGGACGCCCAAGCGCTGCAAGATATGTCGGCCACCGACGCCGAACCCGACGAGTTCCTGTTGCACGCCGACGGATTCAAGAAGAAGAAGATCGTCGACGTGCTGCGCGAGTCGCTGATCGCCGCGGACCGCAAGGCGCCCCACCTGCCGTGGCTGCCTCCGCTGGAGGTCTCCGAGTCCGTCGACTCGCTGGTCACGCTGTATCGGGGCAAGCCCTGGGACGTCGACTACGGGCGCAACCCGGGTCTGGTGTGGCCGCTGGCCATCAAGGACATCCCCGAGGACGCCCAACAGCTGGTGCACTGCGTCGACGTGCTGCGCAGCAACGTCATGGTGGTCGGCGCAAAGAGCCGCGGCAAGACGACGACGCTGATGACGCTGATGTGTTCGGCGGCGCTGATGTACACCCCGGCCCGGCTGACGTTCTTCTGCGTCGGCGGCGCCACCCTCGGCTACGCCGAGACCCTGCCGCATGTGGCCGACATCGTCTCGCCGGCCGACCGCGAAGGCGTGGAACGCAGCGTAGCGACGATGGCCGCGCTGGTCAGCGCCCGCCAGGACACCTTCCGGCGGGACAAGATCGACATCAACGAGTTCCGGGAGCGGCGCTTCGGATCCGGCGGGGAGGCCCTGGGCGGCACCGACCCGGGTGATCCGTACGGGGACGTGTTCCTGGTCATCGACGACTTCTCCGACCTCTACGCCGCCGACACCGTGCTCGGGGACCGGATCATCGCGCTCAGCGGTGTCGGCCCGGAGTACGGCGTGCACCTGATGACCAGCGCGTCGGGCTGGATTCACGGCCAGCGCCAGACGTTGCTGCAGAACTCCGACGTGCGCATCCAGCTGCGGCTGCAGAACCCCGGCGAGAACGAGATGGGCACCGCCTCCCTCGACGCCCGCGACGCGGCCAAGCGCACCGTGAACCGGCCCGGCTTCGGGCTCACCGAATCCCTGCACGAGATGCTCATCGGGCTGCCGGAGCTCAGCGCCGAGGACGGCACCCGGATCGGCACCCGCGACCTGGGCACCCGGGTCGCCGAGGTCGCCGGCGTCACCAAGCACGCCACCCTCAAACGGCTCCCACCGGCGGTGGCGCTCTCGGAGGTGCTGGCCTACGACGTCGCCCAGCGCCCGCCCGCCCAGACCGCCCCGTCGATCGCGTTCATGATCGGTGAGCAGCACGACCTGCTGCCGGTGCCGCTCGAGCTGGCCGAACATCCCGGCATGATGATCCTGGGCCGGGCCCTGTGCGGCAAGAGCGCCACCCTGGCCGCGATCGGCGAGGCCGTGATGGCACGCTTCACCCCCCAACAGGCGCAGATCACGATCATCGACCCCAAGACCGGACCGCTTCGCGACCTGCAGGGCCCGGGCTACGTCAACGCCTACGCCTACGACCAGGACGAGATCGACGAGGTGCTGACCACGCTGGCCCAGCAGGTGCTACTCCCCCGGCTACCCGCCAAGGGCCTCAGCCAGGAGGAACTGCGGGCGCTCAAGCCCTGGGAGGGCCCCCGTCACTTCATCCTGATCGACGACGTTCAGGACCTGCGCCCGGCGCAGATCCACCCCGCCAAGCCGCCGGTGGGCGCCGCGCTGTGGAAATTGATGGAGCGCGGGCGCCAGATCGGCCTGCACGTATTCACCACCCGAAACTCGTCGAACTTCGGCCAACTGGAGATGGATCCGTGGGTGAAGACCCAGCGCAGCGCCAAGGTGCCGACGCTGTTCATGGACAACGACCCGCAGAACAAGGTCAGCCGAACGGTGCGCGCCCAGGCCCTGCCCGCCGGCCGCGGCCTGCTGGTCACCGACGACTCCGGAGTAGAAGGTGTACTGGTCGGCGTGCCGTCGTCGATGATCCACAATTTCGAGCAGCAATAACCGGTATTTACTTAGTGAAGTGACGCCGACCCGAAATCGGTTTACCATCTACTCCGACCTGCCAACGTCGGCATAGCAGCGATGAGGCATCGGGAGGAAACATGTTCTCTGTAGAACCGGAGGCGGTGCTGGCGTCCTCGGGCGTCGAAGCGGGAATCACCGCGGAAACCGCGGCGGCCGCCTCCTCGGCCACCCCGGCACTGCTCGGTGTGCTGCCCATGGGCAATGACCCCGACTCGATCGCCTTCCAGGCCGCGCTGCTGGCGTCCGGCACCGAATACCTGGGCATCGTCGCCGAGCACTCCGCGCAGCGCGGGCTGTTCTCCGGTGCGCAGGCGACCGCGGCCGGGGTCTACAGCGCCACCGAGGCGTTACGGGCAGCCACCGCCGCACTCGGCGGCTAGCCGATGGCCGACCCGGGATGGGCCGCCCGCCCACCGGAGGTCAATGACACGTTGATCAAGTCCGGCATGGGCGTAGCGACCATGCTGGCCAACGGCGCGGCATGGACGGCGCTGGGCGCGGCCCACCACGCGTCGGGGATCGCCTCCGCGGTCAACACCGCGCTGACCTCGGTCGGCTGGATCGGCGCCGGGTCGGCCGGCTCGGCGCTCAACGCCACCCTGCTCAACGTGGCCCTGCACGGGCTGGCGGGCTGGGTGGATATGAAAGCGCCGATCGTCGCGGCGGCGGTCGAGGCCTACCAGTTGGCCTACGGAAGCATGCGCACCGCTCAGGAGTGCGAGGAGAACCGGATCGAGACCGAGTTCGACAACAGCATCAACTGGGCGGTGCTCGGAGCGCTGACGCCGCGGATCGCCTCCCTGGAGTTCGAGTACTTCGGGCTGTTCTGGCCCAACAACGCGGCGGTGGGGGCCTCGTACGGCGCGACGCTGACCGCGCTTACGTCCAGCCTGACCGTTCCCGCCCCGGTGGCCGGGATGGGGGCCTCACCCGCTGCCCCGGCCGCGGCCGCCAGCGCCGTCGGCGAAGCGGCCTCCCAAACCGCGGCCGGCGGTGCCATGCGCGCGGCCTACACCGGAACCCAGGCGGCGAGCAACACCGCCGGGCAGGGCGCCTCCGCCGCCCAGGGCATGGGCAGTCAGATGAGTTCGATGCTGGGCCCGGTCCAGCAGATCGGCTCGTCGCTCATGCAGGCGCCGCAGATGCTGACCCAGGTGCCGCAGACCATGATGGGCCCGATGCAGTCGATGATGGGCATGTTCATGAACCCGAGCATGCTCGGCGGCGCGCTCAATTCCGCTGGCGCCGGCGGGGTTCCCGCCACCGCGATGCTGGCCAACGCGACGGCGACACCCGGCGCCGGCGTGGGGGGCGGCGGCTTCGGCGGTGCAGGCGCACCGGTGTCGGCGTTCACCCGGCCGGTCAGCGCGTTCGAGTCCGCCGGCGGACGACCGGTGGGGTTGCGGGCCAGTGGCGCGCTGGGTTCCGTCGAGTCCCAACGGGTCACCACAGCCAGTGCCGGCGGGATGGGCGGAATGCCGATCGGGCACGCCGCAGGGGCCGCTGGAAAAGGTCAGGGCGGGCGTTCCTCCGACCGGGCCAACACGGTGCGAGTGGTCGATGACCGGGTGTGAGCTGGGCATTCGTCGTCCACAGGGTGAATCGACACATTCCAGAGAAGCCCATACACTACCGCAAGGCACATCCCGCCGAACCCGGGGGGTCGCTCAACAACCAAGGAGGAAACGATGGCAGCCATTGTCGTCACGCCGGAACTGATGCGGAACACCGCGTCGAAGTTGGCGCAGCACATCGAACACGCTCAGGCGATCGCCAATCAGTACCTCGCCGACCACGAGAACATCCTGGGCGCCGGCACCTGGGACGGCGCGGGCTCCAAGGCATCGTATGCCACCGCCGCCCAGATCCACGAAGACATGCAGAAGGTCCTCATCGGCGGCACCCGCCTGACCGAGGGCCTCAACCAGGCCGCTGCCCTGATGGAATCCCACGAGTCCCACTCCGAGCACGCCTTCCACTCGCTGTTCGGCGGACAGTCCGCCTAAGCCTCCTTGACCCCCGTACTCGAAAGGACAACGATCCCCATGGCTGACGGCATCACCTATAACCCCGGTCCGGTATCCGACCAAGCCCACAGCGTGATCAGCAGCGCCGGCACCCTCGACCAGATCCACTCCGACGCCCACCAGCTCACCCAGATGCTGACCGAATACTTCGCCGGCCACGGCGCCACCGGTTTCTTCGAGGCGCAGGCGCAGATGCTCTCCGGTCTGCAGGGCCTGATCGAGACCATCGGCCAGCACGGTTCGACCATCGGCTCCGTGCTGGAAGGGGCCATGCAGACAGACCAGACGATCAACAGCCTTTTCTGACCACCGCCGCGGGCGCCGGGATCGCGGTGCCCATCGCGGGGTGACCACGTAACGATGACGAAGTGGGGTGTCGGCGCGACAGGCGCAGATACCCCATTTCGCGTTCGAGGCTGACTACGCACGGGTGAGGCGGCAGTGACATGTTGACGACGACCCTTGACGGGCTGTGGGTTCTGCAGGCTGTGACCGGGATCGAGACGCTCTGCCCCGAGCTGGGCCTGCGGCCGCTGCTGCCGCGGGTGGACACCGCCGAGCGGGCACGGCAGCATCCGATCGCCGAGGAACTGACCGAGATCGGTGCACTCGACGGCCAGGGCGAGGCGGACCCGATGATCCGCGAATGGCTGACGGTGATCATGCGCCGCGACGTCGCCCTGCTGCTGCAACTGAATTTCCCCGGACGGCCCTACGGCGACCCGCAACACATGACGCGGGTCTCGATCAACCGGTTCGCCTCCTGGTGGGTGGTCCTGGAGCGCCACGACCAGGAGGTGCGGTTGTATCCGGCCGGCACCGCGGGCGATCAGGCGGCGGCCGGGGATCTGGTCGTCGGTCAGATCGAGCGGCTCTGCGGCGTCACCGACGCCGCCCCGCTGCGTCCGGTCACCCTCGACACCCAGGAGTTACTCGACCGGGTGCGCGACCACGACGGCCTGCGCAAGTACCTGGCGGATCAACGGCTCGATATCGACCAGCAGCAGACGCTGCTGATGGCCGCTGACCCGGAGGTGTCCGGGCAGGCCAACATCGTCGCGCTGCAGCCCGGGGCCGGGCCCGAGGAGCTGGCCCGAATGGCCATCGGCGACACCGCCGTGCTGATCTCTGACACCCCGGCCGGGCGGGTCTGTGTGGAGAACATCGACAACGGGGGCCGGCGCTATCAGATCGTGTCCCCGGGGTCCCGGGCTGATGTCGCCAATGCGATCCTGCGGCTTATCCAGCGGCTGCCGGCCGGTGCGGACTGGCATTCACACCGGCGGGTTGTGTAACCGTGAATTTGCCTGAACACCATTCTCAAATATTACTGTCGGTCGTAAGAATCATTGCAAACGAGGTATCCGTAATCGTGTTAACATCACGCACGTGACGAGCCCATGGAATAGCCCCAATATGCCTGACGAAGGCGCATCCGGGCGCCGGGATCCCGGAACCGGCCACCGCTACCGGGATTCCGTATCGGACTCCATGCGCATTTCCGACCTGGCGACGCCACGCAAGATTCCGCCCGGCTCGGGCTGGCGCAAACTGGTGTATGTGGCCTCAGCAAAGGTGATCAATCCGGGGGAATCCCCGCGCGAACGGCATTACCGAGACCTGCGCAATAGAATTCGGCGCCACATCCGCCGCCAGTACGTGATCACCCTGGTGTCGGGAAAAGGCGGGACCGGCGTGACGACCATGGCCGCCTCCATCGGCAGTGTCTTCCGCGAATGCCGTCCCGAGAATGTGATCGCCATTGACGCCGTCCCGGGCTTCGGGACCCTGTCGGATCGCATCGACGAGCACCCGCCCGGTGACTACTCGGCCGTTCTGAGCGACACCGATGTGCAGGGATATTCCGATATCCGCGAACACCTTGGGCAAAATGCGGTCGGCTTGGACGTGCTGGCCGGCAACCGCACCTCCGATCAGCTTCGCCCGCTCGTCCCGGCCATGTTCAGCGGGGTGCTGTCGCGGCTGCGCCGAACTCACAACGTCATCATCGTCGACACCGCGGCCGACCTGGAACACCCGGTGATGAAGCCGGTGCTGGAGAACACCGACACGCTGGTCTTCGTCGCCGGGATCACCGCCGACCGTTCCCGGCCGGTGCTGCGTGCGGTCGACTATCTGGCCGCTCAGGGCTACCACGAGCTGGTGTCGCGAGCGACGGTGATCCTGAACCACTCCTCCCCCATCGAGGACAGCGCCGCCGTCGCCTATTTGACCGAGCGGTTCAGCAAAACCGGTGCCACGGTGGAAGTCATGCCTTATGACGCCCATCTGGCTAAGGGCGGCATAATCGATGTCCACCATGAGGTCAAGAAAAAGACACGGCTGCGGCTATTCGAAATAACTGCCGGTTTGGCCGACAAATTCGTGCCGGACACTGAAAGGTAGTCGCGGTGACCACCCCGACACCGGCTAAAGTCGCGTTCCCGGCCCGCTGCGCAGTCAGCCTCGCCTACGATAAACACCTCGTGTCACAGGTCTTCCCGGCCGGAATTCCGGTCGAGGAATTCTTCGAGGGAATGGTCGAGCTCCTCGACGAGGATTTGAAGCATCACGGCTTCGACGGCGTCGCACTCCCGCCGGGAGGCTACGAACTGCATAAAGTCAACGGGGTCCGCTTGGATATCACTCGCAGCCTCGATGACCTCGGCGTGCAAGATGGCGACACGCTGGTTCTGGTGCCGGTGGTCGGCGGTGACTCGTTCGAGCCGCAATACGAGTCGCTGTCGAGTGCGCTGGCCGCGACGGCCCGCCGGCTCGGCACGCAACCGGAGATTCAGTGCTCCGAATGCGGACACAAGGTCGACGAGCAGACCGTCACCCGGTTGCTCAATGTGAAGGTCGACCGGATGTTCGCGCCGGTCACGGCGGTGACGGCGGCACACACCGCGATCGGGCTGCTGGCGATGGCGGTCGTCGTGCTCTTCGCGCTGGCGGTGCGGGCCCGCACCTTCAGCGACAGCTGGCCCCCGGCCGTGGTGCTGGCCGGCCTCGGCGGCCTGCTGACGCTGGGCGCCGCGGTGGTCCGCCGGAGCTGGCCCGCGCGGGCCGACCTGTTCAGCGGATTCGGCTGGCTGGCGGTGATCGCGCTGTCCGGCGCGGCGCTGTGCGCGGCCCCCGGGCGGCTGGGCGCGCCCCACCTGTTGATCGGCGTGACGGTCCTGGCGATGGGCGCGATCGCGCTCAGCGTCCTGCTGCGTTCGCAGACCGCGGTGGCCACCGCGGTCGTCACCGCAAGCGGGATCGGCGGGGCGGTGGCGGCAGCGCGGATGTGGCATCCGGTGTCGCCGCAGGTCATCGGTATCTGCGTGCTGCTCGGCCTGCTGATGCTGGTGCGCCTGGCGCCCACGATCGCGCTGTGGGTGGCGCGGGTCCGGCCGCCGTATTTCGGCTCGATCACCGGGCGGGATCTGTTCGCCCGCCGCGCCAACATGCCGATCGACACCGTCTCGCCGGTCGCCCCCGAGGACGAGGACGACGAAGACGACCTGGTCGACATCACGGCGCGGGGAGCGGCGATCGCGGCGTCGGCGCGACTGATCAATGCGGTGCAGGTCGGTATGTGTGTGGCGATCGCGGCGACATTGCCGATCGCGGTGTGGATGGTGCTGGCACCGGGTTCGACCCACCAGCGCGCCGCGGTGGCCCTGTGCGGGCTGGCCGCCGGACTGTTCATCACCCAGGGCCGCGGATTCGCCGGCCGGGTCCAGGCGATCGCCCTGGTAGGCGGCGCGTGTGCCGCGGTGCTCGTCGGGATCACCAAGTACGCCCTGGCGGCTCCCGGTTACACCGCCGGCGGTTTCCTGTGGCCGGCGGCGGCGGTGGCGGTGTTCGCCGCACTCGGCCTGGCCGCGGGTCTGCTGGTGCCCGAGACGAAGTTCGTCCCGTGGATTCGGCTGGCGGTCGAATGGCTGGAGGTGTTGGCGTTCATCGTGGTGGGGGTGCTCGGAGCCTGGCTGGGAGGACTGTTCGTGTGGGTGCGCAACTGAGCCGGCTGCGCACCCGGCTTGTCGCGCTGACCGCCGTGGTGCTGCTGGCCGGCCTCGCCGACGTCCCCCCGATGGCCCGCGCGATCGAACCGCCGTCGGTGGATCCCGCCATGGCGCCGCCCGACGGCCCGCCCGGCCCGGATCAGCCGATGCGCCGCTCGAATTCCTGCAGCGTGCCGATCACGGTCAGCAACCCCGACGTCGCGCAGCTTGCACCCGGGTTCGACATGCTGGGCATCGCCGCCGCGTGGCAGTACTCCACCGGCAACGGTGTGCCGGTGGCGGTCATCGACACCGGGGTCACACCGAATCCACGGCTGCCGGCGATCGCCGGCGGCGACTACATCATGGGCGGCGCCGAAGGCCTGGGCGGACTGCAGGACTGCGACGCCCACGGCACGATCGCCGCGTCGATCATCGCCGCGGCCCCGCAGGGTGTGCTGCCGATGCCCCGCCCGATGCCCGAGGTTCCCGCCTTCCCACCGCCGGCCGGCCCGCCGCCCAGCATCGGCGAGCCGCCGCCGCCCGCGGACCTTCCCGGGCCGCCGGCGCCTCCCCCGGCACCGGCGCCGGTGACCATCACCCAGACCGTGCCACCGCCGCCTCCACCTCCGCCGCCCCCGGACGAGGGCGCCATGGCGCCGGCCTCCGGCCCGCCGGATCCGCAGACCGAGGACGAACCCGCGGTCCCGCCGCCCCCGCCGGGCGCTCCGGACGGTGTCGTCGGCGTCGCCCCGCACGCGAGGATCATCGCGATCCGCCAGTCCTCGCGGGCCTTCGAGCCGGTCAACCCGCAACGGTTCGGCTACGACGATGAGCGGGTCAAGGCCGGCACGCTGGCCACGCTGGCCCGAGCCGTCGTCCACGCGGCCGACATGGGCGCCAAGGTGATCAACATCTCGGTGACCTCGTGCGTTTCGGTGGCGGCCGCGCTCGACCAGCGGGCCCTGGGGGCGGCGCTGTGGTACGCCTCAACCGTCAAGGACGCGGTGATCGTCACGGCCGCCGGCAACGTCGGCGAGGCCGGCTGCGCCAACAACCCGATGTTCGACCCGCTCAACCCCGGCGATCCCCGGGACTGGAACCAGGTCAAGGTGATCTCGAGCCCGTCGTGGTTCTCCGACTACGTGCTGTCCGTCGGCGGCGTGGACGCCACGGGGGCGCCGATCGACAAGAGCATGTCCGGGCCGTGGGTGGGAGTGGCCGCGCCGGCCACCCATGTCATGGGGCTGTCCCCGCAGGGTGGCGGACCGGTCAACGCCTATCCCCCGGTCCGGGTGGGCGAGAAGAACATGCCGTTCTGGGGGACCAGCTTCTCCGCGGCTTACGTCAGCGGGGTCGCCGCCCTGGTGCGGGCCAAATATCCTCAGCTCACCGCGCACCAGGTCATCAACCGGATCGTGCAGACCGCACACAACCCGCCCGCCGGGGTGGACAACCGGGTGGGTTACGGGCTGATCGACCCGGTGGCGGCGCTGACGTTCAACGTGCCGCCGGGCGAACCGGTGGCACCGGGATCGCAGAGCCGTGTCATCACCCCGGCGGCACCCCCGCCACCGCCGGATCATCGCGCCCGCACCGTTGCCCTCGGATTCCTCGGCGCGATCGCCGCCGCGGTGCTGGCCGCCGCCGTCACCGCCCGGATCCGAAGGGCCCTCAAGTGAGTCAGGACCGGGTCCGGCTGACCGGGTTCAGCGCCTCGAGCAATCGGCGGTTGCTGTGCGCCACGGCGGTCGCGCTGTGTGGGATGGCGGGGTGGGCGTTCGGCGGCCTGATCGGTGTCGCGGTCGCCGTGCCGCTCGCGGTGCTGCTGGTGCTGGTGCCGTGGTGGGGCCAACCGGCCTGGTCCTGGGCGCTGCTGCGGCTTCGGCGACGGACGGCGACGGGCTGGGCCGAGCCGATCACGGTGGCCAACAACCGCGCCGGGGGCGGGGTCCGCATCCAGGACGGCGTGGCGGTAGTAGCCGTTCACCTGCTGGGCCGGGCGCACACCGCCACCGTCGCCACCGGGTCGGTGAACGTGGAGACCGACAATGTCATCGACGTCGCCGCCCTGCTGCCGATGCTGCGGCACGCGCTCGGGTTGGTGCTGGAGTCGATGAGCGTGATCAGCATCGGCGCACGCCGCGCCACCACCGGCGACTATCCGCGGGTCTATGACACCGAGATCGGCACACCGCCCTACGCCGGCCAACGCGATACCTGGCTGCTGCTGCGGTTGCGGGTCATCGACAACACCGCCGCGCTGCGGTGGCGCACCACCCTGGGTGCCACCGCGGTCGCCGTCGCCCAGCGGATCGCCGGCCTGTTGCGTTGCGAGGGACTGCGCGCACGGGTCGCCACCGCCAGCGATCTGGTGGAACTGGATCGCCGGCTCGGTGGTGCGTTGCTGCTGGCCGACGCCGAGCGCTGGAAATCGCTGCGCGCCGAGGGCGGCTGGGTGACCACCTATGCCTACCCGCCCCACGAGATCAACGCGCAACTGCTGGCCCAGGTCTGGACCTTGCCCGTCGACGAGGTGGTCCAGAACGTCACGGTCTTCCCGGATGCCACGTGCACGGCCACCGTCACCCTGCAGACCCCGCAGCCGGCACCCACGCCCCCGGCGGTCGTGCTGCGGCGGCTCAACGGTGAGCAGGCCGCCGCCGTGGAGGCCAACATGTGCGCGCCCCGCCCGCACCTGCGCGGACTTCGGCCGGGACCACTGCCGGACAGCCTGCCCGTCGAGATCGGCCCGTCGGGTGTCCTGATCGGAAAGCTGGCCAACGGCGATCGGCTGATGGTTCCGCTGACCGACTCCGGCGAGCTGAGCCGGGTGTTCATCGCCGCCGAGGACCTGATCGCGAAGCGGATCATCATCCGCGCCGTCGGGGCCGGGGAGCGCGTTTGTGTGCACACCCGCGACAAGGCGCGCTGGGCCAGCGTCCGGATGCCCGAGGTGTCGGTGGTGGGCGAGTCGAGGCCGACGCCGCGCAGCACGGTCAGTGTGGTCGACGGGCCGATCGCCCCGTCACCGCGCCCGGCGACCGTCATCACCGTGGCACCGCCCGGGACGCCTCCGCCGCCACCGGATGCGGTCGAGGTGTGCATCGAGCAGATCGACCGGACCGCCGTACGGGTTGCCGCGGGGGGACGATCATGGCTGGCTACGGTGGAGTTGTTCCGGGCGGAAAACCGGTACTGCAGCCCGGAGGCGCTGGCGCCGATGTCGTCACGATGACACTCCGCCGGACCGCAGGCAGCCCCGACAACCCGTACATGCGACAGAGGACGACAGACATTGAGTGACTTGCTGGCGGCCCGCCGGCACTTCGACCGGGCCATGGTGAGCATGGACGGACGGTACGGCTCCCCCGAAGCCCAGGCCGAGTTCGTGGCGGCAACCGAAGCCGATCCCTCCATGGCCGACGCGTGGCTGGGCCGCATCGCCTGCGGTGACACCTCGTTGGACACGCTCAAGCGGCTCTACGCCAACAGCGACTGGCTGCACAAGGAGACCACCCGGCTGGGCCGGCACCTGGCCGCCCAGATTCCGCTGGGGCCCTACCTGTCGATCACGGTCACCGACGCCTCGCACGTGGGGCTGGCGTTGGCCTCAGCGCTGACGGTGGCCGGGGAATACGAACGCGCCGACGCGCTGCTGGCCGACCAGAGTCTGCTGGACAGCTGGATCAACCACCAGTGGCACCAGCTGGCTCGCGCCTACCTGATGTTCGTCACGCAGCGCTGGCCGGATCTGCTGACGGTCGCCGCCGAGGAACTACCCGAGCGGGCGATCGTCATGCCCGCGGTCACCGCGTCGGTCTGCGCGCTGGCCGCCTACGCGGCCGCGCATCTGGGCCAGGGCCGGGTGGCGTTGGACTGGCTGGATCGTGTCGACATCGCCGGGCAGGCGCGCTCCTCGGAGCGGTTTTCCGCGGGGGTGTTGACGGCGTCGATCAACCCGAGCGAAATCCCGCTGCTGGCCGCGGATTTGGCCTACGTCCGCGGGATGGTGCACCGTCAGCTCGGCGAGGAGGACAGGGCCCAGGTCTGGTTGTCCAAGGCCGCGATCAACGGGGTGCTGACCGAGCCGGCCAAGGCCGCACTCGCCGAGCCCAATCTGCGCCTGGTGGTCACCGAGGAACAGATCATCGACAGCCGCACCGACCGCTGGGATGCCGATTCGGCGAAAAGCCGGGCCGAACTCGACGAGGACAACGCGCTGGACCGCCGCGCCGAGCTGCTGGCGCAGGGCCGCGCCGAGTTGGAGAAGCAGGTCGGGCTGGCCGAGGTCAAACGCGCGGTGAAGGCCCTGGAGGACCAGCTCGAAATCCGGGCCATGCGTTTGGAACACGGTCTGCCGGTGGAAGGACAGACCAACCACATGCTGCTGGTCGGCCCGCCCGGCACCGGTAAGACCACCACCGCCGAGGCGCTGGGCAAGATCTACGCGGGAATGGGCATCGTCCGCAATCCGGAGATCACCGAGGTGCGGCGTTCGGACTTCTGTGGCGAACACATCGGTTCCTCGGGTCCGAAGACCAATGAGCTGATCGAAAAGGCCCTGGGCGGAATCCTTTTCATGGACGAGTTCTATTCGCTGGTGGAACGCCACCAGGACGGGACGCCGGACATGATCGGCATGGAGGCCGTCAACCAGCTGCTGATCGCGCTGGAGAAACACCGCTTCGACTTCTGCTTCCTCGCCGCCGGATACGAGGACCAGGTCGACGAATTCCTCACCGTCAACCCCGGATTGGCGAGCCGGTTCAACCGCAAGATCCGGTTCGAGTCCTACTCGCCCGAAGAGATAGTCGAAATCGGTGAACGGTACGGTTCCAGTCGCGCTACCGAGCTGAACCCGGAAGCGCGGCAGCGGTTCCTGGATATGGCGACCACTATTCGCGCCTACGTCAGCCCGCGCGGCGAGCATGGCATCAACGTCATGCACAACGGCCGGTTCGCCCGGAACGTGATCGAGGAAGCCGAACTGGCCCGCGACACCCGGGTGGCGGCGCAGAAGCGCGCCGGTCACCCGGTGACGATCGACGACCTCAAGACCATCACGGCCGCCGACATCGACGCCGCCGTTCGCGCCGTGTGCGACACGAAACGCGAGATGGCCGCCATCACCTGGTAGGCCGCCGTCAGATCGGCGTGCTGCCGTATCGGGCGACGAAATCGGACTCGGCCTCTTCGCGCAGTGCGGTGAAGACGACGTTGAGCCGGTCCGCCAGTTCGCTGTAGGTGTAGTCGCTGACCACACACGGATGCAGCGTCAGCTCCAACAGTCGACCGTCGGCGTTGGCCACGGCACGGACATCTCCGAGATCGACACTGTAGGTGGTGTTCTCGGCCTCGGCGACCAGGGCTTCCCATTTCTCGGCAGCCTCACGAAGATCCCGCAACACGGACTCAACGAGGTCCTTGTCGCTGAGCTCCGCGCGGCTGTCCGGCCCCGACATTGGCTAAGTATGTCGACCAGGTGTGAGTAGCGTCAATTCATCATCGCCGTTACGTTTGCGGATCCCACTGGCCGGCCGCGGGTGCGCTGAGCGTCCGGAACCAGCTGTAGTGGTAGTTGGCCGACACGGTGTCACCGGTCGCCATACCCTCGGTGGCGGCCAGCAGCATGCAGTTGAGCACCACGGCGGTGTCGGTGTCGGGATACTGTCCCAACAGCTGGTAACGCATGGTGTCCAGATGCACCCGCAGCAGGTCGATTTCGGCGTCGACCACGCCGGTTCCGGCGGAGCCGGCCTTCGCCAGGGTGTTGGCCATGCGCGGCAGCCCGTCGCGCCAGTGGGTGGCCTCGCTGAGCTGCCAGCCGAGGTCTTCGATGGGCGTGAGCTCGCGGGGCTGCACCGAAGCGTCCGTCTCGGCGAAGTCACTCGCCCAGCCGAGGCGATCGCCCGGATGGTAGGAGGCCGACTCCGTCGGGCTGCCCAGCATTTCGGTCGCCGTCCCGGTCCGCCGGCCCGGTTCGAGTAGCTGCACCCCGGCCGGCAGCTCGATGCCCGACGGTATCCACCCGCTGGCGATGTCGGTGACCAGCAGGGTTCTGCCGTCGGCGAAGGTGCCGATGGCCCAGCGCAGTGCGGGTTCCTGACGGGCCACGAAGGCCAGCAGGCGCTGCAGGCGCTGCTCGCTGGACTCGGTGACCGCCGGCTGCACCGGCGGCTGTGCGGCGGGCTCCGGGGGCCGCGCGGGCGCGGCGGGAATGACCGCGGTCAGGTCTTTCAGCGCCTCGGCCAGCGGTAGGACGGCGGGCTCGGGGGCGACGAACGGTTCCGCGGCGGCGACGGCCTGTTCCTCCGGTGAGGCGACGGGCGGCGCGGCCGGGCCCCCGGGGCCCCGGCGGCGACGCAGGGTCTCCGACAGTGCGGCGGTGCCCGGGATCCGATCGCCCAGCGCCGCGGTCACCACCGTG
>NZ_MVHU01000013.1 GCF_002086285.1 Mycolicibacter kumamotonensis | reverse complement strand
ACCCTGCACTCACCAAGGGTCCCAGGCACCGCCAACCACAAGGCGAAGCCACGCGGGATTATTCAGCAGAGTCCTAGCGGGCGGCCAGCTCGGCGACTCGGCGGACCGCGGCCTCCAGCGCGTAGTCGGCGTCGGCGGCGGCGCCCTTGACGTCGGCGTTGAGCCCGGCCACCAGCCGCACCGCGGCGGCCACGGACTCCCGCGACCAATAGCGGGATTGTTTCTGCGCCTTCTGCACCCGCCAGGGCGGCATACCCAATTCGCCGGCAAGTCGGTAGGGGTCGCCGGACTTGGGGCCGACCCGGGCGATGGTATGGATCGCCTCGGCCAGCGCGTCGGCGAGCACCACGTGCGGTTCGCCGCGGATCATCGCCCAGCGCAGCGCCTCGGTGGCGCCTTCGACGTCGCCGACCACGGCCCGATCGGCGACATCGAAGCCTTTCACCTCGGCTTTCCCGCTGTGATAGCGGCGCACCGCCAGGGCGTCGACGTGGCCGCCGGTGTCGGCGACCAGCTGCGAACAGGCTGAGGCCAGCTCACGGATGTCGGAGCCCACCGCGTCCAGCAACGCCGTCACGCAGGCATCGTCCACCCGCACCTTGAGCCGGCGGAATTCGGCACGAACGAAATCGGCGCGTTCGCCGGGCTTGCTGATGCGGGCGCACGGGTGCTCCTCGGCGCCGAGTTCTCGCAGCTGCCCGACCAGCGCCTTGGCTCGCCCGGCGCCGGAGTGCACCACCACCAGCACGGTGCCCGCCGGGACATCGGCGGCCGTCGACGCGATCAGGGTCGCGGCATCTTTGCCGGCTTCACCGGCGGCTTCCAGCACCACCACACGTTCGTCGGCGAACAGTGACGGGCTCAGCAGCGCGGCGAGCTCACCCGCCTCGACCTCGCCGGCCCGCAGTCGGTCCACCGGGATGTCGGTGCTGCCTGCCTGAGTCCGAACCGCCGCCAGTACCTGCGCCACCGCCCGCTCGACCAGCAGTTCCTCATCACCGAGGATCAGGTGCAGCGGCGAAACCGGTGGGCTCACCCGCCAATCGTGTCACGCAGCCCCGACATCCGCCCAGCCGGTCAGCACCTCCGAGACCGACCAGGCCAGCACGCACAGCGCCAGTGCGGCCAGCACCCGCCGGCAGCACCGCCACCGCCAACAGGCCACGATCAGCACCCCGAGGCCGCCCACGCCGAACACCCCGGCCACCCCCGCGGGCACGGGCACGGCGGCCGCCGGGACCCCGCCGGTCCAGTGCGCGACGTGGCAGACCCACCACAGTTCGGGCCCGGTGAAGCGGATCAACAGTTCGGCGGCCGCCGGCCACCAGCCGCACAGCACGGCCGCCGCGCTGCCCAGCACGGTGATCGGCGCCACCAGCACCGCCACCGCAAGGTTGGCGAGCGTGCTGACCAGGCTGAGCCGACCGGAGATGCCGGCGATCAGCGGCGCGGTGACCAAGTTGGCGGCCCAGGCCACGGCGACCGCGGCGGCCAACGGTTTCGGCCACCCGCGGGCCACCAGACGCGCCGACCACACCGGCGCGATCACCACCAGCGCTGCGGTGGCTACCACCGACAACGCGAATCCGACATCGACAGCCAGGTGCGGGGCCAGTGCCAGCAGCACCAACACGCTGGCGGCCAGGCTCGGAATCGCCTGCCGGCGGCGCGCCGAAAGCACCCCCAGCAGCGCGATCGCCCCCATCACCGCCGCCCGCAATACGCTGGCCGTCGGTTGTACGACGATCACGAACGCCACCAACGCCATCCCGGCCAGCACCGCCGCGGCCCGGGGCCCGACCAGTCGCGCCGAGAACAGCACCGCACCGCAGACGATCGTCACGTTGGCACCCGAGACCGCCATCAGATGTGTGAGGCCCGCGGCCCGAAACTCTCGGCCCGTGGCGGCGGTGATCGCCGAGGTGTCCCCGAGGACCAGGGCGGGCAGCATCCGCGCCTGCTCGCCGGGCAGCACTCGCCCGGCGGCGGCGGCAAACCGGGTGCGAACCTGATGGGCGGTGCGCGCGACGAGCCCGGGCCGGCCGCGCGTCGGCTCGCCGGCTGCGGTCAGCGTCGCGACCGTCAGATCACGCCGGGAGGGGCGGGCGATCTTGGCCCGAAACGCCATCGACTGGCCGACCATCACCTCGCCGTATTCCAGGCCGGACGCGAAAACCACCACCCGGCCTGAGGATTCGGCACCGTCGACACACTGCAGGGTGGCGCGGAACATCAGCCGCCGGGCACCGGCCGGCATCGGGCTTTCGCTCGGGGTGACCGTCACCGCCGCGGTGTGGCCGAACACCGCGGTGATCGGGTGCTCGAGGACCGACTCGGTGCGCAGCGCAACCGCCCACCCGAACCCCGCCCCCACCAACGACGCCGCTGCCAGGGCCGTACCGGCCACTCGCCAACCGGGCCGGCGCCTGCGTCCGGCGTACCGGCCCAGCGCAGCCGACAGGGCAGCCAGTGCTGCGCACAGCATCGCCAGGGTGCCGCCGATCCGCCACTGGATTCCCGCAGCGGTGACCAGCCAGCCGATCAGCGCGGCCGGCACCAGCCGGACATCCAGCCGGGCCGCCGACGGCTGGGCGGCCGCGGGCGGGGTCACCGTCAGACGCGGACCAGGGCACGCAGCTTCTCCAGCCGGGCCGGGCCGATTCCGTCGACGTCGCCGAGTTGGTCCACGGCGGTGAATTTGCCGTGAGCTTCGCGCCAGGCGACGATCGCGGCCGCGGTCACCGGTCCGACACCGGGCAGCGCGTCGAGCTGTTCGACAGTCGCGGTGTTGAGGTTGACCGCCTCGCCGGGTTTGGGCGCCGGGCCGGTTCCCGTCGGCGCGGTGCTGGTGCGAGGGGCTTCCGGCGCCGGCGGTGCCACGCCGACCGAGCTGCCGAGTATCGACGGGCCAGACGGCGGCGCCAGCCCGACCACGATCTGTTCGCCGTCGACCAACGGGCGGGCCAGGTTCAACCCGATCGTGTCGGCGCCGTCGAGGGCACCGCCGGCAGCCCTGAGGGCGTCGGCGATGCGGGAACCGGGCGCCAGCATAGCCAGCCCCGGCTTGTGCACCAACCCGACCACGCTGACCACCACCTGGTCGGCGCCGGTTGCCGCAACGGATTCGTCAGCGCGCGGGCTTGCGGTCGAAACCATCTCCACCGCAGGAAGATTGGCACTGCGTACCGGCGCGGGCCGGTCGCCGATCACGGTGAACACGGTGATGAGGACCGCGACCGCGGCGATCACCGCCAGAGCGATCGCGCCGGCCCGTCCCGGGTCGGCCCGCACCTTGGCGAGCAACCCGGCATCGGCGGTACCGTCGGGCAGCCAGCGCGGCAACAACGAATTGGGGTCGGCGTCGTCATCCGGTTCGGGTGCGTCGACGCCGCGGTCGGGCTCGGGCAGCAGGCCGAGGCGACGCTGCAGCCGCTCGCCGGGTAGTTCTGGGGCCATGGGCCGACGCTAAGGCCTCACCCCGGCAGTGGAGTCGGTCCGACGGCGGCCGCGGCCGGAACTGTGGATCAACGCGCGACTGTGCAGAAGTCGCTACGGGTTCAGCCACTCCCCGACGTCATGGGAGATGCCCGAGGACGGTGCATAGCGCACCTTCGTCGCGGTGACCCCCGCCGGCAGCGCGAACACGACGCAACCGGTGCTCGATGAACCCGCGGCGATCAGGAACCAGCCGTAACCGAAGTCCTGGCACTCGGTCACGGTGGCGAAATCTGCCTCATAGCGCTGGTCGTCGGAGCCGACCACCGAGACATCACTGTTGCTGTTGCCGACGATGGTCGTCGTCCCGGCGTTCTCGATCCGCAGCTTGGTCGCGATGTAGGTCTTGCCGGGTTCGCCCCAGCCGTTGGGGACGGTGGCCGGATTGATGACGTCGGTCAACGTCACCGCGATCTTCTGCCCGCCGATCCGCATCAGGTCCAACGTCTGGCCGATGTGCGCGGCCGGTCGGGCCGGCGCGCTCGGCTGCGCCGAAGCCGACGGCGCGGATCGGGATTCCTCGGCCGGCTCCGCCGAACACGACACCGCGCAAAACAGCAGGACACCCAGTGCGACGAGCGACCGTCTCATAACCCCTAGCGTACAAAAGCGCACGGTAGCGCCCGCGGCCGCGGGTTTCCGCGCAGTTTCCCGACCGGGACCGCACCCCGCAGCGGGTTCGGATTAGGGTGCATACCAACCGTGAGTTCACCCAACCAACCGGGAGGTCGACGTGAGACTGGCACTGACCGCCGAGGAGGCTGCGTTCCGCGATGAGATGCGCGCCTTCTTCACCACCGAGATCCCCGCGGACATCCGGGAGCGCGGCCGGGCGGGCCACTCGATCTTTCCCGACGACATCGTCGCCACCCAGAAGATCCTCAACGCCAACGGTCTGGCGGTGCCCAACTGGCCGGTGGAATGGGGCGGCAAGGACTGGACCCTGACCCAGCACCAGATCTGGCTCGACGAAATGCAATTGGCATCGGTGCCCGAGCCACTGACCTTCAACGCCAAGATGGTCGGCCCGGTGATCGCCGAGTTCGGTTCCCAGGCCATCAAGGAACGCTTCCTGCCGGCCACCGCCAACCTGGATATCTGGTGGTGTCAAGGGTTTTCCGAACCGGACGCCGGTTCCGACCTGGCGTCGCTGCGCACCACGGCGGTACGTGACGGCGACAGCTACATCGTCAACGGGCAGAAGACTTGGACCACGCTCGGACAGTACGCGGACTGGATCTTCTGCCTGGTGCGCACCGACCCGCAGGCGCCCAAGAAGCAGGCCGGCATCTCCTTCCTGTTGTTCGAGGTGAACACGCCGGGTGTCACCATGCGGCCGATCAAGCTCATCGACGGCGGCTATGAGGTCAACGAGGTCTTCTTCTCCGACGTGCGGGTGCCCGCCGATCAGCTGGTCGGCGAGGAGAACCACGGCTGGACCTATGCGAAGTTCCTGCTGGGCAATGAGCGCACCGGGATCGCCGGGGTGACCCGCACCAAGGTGCGGCTCGCCGAGGTCAAGGAACGCGCCAAGGCGCTCGGCGCACTCGATGACCCGTTGTTCGCGGCGCGGCTGGCCGAGGTCGAAAACGATTTGCTCGCACTGGAACTCACTCAGATGCGGGTGTCGAGTGACTCGGCCGACGGCAAGCCCAACCCGGCTTCGTCGGTGCTCAAGCTGCGCGGTAGCCAACTGCAGCAGGCCGTCACCGAATTGTTCGTCGAGGTCGCCGGTGCCGACGCGCTGCCGTTCGAGGCCGGTGAGGGCATCGCCTCGCCGGAGTGGGCGCAGCACGCCGCTCCGACCTACCTGAACTACCGCAAGACATCCATCTACGGCGGGAGCAACGAGGTGCAACGCACCATCATCGCGTCCACCATTCTGGGCCTGTAGGAGGTACGACGGTCATGGACTTTCAACTCAGCGACGAGCAGGTCCTGCTCCGCGACACCACGCGTTCGATGTTGTCGGGCTACGACACCGAGACCCGCAACAAGGTCGTCGACACCGATCCGGGCTACAACCCGCAAGTGTGGAAACAGCTGGCCGACACCGGGATTCTCGGCCTGGGATTCGACCCGCAGGAGTCCGGTCCGCTGGAGATCATGGTGGTGCTCACCGAGATCGGCCGCCGAGTGGCCCCTGAGCCCGTCGTGCACGGAGCGCTCGGGCCCGGTGCGCTGATCGCCGAACGCGGCGATGCCGAGCAGCGCAAACTGCTCGACGCGGTCGCCGAAGGCGATCAGATCCTGGCGTTCGCCCACACCGAGCCGGGTATGCGCGGCGAGACCGACAAGGTGACCACTACGGCGGTGCAGCAAGGCGATTCGTGGCTGTTGAGCGGGCGCAAGAACCCTGTGCTGGCCGGAGACCGCGCCGACACGCTGGTGGTCAGCGCCGCGCTGCCCGACGGTGGGACCGGGCTGTTCCTGATCGACGGAAGCGCCGAAGGATTGACCCGCCGGCCCTACCGGACCTTCGACGGCCGGCGCGGCGCCCAGATCGATTTGGACAAGACAGCGGGCACCCCGCTCGGTGAGTCCACCGACGCCACCGGTGCCATCGAGCACGCGATCATCCGCATCTCCTCGGCGCTATGCGCGGAGGCGGTCGGCGCGATGGAAGAGGCTCTGCGCCTGACCACCGAATACCTCAAGACGCGCAAGCAGTTCGGGGTCACGCTCAACACCTTCCAGACCCTGACCCAGCGCGCCGCCGACATGTACGTCTCGCTGGAGTTGGCCCGCAGCATGAGCCTGTACGCGGCCATGTCGATCTCCGACGGCAACCTCGACCCGGTGATCGCGGCCCGCGCCAAGCTGCAGATCGGCCGCTCGGGGCGGCACATCGCCCAGGAGGCCATCCAGTTGCACGGCGGGATCGGGATGACGTGGGAGTACCCGGTCGGCCACTACGCGGCCCGGCTCACCGCGATCGAGCACACCCTGGGCTCGTCGCAGGATCAGCTGCACGTGCTGATGCATAACCTGGACAGCTACGACCTGGCGAAGCTGTAGCCGCGTCAGAAGAAGAAGCCGAGCTGAGCCGGCACCGCGCTGGCGAACGCCGCATCGAGCCGCGGTGCCAGCCCGCCCTGGCAACGCAACCGGTTCGCTGCGGCCAGCGCCGATGCACGGTGGGTTCCCAGATAGAGGCTGCCCAGCACGTCGAGATCCAGTTCGGCGTCCGCGGGTGCGTCGCAGCGGGTGCACTGCGCCTGGCCGCCGCGGATTTCCAGCGCGAATCGGCCACCATCGCCGCGGAACCGGTCGGACACCTCCAGCACCACGCTCAGGTCTGCGGCGTAGCTGCGGGCCGCCAATGCGGCCGGGACGTCCATCAACCGCAGCCAGCCCTCGTCGGTGCGTGCGGTGGTGCGGGCCAACCGGGTGTCGGTCAACAGATAGGGCAGCGGATCGTCCGGGTAGGTGCCGATGACGACGGTCTGCATCAGATCCATGCCCAACAGCGCACGCCACAACGCGGCGTGCGCCTCCGGCGTGACGGCCCGCAGCTCCGTCACCCGCACCGTCGTGGGCTTCGTCCCGTGCACCCGGTACAGGGCGTAACCGTCGGGGTGCAGCAGCGCCATCCATGCGGTGCCGCCGTCGCGGTCGCCTTCCCGGTCGGCGAGCAGGTCGCCCCAGAGCGGGGTCGGGCGTACCAGCCCACCGGGGGTGCGCTCGCGGCAACGGTCGTAGATCGCGGCGAACTCGTCGCGGTGGTCACCGGCCCGGACCAGCCGGACGCCGCCGGGGTCGGGTGCGTCGGGGTGGAACACCGCGAACCGCCGGTCGATGGTCAGCTCCTGGTCGACGGTGGCCGGGCCGTAACCGAAGCGCCCGTAGATTCCGCCTTCGCTGGCAGTCAGCGCCGCCACCGGATACCCGGAATCTGCGATGCGCCGGTGCAATTCGACGTACATGGCGCGCAGCACGCCGCGCCGGCGGTGGGTGGGCGCAACGACCACGCCGCTGATGCCTGCGGCCGGCAGCACCGCCCCGCCGGGAACCGTGAGCCGCAAGTCGAGGTAGAAAGCCACGCCGATCACCTCGCCGCCTTCGCAGGCCACCACCGCTCCTTCGGACGGGACCAAGGTGCGAATGGCCTCGATCTGGTCCGGGTGGGTGAACGACCCGAAGCCGGCGGCCTCCAACAACAAGATCGCCGGCCAGTCGTCGTCCCTAGCGGTCCGCACGGTCACATCGGTCACGGAATTCGACGGTGCCACAACCGGCGGCACGCCGCATCCCAATAAGGTGTGCAGCCATGAGCACACCGCTGCGCGTCATCCAATGGACCACCGGCAACATCGGGCAGCGCTCGCTGCACGCCATCATCGGCCGTCCGGACATGGAACTGGTCGGTGTCTACGCCCACGGCAAGGACAAGGTCGGGGTGGACGCCGCCGAGTTGGCCGGCTGGCAGGAGCCGACCGGGGTCACCGCCACCGATGACATCGACGCCCTGATCGCACTCAAACCCGACGCGCGCTGTTACAACCCGCTGTGGCCGAGCATCGACGAGTTGGTCCGCCTGCTGGAAGCCGGGGTCAACGTGTGTTCCACGGCCGCCTGGATCACCGGCGGCAAGCAGACCCGTGAGGACCTCAAGCGCATCGAGGACGCCTGTCGGGCCGGGAACTCCACGATGTTCGGCAGCGGCGCGCACCCGGGCCTGACCAACATGGTCGGCATGGTGCTGTCGGGGGCGTGCGAACGCGTCGACGAGATCCGGATCACCGAATCGGTGGACTGCTCGACGTATGAGTCGGCGGCCACCATGGCGGCGATGGGATTCGGGCAGGCTCCGGCCACGCCCGGCCTGGCCGAAAGCGTCCGCCGGGAAAGCGAGGTGTTCGCCGAGTCCGCGGCCATGATGGCCGACGCGATCGGTGCGCAGCTGGACAAGATCACCTTCGACGTGCAGTTCACCGCCGCGACCGGCGACAGCGACCTGGGCTTCATGAAGATCCCGGCCGGAACCGTGGGCAGCGTGTTCGGCTATCACCGCGGCTGGGTCGGTGAGCGCAATGTGGTGAGCGTGGGATTCAACTGGATCATGGGCAGCCACGTCACCCCACCCAAGCCGGTGGCCCACGGCCATGTGATCCAGCTGTTCGGGCTGCCGAACATGCGCACCGTGATCAACTGCCTACCGCCGAAGGACTGGAGCGAGCCGAACCTCAACGGTCTGGGTTCGATCTACACGGCCATGCCGGTGACCAACGCGGTGCCGGCGGTGGTCGCGGCCGCGCCGGGAATCGTCACCCTGGCCGACCTGCCACCGATCACCGGCCGCAGCGTCGCAAGCTGAGCGAACCGATCACACCGGCCGGTTGGTGGTGACCGCCCCCGACGCAGCATCGATGGTGACGTCGCGCTCGACCAGGTCGGTGTCCCACACGTCGGCGTCCCACACCACGGTGCCGTTCATGTCGAGCAGACTCAGCTCGGTGATCGAGCCGTTGGGCACCTCGGCCAGCACCTTGTGCACCGCGGCCCGGTAATCCAGGTGGGCGCCGTCCACGTTGGCGCGACGCTTGGCCTTGTCGGCGTCGCTGTCATCGGTGACAGTGGGTCCTACCAGCACCGACACCCCGTCGGATCCGATCTTGAGTTGCCGTTCGGTGCCGTCGGAGGTGACCACTCGCGCCTTCCAGGCGTCGCCGTCGTTGGTCTGGCTCTCGATGAAGATCAGCACGCTGGCGGGTACCTGGGAAACGGCGAGGTCACCCGCACGCAGCAGGGTGTGCGGATCCGGCGGGGCCTCCGGGCGCGACCAGGACGCCCCCGGCGTGGTCGACTCCCCTGACTTCGCGCCGGACCTACCATTGCCGCTGCAACTGGCCAGTGCCAGTGCTACCACGACGACCACTGCGCCGAATCGGACGCCATTCACCAGTCCCTGCATCAGCGGCCATGCTACTGAAACCCCGGCGACGCTGCCGCCCGACCGGGCACGTAGCCGGTCGGCACGCCCGGCCCGGGCACCCCTTGCGATCCTTAGCCAAGCAAAGGTTATGCTGCCGGGGGCGAAATTCGTGGCAGCCTTCGACGGCTCCGGCCAGGCCGGAACAAACTGTCCGCTGTCGGCGTTCGACCGCACTATGGATCAGCAGAAGGCGGTGATATGAAACGAATCCCGATCACCGCCATACTCAAAAGGCACTGGATTCCACTGGTCTTCATCGTGGTCATCGTGATATCGACGGTGATCGTCACCCGGCTGCACAAGGTGTTCGCGTCCCAGGACCTCAATCCCCACGCCGGCGCCGGTATCGAGATCGTGCAGTTCAACCCCAAGTACGTCGCCTACGAGGCGTTCGGCCCGCCGGGCACCCGCGCCGACATCAACTACTGGGACGCCGAGGCCAACGTCCATCAGCTCAACGACGTGCCGCTGCCGTGGTCCTACACCGTCGTCACGGTGCTTCCCGCCGTGCAGGCCAACATGATCGTGCAGGGCAACACCGGTGAGATCGGCTGCCGGATCAAGATCGACGACCGGCTGCTCGACGAGCGACGCGCCTCCGGGCTCAACGCCCAGACCTTCTGCTTGGTGAAATCCGGATGATCAAACGTATCCGGGCGCAGCTCGACAAGAAGCAGGACCCGCACGTCAAACGGCCTTTTTTTGCGCACATGCTGCGCATCTTCGCGGTGCCGATCATCATCGTCTGGATCGTGTTCACCGTTCTGGTGAATGTGCTTGTGCCCCAGCTGGAGGTGATCTCCGAGGAGCACTCCGCGCCGCTGGCGCCGATAGACGCGCCGTCGATGATCGCCAGTCGGCTCGTCGGCGAGAACTTCCAGGAGTACAACTCCAACAGCACCGTGATGATGGTGGTGGTCGGCGAAGACGAGCTCGGCGAGGACGCTCACCACTACTACGACGAGATCGTCAAAAAGCTGGTCGCCGACAAAGAGCACGTCGAGCACGCGCAGGACTTCTGGAGTGACCGGCTGACCGCGGCGGGCGTGCAGAGCTCGGACGCCAAGGCCGCCTACATCATGCTGAACCTGGTCGGTAACCAGGGCATGACCGAAGCCAACGACTCGGTGGTGGCGGTCCGTAAGCACATCGACGACACCCCCGCCCCGCCCGGGGTGCAGGCCTACGTCGCCGGACCGGCAGCGCTGACCGCGGATCTTCGGCAGATCGGCGACGCCAGCCTGGTGAAGATCACCCTGTTCACCATCGCCGCGATCGCGATCATGCTGCTGATCGTCTTCCGGTCCATCGCGGCGATGCTGACCCAGCTCTTCCTGACGTTGCTGGAGCTGATCTGCGCCCGCGGCGTCGTCGCGGTCCTCGGGTTCAACAACGTGATGGGGCTGACCACATTCGCGGTCAACATCATGGTGATGCTCGCGATCGCCGCCGGCACCGATTACGGCATCTTCCTGATCGGCCGTTATCGCGAGGCCCGATTGGCCGGCGAAGATCGGGCCGACGCGTACTACACCACGGTGCGCAGTGTCACCCCCGTCGTGCTGGGGTCAGGACTCACCATCGCCGGGGCGTCGGCGGTGTTGTACTTCACCAGGCTGCCCTACTTCCACACCATGGGGATCCCGGTCTCGGTCGGCATGATCGTCGTGGTCTCCGCGGCGCTCACCCTGGGACCGGCCATGCTGGTCGTGGTCAGCAGCTTCGGGCTGCTGGACCCCAAAAAGGCCAAGCCGGGCGGGTTCTGGCGCCGCGCCGGAGTCTCGGTGGTGCGCTGGCCGGGTCCGATCGCGGTAGCCAGCCTGGCGATCATCATGGTCGGGCTGGTCGCCCTGCCGGGGTTCAAGCCCGGCTACGACGACCGCAAATACCTGCCGAAGGAAACTCCGGTCAACGTCAGCTATGCCGCTGCCGAGAAACACTTCTCGGCCGCGCGGATGGCCCCCGATATCACCATGGTGACCTCGGATCACGACATGCGAAACCCGGCGGACATGCTCGTGTTGGATCGGGTCGCCAAGAACATCATGCGGGTGCGCGGCATCGCCATGATCCAGGACATCACCCGCCCGTTGGGGATTCCGCTGCAGCACAGTTCGGTTCCCTTCCAGCTCAGTGCGTCCAATCAGCTGATGATCCAGAACATGAAGACGCTCAAGGACCGGATCAAGGACATCGACACGATCTCCCAGCAGCTCGACAAGGACATCGAGTTGCTGATCCAGATGTACGGCTACCTGCAGGAGGTCGACCGGACGTTCGACGACACCGCCGAGGTCACCGAACGCACCGTGGAGGTCTCCGACCGGATCCGCGACCACCTGGCCGACTTCGACGACCAGTTCCGGCCGCTGCGCAGCTACTTCTACTGGGAGCCGCACTGCTTCGACATCCCGATGTGCTGGGCGCTGCGGAGCACCTTCGACACCACCGACGGCGTCGACCAGCTCACCGAGCATCTGCACGAGCTGTCCGCCGACATCACCAAGACGGCGCGCCTGCTGCCGCAGGCGGTCGAGTTGCTCCCGGCCGTGGTCGACACCATGAAGATCATGCGCGGGCTGGTTCTGACCGTGCATTCCACCTTCTCGGCGTTCGTCGACCAAATGGAGGATCTGAGCAACACCCAGATCATGATGGGCCAGAGTTTCGACGACTCGAAGAACGACGATTTCTTCTACCTGCCCGCGGAAGCGTTCGATAACAAGGACTTCCAGACCGGGCTGCGGCTGTTCATGTCACCGGATGGCAAGTCGGCGCGCTTCTTCGTCACCCACCAGACCTATCCGGCCACCGAGGAGGGCATCGCCCGGGTGGAGCCCGAGCGTATCGCCGCCCAGGAGGCTCTCAAGCAGTCCTCGCTCTCGGATGCCAAGGTGTACGTCGGCGGGATGGCTGCGCTGTATGAAGACATGAGCAACGGCGCCAAATACGATCTGCTGATCGCGGTGGTGGCGTCGCTGACGCTGATCTTCCTGATCATGATGATGATCACCCGAAGCCTGGTGGCCGCGGCGGTGATCTTGGGCACCGCATCCAGTTCGATCGCCGCGTCCTTCGGTATCTCGGTGCTGATCTGGCAACACATCTTCGGCCAGCACATCTACTGGGTAACCCTGGTGCTGGCGGTGATCGTGCTACTGGCGGTCGGCTCGGACTACAACCTGCTGCTGGTCTCCCGGTTCGAGGAGGAGATTCACGCCGGGCTCAAGACCGGCTATATCCGGGCGATGGCCGGCAGCGGTGGCGTGGTGACCTCGGCCGGAATGGTGTTCGCCGCCACCATGGGCATCATGTTCTTCAGTGATCTCAAGGCGATCGGCATGTACGGCACCACCGTGGCGATCGGGTTGTTGCTCGACACCTTCGTGGTCCGCGCGTTCTTCATGCCGTCGATCGCGACCCTGCTGGGCAAGTGGTTCTGGTGGCCTCAGGTGGTCCGGCCGTGGGGGCCCAACAAGAACATCCGCGGGATCGCGGCACACACGCCACACGATGGGCCGTCCAGCGCCGACACCGACAGGTTCGCCGCACAGACGCCGTAGCGGTTCAGTTGGGCAGGGTCAGGCCCGGCTCCAAATCCACGCACACCGCCACCGCGCCTGCCCCGACATGTAGCGCCAACGTGGGGCCCAGGTCGGTGATGATGGCCGGATCGCAGGCCGGCAACCGCTCGGCCAGCGCACCGGCCACATCCTGCGCCCCTTGCGGATTGGCGACGTGATGCACGGCCAGCGCGGCCCGGCGGTCACCCACCACATCACAGACCCGGTCGATCATCGATGCGATGGCTTTGCTGACGGTGCGGATGCGTTGGGCCAGCACGAGTTTCCCGTCGTCCACGGCCAACAGCGGTTTGAGGGACAACGCGGTGCCCAGCCAGGCCGCCGCACTACCGATCCGGCCGCTGCGCCGCAGGTTGTCCAGCCGGTGCACGACAAGGTAGGCGCGACTGCGCTGCACCGCCGCATCCGCGGCGGCCGCCACCCCGTCCAGATCGGCGCCGCCGACGGCGGCTCGGGCGGCGGCCAGCGCTACGAACCCGGTACCCATCGCCGCAGATCGCGAGTCGATAACCCGCACACCTGACCCGATCTGGGCGGCGACATGCTCGGCCGCACCGAACGTGCCCGACAACGCCGCGGAGATGTGGATCGCCACCACACCGGCACCGTCGCTGTCCGCCAACCCGTTGCGGTAGGCGACGGTCAGTTCCTCCGGGTTGGAACCGGAGGTGCTGACGCCGTCGCGGGCGTAGAGATCCTCCGGCACGTCATCGATGCCGTCACGCAGGTCGGCGCCCTCGAGCAGAATGTGCAACGGCACCACCCGGATACCCCACCGCTCGCGCAGCTCGGCAGGCAGGCACGCCGACGAGTCGGTGACGACGACGACGGCCGGGCCGGTCATTCCGCCTGTCCGGTCACGCCGGCCTCGGCCAGCGCTTTGAGCATCAGTTCGGCGACGGCACGGTGCGCTTCGAAATTCCAGTGGATGCCATCGGGGTTCGCCCGCCCGCTCATGACCTCTTCACCCACCGCCAGCTTCAGGTCGACCAGCTCGACGTCGTGCCGCTGCGCCCACTGGGTGATCGCCCGCACCGTGGGCTCGCGCCCCTGGTGGGCGCGACCATAGGTCTCGGCGATGTGAACCGAAGGCAGGCAGGCCACAATCGGGATCCCAGGACGGTTGAAATCGATTGCTCCCCTAGTCATTTCCAGATAGTCGGCGGTCAGGTGCGGCGGCAGCGCGGCTCGGGCCAGCGGTGACAGCCGGGGCTGCAGCCAGCCGTATCCGTCGCGTATCCAGCGTCGCAGCCGGGGCGGGCGCACATACCGGATCAACTCGCGTAGCGCGGTCGGCCATACCGAGGGCAGCGAATCCATCCCGCTGGTGGCGATGATGACGGCCCCGGCCCGCGGCAGCGCAGCCCAGGCGCGCGGGTCCTGGGTGGCCGCCCACCACACGTCCCGGCTGGTCCAGCCGATCCGTCCGATCAGCTCGACGTCCCAGCCCAGCTGCGCGCCAACGATGTTCGGCCATATCCGCGGATCGTCGGCGGGCAACCCGCCGGTCGGCCCGTAGTACGACAGCGAATCAGCGAAGATCAGCAGCGTCCGGCGCGCTTTGGAGGACATCGGGGGCTCCGGGGATGATTCAGAATTCACAGCCGGCCACCTGCGCTGAAGCGTTCCAGACGTCCAGGCGCCATCGCACCTGGGCGAAGCCGCCGGCGTCGGATTCGTCATCGGAGTACCCGCTGAGCTGGGTCCAGCTGGCGTTGGCCATTCCGCCCAGCGCCGGCCAGTTCTCGACCGGAAGGCGTAGCAACGCCGCGGTCAGGGCGGCGATAAGGCCGCCGTGGGCGACCAGCACCGCCGGCCGGTCGCCGTTGTCGGCGCTCCCCCAGGTCGGCTCGTTGGCCACCAGCTCGGCGACCAGCGGTTCGCTGCGCGCGGCCACATCAACTCTGCTCTCTCCGCCGTGCGGAGCCCACCGGGCGTCGTCACGCCAGGCCAGCCGTGCACCCGGCGCCAGGGCGTCGACCTCCTCGTGGGTCAGGCCCTGCCAGTCACCCAGATGCGTTTCACGCAGGCGGGTGTCCACTCGGACCTGCAGACCGTTGTGCTCGGCCAACACTGTGGCGGTGTCGTATGCGCGCCACAGATCCGACGAGACGATCAACAGCGGGTGCCGCTTGCGCAGGACATCGGCCGCCGCGACCGCCTGCGCACGGCCCAGGTCGCTCAGAACGGTGTCCAGCTGACCCTGCATCCGGCTGTCGGCGTTGAACTCGGTCTGGCCGTGCCGCAACAGGATCAGTCGGCGGATCCTCACGAGGCATCCTCGGGCGCCGACTGACCGGCTGAGTCCGCTGAGTCTTCTAAGTCCACCGGCACCAGTGGGCAGTCCTTCCACAGCCGGTCCAGCGCGTAGAAGTCCCGCTCGTCCTGGTGCTGGATGTGCACCACGATGTCGACGTAGTCCAGCAACGTCCAGCGCCCCTCCCGGGTGCCTTCGCGGCGCGCCGGCTTGTACCCGGCCAGCCGCATCTTCTCCTCCACCTCGTCGACGATCGCGTTGACCTGGCGTTCGTTGGACGCCGAGGCGATGACGAAGCAGTCGGTGATGACCAGCTGGGCGGAGACATCGATCACGACGACGTCGGCGGCGAGCTTGGAGGCGGCGGCCGCCGCGGCCACCGTCGCCATGTCGATCGCTTCCGGGGTGGCGGTCATGTGTTGTTCCCGGCGGCCAGGCGGGTCGATTGGCCGACTGCCTTCTTCCCGCCGTCGTCGCCGCGGTAGAGCCTGCGCTTGGACACGTACTGCACGACGCCGTCGGGCATCAGGTACCACAGCGGTCGACGCTGCTCGGCACGCTGGCGGCAGTCGGTCGACGAGATTGCCAATGCCGGGATCTCCACCAGGGTCAACGCGTGCTCCTCCAGTTCGCCCAGCGCGCCGGTGATGTGGTCGTGCCGCAGCTCGAATCCGGGTCGGCTGACCCCCACGAAACGCGCCAGGTCGAACAGCTCCTCCCAGCCTTGCCAGGACAATATCGAGGCCAACGCGTCGGCCCCGGTGATGAAGTACAGCTCCGAATCGGGGTTCAGCGCGTGCAGGTCCCGCAAGGTGTCGCGAGTGTAGGTGGGGCCGGCGCGGTCGATGTCGACCCGGCTCACCGAAAAGCGGGGATTGGACGCGGTGGCGATCACCGTCATCAGGTACCGGTCTTCGGCCGCCGAGACGTGCCGGTCCTTTTGCCAGGGCTGTCCGCTGGGCACGAACACGACCTCGTCCAACGCGAACTTGTGGGCGACCTCGCTGGCTGCGACCAGATGGCCGTAGTGGATGGGATCGAAGGTCCCGCCCATCACCCCCAGCCGGCGTAGCCCGTCATGCATGGTTCGCCAGCTTACTGGACCAGCGGAAACGGTCGTCGCCAGCCGGTCACCGATAGCTCGGCGCGATTGCTGAGGCAAAACACCGCGCGATCGTGTAGAAGAGGGCTGTGGAAAATTTTCCGCCGGCACGGGGCGATGTCGCACGGGCGGCCAGGGACGCCATGCTGCGGCGTTTCTACACCCGGGCGCGGATCGGTGGCCAGATCGTGCTGCCCGCCGTCCCGAGCATGCTGGACGAATACGTCTCGATGTGCGACAAAGTGTTCGCCGGCCTGGGCAAGCGCTTCAACGACGCCGAGCTCGCCCATCTCCGCGAGGTGCTGGAGGGCCAACTTACCGCCGCCTACACGGCATCGCCACGCTCGAACATCATCATCTCCTACGAGGCTCCGATCGGTCCCACCCTCAGCTACACGATCCGCGCCGAATGGGCCTCGATCTCCGAGGCCTACGAGCGCTGGCTGGCGACACGGGAGCCACCGCTGTTCGGCACCGAACCCGACGCCCGGGTGTGGCAGCTGGCGTCCGAAGCGGGCGATCCGGCCGCTGTCCGCGTGCTCGAAATCGGCGCCGGCACCGGGCGTAACGCCTTGGCGCTGGCACGTCGCGGGCATCCTGTCGACGTGGTGGAGATGACCCCGAAGTTCGCCGAGATCCTTACCGGTGAGGCGGTCCGGGATGCGTTGGACGTGCGTGTCATCGTGCGGGACGTCTTCGTCGACGCCGACGACCTGCGCGACGACTACCAGCTGATCGTGCTCTCAGAGGTGGTGACCGATTTCCGGTCGACACACCAGGTGCGCAGCCTGTTCGAACTCGCCGCGCGCCGCCTGGAGCCCGGTGGGCGGTTGGTATTCAACGTGTTCCTGGCGCGTGAGGGCTACCACCCCGACGCGGCCGCGCGCGAATTGTGCCAGCAGGTGTACTCGAGCCTGTTCACCCGGGACGAAGTCTCCGCCGCGGCGGCAGGCCTACCGCTTGCGCTCCTTGCCGACGACTCGGTGTATGAGTACGAGCAGGCGCATCTGCCCGCCGGCGCCTGGCCACCCACCAGTTGGTACACCGACTGGGTCAGCGGACTCGATGCCTTCCGGACCACACGCGAACAGAGCCCGATCGAGTTGCGCTGGCTGGTCTTCGAGCGGACCCGCTGACCCGCCGGCGAGTAGCCGCCTTTAAGGCCTGGCGCGCATCGTATTTGACGCTCTCGTAACGATTTATTTGACGCTGGAAAAATCCTCGCCCCGAGGGAACCGCGGGTAACTTGGTTCACACGCAATTGTCCGGGGAGGTGGAAAATTTTGCGCACGACGGCTGAATCTTCTACCGCGTGGCCGTTCATTGGCCGCGACAGCGAGCTGCGTGAGTCGTTGGCGGCCCTCGAACCGGATTCGGGGTTTCAGGGCGTCGCACTGGTCGGCGATAGCGGGGTCGGCAAATCGACGCTGGCCCGTGCGCTAGGGGCCCGGCTCACCGCGGAGGGGCGCACCGTCCGATTCGTGCTGGGCACCCAGACCGGGCTTGATGTACCGCTGGGGGCGTTCTCCCGGTCGGTGACCGTCGATGTCGCCCACGAGCCGGCGGCGATGTTGGCGACGGCACACCAGAATTTCGCCGTCTTGGACAATCCGCTGATCGTCGTCGACGACGCTCAGCTGCTCGATCCGTTGTCGGCCACCCTGGTCTACCAGCTTGCCGCCGAAGGCACGGCGCAACTGATCCTGGTGGTCCGATCGGGCGAGAGGCTTCTCGATGCGGTGACCGCACTGCTCAAAGAACGGCTGCTGCGGAACATGCGTATCAACCCGTTCACCCGCGAACAGACCGGCGAGTTGGCACGCCGGGTCCTCGGTGGTGTGGTCAGCCCGCAAGTGATCAGCCGGCTGCACGACCGAAGCGGCGGAAGTCCACTGTATCTGCGCGGGCTGCTGCGGGGCGGGCGGCAGAACGGCGTCCTGGTGGAAGACGAGTACGGCTGGCAGCTCAAGGGTTCGCTGCACCCGGACCAGGAACTGTCGGTCCTGCTTGAGTTGCGACTCCAATCCCTCACTCCGGAACAACTGGAGGCACTAGAGATCCTGGCGACCGCCGAGTTGCTGGATTGGGAGGTCTTCCGCGAACTCTGTTCTCCGGAAGTCGTCTCCGAGTTGGAACATCAGCGACTGATTCACCTGGCTTCCGACGGCCGGGGAACGCTGGTGCAGGTGAACCATCCCATTCTCGGCGAAGCGGTGCTGGAGCGTGTCGGGGTGGTGCGCGCGCGCCGCCTCAACGGTGTGCTGTTCAATGCCTTCGACAAATATTTCCGCAAAGGCGGCCGACGCCTGCGGTTGCCTGACGTGCGTGGCAAGATCCGGATGGCCCAATTCATGATTCACAGTGACCTGGAACCCGACGTTGATCTGATCTTGGGCGCGGCGGTGAAGGCGGCGGCTATGTCCAACTTGGGTCACGCAGAAGAACTGGCCCGCTTCGTCTTTGACCGCGACGGCGGCTTGCCCGCAGCACTCGTTCTCGGGCACGCACTGTGTTGGCAGGGCCGGGGCGATGACGCCGAAAAGGTACTGACCGATGTCGCAATCGACGGCGTCGATGAATCATCGGTAGTCCAGTGGGCCTGTGTTCGCGCGTCTAACCTTTTTTGGAACTGCGGTGAAATCGATTCCGCGGGGCGGGTTCTTGCTGAGGTACGGGATCGTGCCCACTCGGAGGTGGGGGTCGAGCTGATCCACGCCCTCGAAACGGCCTTCGCGTTCTTCACCGGCGATCTCACCATGACGATGCGGTCCGAACCGCCGTTATGCGCGGAGGAATTGTCGCCGGCGGCAACGGCATTGCTTGCCCTGGCAACCGCGCACGCGCTGGCCAAAGCGGGGCGCTTCGATGAGGTCGCCAGGATCGCCGACATAGGTTTGCGGGCCGCCGCACGCGGTCGCGCGGGCACGATTCGGTTCAGCCTCGGTATCGCCGAAGTCATGGCGCTGGTCACCGCTGGTGACTACTGCAGGGCCGAGACGGTCGCTGAACGCTATGCCACCATGGCCGCCGGCGTGCCCGAACCGGATGCGATGGCCGGGGTACTGTTCGGCTTGGTGCACCTGGCACGGGGCCAATTGCCCTTGGCGTGTTCGGTGCTTGAGGATTCGGCGCCGGTGTTGTCGGGTGCTGCCCCTTCGATGTGGCCGATGCTGGCTTCCGCTTGGTCGGCCCAAGCCGAAGCGGCCCGGGGCAACGCTGTGTCGGCTTCGGTCGCACTACGGCATTGCGAAAACGCCTACGGGCCGCAAATCGCCGCATTCCAGCCGGAACTCGAGCTGGCCCGAGCTTGGGAACGGGCATCGCACGGCCAGACGTCTGAGGGGCGAGCCCACGCGCTGCGGGCGGCGCAGCGCGCCCGGCGATTCGGGATGCTCGCTGTGGAGTTGCGGGCGTTGCACACCGCGGTTCGATTCGGCGACCCGACACATGCGGATCGGTTGGCAGAGCTCGCCGAGACGTTGGCCACCCCGTTGGCGGAGGCGATTGCTGCCCACGCTCGCGGCCTGGCCGACCAGAACGGCGACCTGTTGAGCACCACGTCGGACAGATTCGCGGCCATGGGGGCGTTCGCATTCGCCGCCGATGCGGCGGCCCAGGCGTCGGCCGAGTACGCACGCAGCGGCCAACGCAGCAAGCAATTGGAGGCATCGACCCGAACCCAGTGGTTGGCCGGTCAGGGCGATATCCATACTCCGGCAGTCGCGGCGGCGGCCCAGCCCCTGCCGATAACCGCCCGCGAGCGCGAGATCGCGATGCTGGTCGCCGCGGGCCTGCCCAACCGTGAGATCGCCGCCCGGCTCTCGGTCTCGGTGCGCACCATCGATGGGCATCTGTACCGGATGTTCGCCAAACTCGGGATCGAGCGGCGCGACCAGCTGATCCGGCTGCTCAACTGCGTCCAGTCGGAGGCCTGAACCCGATACCGCCGGCACTCATGATGCGACCACGGTCGCCGGATTCGAGTTTCCGACGACCGTGGTCGTGTTGCCGGCCTCAGCCGACCATCATGCGGGCGGCGGCGGTGTGCCGTCAGGACCGGCCGCGCCGTTGTCACCCGGCGTGGCACCGGAACTGCCGCTGGAACCGTTTCCACCCCCGTCGGTCCCGGTTCCGCCCGTACCGCCGCCGCCGACCGCACCCCCGGCACCGCCCGAGCCGCCGTGACCGCCGACCCCGCCGAGCGCGGCGTTGACGGCGTCCCCACCGGCGCCACCGTCCCCGCCGTTGCCACCGTCTTGGCCGTCGCCGCCGTTGCCGCCCTTGCCGCCGCCGGTGCCGTTGACGCCCGCACCGCCGGTGCCCCCGGCACCGCCGCTACCTCCGGCGCCACCGGTGCTGCCGGTACCGCCGTCGCCACCGTTACCGGTGCCATAGGCGTCGCCGCCGTCACCGCCGGTGTTGGCGCCTCCGGCCGCACCGCCGTCACCGCCCCGACCGCCGTCACCGCCGAACCCGGTCCCGGCCGCGGCCGCACCACCGGTGCCGCCGTTACCGCCGTTACCCCCGGCGCCGGACTTCCCAGCGTCGCCGCCGGCCCCGCCGCTACCGGTCGAGGAGACCGTGGTGCCGGTGGTGTTACCGCCACCGCCGCCGGCACCTCCAGCGTTGCCGGCGCCGCCGCTGCCGCCAGCGCCGCCGGTGCCGGCCGCCTGCCCGCCGCCCCCGGCGTTGCCCTCGCCGCCGGTTCCGCCGTCACCGCCGAGCCCGCCGCTGCCGACGTTGCCGCCATTGCCGCCTGCACCGCCGTCACCGTTAACCGAATCGCCGCCGGTTCCGCCGTTGCCGGTAGGCGCGATAGGCACATAGCCGACGTTGCCGCCCTGGCCGCCGGCTCCGCCGGCGCCGGCGACCTGGCTGGCGGAGGCGTCGCCGCCGTTGCCGCCTTGGCCGCCGCCTGCTGCGATTCCGGAGTCACCGCCGTTACCGCCGGCACCACCGGTACCGGATCCCGCGGCGCTACCCCCGTTACCGCCGTCGCCGCCGAGACCGGCGAATCCGCCGGCGCCGCCCTGGCCGCCGTCAGCACCCGGGCTGAGTGCGGTGGCTGCGCCGCCGTTGCCGCCAGTGCCGCCGGTGGCCACACCGTTGCCGCCCTTTCCGCCGTTACCGCCTGCTCCGCCGTTACCGGTCGCGCCGAGGGCGTTGCCGCCATCACCGCCCTTCCCGCCGATTCCGCCGGCGTTGGTACCGCCGTCGCCGGCCGCGCCGGCCTGGTCGCCGCCGTTGCCGCCATTGCCGGCGACCGCGGCGCCGTTGCCGCCGTTGCCGCCGTTGCCGCCGGCCCCGCCGTCACCAGCGACGGAGTCGCCACCGGTACCGCCGTTGCCGCCATTGACGATTCCGATGACGTCCCCGTTGTTCAAGCCCAGACCGGCATTGCCGCCAGAGCCGGTGCCGGTGCCGTTTCCGCCGTCACCGCCGCTACCGAACTGACCGCCGTTACCGCCGAGGCCGCCCTGCCCGCCGGTTCCGGTGCCGTTGGCCTTGCCACCGGTACCGCCGGTACCGCCAGTACCACCATCACCGGAGCTGCCGCCTGAGCCGCCGTTGCCGTTGGCGTTGGTGGCGCTCGAGCCGTTGCCGGCGTCGCCGGCCTTCCCACCGTCACCACCGTCGCCGCCGGCACCGCCGTTGCCGGAGCCCAGTGCCTGACCGCCGGTGCCGCCACCGCCGCCGGCGCCGCCGTAACCGCTGTCACCGCCGTCCTGGCCGGGCCCGTTGGCACCGGAGTTGCCGTTGCTGCCGTTGCCGCCGAGACCGCCGACGCCACCGTTCCCGCCGGCGCCACCGTTGCCGGTGCCCGCGCCATCACCGCCGGTACCGCCGGCACCGGCAGCGCCGCCTGTGCCGCCGTTGTGTCCGGCGGTGCCGGCCGCGACCGGACCGCCGTTGCCGCCGGATCCGCCGTCACCGCCGTCACCGGCAGCGCCGCCATTGCCTTGGATACTGACGTCACCGCCGTCACCGCCGCCGCCGCCGGTGGCACCCAGCGCGCCATCCCCGGTGATCGAGTTGAAGCCGGTGTCGCCGCCGTTGCCGCCCTTGCCGCCGGACCCTCCGTTGCCGGTGGCGGTACCGCCGCCGGCACCACCGGTGCCCCCGGCGCCACCGAAGCCGCTCACGCCGCCGTCGCCGCCGGCACCGCCGTCCCCGCCGGCGCCGCCGTTGCCGGTGGTGGTAGCGCCGCCGGCACCGCCGTTAGCGCCGGGTCCGGCGTTGCCGGTGCCGAATCCGTGACCGCCGGATCCGCCGTCACCACCGTCACCGCCGTTGCCGACCACCGCGGTCCCGCCCTGGCCGCCGATGCTGCCGGCAGTACCGTTGCTGTTGCCCGCAGTGCCACTGCCGCCGTTACCGCCGTTGCCGCCGTTGCCGCCGTTGCCGGTCGTGGTGTTCCCGCCGGCACCGCCCGCCGCGCTGGCGCCGGCGACACCGCCGGCGCTGTTGCCGCCGGACCCGCCGTCACCGCCGTTGCCACCGTTACCGGTCACGGCGCCGCCGCCGGCACCACCGATTTTGCCGTCGCCACCGCCCGCGCCGCTGACGCCCCCGCCGCCGGACCCGCCGTCACCGCCGTTGCCGCCGTTACCGGTGCCGACGGTGCTCCCGCCGGCGCCGGCGCCACCGCCGTCACCACCGCTGCCACCGACGCCGGTACCCACCCCGCCGTCACCGCCGTCACCGCCGTTACCGGCGTTGCCGTGGATGCCCGACCAGGTGATGTTGCCGCCGGCGCCGCCGGTGCCACCGGCGCCACCGGTGCCCACGCCGCCGTTGCCGAAGCCGTCGCCGACGCCGCCTGCACCGGCGTCACCACCGTTGCCGGCGTTGCCCGGGTTGAACCCGTCGTTGTAGCCGCCGTCACCGCCGTCGCCGCCTTGGCCGCCGAGGGCACCACCAACGCCGCCGCCGCCGCCTGCGCCGCCGTTGCCGGCGTTGCCCAGCCCGAAGGTGTCGATGTAGCCGCCGTCACCGCCGTCACCGCCATTACCGCCGGTGGCCCCGCCGTTGTCGCTGGCGCCGTTGCCGCCGTCGCCGCCGTCGCCGGCGTCACCGGCGGTGGTGACGTGTCCGCCATTACCGCCGTTGCCGCCGTTGCCGCCGTTAGCGCCAGGTGTCGGTAGGCCTATGGCGCTGCCGCCGTCACCACCGTCACCGGCGTTGCCGATGTCGGTGCTGCCGCCGTTGCCGCCGTCACCACCGTTGGCGCCGTTGACACCGGTACCGCCGTTGGCGCCGTTGCCGCCGTTACCGTTTTGGCCCAGGGTGCCCCCGGCACCGCCGTCGCCGCCGTCGCCGCCGGCACCGGCGGTGTTACCGGTCCCGGAGTTGTTTGCGCCCACCGCGCCGTTACCGCCGTTACCGGCGACGTGCGAGACTCCGCCAGCGCTGCCATCGCTGCCGCCGTGCTGACCGTGGATACCGCCCGCACCGCCGGTCGTGCCGGCGTCCCCGCCGTGACCGCCGCTGCCGCCGTCACCACCCGGGGTGGCGTTGGTGGCACCGTCCCCACCGTTGCCGCCCGCGCCGGCATTCCCGCCGTTGCCGCCGTTGCCTCCGATCCCGAGCCCACCGGTGAGATTGGTGACCGGAATGCCGCCGCCATCACCGCCATGTCCACCGGCCCCGCCGATCCCGCCGTTGCCGCCGTTGCCGCCGTCATCGCCGGTCCCGGGCTGACCGTTGGCGCCGGTCCCGCCGGTGCCGCCGGTACCGCCGTCACCGCCGTTACCGCCGTGGCCGCCGGAACCGGCCAAGGTGCCGGCCAGACCACCGTTACCGCCGTCACCGCCGGTGCCCCCGGTACCGCCGTCCATGCCGTTGCCGTTGGAGAAGACCCCACCGGTCACGCCCTGGAACCCGTCACCGCCCTCGCCGCCGGTGCCGCCGTTGCCGTAGGTCCCACCCGTGCCGCCGTCACCGCCATGGCCGCCATTGAGATGTGCGGCGTTGCCGGCGGCGCCCGCACCACCGGCACCACCGTGTGCCAAGCCCGGTGTCGGCACGCCGCCGTCGGCGCCGTCATTACCGGCACTGCCGCCGACGCCGCCGGTTCCGGCCGCGCCGCCTTGACCGCCGCTACCGGCAACGGTGCCCGGCGTGCCGGCGTTACCACCCGCACCGCCCGACCCGTCGCCGTACTGCCCGTTGACACCCCAGATGCCGGCCGCGCCGTCGCCGCCGTTGCCGGCCGCGCCGGCATTACCGCCGGCACCGCCGTCACCGCCGTCGCCGTTGAGGCCGTCGCTGTACCCGGCGGCCTGAGCCTGGCCGCCGTTGCCGCCGGCACCACCGGCACCACCATCGGCGCCGTTACCGCCGGCACCACCGTTACCGCCGGCACCGTTGTTCACGCCGGCCACGCCCTGGGTGCCGGTGTTGCCCTGCATGCCGTCACCGCCGGCGCCGCCTTGACCGCCCGCACCGGCGTTGCCGCCATTGCCGGCTAGCGCGCCGCCCAGACCACCGTCGCCGCCGGCACCACCGGCACCACCGATCTGCCCTGCTGCACCATCTGCACCGTCGCCACCGGCACCACCGCTACCGCCGTTGCCCTTCGAGCCACCGTCACCGCCGTCACCGCCGGCCCCGCCAGCGGCGCCTGGAGTGGTCGGGCTGAAGCCGTCCTGACCATCACCACCGTTACCCCCGCCGGTTCCGTCCGCGCCGGCCGTCCCGGCCTTGCCACCGCCACCGGCGCCGGCCGCCCCACCGGCCCCGCCCTTACCGACCTCGCCGCCGTCACCGCCGTTACCGCCGTTGATGTGAGCGGCGGTGGCGAGCGCGCCGTCGCCGCCGTTGCCGGCCGAGCCACCCATACCGCCGCTGCCGCCGTTGCCGGCGTGGCCACCGAGGAAGTTCAGCCACCCGGTCGCGGCGCCGCCGGCACCACCGGCACCGCCGTTACCGCCGTCACCACCGTCTTGGCCGGCGCCATCGACACCGCCGCTGCCGGCGACACCCCACACGCCGTTGACGCCATCGGTACCGGCGATACCGGCACCGCCGTTGCCGCCGTCGCCACCGCTGCCGAAGATCGAGCCGCCGGCGCCGCCGTCACCGCCGTCCGCGCCAGCACCGCCGTCACCGCCGTTACCGCCGTCGCCCCAGAAGTTGGCGTCGCCGCCGTTGCCGCCGGCGATACCGGCCATCGTGCTGTCCCAGCCGTCACCACCATTGCCGAACAGCCAGCCACCGTCCTGGCCGTCCGGGTCCGCGGCCGTCCCGTCCGCGCCGTTGCAGATGAACCCGCAGCTGTCCGCGGACGCCCATGCCGCACCCAGCGGGTTGATCAGGTTGTTGTCCACCCAGTCGCCGAACTCGGTGCCGATCCAGTTGGTGCTGATCCACGAGTTGACGTCACTCATGAACGAGTTGAACGCAGCATCCAGCCCGAATGGGTCGGCCGCCGCGGCTCCTGCCGCGACGTCGTCGAACGCCGCGGCGTCGAACAACGACGACCAGGCCACCGGGTCGACGAAGGAGCCCCAGTCGATGCCGTCATATGGCAGGGCCCACAATGAGGGGTCGAACAGGTCATCCAGACCGAAGTCGTCGGCGTGGGCCTGCGGTGTGAGCGCCAATGGCGTCATCCCGAAGGTCAGGAACGCACTTACCGCCGCGCCAGCACCGGCGACACGGCTGGCGCGACGCGCCTTGCCCTTGCATGTGGCGTTCCGCTTCCCCGTGCGGTTCCTGTCAGACATCACAGACCTCCCCATGACAACGAGATGCTTAAAGCTCGCTAAGACGCCTTAGGCTATTTCGATGCTCTGGGGGGTTCATAGAGTAACGGACTACTCTATTTTCTCGGAGAAAGCCCGCTTGCTTACCCGTCCCCGGGGAGAGAGCGCGGTTGTCCGGCCCGCCGGCCAAGGGGTTCAGACCGGCAGGAGCTGGTCGATGACCCCGGCCAGTTGCTTGGCCGACCGGCACTCGTGCATGGCGATGACATCCTCATATCGCGGCACCGCGGAATCCCCACTGCCCCACAGATGCCGAGGCTCGGGGTTGAGCCAGTGCGCATGGCGGCTCGCGGTCACCAGGTGGCCCAGCACGTCCGCCCCGGGGTCCCGATAGTTGGTGCGACCGTCGCCGAGCACCAGCAGCGCACTGCGCGGCGAGACCACGCTCGGGTATTTCTCGACGAACGAGCCGAAGGCGTGACCGTAGTCGGAGTGGCCGTCGCGGGTGTAGACCCCGGATTCCCGGGTGATCCGCTGGATGGCCACCGCCAGGTCGGCCTCCGGACCGAACAGGTGCGTCACCTCATCGGTGGTGTCGATGAACGCGAAGACACGGACCCTGGAAAACTGTTGCCGCAGAGCATGTACCAGTAGCAACGTGAAGTGACTGAACCCGGCGACCGAGCCGGACACGTCACACAACACCACCAGTTCGGGCCGGGCGGGACGCGGCTTGCGCAGCACCACGTCGATCGGCACCCCACCGGTGGACATCGATTTCCGCAGGGTCTTGCGCAGGTCGATGGTGCCCGCACGTGAGCGTCGGCGGCGCGCGGCCAGCCGGGTGGCCAGCGTGCGGGCCAGCGGCGCCACCACCCGGCGCATCTGACGCAGCTGATCACCGGAGGCACGCAGGAACTCGACGTTCTCGCTCAGCTGCGGGATGCCGTACATCTGCACATGCTCGCGGCCCAGCTGTTCGGCGGTGCGCCGCTTGGTTTCGGCGTCGACGAGCTTGCGCAGCTGCGTAATCCGCTGCGCGGCCATCGCTTTGGCGATCTGCTCCTGGGTGGGGGTGGGCTCGTCGCCGTAGGGCGCGAGCAGCCCGGCCAGCAGTCTGCCCTCCAGCTCGTCGAGCGCCAGCGCCTTGAGCGCCTGGTAGGCCGAGTAGGACGGGCCGCGGCTGGAGCGGTACTGCCCGTAGGCGCCGACGATCGCGGCGATCATCGCCGACAACCGCGGATCGGTATCGGCGAGATCGGGATTAGCGGTCAGCAGGTCGACCAGCATCGCCCGCATGTCCTCGGCGTCCTCCGGCAGCGGCACGTCGTCGGCCGACTGCGGATCGTCGGACACCACCACGGTGCGTCCACCCAGCGCGGCGGGGAACCACAGGTCGAACATGGCGTCGTAGGTGTCGCGATGGTCGGGCCGGCGCAGCACCGCGCAGGCCAAGCCTTCGCGCAGCACCTCCCGATCACCCAGCCCGAGCGCGGCCAGCACCCGCCCGGCGTCGACGGTCTCGGACGGGCCCACCGAAATTCCTTGCCCCCGAAGAGCTTCGACGAACTCCACCAGGTGCCCCGGGATTCCGTGCGGGGCAAGGGGCTGCAGTGGGTGGACGCGGCGAACCATCAGTTCAGCCGCAATTCCCCGGATGCGCGCACTTGATCGGATTGGTGTTTGAGAACCACCCCCAGGGTGGCGGCCACGGTGGCGTCGTCGATGGTGTCCATGCCCAGCGCCAGCAGCGTTCGACCCCAGTCGATGGTCTCGGCCACCGACGGCAGCTTCTTGAGCTGCATGCCGCGCAGTACGCCGATGATGCGCACGAGTTCGGCGGCCAGGTGTTCGGGCAACTCCGGCACCCGGGAGAGCAGGATGCGCCGTTCCAAATCCGGGTCGGGGAAATCGATGTGCAGGAACAGGCAGCGGCGCTTGAGGGCCTCGGACAGTTCCCGGGTGGCGTTGGAGGTCAACACCGTGAACGGCGTCCGGGTCGCGGCGATGGTGCCCAGTTCCGGGACGGTGACCGCGAAGTCGCTCAACACCTCCAGCAGCAGGCCCTCGATCTCGATGTCGGCCTTGTCGGTCTCGTCGACCAACAGCACCGTGGGATCGGTGCGCCGGATCGCGGTCAGCAGCGGGCGCGACAGCAAGAACTCCTCGGAGAACACGTCCATCTTGGTGGCGTCCCAGTCCCCACCCGGGCCACCTGTGTTACCGGACTGAATACGCAGGATCTGTTTGGCGTGGTTCCACTCATAAAGCGCCCGGGCCTCGTCGACACCCTCGTAACACTGCAGCCGCACCAGCCCGGAACCGGTGGCGGCGGCCACCGCGCGGGCCAGTTCGGTCTTGCCGACCCCGGCCGGCCCCTCCACCAGCAGGGGTTTGCCCAGCCGGTCGGCCAGAAACACCGCGGTGGTGGTGGCGGTGTCGGCCAGGTAGCCGGTCTCGGCCAGGCGCCGGGCTACGTCGCCGATATCGGCGAACAGCGAGGAATGCTGAGCGGGGCTGGCGGGAACGGCAGGTTTTTCCATGCGGGTTACGGCTCCTTAGACGGGACGGGTGTGGCCGTCACCCCACACGATCCATTTGGTCGACGTCAGCTCCGGCAGGCCCATCGGACCGCGTGCATGCAGTTTCTGGGTGGAGATGCCGATCTCGGCGCCGAAGCCGAACTGCTCGCCATCGGTGAACGCCGTCGAGGCATTGACCATGACCGCGGCGGCATCGACCTGCTCGCTGAACCGCTGCGCGGCGGCCATGTTGGTGGTGACGATGGCCTCGGTGTGGCCGGTGCCGTATTCGTTGATGTGATCGATCGCGTCATCGAGGCCGTCGACCACGCTCAAGGCGATGTCCATCGCCAGGTACTCCCGGCGCAGGTGGTCCTCGGCGGCGGCGGCGTCGGCGTCGCCGTGCACCGTGACCCCGGCAGCGGTCAGCGCGTCCACCAGCCGTGGCAAGGCGGTTTCTGCGATGGCCCGATCGACCAGCAGGGTTTCGGCGGCATTGCAGACGCTGGGCCGGCGCGTCTTGGAGTTCAGCAGCACCTGTTCGGCGACGGCGAGGTCGGCGGCCTCGTGGACGTAGACGTGGCAGTTGCCGACACCGGTCTCGATGGTCGGTACCAGCGCGTCGCGCACCACGGCGTCGATCAGCCCGGCCCCGCCCCGTGGGATCACCACGTCGACCAGCCCGCGGGCCTGGATCAGGTGGGTGACGGTGGCGCGGTCGACAGCCGACAGCAGCTGCACCGCGTCGGCGGGCAGGTCTTGGGCCTTCAGGGCGCCGCGCAGCACGTCGACCAGGGCTTGGTTGGAGTGCGCCGCCGACGAACTGCCGCGCAGCAGCGCGGCGTTGCCCGACTTCAACGTCAGCCCGAACGCGTCCACGGTGACGTTGGGCCGGCCCTCGTAGACCATGCCCACCACGCCCAGCGGAACCCGCTGCTGGCGCAGCTGCAGCCCGTTGGGCAGGGTGTAGCCGCGCAGCACCTCCCCGACCGGGTCCGCCAGCCCGGCGACCTGGCGCAGTCCGGCGGCGATGCCCTCGACACGCTGGGCGTTCAGCGCGAGCCGGTCCAGCATGGCCTCCGGGGTTCCGGCGGCCTTGGCGGCGGCCAGGTCCTCGGCGTTGGCGGCCAGGATGTCGTCCGAGTGGGCCAGCAACGCGTCGGCGGCGGCGTTCAGCGCAGTGTTCTTGGCCGCGGTCGACAACGACGCCAGCGCCCGGGAAGCGACCCGGGCCCGGCGGGCGGCGTCGTGGACCTCTTGGCGCAGGTCGGGAAGCACGGGGACGCTCATTGTCCCAGGGTATCGGCGAACGCCGAATCCGACGAAACTGCCCCGACCGAGGACGTCCGGCGGCGCTGGTCGATGATCCGCCCCAACTCCTGCAGCAGCAGCGGCTTGGCCATCACCAGTTCTTCGATGTGTTCACGCTCGATCACCACCGCGGTCACTTCCTCCAGCGCGTAGGCGTCGAACTGGCTGGCCTGCCGGGTCAGCGTGGTGACGCCGAGAAAGGCGCCGTGCCGCAGCGTCGCGTCCGGTACGGCCGGATCCGCGCAGGTGATCCGGACACTGCCTTCGGTCAGGAAGGTCATCGCGGTCGGCACATGGCCCGCCTGTTCGAGTGTTTCGTCGCTGCCGTAGCGCACCACGGTGGCGTAGGGCGCCAGGGCCTGCTGATCCTCGTCGGTGAGCCGCAACGCGGGTGCCACCACCGTCCGCAGCGCCGCGGCCACCCGCTCGGCGGTGGAGAACTCGTCGTCGCAGTCATCGAGATGCAGGCCTTCGCGCCGGGCGGCGTACCAGAGCCACCGCAGGAAGGTGGCCTGCGCCGCACCGTCCTCGCCCGGGCTGTCGAGCGCGATCGTGGTCCGGTATTCGCCGCCGCCCAGCGCCACCGCAGCGGGCATCTCCCCGGTGGTTCGCATCGGCAGAGCCGTGGCGACCCGCGACAGCAGCGCACAGACCCGGTCCGGCGGGTCGCCGACGGCGAACGTCGTCGTGACCGCTACCCGGTGCACGCCGCCGGATCGGCTGATGTTGGTGAACGAGGTTCCGGCCAGCACCGAGTTCGGTGTCACCTGCAGCCCGCTGGCGGTGCTGATGTGCACCGCACGCCAGTTCACCTCGACGACCCGGCCGCGCGCGGCGGGGGTGACCAGCCAGTCGCCGATCCGGAACGGCTGCTCGAACAGCATGAACAGACCCGAGACGATCTGACCGACCGAATTCTGCAGCATCAAGCCGATGACGACCGACGTCACACCCAGCGCCGTGAACAGCCCGCCGATCTTGGCGCCCCAGACGTAGGACAGGATCAGCGCCAGACCGGCACCGATCAGCAGGAATCGTGCGACGTCGATGAAGATGGTCGGGATCCGGCCTCGCCAGGATTCTTTCGGGGCGCTTTGGAAGAAGGTGACGTTGAGCCCGGACAGCAACAGCACCAGCAGCATGAAGCCGAACGCGGTATAGACGACCCGCACCATCGGGTCCCGGTCGGACACTTCGGCCACCGGCACCAGCAGTGCCAGCAGCGCCCCCAGCGGCACCAGATAGTTGCGGACCAGCGCCACCGGTCGGGCCAGGTAGCTGCCCCGGCGCGTCAGCGCCACATGCCATTCGGTGAGCAGGATTAGGCTTGCGGGCAGCCCGATCGCCACCCCGACCGCCCAGTAGAACCAGGGCCCCAGGATGCTCACGGCTTCTCCGACAATCGCCAGGTCTGCTCCTCGGCTCCCGCGATCGTCACCGTGCCCGCCGGGACGAACTCCTCGCTGTCACCGAGCATGTCGCGCACCACGGCGGTGACGTAGATTCCGGGTTCCGATGTGGCCCTGCGTAATTCATAGGTGAGGTTGACCGCCGAGCCCCACAGGTCGTAGGTGACGCCGGACCGGCCCACCAGACCGCTGACGACCTGCCCGGTGTTGACGCCGGCCCACAGGCTCAGCCGGTGACCGGTTTTGGCGTCGAACCGATCGACGATGCGCTGCATCTCGCACGCGAACTCGACGATCCGGTGCACCCCGTCCAACCGTGGGGTGGTCAGGCCGCAGCCGGCGAGATAGCCGTTGTACATGGTGCGGATCCGTTCGACGCCAACGACTTCGGCCGCCGCGTCGAATTGCCTGACCAAGTCGTCCACCAGCGTGACCAGTTCGTTCGCCGAGACCTCGGAGGATAATTCGTCGATCCCGTGCAGTTCGGCGTAGACCACGCTGACGTTGTGATGTTCCTGCGCGATGGCTTGTTCGCCCCCGCGGTAACGCTGCACTACCGATTCGGGCATCAGGGACAGCAGCAGTTCGTCGTTCTGCTTTCGCTGCTCGTCGAGCAACGCCTCCTTCGTCCGCAGGCTGCGGCTCATGTCGTTGAATGCCATGGTGAGATCGCCGATCTCATCGTCCGTCCGGGTCGAGATCGCGGCGCTGTAATCGCCGGCACTGATCCGCTGGGCGGCGTACTGCAGCCGCCGGATCGGTCGCAGGAACAGCCGGGCCAGCAGCATCGCCAGCACACAGATGGCGAAGATGACCCCGGTGGTGGCCAGCACCACCCGCTTGCTGAACGAGGTGACCCCGGCGTAGGCGTCGGAGTAGTCCCGGGTCGCCAGCAGCGACCATTGCAGGTCCGAGTTGGGTATGGTCAGCGGCGTATACGCCACTAGTTCGCGCTTGCCCAGATAGTCGTATCCGGTATTCAGCGTGCCGGTTTGGCCGCGTTGCGCGGCACGCAGGCCCGGCGAACCGACCGGTTGCACCAGGGTGGTGGTTCCCAGCTTCAACGCTTTTTCCACCGTCGCCTCCGCGGTCCCGGCGGCCACCGCTTGGTGGCGGTATTCCTCGGGGTCCTCCAGGAACAGTCGCGAGTCCGAGCGCATCAGCTCGTCCGGCCCGGCGAGGTAGGTCTCGGTGGTGCGCCCCAGCCCGGCCGCCTTCCAGTTGCGATTGGCGGTCATGATCCGGTTGACCTTGGCGCTGGGCAGCGGCAGCGCCAACACGCCCTCGACCGTGCCCTTGTTGCCGACCGGCGACACCAGCCAGGCGGTGGGCGCATCCAGATAGGGCTGATACGGCTGATAGTCGGTGATCCACACGAAGTTGACCGCATTGGACGCCAACGCTTTGCGGTACGCGTCGCGCAGCACCGATTCGCGGTAGGGGCCGGTCAACACGTTGGTGCCCAGATCCACACCCTTGTTCACGCTGTAGACCACGTTGCCCCGGGTGTCCAACAACAACGCGTCTTGATACTCGTAGCGCTTGACGATCTCGGCGAAGAAGCCGTCGAACACGGCGTTCGCCGCCGACCAGGCACTGCCGTCGCCGGCGTCGCGCGGCTTCGCCGAGTCGTCGGCGAAGCCCACCGTGTAGTTGGCCTGAAGGTAGCGTTGCGCGGTCGATGTCGGCATCAGCGCGGCGATGTCGGCCTCTTCTCCGGTCCGTTCCCGCAAGGCGCCGACGAACTGATCCCGGTAGTAGGCCACGATAGCCCGTTGCTGGTCGGGAGTAACTGTGGCACTGCTTAATTCGGAGAATGCGGTACTGAACGCCTTGAGCGCATCGGCCGCGGTCGCTCCGCCGCTGAGAACGATCAGCGAGTTCGTCATCTCGGTGAACAAACTGGTCACCGCCCGGCGCTGCGCCTCGCGGGCCTGCACCAATTTGCTGGTCGCTGTGCGCTGCAGTTCGGCTGCGCCGTACTGGAACTCGACGAATCCCACCACCGCGACCGACGCGATGCTGGTCAGCAGCAAGATGAGCATCAGCTTGGTCTGAATGCTCATCCGGGACAGCAATCGCCGACGCCGTCGCTCATCGCTCGTGCTGGTGATCGTCGACGGTGCCGAGTCCACTCGGCCGCTCCCTTCCCCTAGGCGGACGGTTTCTCACCCTAGGGGATATCGCACGTCGGGCGGTCGCGAATGGAAAGCTGACGGCATGGCGGCGCGAGTGTGCGTGGTGGGCAGCATCAATCTGGACACCGTGTTCACCGTGGCCGCCCTGCCGGCCCCGGGCGAGACGGTCTTCGGCTCGGCACCGGTCACTACCCCCGGCGGCAAGGGCGCCAACCAGGCCGTGGCGGCCGCGCGGGCCGGGGCGCAAGTCGTATTCGTCGGCGCGGTGGGCGACGACGATGCGGGCGAGCGGTTGCGCCGGCACCTGCAGGTCAACGGTGTCGGAACCGAGGGGTTGACCGCGGTGCCGGGATCCAGCGGATCGGCGTTCATCACCGTGGACCACGCCGGGGAGAACACCATCGTGGTGACACCGGGAGCCAATGCCGCGCTGACCTTGGATTCCGGCCAGCGCGCCCTGATCGCCGACGCCCAGGTCCTGCTGGTGCAGTTGGAGATCCCCGTTGCCACGGCCACCGTGGCCGCTCGGGTCGCCCGGGCGGCCGGAGCGACGGTGATCGTCAACGTCTCCCCGATCGGTGCCGACCCGGCCGGGCTGATCGACCAGACCGATGTAGCGGTGGTCAACCAGACGGAATCGGCGTGGTTCGATCACCCGGTGCCGCACCGGGTGGTGACACTGGGTGCGCGCGGGGCGCGCTACACCGGGGCCGACGGCACCGTCGAGGTGCCCTCACCGGTGGTCGACGCAGTCGACACCTCCGGCGCCGGTGATGTCTTCGCCGGTGTGCTGGCCGCCGAGTGGTCGCACGGCATCGCGCAGGCGTTGCGTCGCGCCTGCGCTGCCGGGGCGTTGGCGACGCTGGTGCCCGGCGCCGGGGACTGCGCCCCGGATGCCGAGGCGATCAGCGCGGCGTTGACGGGTCTCACACCCGAACGTTGAATCCCAACTCGACGTCGGATGCGGCCTGGCCGCCGCGGATTCCCCAGTTCTGCCGGTCGAACTCGTGCAGGGTGATCATCACGTGGTCACGCGGAATACCCAATGCGGCAAGGCGTTCCACGATTTCGGCGTAGAGGGTCCGCTTGGCGTCCAGGGACCGGCCGGTGAAGCAGTCGATCGAGATCAGGGTGCGGTACTCCGGCTGCACCAGGTGCTCAGGAACCGCGAACCGGTGCGGTTCATGCACGACCAGCCGCACGTTCTTGTCCTTGGCCGGGATCTGGAAGGCGGTCACCAGTGCGGCGTGGACGGCATCGATGATCGCGATTTCTTCGGCCGGCTGGTAGCGGCGGCGGACCTCGATCAGGACGGTGGGCACGGGCCATACCCTGCCAGATGATCAGTGCCGCTTGGCCCGCACCCACTGGATGGTGCCGAAGTTCTTGACCCGCACGCTGGTCAGACCGTGGCGTTCGAGGGTGTCGGCGATCTCGTCGTCGTCGAACACCCGGGCCCCGGCCTTGGGCAGCAGCTTCCACAATCGGGAAGCCGATCCTGCGGTGGGCACCATCAAGGCGATGCGGCCACCGGGCTTGAGCACCCGCGCCATCTCGCGTAGCGCCGCTGTGGGATCGGGGATCAGCTGCAGCACCGCGATCGAGATGACGGCATCGACGGTGTCGTCGCGAAGCGGAAGCCGCTGGGCATCCGCCCGCAGGAACGCGGCCTGGGCACCGGCCTGCACCCGTACCGCCCGGGCCAGCATCGGCTCGGAGACATCGACTCCCAGCGCCAGCCCGTCGGCGCCGACGGCGCAGGCCAATGAGGCGGTGATGCTGCCCGGACCGCAGCCCACGTCCAGCGCCACCCCACCGGCCGGGATGTCCAGCCAGTCGATCGGGTGCTGCCAGGCCTCGAGCATTCGGCGGGCGATCGCCTGAGCGTCGTCGTAGAACATCGCCCCGAACGGCGAGGCCCACAGGCGCTGGATGGCGCCGGTGTTCTGCTGCGGGGCGAGGTCCCCCGCCTCGTCGAGCAGGTCGAGATAACCTCGGCCGGCCTGCGGGTCCGACGGCGGATCGCTGAGCAGTGTCATGGCCCGCTGCAACGCCCGTGACAACGGAAACCTTCGGATTAGGGCCACCCTCGGTGCTCCTCCCTACCGCTGCGGGATCTCCCGTTCGATCTCGTCGAGCCAGATCCGTGCCGACATGTCCGACGGGGCCCGCCATTCCCCCCGCGGCGACAGCGAGCCGCCGTGGGATACCTTCGGCCCGTTCGGGAGCGCCGAGCGCTTGAACTGGCTGAATGAATAGAACCGCTGCACAAAGATTTTCAGCCAGTGCCGGATTTCAGCCAGTGAATAGGCCTGCCGTTTGTCCGCCGGATAGCCGGGCGGCCAAGACCCCGCCTCCGCGTCGTGCCAGGCGTGCCAGGCCAAGAACGCGGTCTTGGCCGGCGTGAATCCGTAGCGCAGCGCCTGAAACAAGGCGAAGTCCTGCAGCGCGTACGGGCCGACCTTGTCCTCGCTGCGCTGAATCTCCTCGGCGTCGCCCGCCGGCACCAGCTCCGGGCTGATCTCGGTGTTGAGCACCGAGGCCAGCACCGCGCACACGTCAGCGTCGAATTCACCGGAGTTGATCACCCAGCGGATCAGGTGCTGGATCAGTGTTTTGGGCACTCCGCCGTTGACGTTGTAGTGCGACATCTGATCACCCACGCCGTAGGTGGACCAGCCCAGTGCCAGCTCCGACAGGTCGCCGGTGCCCAGCACGATGCCGCCGCGCTGGTTGGCGATCCGGAACAGGTAGTCGGTGCGCAGGCCGGCCTGCACGTTCTCGAAGGTGATGTCGTAGACGGCCTCCCCGCGTGCGAACGGGTGACCCAATTCGGTCAGCATCAGCTTCGCGCTGTCGCGGATGTCGATCTCGGCGAACGTCACCCCCAGCGCCTTGCTCAGCGCGGCCGCGTTGGCCTTGGTGCGCTCACCGGTGGCGAAGCCGGGCATGGTGAACGCCAGGATGTCACTGCGCGGCCGGTTTTCCCGGTCCATGGCCCGCGCGGCGACGATCAGAGCGTGGGTCGAGTCCAGCCCGCCCGACACTCCGAGGACCACCTTGGGGTAGTTCAGTGCCCGCAGCCGTTGCTCCAGACCGGACACCTGGATGTTGTAGGCCTCGTAGCAATCCTGTTGCAGCCGCTGCGGATTCGATGGCACGAACGGGAACCGCTCGATCAGCCGTCGCAGTCCGATGTCTCCGGGCGGCGGGTTCAGAACGAACTCCACCCGCCGGAACGCCTGGACCGCATCCCGGTGGTGGCGACGGTTGTCGTCGAATGTGCCCATTCGCAGCCGCTCCGAGCGCAGCAGCCCGAGGTCGACGTCGGCGACGGATCGGCGGGGTCCGTTGGGAAAGCGTTCGCTTTCGTCGAGCAGCGTGCCGTTCTCCCAGATCATGGTCTGGCCGTCCCAGGCGAGGTCGGTGGTCGACTCCCCCTCCCCCGCGGCGGCGTAGACGTATGCGGCCAGGCATCTCGCCGAGGCGGACCGGGCCAACAGGCAGCGGTCGTCGGCACGGCCGACGGTGATCGGGCTGCCGGACAGGTTGGCCAGCACGGTCGCACCGGCCAGGGCGGCCTGGGCGCTGGGCGGCACCGGCACGAACATGTCCTCGCACACCTCGGCGTGCAGCACGAACCCGGGCAGGTCGGCCGCGGCGAACAGCAGATCCGGCCCGAACGGGACCTCGGCGTCGCCCAGCCGGATCGAGCCCCGCTCACCGGCGCCGGCGGCCAGCTGGCGGCCCTCGTAGAACTCCCGGTAGGTGGGCAAATAGGACTTGGGCGCCACCCCGAGGATGCGCCCGCGGTGGATGACGACGGCGGTGTTGTAGACGCGATGCGCATAGCGCAGCGGCGCCCCGACCACCAGCACCGGCAACAGCTCCGCCGACGACGCCACCAGCTCGAGCAGCGCCGCCTCGACGGCACCGAGCAGGCTGTCCTGCTGCACGATGTCGTCGATGGAGTACCCCGACAGCGTGAGTTCGGGAAAAACGGCCAGCGCCACGCCGTCGTCGTGGCATTCGCGCGCCAGCCGCAGTACCGACTCGGCGTTGGCGGCCGGGTCGGCGAGCGTCGTTCGGTGCGTGCACGCGGCGACCCGCGCGAACCCGTGCCGGTAAGCGTTGTAGAAGTCCCCAGAATGCTCCATTGCTCCTATTGTTGCCCGGGCGGTGTCAACATGCAGCTTTCGGGTATCACCAACGGCATGACCGATACCGCGCTGATAGTCGTCGACATGCTCAACTCCTACCGGCACGACGACGCAGACGAATTGGCCGGCAACGTCGCGAACGTCATCGAACCGCTCGCCGATCTGGTTGAACGCGGCCGCGCCGACGACGACGTCGACCTCGTCTACGTCAATGACAACTACGGCGACTTCACCGCCGGATTCGTCGAGATCGTCGCGTCGGCGCTGCACGGCGAGCGCCCCGATCTGGTTCGCCCCATCGTCCCGGCGGCCGGCGACCGGAAGATGACAAAGGTACGACACAGCGCTTTCTACGCCACCCCGTTGGAGTACCTGCTCGGCCGGCTCGGCACCCGCCGGCTGATCCTGACCGGCCAAGTCACCGAGCAGTGCATTCTCTACACCGCCCTGGACGCCTACGTCCGTCGCCTTCCGGTGGTGATCCCGGTCGATGCCGTCGCCCACATCGACGCGGGACTGGGCGCCGCCGCACTGGAGATGATGTGCCGCAACATGGCTGCAGAGCGGTCGACGGCCGCGGAGTGCCTACGCTAGTCCGATGAGCGCAGCCGAACCTACGGTCTGCGACCTGCTGAGGCTGCTGATGGGCCGGCGGGTCGCGGTGCTCACCGGTGCCGGTATCTCCACCGACTCGGGCATTCCGGACTATCGCGGCCCGGACTCCCCGCCGAGCAACCCGATGACGATCACCCAGTTCACCGGCGACCCGGCCTTTCGTCAGCGCTACTGGGCCCGCAACCACATCGGCTGGCGCCACATGGCCGACACCGCGCCCAACCTCGGGCACGTGGCGCTGGCCGCCTTGGAAGAGGCCGGGGTGGTGAACGGGGTGATCACCCAGAACGTCGACCTGCTGCACACCAAGGCCGGCAGTCGCCGCGTGGTCGACCTGCACGGCAGCTATGCCACGGTGGTCTGTTTGAGCTGCGGAAAGTCGGTGAGCCGAGCACAGCTGGCCGAGCGGTTGGAGGAGCTTAATCCGGGCTTCATCGAACGGGCGGGACGGCTCGGCGGCATCGCCGTGGCGCCCGACGCGGACGCCGTCGTCAGCGATACCGCGTCGTTCCGGTTCGTCGATTGCCGGCATTGCGGCGGGATCCTCAAACCCGACATCGTCTACTTCGGTGAAAGTGTTCCTAAAGACCGTGTCGCCCAGGCTTATTCAGTGCTCGACGAAGCCGACGCTTTGTTGGTGGCGGGCTCGTCGCTGACGGTGTATTCCGGCTTCCGGTTCGTCCGGCATGCCGCAGCGCGCGGTATCCCGGTCGGGATCGTCAACCGCGGCACCACCCGCGGCGATGAGCTGGCGACAGTCAAGATCGACGGCGGCTGTTCGGCGGTGCTTGCGCTACTTGCCTCCGAGCTGGTCCCGGCGGTTCAGCGAGGCTCGACGGAGGAGAGGCGAAGCTGGGACCGCCGTATGGGCCGAGCGGTTCAGCGAGGCTCGACGGAGGAGAGGCGAAGCTGGGACCGCCGCATGGGCCGAGCGGTTCAGCGAGGCTCGACGGAGGAGAGGCGAAGCTGGGACCGCCGCATCAGCCCGGCGAATTCGGCACGGTAATCGTCGCCGAGAACGCACCCGATCGCGCCGGAATCCGGCACGATGGCTCAGGTGAAACAGCGCCTCACCGCCGATCAGCGCAACTCGTTCCTGGCTGCCCTGCTGGGCTGGTCGATGGACGCCTTCGATTACTTCATCGTGGTGTTCGTCTACGCCGACATCGCCAAGACCTTCGGCCACACCAAGACCGAGGTCGCGTTTCTGACCACCGCCACGCTGGTGATGCGCCCGGTGGGGGCGCTGGTGTTCGGCCTGTGGGCCGACCGGGTCGGCCGGCGGATACCGCTGATGGTGAACGTGATCTTCTACTCGACGGTGGGGTTCTTGTGCGCGTTCGCCCCCACTTTCACCGTGCTGGTGATCCTGCGCCTGCTCTACGGGATCGGCATGGGAGGCGAATGGGGACTGGGCGCCGCGCTGGCGATGGAGAAGATCCCGCCCGAGCGACGCGGATTCTTCTCCGGGCTGCTGCAGGAGGGCTACCTGTTCGGTTACCTGGCCGCCACGGTGGCCTCGTTGTTGGTGAACGACTGGCTGGGGTTGTCCTGGCGCTGGCTGTTCGGGCTGTCCATACTGCCGGCCATGGTCAGCCTGCTGATCCGCTACCGGGTCACCGAGTCCGAGGTGTGGCAGGTCACCCAGGATCGGATGCGGCTGACCCGCACCAAGATTCGCGACGTCTTCACCGACGCCAAGGTGATCCGCCGGTTCTGTTATCTGGTGTTGCTGATGACGGCGTTCAACTGGATGAGCCATGGGACCCACGACATCTATCCGACATTTCTGACCTCGCCCGACGGGGCGGGCCTGTCGCATGTCACGGCCAAGTGGATCGCGGTGATCTACAACATCGGCGGCATCATCGGCGGGCTCATCTTCGGCTCACTGTCGCAGCGGTTGGGCCGGCGCTACGCGATCATCTGGGCCGCGGTGATGGGCCTGCCGATCGTGCCGCTGTTCGCGCTGTCGCACAGCGCGGGCATGCTGTGCCTCGGCTCGTTTCTGATCCAGATCTGCGTGCAGGGCGCCTGGGGTGTGATCCCGGCCCACCTCACCGAGATGTCGCCGGACGCGATCCGCGGCTTCTATCCGGGCGTGACCTATCAGCTGGGCAATCTGTTCGCCGCGTTCAACCTTCCGATCCAGGAGCACTTGGCGGCCGCGCACGGCTACCCGTTCGCCCTGGTCGTCACGGTGGTGCCGACCCTGATCGCCGTCGTGGTGCTGACCGCGATCGGCAAGGACGCCACCGGCCGGCACTTCGGCGTGTCACCGGCGCAGCTTCGTGAAGCGACCGAACCCGCTTGACAGCTGCTTTTGAGCAGTGACCCTGTTCGAATTCCCCGCCGTCGACGCCGGAATGTCGGCATCGGAATCGGGCGACGGATTCGCGCAACTGCTGGCAGAATTCGCGGGCATCACACCGAGCTTGTAGGTCCCCGACGAGTCCGGCCTCACCGTCAGAACGTGCAGGGCATGGCGCGAATGCCGTGGATGAAGCTGCCCGCCACGTACTCCGGCTCACCGGCCTCGATGTCCGGCAGCTGGTGGAGTAGTTCGCCGAAGATGGCGCGCAGCTGGGCCCGCGCCACGTGTGTCCCCAGGCAGTAGTGCTGCCCGCCGCCACCGAAACCGACGTGCGGATTGGGGTCACGGCTCAGATCCAGGCGGTCCGGGTCCTCGAACACCGTCTCGTCCCAGTTGCCGGACGCATAGAACATCGCCACCTTGTCGCCGGCCCGGATGGTCTGGCCGCCGAGCTCGTAATCGGTTGCGGCGGTACGGCGGAAGGTCATCACCGGGGTGGCGTAGCGGATGAACTCCTCGACGGCCATCCCGATGCGCCTGTCGAAGTCCTCCAGCAGCCAGGCCCGTTGCTCGGGGAAGTCGGTGAGTGCCTTGAGCGCATGGCTGGTGGTCTGCCGCGTGGTGTCGTTGCCGGCCACCGAGAGCAGCACGAAGTAGGCGGCCACTTCTGCGTCGGTGAGCCGATCGCCGTCAACCTCGGTGTTCACCAGGCTGCTGAACAGGTCGTCGCCGGGGTTCTCGCGGCGCTGGGCGGCCAGCGTACCGGCCACTTGGTGGAGATAGGTCACGGATTCGAACATGACCTCCATCGGGTTGCGGCCGGCCAGACAGACCGGATCATTGGCCGTGACCAGTGCATCTGCGGCCTCAGCGACCCGCTCCCGCTCGGACTCGGGGATGCCCATCATGTCCGATAGCGTGCGCAGCGGCAGTTCCTTGGCACAGTGGTCGACGAAGTCGGCTCCGCTGCCGGCGGCCTTCAACTCTTGCACGATCGCCGCGGCACTGGCCTTGATCGAGTCCTCGATGCGCCGAACCTGCCGGGGGGTGAATGCCGCGGTGGCCAGCTTGCGCAGCGTGGTGTGCCGGGGCGGATCCATGGCCAAGAAGGATTGCGTCGTCTCCAGCAGCTCCGCGGGAAAGTTCTCGAACTGCACGCCCTTGCCGGACAGGAACACCTCATTGGTGCGGCTCACCGTGACGATGTCGGCGTGGCGGGTGACGGCCCAATAGCCCGGATCGTCCGGATCGTCGAGCATGGCGTCTTCGACCGGGGGATGCCAGCTCACCGGCCGCTCGGCTCGCAGCACGGCGAACGAGCGTTCGCGATCCTTGGCGGTACCGGACCAGAACGCCCGCGAGGACAGGTCCACCGGGTCATAACCGCGGGTCGTGGCTGGCGTTGCTGTCATGGGGCCTCCTCGGTTTATGACGCCGATCACAGTCGCGTCCAGGCGACGATAAGTCTAGACACTATGTCTAGTCAAGATGTCGCATCAGCAGCTAGGCTCGGCAAGGTGGCCACGGTGACCCGCAAGCCCCAGATCAGCCGCCAGGAGCGGCGTGAGGAGATCGAGCGTCGTCTACTCGACGCCACCGAGCGGCTGATGGGCGAAGGCGCCAGCTTCACCGAGCTGAGCGTGGACCGGCTCGCCACCGAGGCCGGGATGTCGCGCGCCAGCTTCTACATCTACTTCGAGGACAAGGGCCATCTGCTGCGCCGGCTCGCCGGCCAAGTGTTCGGCGATCTGGCCTCGGGCGCCGAACGCTGGTGGAGTGTGGCGCACCGGCACGATCCCGACGATGTCCGCGCCGCGATGGCCGCGATCGTCGCCAGTTATCGGCGACACCAACCGCTGCTGATCGCGCTCAGCGAGATGGCAGGCTACGACCCGCAGGTGGCAACCACCTACCGGGAGTTGCTGGCCGCCATCTCGGACCGGGTGGCGCAGATCATCGAAGCCGGCCAGGCCGACGGCTCCATTCGCCGTGCGTTACCCGCCGCCGCCACCGCCAGTGCACTGACCTGGATGGTGGAGCGGACCTGCCAACAGAACCTACCGGGGCGAGCTGTCGACTACGATTCCGAGCTCACCAGCGCGCTGACCGAAATCATCTGGGCCGCATTGTATCTGAGTCCCGCAGAGAAATAACGCGGGCGCTACGCCCCGGCCGGGCCGGTCCACGCCGAGCGGTCATAGGATTTCTCGATCCTCTGCCGCCGCCTTGTGAACCGGGCGGGGAACAGCACGCTGAGGCCGCAGGCCGGCGGCACGCGCGTCGGAGCGAAGACGTAGCTGACGTTGCCGCGTCGGGTGCGAACGTTGTCGGGGTGGCCGATATCGAGCCTGAAGTAGTTGTTGTGGATGGTCACCAGGCCCAGCAGGGCGTTGCTGATCGCGAGCCTATCGACCTGTGCGGCAGGACGATTCGGGAAGTCGGCCATGCCGTCGTACTGGCGGCACAGGTCCGTCACCCCGAAGGGGGTGTCCACCGGCACACCGACCCCGCCGTAGTCGGGCAACTTCATGAACGTGACCAGCGTGGGATCGGCCTGGTAGATGCCGTGGAAGGGCTGTTCCGGGTTGGCCAACAGCAGAAACGACACCCTGCCGGCAGGGACCACCGACGTCGGGCCGTACTCCCGCAGCCATTTGCAGGCGACCTGTGCCCCCATACTCACCGCGTAGACCAACACATCCTCGGCTTCGGGGTGACCGTTGAAATGAGCGGCCAGCATGTCATCGAGGGCCCGCGCACCGCGTTGTACCGCGGCAACCGCGGGCACGTAGCGCAGGCCGTCGAAGTAGGTGTTGGGGTATTTGACGCGCCGGACCGTCTTGCCCTTGGTAACCGCGCCGCGGCACATGAACCGCAGAAATCCGCTCCACCCCGCCCCATCGATGGTGAATACGGTGCTCATGCGGCAGGGCCTACACCGCCACCAGGTCATCGGCATGGACCACCGGGCGGCGAGCATCCGGCGCCAGTTCGGCCGTGGAATGACCGATCATCCCGGCCAGTTCCACCGCGTCGTAGCCGACGACTCCACGGGCCACCACCGACCCGTCCGGCCCGCACAGTTCGACCACGTCACCGCCGTGGAATCGGCCTGCGACCGCGGTGATTCCGGCCGCCAGCAGGGAGCGCCGCCTGCTCAGCACCGCCTCGACCGCGCCGGCGTCCAGCGTCAACGTGCCGGAGGCGTCGGCGGCGTGGCGCACCCAGAATCTGCGCGCCGACAACCGTTGTGACCGCGGGGCGAAAACGGTCCCCACCGATGCGTCCGAAAGTGCCGCCGCGGCATCATCGGCGGCGGCCAGCAACACCGGAACGCCCGCGTCGGCGGCCAGCAGCGCCGAGGACAGTTTCGACACCATGCCGCCGGTGCCCCGGTGACTGCCCTCGCCGGCCACCACGCCGGCCAGGTCGTCCGGACCGGCCACCTCGGGAACCAGCCGGGCCGGCCCCTTGCGCGGGTCGGCGTCGTAGAGGCCGTCAATGTCGGAGAGCAGCACCAACGCGTCGGCACCGACCAGGTGCGCCACCAGCGCCGAGAGCCGGTCGTTGTCGCCGAACCGGATCTCATTGGTGGCAACTGTGTCGTTCTCGTTGACGATCGCCACGGCGTGCAGTGCCCGCAACCGGTCCAGGGTGCGAGCGGCGTTGGTGTGTGACACCCGCATCGACACGTCCTGCGCGGTGAGCAGCACCTGCCCGACGGTCCGGCCGAACCGGCCGAAGGCGGCGCTCCATGCATTGACCAGCGCCACCTGACCGACGCTGGCTGCTGCTTGCTTGGTCGCCAGATCCGTTGGCCGCCTGGATAAACCGAGCGGCTCCAGACCCGCGGCGATGGCCCCGGACGACACGATCACCACGTCCGAGCCGGCCTTCATCCGCGCTTCGATGGCCTCGGCGAGCCCGGCCAGCCGCGCCGCGTCGAACATACCGTTCTGGGCGGTCAGCGCGGTGGTGCCGATCTTGACGACGACGCTGCGAGCGGCGCGAATCGCTTCGCGCGCACCGCCGCCCGTCACGGCTCCTCCGAACGTTCGCGGCGCTGTTTGCGCGCGACTTTGCGTTCGGCAGCGCCGACCCGGTCGCTACGTTCCACCCGGATGTCGGTGCCTCTCCCGGACAACGGCGTGTCCACCCCGGCCGGCGTGGCCGGTTCCCAGTCGAAGGTCATCTCCCCGATCGTCACCGCGCAGCCCGGTTTGGCACCCAGCCGCAGCAGCTCGTCTTCGACCCCGAGCCGGGCCAGCCGGTCACCGAGGTAGCCCACCGCCTCGTCGTTGTCGAAGTTGGTTTGGTGCACCCAGCGCTCGGGACGTGTCCCCCGCACCACGAAACCGCCGTAGCCGTCCGCTTCCACGGTGAATCCGGTCTCCCCCGCGGGTATCGGCCGGATCACCGGCCGGCGCGCCACCGGCTCCGGCTGCGCCGCCCGGTACGCCGACACCATATCGGCCAGCGCGAACATCAACGGGCGCAAACCTTCCCGACTCACCGTGGACACCATGAACACCGGCCAGCCGCGCTCAGCCACGATGTCGTCGCGCACGAACTCGGCCATCTCCCGTGCTTCGGGCACGTCGATCTTGTTGAGCACCACCGCGCGCGGCCGCATCACGAGGTCGCCGAGGGCCGAATCCCCTTGCATGGTGGGTGTGTAGGCGGCCAGTTCGGCTTCGATGGCCTCGATGTCGGAGAGCGGGTCACGGCCGGGCTCTGCGGTCGCACAGTCCACGACGTGCACCAGCACCGCGCAGCGTTCGATGTGGCGCAGGAAGTCCAAGCCCAGGCCGCGCCCAGCCGAGGCGCCCGGGATCAGGCCGGGCACGTCGGCGGCGGTGAAGGTGTTCTCCCCGGCGGAGACCACGCCCAGGTTCGGCGCCAGCGTGGTGAAGGGGTAGTCCGCGATCTTCGGTTTGGCCGCCGAGATCACCGACACCAGCGCCGATTTGCCCGCTGAGGGAAACCCGATCAGGCCGACGTCGGCGACGGTCTTGAGTTCCAGAATGAGGTCGCGGCTCTCGCCCTTCTCCCCCAACAGCGCGAAGCCCGGTGCCTTGCGGGCCCGCGACACCAGCGCGGCGTTGCCCAGCCCGCCGCGTCCGCCGGCGGCGGCCTCGAAGCGGGCCCCGGTTTCCACCAGATCGGCCAGCAGCCGTCCGTGTTCGTCGAGCACGACGGTGCCGTCCGGCACCTTGATCTCCAGGTCGGCCCCGGCGGCACCGTCTTTGTTGCTGCCCTGGCCCTGCTTGCCGGACGCGGCGCTGATGTGCGGGCGGAAGTGGAAGTCCAGCAGGGTGTGCACCTGGGGGTCGACGACCAGCACGACGCTGCCGCCGCGGCCGCCGTTGCCGCCGTCCGGGCCGCCGAGGGGCTTGAATTTCTCCCGGTGAATCGACGCGCAGCCGTTGCCCCCGTCGCCCGCGCGGACATGGATGACGACGCGGTCGACGAACCGGGACATGGCGTTACTACCTATCCGGCGCCAGAGGGCGCCCAGTTACGCCGGCGACTAGTCGCGGGCGACAGGCACGATGTTGACTGTCTTGCGGCCACGCTTGAGGCCGAACTCGACCGCACCGGGTGCCGTGGCGAACAGCGTGTCGTCGCCGCCGCGACCGACGTTGATGCCCGGGTGGAAGTGGGTGCCGCGCTGCCGGACCAGGATCTCGCCGGCCTTGACGACCTGGCCGCCGAACCGCTTGACACCGAGCCGCTGCGCGTTGGAGTCGCGCCCGTTGCGTGAGCTGGAAGCGCCCTTCTTGTGTGCCATCTCGTTCGCTCCCCTACTTGATTCCGGTGACCTTGAGCACGGTCAGCTGCTGACGGTGACCCTGCCGCTTGTGGTAGCCGGTCTTGTTCTTGAACTTGTGGATGCGGATCTTGGGGCCCTTGGTGTGCTCGAGCACCTCCCCGGTGACCGCGACCTTCGCCAGCTTGGCGGCGTCGGTGGTGACGGTGGTGCCGTCCACGACCAGCGCGACCGGCAACGAAACCGATGCACCCGGCTCGGAATCGAGCTTCTCGACCTTGAGCACGTCACCGACGGCAACCTTGTACTGCTTGCCGCCGGTTTTGACGATTGCGTACGTCGCCATCGTTGGTGTCTACCTCTACTTCTCGAGTACTTCTCGGGTGCCGCTCGCAGCGCACGCCATCGGGACTTGCGCAGGTGGTTGGGGTTCTGTCCGCCGAGCCGGGTCATTTCCGCCTGGCGACAACTGGTCTAGGGTACTTGACCAGCGACTAAGGGGTCAAACCGGCCCTGCCCGGCCGCTTTCAGCTCGGTGGCCCCGCCGGGCGGGCCGCAGCACGGCGCCGCCGGGGCCGCTCGTAGGCCATCGCGGAGGCCATGGTTTCCTGGTCGGAGTCGTCACCCTCGTCGGACTCGTCGGACTCGTCGGACTCGTCGATGACGTCGAGGTCGTCGTCGAAGTCGTCGTCATCGTCGTCGAGGTCCACTTCGACCTCTTCATCGACGTCCTCATCGACCTCGTCGTCGGTGTCGTCGGTGTCCTCGAGGTCCTCGCCGTCGTAGGTGTCCTCAGAGTCGCTGTCGTCCCCAAGCTCCGCACCGGCCGGCTGCCGCTCCGCCTCGGCGACCGCCTGCGGCTCCTCGACCACCGACTCCGCGGTGGCCTCGGCACCCGCGCCGTCCTCGGACTCCTCGTCCTGGCGGTCGCTGGCAGCCGCCATCGCCTTGAACATCGGATGGTCACCGGGGGTGTGCACCGGGACCTTGGCCACCACGGGCTCATCGCCCTTGGGCTTCTTCGATCGCTTGCTGCGCCGGCTGCTGAGATCGGACTTGCGCCCCGGCGCGGCCGAGTCGACCGGGTCGGCGTGCACCATGATGCCGCGCCCGGCGCAGTGCTGGCACGACGTCGAGAACGCCTCGATCAGCCCGGTGCCCAGCCGCTTGCGGGTCAGCTGCACCAACCCCAGGGACGTCACCTCGGAGACCTGATGGCGGGTCCGGTCCCGGCCCAGCGCCTCGGTCAGCCGGCGCAGCACCAGGTCGCGGTTGGACTCCAGCACCATGTCGATGAAGTCGATGACGATGATGCCGCCGATGTCGCGAAGGCGCAGCTGCCGCACGATCTCCTCGGCGGCCTCCAGGTTGTTCTTGGTCACCGTCTCCTCGAGGTTGCCCCCGGATCCGGTGAACTTGCCGGTGTTGACGTCGACCACCGTCATGGCCTCGGTCCGATCGATCACCAGGGTTCCGCCCGAGGGCAGCCAGACCTTGCGATCCATTGCCTTGGCCAGTTGCTCGTCGATGCGGTGCACGGCGAACACGTCCGGTCCGGATTGCCCCTCCGGACCCTCGGGTGCTGTGTAGCGGGTCAGCTTCGGCAGCAATTCCGGCGCCACCGATCCCACATAGTCGTTGATCGTCGCCCAGGCGTCGTCACCGGAGACCACCAGCTCGGAGAAGTCTTCGTTGAAAAGGTCGCGGATCACCTTGACCAGGACATCGGGCTCCTCGTAGAGCGCCACCGCAACGCCGGCCGCTTTCGCCTTGGTCTCGGCCGCCGTCGCCTCGATCTGGTTCCAACGTTCCTGGAGGCGCTCCACGTCGGCGCGGATGTCCTCTTCTTTGACGCCCTCCGACGCGGTGCGGATGATCACGCCGGCGTCGGCGGGCACCACCTCACGCAGGATCTCCTTGAGCCGCTGACGCTCGGTGTCGGGCAGCTTGCGGCTGATCCCGGTCGATGACGCCCCCGGCACATACACCAGGTAGCGACCGGCCAGCGAGACCTGCGTGGTCAACCGGGCGCCCTTGTGCCCGATCGGATCCTTGCTGACCTGCACCACGACGTAGTCGCCCGGCTTGAGCGCCTGCTCGATCTTGCGGTTGGCGCCGCCCAGGCCGGCGGCCTCCCAGTTCACCTCGCCGGCATAGAGCACCCCGTTGCGGCCGCGGCCGATGTCGACGAAGGCGGCCTCCATCGACGGCAACACGTTCTGCACGATGCCCAGGTAGACGTTGCCGACCAGGGAGGTCGATGCCGCCGAGGTGACGAAGTGCTCGACCATCACGCCGTCTTCGAGCACGGCGATCTGGGTGTAGCGGGCGCCGATGTGCGGCGGCTCGGTGCGGACGCGGTCGCGGACCACCATCCGGCGCTCGACCGCTTCGCGGCGGGCCAGGAACTCGGCCTCGCTCAGGATCGGTGGGCGGCGGCGGCCGGCGTCACGCCCGTCGCGGCGACGCTGACGCTTGGCCTCCAGGCGCGTCGACCCGGTGATGCCCTGGATCTCGTCGTCCGACGAACTCTTCTCGCCCTTGGCTCCCCGGGCGGACTTGGCGCGCGGCGTCCGTTCGTGCACGACCGTGTTGGGCGGGTCGTCCGGGGCCCCGGTGTCGTCATCATCGCCGGTGCCGGACTTGCGCCGACGGCGCCGGCGCCGGCGCCGGCTGCCCGACTCGTCGGTGGCATCGGTGTCGTCGCCACCGTCCTCGGCCTCCCCGGCCTCGTCGGATTCCGTGGCGGAGTCGTCGTCCTCGGTGTCGTCGTCGGAGTCGGCGGAGTCGGCCGCATCGTCCGTGGAGCCGCCTTCGGAGCCGCGGCCCCGACCGCGCCCGCGCCGCCCGCGGCGGCGCCGGCGATTGGCGGGACGGTCCCCGTTTTCGTCATCGCCGTCGGGACCGAGGTCGTCGTCATCGTCGGACCCCTCGTCGTCGTGGGACGCCGCCGGCTCGAAGGAGACCGGCTGGGGTGCCACGAACAGCGGCATGTAGTCGACCCGCGCGCCGGTCGCCTCGGTCTCCAGCAGCAGCCGGGACTCGGGCTCCTGGGGAACCTCGCCGGACTCCGCGGAATCGGGGGCCGCTGCCTCGGCGGTGGGCTCCTCTGCCAATCCCAGCAGGTCACGGACTCGGACCGCCTCGACGCGATCCACGCTGGAATGGGCGCTGCGCGCCCGGCCGTCCAGCTCGGTCAGGGCATCCAGCACCCGCTTGCTGGTGGTGCCCAGCACCCGGGCCAGGGAGTGGACCCGGAGACGGTCCGGCAACTCCTCATGCTCGGTCGGCACCGCCGGTACATCCGAATCAGGGCCTGTGAAAAAAGACGGGTCTGCCACGTACGTCTCCTCAAGCCCCCGGGCGCGTCGCGACGACGCGGCCACGCGAGGGCTTCTCGTTATTCGCCCGGCTCACTTCTCCGGGCTTGTGGTGGTCTCGCTCCGAGGGGCTCGGGTGGAACCGACTCGGTGCCTGGCTGAATGAGGACCGGCGATCGGCGCCGCATCACATATCGCGACCGTCGCACTCGCCTAAGCCTTCATTCGGGTGGCGGACACCGGTCCGGTGACGTTCACCCGTTGGCCAGTATCCCACACAACCGGCGCAAGCCGGTCGAAAGGCATTAACTGCGACGTCAGGCCAGTGTCATGGGAGATGTGGGTGCCGACGGCTTCAGGTCGGGGAACCACAGCGCGATCTCACGCTCGGCCGACTCCGGCGAGTCGGAGCCGTGCACCAGGTTGAACTGGGTCTCCAGCCCGAAATCACCCCGGATGGTGCCGGGAGTGGCCTTGGCGACCGGGTCGGTACCGCCGGCGAGCTGCCGGAAGGCCTCGATGGCCCGCGGCCCCTCCACCACGGCGGCGACCACCGGGCCGGAGGTGATGAACTCCAGCAGGGAGGCGAAGAACGCCTTGCCCTCGTGTTCGCCGTAGTGCTGGCGGGCCACCGCCTGCTGCACCGGCCGCAGTTCCAGCGCCGCCAGGGTCAGGCCCTTCTTCTCAATCCGGGCGATGATCTCGCCCACCAGCCGACGGTTGACACCGTCCGGTTTGATCAGCACCAAAGTCCGCTCAGTCACCGCGACAGCGTACCGAATAGCCGCGTCGCTATGAGCGGCGCAATACCTCGGCACGGAAGTAGGCGATCAATGCCCACACCGCGGTGAACACCAGGCCCATCACCCCCACGCCCGGATAGATCACGAACCCGGCGACCAGCACCGACTGCAGCGCCAGATTGGCCCAGATCGCCCACGACCGGCCTTGGATACCGGTGAACAGCAACAACACCAGAGCCAAGCCGAGCAGGTACGCCAGTGACACCGGTGTCAGCCCACCTCCGACCACGTGGACCACCGGCAGCGCCAACAGCACCACGATCGCCTCGAGGATCAGCGTCGCCGCCATCACGCCGCGGAAGCTGCGCCACGGATCGGGCGCCGCGGTTTGGTCGGTCATGCCGGGTCCCTCCCGAACAAGCTGCGTGCGGCCCCGGCCGTGACCACCGAGCCGGTGATCACGATGCCCGTTCCCGCGGTGTCACCGTCGGAGTCGAACTCATCCACCAGCGCGGTCGCGGCGTCGATGGCATCCCCGAGTGTCTCGGTGGTCACCACCCGGTCGTCGCCGAACCACCGCACCGCTGCCGCGGTCAGCGTCTCGATATCCAAGGCACGCGGAGAACCGTTGTGGGTCACCACGATGTAGTCGAACACCGGTTCCAGGGCGGCGAGGATGCCGTCGACGTCCTTGTCGGTCAGCACGCTGACCACCCCGACCAGGAACCGGAAGCCGAACTCCTCGGTCAGCGCTTGGGCCAGCGCCGTTGCGCCGGCGGGGTTGTGCGCGGCGTCGATGAAGACCGTCGGCGAGCTGCGCATCCGCTCCAGCCGGCCGGGGCTGCGGGCCGCGGCGAAGCCGGCCCGAACCGTCTCGACGTCGAGCTGACGCTCGGCGCCCGCCCCGAAGAACGCCTCCACCGCCGCTAACGCCACCGCCGCATTGTGAGCCTGGTGCTCGCCGTGCAGCGGCAGGAAGATATCCGAGTACACCCCGCCCAGGCCCTGCAGTTCCAGCAGCTGCCCGCCCACCGCGAGCTGGCGGCTGCGCACCGCGAACTCGGAGTTCTCCCGCGCCACCGCGGCATCCGCGCGCACCGTTTGGGCCAGCAGCACCTCCATCACCTCGGGCACCTGACCGGCGCTCACCACGACGGTGTCCACGAGCTCGTCCGAGGAGCGGTGAATGATGCCGGCCTTCTCCGCCGCGATGCCGGCGAGGTCGTCACCGAGATAGTCGACGTGGTCGATGCCGATCGGGGTGATGACGGCAACCGGCGCCTCGACGACGTTGGTGGCGTCCCAGCGGCCGCCCATTCCGACCTCCACGACCGCGACATCGATCGGGGCGTCGGCGAATGCGGCGAACGCCATCGCCGTGACCACCTCGAATTTGCTCATCGCCGGCCCGCCCTGCTCCTGCGAGGACGCGTCGACCATCTGGACGAACGGCTCGATCTCGGCGTAGGTCTCCACGTACTTGGCCGGGGTGATCGGCACACCGTCGATCGCGATGCGCTCGACCGCCGATTGCAGATGCGGGCTGGTGGTGCGCCCGGTACGACGGCTGAACGCCGTCAGCAGCGCATCGATCATCCGGACCACCGAGGTCTTGCCGTTGGTGCCGGCGACGTGAATCGAGGGGTAGCTGCGTTGCGGGGAGCCGAGCAGCTCCAGCAGGGCGTTGATCCGGGTCAGGCTGGGCTCGATCTTGGTTTCACCCCACCGCTGGTCGAGCAGGTGCTCGACCTGCAGCAGGGCCGCGATCTCGTCCGGGGTCGGCTCGGTGGTGCCGACCGGGTGATCGGTCATGTCAGGCCCGCGAGTCGCCCGGTGATCCGGTCCACTTCGTCACGGGCCACCTGCTGGCGGGCCCGGATCTTGTCGACCACCGCTTCGGGTGCCTTGGCCAGGAAGGCCTCGTTGTCGAGCTTGGCCGCGGTGGCCACCAGCTCCTTCTCCGCAGCCGCCAGATCCTTCTCCAGGCGCCGTCGTTCGGCGGCGACGTCGACGGTGCCGGAGGTGTCCAGTTCCACCACGACAGTGTTTCCCCTGTCGCCGCGCCCCAACCGCACCTCCACGGTGGCCGACGGGGTGAAATCCGCTCCCGGTTCGGTCAGCCAAGCCTGCGACGTCACCGCAGCCACCTGGGTGGCCAGATCCGCACCGTCGATCCCGGTCAACCGGGCCGGAACCTTCTGCCGGTCGCGTAGGCCCTGATCGCTGCGGAAGCGACGCACCTCGGTCACCAACTTCTGCATGTCGGCGATCCGTTGTGCGGCAACCTGGTCCAGAATGATTCCGGACGGCTCCGGCCACTCGGCGATCACCAAAGACTCTTCACCGGTGAGCTCCTGCCACAGGGTTTCGGTGACGAACGGGATCACCGGATGCAGCAACCGCAGCAGCGTGTCGAGCACCGCGGCCAGCACCGCTGTGGTGCGCGAAAGACCCTCTCCCAACTGAGTTTTGGCCAGCTCGACATACCAGTCGCAGAACTCGTCCCAGGCGAAGTGGTAGAGCGCCTCACAGGCCCGGCCGAACTCGTAGCCGTCGAACGCCGAATCCACTTCGGCGCGCACCTCTTCCAGCCTTCCCAGAATCCAGCGGTCGGCATCGGTCAGCTCGTCAAGCGACGGCAGCGGTGCCAGACGCGCGCCGTTCAGCAACGCAAACCGGGTGGCGTTGAACAGCTTGGTGACGAAGTTGCGCGACGCCCGGGCATGGTCCTCGCCGATCGACAGGTCGCCGCCCGGGCTCGCACCGCGGGCCAGGGTGAACCGCAGGGCGTCGGCGCCGAAGACCTCCACCCAGTCCAGCGGGTCGATGCCGTTGCCGCGGGACTTGCTCATCTTGCGGCCGTGCTCGTCGCGAATCAGGCCGTGCAGGAACACGTTCCGGAATGGGACCTGGGCGCCGCGGGTCCCCCCGGCGGTGAGCGCATCGTCACCGCCGACGAACGTGCCGAACATCATCATCCGGGCCACCCAGAAGAACAGGATGTCGTAGCCGGTCACCAACACGGTGGTGGGATAGAACTTCGCCAACTCCGGGGTGGCATCCGGCCAGCCCATCGTGGAAAACGGCCACAGCGCCGAGGAGAACCAGGTGTCCAGCACGTCGGGGTCCTGCTCCCAGCCTTCCGGCGGGGTCTCATCCGGTCCGACGCACACCTTCTGGCCGTCCGGGCCATGCCAGATCGGGATGCGGTGGCCCCACCACAGCTGCCGGGAGATACACCAGTCGTGCATGTCGTCAACCCAGCTGAACCAGCGCGGTTCCAGGCTCTTGGGATGAATGACGGTGTCGCCGTTACGAACCGCGTCACCGGCCGCCTTGGCCATCGACGACACATTGACCCACCACTGCATCGACAGCCGTGGTTCGATGACTTCGCCGCTGCGCTCGGAATGGCCGACGCTGTGCAGATAGGGCCGCTTCTCGGCCACAATGCGCCCCTGGGCGGCCAGCGCTTCACGCACGGCGACTCGCGCCTCGAAGCGGTCCATACCGTCGAACTGCGTGCCGGTTCCGGCGATCCGGCCTTTGGTATCCAGGATGGTCGGCATCGCCAACTGGTGCCGCAGACCGATCTCGAAGTCGTTGGGGTCGTGGGCGGGGGTGACTTTGACAGCGCCGGTACCGAATTCGGGGTCGACGTGCGTGTCGGCCACCACCGCGATCTGCCGGTCCAGGAACGGGTGATCCAGACTGGTCCCGACCAGGTGCCGGTACCGGTCGTCGTCGGGATGCACCGCGATCGCGGTGTCACCGAGCATGGTCTCGAGCCGGGTGGTGGCCACCACGATGTGAGGCTGTGCGTCATCGAGCGAGCCGTACCGGAACGACACCAGCTCGCCTTCGATGTCTTCGTATTTGACCTCGAGGTCGCTGATCGCAGTCTGAAGCACCGGCGACCAGTTGACCAATCGTTCGGCCTGGTAGATCAGGCCGGCGTCGTAGAGCCGCTTGAAGATGGTGCGGACCGCACGCGACAGGTGCTCGTCCATGGTGAACCGTTCCCGGCTCCAGTCCACGCCGTCTCCGATCCGGCGCATCTGCGCACCGATGGTGCCGCCGGACTGGCGTTTCCAATCCCACACCTTCTCGATGAACAGCTCACGACCGAAGTCTTCCTTGGTCTTGCCGTCGACGGCGAGCTGGCGCTCGACGACGCTCTGGGTCGCGATACCGGCGTGGTCCATGCCGGGCAGCCACAGCACCTCGAAGCCCTGCATCCGCTTGCGGCGGGTCAACGCGTCCATCAGGGTGTGGTCGAGTGCGTGCCCCATGTGCAGGTTGCCGGTGACATTCGGCGGGGGAAGCACGATCGAATACCCCGGCTTGGTGCTGGCCGGATCGGCGGTGAAGTAGCCGGCATCAACCCAGCGCTGGTAGATCGCGTCCTCGACCGCACCCGGCTCCCAGGATTTGGGCAGGTGTTCGGCGTTGGCGGCGTTGGGGGTGGCGGTCACCGCTCAATTCTAGGAACGACAGTCGAGCGATCCCGCCGAGGGCGGCAGCCCCCCGAGAAAAGACCCCCGAATCCAGCCGGATTCAGGGGTTTTCTCGTGTGGTCTCGCCGGTCGTTGCGCGGCTACTTCTTGCCGCCGAGCAGGCCACCGAGGATGTCGCCGATGGCGCCGCCGGTCTTGCCGCCGATCATGTTGCCCAGGATGCTGCCCATCGACTGGTTCTTAGCACCGCCACCGGAGGCCATGCCGCCCAGGATGCCGCCGAGGACGTCCCCGAGGCCGCCGCCAGAGGTCTGCTGCTGGGCCGGCTCGGCCTTCTGGCCGCTCAGTTGCTTGCCGATGTAGGCGAGCACGATCGGCGCGAGGATCGGGAGCAGCCGCTGCAGCAGGTCGTTGTTGCCGGCGCCGGCGCCCGACAGCGCCGAGGCGACCTGGCTGGTGTCGTTGCCGCCGAAGATGGTCGAGATCAGCTGTTGACCCTCGGCCTGGTTGGCGCCGAGCGCATTGTCCAGCAGCCCCTGGGCCGCGAAGGTGTTGGCCCTGCTGGCGATGTTGTCGGCCTGGCCCGGATCCTGAGCGTTGTGGCTGAGCCCGCTGACCAGCACGGGAACCAGCGTGCGGATGGTGCTGTCCACTTCGCCCGAGTCGGCACCGAGTTGGTTGGCGATGTCCTGGATGGGAATCTGCGCGAAGAGATCGTCGAGGCCGGCCATGAGTTCGTCCACCTTCGTTGCTCGGGTGCTGCAGGGACAACGGTCGAAAATGACACTAGCCCAAAGTGCAGCCACCAGCACCGGTCGTTTCCGGCCCGGTCAGCTCAGCCGGGACACCTCCAACGTCACCCCCGCCGCGGGCAGTCTGGTCAGCAGCGCATCGCCCATCGCGGCCGCCGGGGTCAGCACTCCGTACCGGTCGGGCAAGGAGTCGCGATCCAGCGCGAGCGCCAGCGCGCTCTCGGCCAGCAGCACCGCGGTGGCCTGGTAGCCGGGGTCGCCCTGCTGTGCGATCACCGCCCGGTAGCGCGCTCCGGTGCTGGTGGTGGCGTAGGTCTCCAGGCGGTAGTAGCCGTTTTCGCGCGTGCTCCGGCTGGGGCCGGTTCCCGGCTTGGGCAACACCCGCTCGAGCAGCGCGGCCGGCAGCAGCCGGAAGAGGTGGCCGCCGACTCCGAAGGTCAGCTTGCCCAGCGCGGTCGCGATCACCGACAGCGCGGGTGCCGCGACCGACGAACCGACGCTCATGTGTTCGGCGTAGCGGAAGCGGCGTCCGTAGGCCCAGTCCAGCAGCCCGTTGCTACGCCGGACGATGCGGGTGTTGTAGGGCGCCATGGCGAAGCCGGCGGTCCAGATACCGTCCAGTTCCGGCGCGATGTCACGGCCCCGGCGCCAGGTCAGGTCGGGTTCGGGGCCTAGCCGGGGTTCCGCGGACCGGTCGACGCTGAGCGTATGGGTGTCGAAGAGCTGGCGCCGGGCCTCCGGGTCGCTGGAGACGGCGCTCAGTACCTCGACCATCGAGGCGAGGGTGCCGCCGGACACCCCACCGGAGAAGCCCCGCACGACGAGGTCGGTGCCGAGCAGATCCCCGGTGCCCTCGTCTCGGGCCGTCCGGTAAAGCGCGTAGACGCTCATATCCGACGGAATGGCGTCGAAGCCGCAGGCGTGCACGATGCGGGCGCGGTTGTCGGCGGCCTGCTTGTGGTAGAGGTCGATGCTCTCCCGCACGAACGTCGCCTCGCCGGTCAGGTCGACGTAGTCGGTGCCCGCGGCCGCGCATGCCCCAACCAGCGGCATTCCGTAGCGGGTGTAGGGGCCCACGGTGGTGATCACCACCCGGGTGCGCGCCGCCATCGCCTCCAGCGTCGCGGGGTCTTCGGCGTCGGCGACCACGATCGGCCAGTCCTGCGCCGCCGCACCGAGCTCGTCGCGAACCGCGCGCAACCGTTCCTCGGAACGCCCCGCCAACCCGATTCGGGCAGCGGCACCGGCGCGGGACAGGTATTCGGCGGTCAGCTTCCCGGCAAAACCGGTTGCTCCGTAGAGAACGATGTCGAGCTCGCGCGGCGTGTCTGGCACGGAAGCGACGTTACTCGCCGCCCGTAGCCGGTTCCTACGGCGACGGCGCCGGGGGTGCTACCCCCCGGCGCCGTCGACAGCACTGTGCAGATGTTCAGCCGCGACGGCCGCACACCGGCCACGCGCCGATGCCCTGGGTGCGCAGGACGTTCTCGGCCACCCGGATCTGCTCGGCGCGGCTGGCGTTGTGCGGCAGACCGCTGCCGCCGTTGGCACGCCAGGTGCCCGCGTTGAACTGCAGGCCGCCGTAGTAGCCGTTTCCGGTGTTGATCGACCAGTTACCGCCGGACTCGCAGGCTGCGATGGCGTCCCAGTTGACGCTGTCCGCCTTGGCGGTGGCCTCGGACAGGGCAACCGCTCCGGTGACCAGGGCGCCGGCGATCGCGGCCAGGGTGAGGGGCTTCCGGACGTTCTTCAACATCGTTCCTTTCGCAGTGCGCGCGCCGAAGTACAAGTGGGTTGGCATGCCTGGCTCTGCAGGCGGGGAGTGGTGGTCTTCGAGACGTGCCATCTCGGTCAGGCACGACAGCGGGGGCAGGGTCTGCCCGCCGGGATGACACCCGGCACCGCGGAAGCATTCATTGGGGCCGCCCGCGGCCCCGCTCACACGCGGTTCCGTGGATTCAATTTGTTTGCCCGCTATTCGGGCGAGGGGAAACTTACGAAACGTTGAGGCGACAAGTCCAACCGCTAAACGTGGCATTTCGGGCAGATCACGAAACCATCACAGCTGTGGATCGAATGGTCACAGCAGGTCAACAATAATTTTTCGCGCCGCAACCCGTTAATCCGGCGGCGAATATTCGTGAGTCAGATCACGGCTATTTTGTGGGCTGAGCCACGCCGAAACGGGCGGTTCCGTGCCCGGAGCGGGCCGTCACGTGGCTGGTTCGACGCGCCAAACCCGCCCCATGCGCATCATCTGTCCCATAAATTGCTGGTCACGGGCGTTTCTGCCGTGCGGTCGCCGGCCGGCAGCACCGCACCGAAACGGTAGGCGCCATGAGGGTCGTGGGGTTCGATAATTCGCCACGCGGTGCAGATTTCTCCGCCCGGTAGGCACAAATTCACCGGGACCTTGGAGCAACCATTTACCGCCGATCTACGGCGCCGGCCGCTACCTGACTCTTGAAAGATGAACAGCCTTCGGCCACAAGGACTTTCGCTGCGCAGCCGCCCGTCGGCGTACAGCGCCGTGAGCCGCCGGCACGATCACAATAATGTTCGTATTTCACCGAGATAACAAAAAGGGTTGGTTACGCCTCAAATGGCACCGCAGAATCCATTCTGGAAGTCGTCGAGCAGTATTTGCTGTTGCAAGGTCAGAATGCGGCGCTTCGGCGGTGTGCTCAGGCCAGCCCGGCCAGGTCGTCGGGTGAGTTGAGGTTGGCCAGCGGGGACGCATCGGCCACCACGATCCGTTGGACGTCGACCATGTCGACCAGCGCACCCACCCGCCGTTCCCCGGCAGCGACGATCGCGTCGACGGTGTCGGCCAGCGCCGTGCGGTAGACCCCGGCCAGATAGTGATCCCGCTCTGCTCTCGGCAGCACGATGTCGGCCACGGCGGCGCCCGCCTCCGGAGTGGAGTCCGCCAGCCGGCCGATCAACTCGGGGGTCAGAAACGGCATGTCGACCGCGCAGACGAAGGCGCGTTCCGCACCGGCGCGCGCCGCGGCACGCAGCCCGAGCCCCACGGCCGGCAGCGGGCCCATTCCGGGTGCTTCGTCACGAAGCACGAGCGCGGAAAAAGCGGGCAGCGCCTGCTCCTGGGCGGCCACCACGAAGACCGGATCGCAACGCTGGGAGACGACCGACACCACGTGCTCCACCAGGGTCCGGCCCTCGAATCGCCCGGGCACGGTCAGCGTCGCCTTGTCCCGGCCCATCCGGCGCGATGCGCCGCCGGCCAATACGACCCCGGCCAGCCGGCCGGTCATGACGTCAGGCTCGCCTTAATCCACGGTCCAGGTGTCGCGGCCACGCAGCAGCGCCTGGAGGGCGGCCGTGTCGTGCGCGCTTGCCTGCCGGGCTTCGGCGACCTGCGCGCGAGCCAGGTCGTCGTAGGTCGGCTTGGTGACCTTGCGGAAGATCCCCATCGGGAAGTGCGACAGGTCCTGCTCGGAGAGCCGCGACAGCGCGAACGCGTAAGAGGAATCGGCCAGGGTGGCGTCGTGCACGACGATCTGGTCGGCCGATACGTTGGCGGTCTTGGCGACCTCCAGCCCGTAGCCGGTCTTGATCACGCAGTACTCGCCCTCGGCGCCGAAGACGATCCGCTCGCCCTGCCGGAGGTTGATGATGCGGTTCTCGGCACCTTCCTTGCGCAGCAGATCGAAGGAGCCGTCGTTGAAGACCGGGCAGTCCTGCAGGATCTCCACCAGCGCCGACCCGCGGTGCTCCATCGCCCCGCGCAGCACCTCGGTGAGGCCCTTGCGGTCGGAGTCCAGGGCGCGCCCGACGAACGTGGCCTCGGCGCCGATCGCCAGCGAGACGGGGTTGAACGGGTTGTCCAGCGAACCGTACGGGGTCGACTTGGTGATCTTGCCGGTCTCCGACGTCGGCGAGTACTGGCCCTTGGTCAGACCGTAGATCCGATTGTTGAACAACAAGATGGTGAGGTTGACGTTGCGGCGCAGGGTGTGGATCAGGTGGTTGCCGCCGATCGACAGGGCGTCACCGTCACCGGTGATGAGGAACACCGACAGGTCCTCGCGGGCGGTCGCAAGCCCGGTGGCGAACGTCGGGCCGCGGCCGTGGATCGAGTGCACCCCGTAGGTGTTCATGTAGTACGGGAAGCGGCTGGAGCAGCCGATACCGCTGACGAACACCACGTTCTCGCGCCGCACCCCCAGCTCGGGCAGAAAGTTGCGCATCGTGTTGAGGATGGCGTAGTCACCACACCCGGGGCACCAGCGCACCTCCTGGTCGGAGGTGAAGTCCTTGGACTTCTGCGGCTCGTCGGTGGTGGGCACTCCGCTCAGGGCGGTCAGCCCCAGCTCGGTACCGACCAGAGACTCGGTCGTCAGATCTGCGGTCATGAGTTCGCTCCTGCTGTACCCGCAATGGTGACCGCCGCGGCCTTGGCCAGCGACGCCTTCTCGTTCTCGCGCGCGGCCAGCGTCCCCGCCAGCGCGTCGTCGATGATCCCCTCCACCTCGTCGGCGAGGAACGCCTTTCCGGCCACCTTGGTCACCGACTGGATGTCGACGAGGTAGCGGCCGCGCAGCAGCAGCGCCAACTGGCCCATGTTCATCTCGGGCAGCACCACCTTCGGGTAGCGCCGCAGCACCTCGCCCAGGTTGGCCGGCAGCGGGTTGAGGTAGCGCAGGTGCGCCTGCGCCACCTTGACGCCGCCGCGCCGGACCCGCCGGCACGCCTCGGCGATCGGGCCGTAGGAGCTGCCCCAGCCCAGCAGCAGCAACTCTGCGTCACCGCTCGGGTCGTCGACGACCAGGTCGGGGATCTTGATGCCGTCGATCTTGGCCTGACGCAGCCGCACCATCAGATCGTGGTTGGCCGGCTCGTAGGAGATCTCCCCAGATCCGTTGGCCTTCTCCAGCCCACCGATCCGGTGCTCCAGACCCGGGGTGCCCGGGATGGCGAACTGGCGGGCCAGGGTCTCGGGGTCACGCGCGTACGGCTGGAAGGGCTCGCCGGCCTTGGCCACGTTGCGCTCGATGGGCTCCATCGCGCTGACGTCGGGGATGCGCCACGGCTCGGAGCCGTTGGCGATCGCACCGTCGGACAGCAGCACCACCGGAGTGCGGTAGGCCAAGGCGATCCGCACGGCCTCGATGGCGGCGTCGAAGCAGTCCGACGGCGTGCACGGCGCCAGCACCGCGACCGGCGACTCGCCGTTGCGGCCGTAGAGCGCCTGCAGCAGGTCCGCCTGCTCGGTCTTGGTCGGCAGACCGGTCGACGGGCCGCCGCGCTGGACGTCGATCAACAGCAGCGGCAGCTCGGTCATCACGGCCAGACCCAGCGCTTCGGCCTTGAGCGCCAGGCCGGGGCCGGAGGTGCTGGTGACGCCCAGCGCCCCGCCGTAGGAGGCGCCGATCGCCGCGCCGATACCGGCGATCTCGTCCTCGGCCTGGAAGGTCAGCACGTTGAAGTTCTTGTACTTGGACAGCTCGTGCAGGATGTCCGAGGCCGGGGTGATCGGGTAGGTGCCCAGCACCACCTGGGTGTCGGCCAACTGGCCGGCGGCGATGACACCGTAGGCCAGTGCGGTGTTGCCCGAGATCTGGCGGTACTCACCCGGCGGCAGCTTGGCTGGCGAGATCTCGTAGGTGGTGCCGAATGCCTCGGTGGTCTCGCCGTAGTTCCAGCCCGCCTTGAGCGCCAGCACGTTGGCGTCGGCGACGTCGGGCTTCTTGGCGAACTTCTCCCGGATGAAGCTCTCGCTGTGCTCCAGCTCCCGGCCGTACATCCAGGACAGCAGGCCGAGGGCGAACATGTTCTTGGCGCGGGCCCCGTCCTTCTTGGTTGCGCCGATCGCCTCGACCGCGCCCAGCGTCAGGGAGGTCATCGCGACCGGGACCACCACGTAGTCGGAGAGCTCGTTGGTCTCCAGAGGGCTGGCCTCGTAACCGATCTTGGCCAGGTTGCGCTTGGTGAACTCGTCGGAGTTGACGATCACCATCCCGCCGCGGGGCAGGTCGCCGATGTTGGCCTTCAGGGCCGCGGGGTTCATCGCCACCAGCACGTCGGGGCGGTCGCCGGCGGTCAGGATGTCGAAGTCGGCGATCTGGATCTGGAACGACGACACGCCCGGCAGGGTGCCCTGGGGGGCGCGGATCTCGGCGGGGTAGTTCGGCTGGGTGGCCAGGTCATTGCCGAACAGCGCTGCCTCGGAGGTGAAGCGATCACCGGTGAGCTGCATGCCGTCACCGGAGTCCCCGGCGAAACGGATCACGACTTTCTCGAGTTTTTGGCGCCCGGGCGCCGACCCGGCTCCGTTACCGCTCGGACCCACGGCCCCCGCCTTCCATCACTGTCTGCCCGGGCCCGCACAGCGCGACTGGCGACACCCATACTTTTTTCTGTCACTGCCGGTACCGATTATTGCACCGTTCTTAGAGACGATTCGACGCCACACCGTCTCGAAACCCCACCGACTTATTGTCAAACCCCGACGTCACGGCGGGGTTCTCGGACCACATGCTACCGAAATGTGGTTTTGGTCACGTTTGCCGGCCGCGCAACATTAAGAAAGTTTCGCTACCGGTGAGTAACCCTCGGTGGCGTGGCAGGGCGCCCCGGGGATCAGGCGCTCTTGTCGCGCCGCTCGGCGCGCGAGGTCTTGCGCGGCACGATGGTCGGCAACACGTTGTCCTGCACCGTTTCCTTGGTCACCACGACCTTGGCGACGTCGTTGCGGCTGGGGATGTCGTACATCACCGGCAGCAACACTTCTTCCATGATCGCCCGCAGGCCACGGGCCCCGGTGCCACGGTGGATGGCCTGATCGGCGATCGCCTCCAGCGCGTCCTGGGTGAACTCCAGTTCCACCCCGTCCATCTCGAACAGCCGGGTGTACTGCTTGACCAGAGCGTTCTTAGGCTCCGAGAGGATCTTGACCAACGACTCCATGTCCAGGTTGGTCACCGAGGCCACCACCGGCAACCGGCCGATGAACTCCGGGATCAATCCGAACTTGATCAGGTCTTCGGGCATCACCTCGGCGAAGTGATCGACGGTGTCGACCTCCGCCTTGGACCGGACCTCGGCACCAAAACCCAAGCCGCGCTTGCCGACCCGGTCGGAGACGATCTTCTCCAGTCCGGCGAATGCCCCGGCCACGATGAACAACACGTTGGTGGTGTCGATCTGGATGAACTCCTGGTGCGGATGTTTGCGCCCGCCCTGCGGCGGAACCGAGGCCTGGGTGCCCTCCAGGATCTTCAGCAGCGCCTGCTGCACGCCCTCGCCGGAGACGTCGCGGGTGATCGACGGGTTCTCGCTCTTGCGGGCGATCTTGTCGACCTCGTCGATGTAGACGATCCCGGTCTCGGCCCGCTTGACGTCATAGTCGGCGGCCTGAATCAGCTTGAGCAGAATGTTCTCCACGTCCTCGCCGACGTAGCCCGCCTCGGTCAGCGCGGTGGCGTCGGCGATCGCGAACGGCACGTTGAGCATCTTGGCCAGCGTCTGGGCCAGATAGGTCTTGCCGCAGCCGGTGGGGCCGAGCATCAAGATGTTGGACTTGGTGAGCTCTACCGGCTCACCGGAGCGGGAATCGCGGCTCTTCTCGCCGGCCTGGATGCGCTTGTAGTGGTTGTAGACGGCCACCGCCAGCGTGCGCTTGGCCGTGTCCTGCCCGATGACGTAGCCCTCGAGGAAGTCCCGGATCTCAGCGGGCTTGGGCAGCTCGTCGAGCTTGACGTCGTCGGCGTCGGCCAGTTCCTCTTCGATGATCTCGTTGCACAGGTCGATGCACTCATCGCAGATGTAGACGCCGGGACCCGCGATGAGCTTCTTGACCTGCTTCTGGCTCTTCCCGCAGAACGAACATTTCAGCAAGTCACCGCCGTCTCCGATGCGCGCCATGGTGCGTTAGGACCTACTTCCTGTTCGCCGTTCATCGTCGGGGTATCGGTGTCTGCCCCGACGCTACCCGCTCATTCCGGTGCGAGGCGACCGATAAGGCCGAATCGCGTCGTTGGTATTCGTTTCTGGGCCTGTATGTCTGCCCCAAGAAGATATCGCCCGTGTCGCTATACCCCGCGTGTGACGCGCTGGCGTGGCGTGAGCGTGTCGTCGGCGTTACCCGGCCGTGAGACGGCCGGAGCCCAGCAGCCCTACAGTGGCGAACGTGGGGTTCGCCGTGCCCGACGATACCGTGCTCGTAGCCGATGGCGGGCTGGCCACCGAACTGGAAGCCCGCGGCGCCGACTTGTCCGATCCGCTGTGGTCGGCCCGGCTGCTCGTCGAGCACCCCGAAGAGATTGCGGCCGTTCACGCCGCTTTCTTCGCCGCGGGCGCCCAGATCGCGACCACCGCCAGCTATCAGGCGAGCTTCGACGGGTTCGCCGCCCGCGGAATCGACCGACGCGCGGCCGACGGGCTGTTGCGCCGCAGCGTGAGCCTGGCGCGCCAGGCTTGTGGCGACGCGCCGTCCCGCTGGGTGGCGGCGTCGGTCGGACCGTACGGCACTGCGCGTGCTGACGGCTCAGAATACGTTGGCCGGTACGGCCTTTCGATTGCACAGTTGTCGTCTTGGCACCGACCGCGGCTGGAGGTTCTGGCCGGTGCCGGCGCCGACCTGCTCACGCTGGAGACCGTGCCGGACCTCGACGAGGCGGCGGCGCTGGTGGGCCTGGTCCAGGAGGCGAATGTGCCGGCGTGGCTCAGCTACACGATTGACGGCACGGCGACCCGCGCCGGGCAGCCACTCGCCGAGGCCTTCGCGGTGGCCGCCGGGGTGCCGCAGATCGTCGCTGTGGGAGTGAACTGCTGTGCGCCGGACGACGTTCTACCGGCGATCGAAATTGCCGCCGAGGTCACCGGCAAGCCGGTGGTCGCCTACCCCAACAGCGGCGAGCACTGGAGCGCTGGAGGGTGGAACGGGCCGGCGCGCTTCTCCCCCGCGCTGGTGCCGCAGTGGGTTGGCGCGGGCGCACGCATCGTGGGCGGTTGCTGCCGGGTCGGCCCGCCCGATATCAGCGAGCTGGCCGCCGCAGTCTCCCGGTTAAAACGCCGAACGTGCACTCAGCGCGAAAACCCAGCCGGCAATTCGCGCTGAGTGCACGCTCGGTGCGGAGAAAACTAGGCGGTCTGGGCCGACAGCTTGCGGTACTCCAGCACGGTGTCGATGATCCCGTACTCCTTGGCCTCGGCCGCGGTGAGGATCTTGTCGCGGTCGGTGTCCTTGCGGATCACGTCGGCGTCCTTGCCGGTGTGGCGGGCCAGGGTGGACTCCATCAGGGTCCGCATCCGCTCGATCTCGGCGGCCTGGATCTCCAGGTCGGAGAACTGCCCCTGGATCACCCCGGACAGCGAAGGCTGGTGGATCAGCACCCGGGCGTTGGGCAGCGCCATCCGCTTGCCCGGCGTGCCCGCGGCCAGCAGCACCGCGGCGGCCGACGCGGCCTGCCCCAGGCACACGGTCTGGATGTCGGCACGCACGTACTGCATGGTGTCGTAGATCGCCATCAGCGAGGTGAAGGACCCACCCGGGGAGTTGATGTACATGGTGATGTCGCGGTCCGGATCCAGCGACTCGAGCACCAGCAGCTGGGCCATGATGTCGTTGGCCGACGCGTCGTCGACCTGCACGCCGAGGAAGATGATGCGCTCCTCGAACAGCTTGTTGTAGGGGTTGGACTCCTTGACGCCCCAGCTGGAGTGCTCGACGAACGACGGCAGGATGTAGCGCGCCTGCGGCTGGATTGCTCGCAAGGTTTCAGGGTTCATTTTGCGGCTCCGTTGGTGTGGGCGCGGGTGATGATGTGGTCGACGAAGCCGTATTCCAGGGCTTCCTGTGCGGTGAACCAACGGTCGCGGTCGGAGTCGGCCTCGATCCGCTCGATCGGCTGACCGGTGAACTCGGCGTTGAGCCGGAACATCTCCTTCTTGATGACCGCGAACTGTTCGGCCTGGATCGCGATGTCGGCGGCGCTGCCGGTCACCCCGCCCAGCGGCTGGTGCATCAGGATCCGGGCGTGCGGCAGCGCGTAGCGCTTGCCCTTGGTGCCCGCGGCGAGCAGGAACTCACCCATCGAGGCGGCCATGCCCATCGCGTAGGTGGCGACGTCACACGGCGCCAGCACCATGGTGTCGTAGATCGCCATCCCGGCGCTGATCGAACCGCCCGGGGAGTTGATGTACAGCGAGATGTCTTTGGTGGGGTCCTCGGCTGCCAGCAGCAGGATCTGGGCGCACAACCGGTTGGCGATGTCGTCATCCACCTGCGACCCCAGGAAGATGATGCGTTCTCGCAGCAGCCGCTCGTATACCGAGTCGACGAGATTCAGACCGGGCTGGCTCACAGTGGGATACCTGCTTTCTCGAGATTCAGATGCCGAGACCTGTTTATGACCCTAACCAAACCGCGGCTCCGAGGACGGCCCGAACCGCCCTCGTTCGCTCACAGCGTCACTCGTCGGGTGTCGCCTCGGTGTCGGGAGCGTCCTCAGCGGCGTCGACGACCGCCTCGGCGGACTCCTCGGCGGCCGCGTTGCTCCCGAAAAACTCGGCGGTGTCGATTTCGTTGCCGTCGGTGTCGCTGACCGAGGCGGCACGCACCGCCGCAGCCAGCGCCATGCCCCGACGCACGTCGGCGAAGACCGCGGGCAACTGGTTGTTCTGCTGCAGGAACTGCATCAGCTGCTGCGGCGCGACACCGTACTGACGCGACATCAGCACCAGGTGCTGGGTGAGGTCGTTCTGGCCCACCTGGATCTCGAGCTTGTCACCCAGCGCGTCGAGCAACAGCTGCGTCTTGACCGACTTCTCGGCCTCGCTGCGGGTCTCGGCGTCGAACTCGGCCCGCGAGGAGCCCTGCTCCTGCAGCGCCTCGGCGAACTTGTTCTCGTCGTGGTCGAGACCGTGCAGGGCGTTGTGCAGCGCATTGTCGACGTGTGCCTGCACCACGGCCTCGGGCAGCGGCATCTCGACCTGCTCCACCAGCGCCTCCAGAGTCGCCTCCCGGACCTTCTCGGCCTGCTGGATGCGCTTGGTCCGGGCGACCTGCTCGGCGAGGTTCTCCCGCAGTTCGGCGATGGTGTCGAATTCGCTGGCCAATTGCGCGAACTCGTCGTCGGCCTCGGGCAGTTCGCGTTCCTTGACCGACTGAACGGTCACGGTCACCTCGGCCTCTTTACCGGCCTGTGGGCCGGCGACCAGGGTGGTGGTGAACGACTTGCTCTCACCGGCCGACAGCCCCACGATGGCGTCGTCCAGGCCTTCGATGAGCTGACCCGATCCCACCTCGTGCGACAGGCCCTCGGTGGCGGCCCCCTCAACCGGTTCGCCGTCGATGGTGGCATCCAGATCGATCGAAACGAAGTCGCCGTTGACGGCCGGGCGGTCGACCCCGGTCAGGGTTCCGAACCGGGCGCGCAGCGCCTGCAGCTGGGCGTCGACCTCGTCGTCACCGACCTCGATCGGGTCCACGCTGATCTTGAGCTGCTCCAGGTCGGGCAGCGTGATCTCCGGGCGCACGTCGACCTCGGCGGTGAAGGCGATCTGGTCGCCGTCGTCGAGCTGGGTGACCTCGATGTTGGGCTGGCCGAGCGGCTTGAGGTCCGAGCTGGTCACCGCCTCGCTGTACCGGCTGGGCAGCGCCTCGTTGACCACCTGCTGCAACACCGCGGCGCGGCCGAAGCGGGCCTCGATGAGCTTGGCCGGAGCCTTGCCCGGCCGGAACCCCGGCATCCGCACCTGCTGCGCCAGCTGCTTGTAGGTCCGGTCGAAGTCCGGCTGCAACTCGGTGAACGGCACCTCCACGTTGATGCGAACCCGGGTGGGGGTCAGCTGCTCGACGGTGCTCTTCACGGGCGTACTCCTCGATATCGTTGACGGTCAGTCGTGCCGGTGCGGCGCGCGCTGCTGGTCGGGGTGACAGGATTTGAACCTGCGGCCTTCCGCTCCCAAAGCGGATGCGCTACCAAGCTGCGCTACACCCCGCACTGACCAGGCGATCCTACGGCCCGGCAGCTATGGCGAGACAGCCGCCCGCACGGCACGGCCGCAATGGGAGTGCCAATTGGATTTGAGGCCGACTACGCCGGTACAGTCTGCCCTGGATATTGCGGGCGTAGCTCAATGGTAGAGCCCTAGTCTTCCAAACTAGCTACGCGGGTTCGATTCCCGTCGCCCGCTCGAAACGGGGATTTGCCCTGGCAGGAAGGCACGCCAATGGGCGGCACACAGCACGTCCAGATTCATGGGTCGTGCTCACCGCGCTTCGAACGGGTGCGGTATGAGTTCGAACGCAATTTCACGCTGCGCGAGGAACTCGGAGCCGCCGTCGCGGCATACGTGGACGGGGAACTCGTCGTCAACCTGTGGGCCGGGTCGGTCGATGTCGAGGGCCGGCAGCCCTGGCAGGAAGACACGCTGGGCACCGTGCTGTCCGGCACCAAGGGGCTGACCAGCACCTGCGTCCACCGGCTCGCCGAAGCCGGCGAACTGGATCTGCGCGCCCCGGTGGCCCACTACTGGCCGGAGTTCGGCCGGGCCGGCAAGCAGGACATCTCGCTGGCCATGGTCCTGGCACATCGCTCCGGGGCGATCGGGCCGCGCGAGCCGATGCACTGGCGCGACGTCACCGACTGGGACCTGGTCTGCGAAAGGCTGGCCGCCGCCGAACCGTGGTGGCGGCCGGGCACCGCCCAGGGCTACCACATGACGACCTACGGCTTCATCATCGGCGAGATCGTCCGGCGGGTGACCGGTATGACCGTGGGCCAGTATCTGCAACGTGAAGTCGCCGGCCCGCTGGCGGCCGAGGTGCACATCGGCGTGCCGGCCGATCAGCAGCCCTACCGCTGCGCCGACCCGGTGGGCAAGCCGACGATCCGGGAGATGCTGGCCTCGGCCGGCGCCCCGAAACGTCCGACCTCGTTGGCCGACCATCCCAAGGCGGGGCTGGCGGTCGCGATGGGGTTCGCCCCCGACGACGAGATCGCCACCAACGACCTGACCCTGTGGCGGCAACTGGAGTTCCCCGGCACCAACGCCCAGGTCTCGGCGCTGGGCATGGCCACGTTCTACAACGCGCTGGTGCAGGAGAAGCTGCTCAGTCGTCCCGCAATGGACCGCCTCCGGGTGTTGCAGGGCGGCACCGAAACCGACCTGGTGCTCGGGCCGCGGGTCGCCGAGCACGGCTGGGGCCTGGGCTACATGCTCAACGCCCAGGGGGTCAACGGACCCAACCGGCGGATCTTCGGTCACGGCGGGTTGGGCGGTTCTTTCGCGTTCGTCGATCTGGAGCACCGGATCGGCTACGGCTATGTGATGAATCGGTTCGACCACACCCAGGCCAACGCCGACCCGCGCAGCGTGGTGCTGTCCAACGAGATCTACCGGGCGCTCGGTGTGCCGATCCGGCCCCGGCGGGAAACGATCTACGACGACTGAGCGCGTGGCCCTACCGTGCCGCCCTGACACGACGGGCACCAGAACACGTTGCGGCCCTCCAATTCCGCGGTGCGCACCGTGGTTGCGCACAGCCGGCACGGATCCCCGGCGCGGCGGTAGACGTAGGTGCGCGGTTTGCCGGGCGCATACGCCGGTGCGCCGTGATCGTCCTCCGGCCGCACCACGACGATGTTGCCCCGGCGCAGCCCGACCTTCATCAGGGCGACCAGATCCGCCCAGATCGCAGCCAGTTCCGCTTCGCCCATGTCGGTTCCGGGCCGGTACGGGTCGATCTGATGCCGGAACAGCACTTCGCTGCGATAGACGTTGCCGACACCGGCGAGCACCGACTGATCCATCAACAGCGCAGCGATTGTCCTGCGGGACTTGGCGATTCGCTTGAAGGCTAGCGCCGGGTCTGCATCGCCGCGCAGCGGATCCGGCCCGAGTCGCGCGATCACGTCGGCGGCCTGCACCTCATCGACCACTTCACAGGCCGCCGGGCCGCGCAGATCAGTGCCGTACTCGGCGCCGATCATGCGCATCCGAACCTGGCCGACCGGCTCCGGCACGCCGCCACCGCCGCCGGACAGCTGGAACTCGGTGAAGTGGCCGTAGATGCCGAGGTGAACATGCACGATCGCCCCGCCGGCGTAATGGTGGAACAGATGCTTTCCCCAGGCCTCGGCGCGGGTCAGCGGTCGCCCGTGCACCGCGGCGGCGCCGGACTCGAACCGGCCCTGCGGACTCGACACCGCCACCGGAGCGCCGACGAAGCGGCGTTGATGCAACCGCGCCAGTCGGTGCAGGATGTGCCCTTCCGGCATGTCAGGCCCGTCCGGTCGGGGTCAGGCCGGAGCGCCGGGTACCGGTGGTGCCTCGTGGGTGCGTTCGTAGGCCGCCAGGATGTCGATGCGGCGCTGGTGGCGTTCGGCCTGCGACCACGGCGTGCTCAGGAACGCGTCGACGATCGCGAGCGCCTCGGCGACGGTGTGCATCCTGCCGCCGATGCCGATCAGCTGGGCGTTGTTGTGTTCACGGGCCAACTGTGCGGTCTCGGTGCTCCACGCCAACGCGCACCGCGCCCCGGGCACCTTGTTGGCGGCGATCTGTTCGCCGTTGCCCGATCCGCCGATCACGATGCCCAGGCTGTCCGGGTCGGCCACCGTTCGCGACGCCGCCGCGATGCAGAACGCCGGGTAGTCGTCCTCGGCGTCGTAGGTGTAGGCCCCGCAGTCGACCGGCTCGTGGCCGGCCTGCCGCAGGTGCTCGATGATCTGCTCTTTGAGCTCGTAGCCGGCGTGGTCGCAGCCGAGGTAGACGCGCATGGCCGACATTCTCTCAGACCCGCATCCTCCCCTCCCCTGCGTGCCCTGCTCCCCTCCCCGCGAGCGTGCGCGTCTGTCCGCGACACGCCGCACGTTGGCGTACAACTGCGCACGCTCGCGGGAAACCGTGACCGGCTAGTCGAATTCGGGCCCCTCGGTGCGGCCGCGCTTGAGCTCGAAGAAGTGCGGGTAAGACGCGAACGTCACCGAGGCGTCCCACAGCAGCCCGGCCTGCTCTCCGCGGGGGATGCGGGACAGCACCGGACCGAAGAAGGCCACCCCGTTGACGTGGATGGTCGGCGTGCCGACGTCTTTGCCGACGGCGTCCATCCCGGCGTGGTGACTTTTGCGCAGGGCGTCGTCGTAGACGTCGGTGGTGGCCGCGTCGGCCAGCTCGGCCGGCAGCCCCACCTCGGCCAGCGCACCGGCGATGACATCGGCGAAGTCCTTGTTGTTCTGGTTGTGGATCCGGGTTCCCATCGCGGCGTACAACGGGCGCAGGATCTCGTTGCCCCGCTGCTGTTCGGCGGCGATCGCCACCCGCACCGGGCCCATCGCCTGCTTCAAGCCCTCGCGGTACTCCTCGGAGAGGTCGTCGCGGCCCTCGTTGAGCACGGCGAGGCTCATCACGTGGAAGGTCACATCGATATCGCGGACCTTCTCGACCTCCAGGATCCAGCGCGACGTGATCCAGCACCACGGGCACAGCGGGTCAAACCAGAACTCGGCGTGTGATCTTTGTGCGGCCATGGGCGATCCTCTCCAACGACGACGGAAGCTTCGTTGTGCACAACTATGCCCGCCGTGCCCGTGTTCCCGAAGATGGCCGGGATCTCGCGGTTCGCCTGATCGCCTCAGAGGCCCAGCGCTACCAGCACCACCGCGATCGCCGGAAAGACACCTTGGACGCAGGCGGCTCGCGCCATGTTGGAGGCCGACGTCACCAGCACCAGCGCGGCGGCCAGCATCGATCCGAGCGCGGCGAACATCAATGCACCCCCAACAGCGTTGTGCCCCAATGCGACCGCACCGATCCCGACTCCGGTCACCACGGCCAGGAACAGGTTATAGAAACCCTGGTTGAACGCGAGCATCTTGGAGGTCTCGGCTTCCTGCGCCGTGGTGCCGAACACGGCTCGGGTGCGCGGTGATGTCCACCGCAACGATTCCAGCACGAAGATGTAGACGTGCACCGCCGCGGCCAGCGCGGCGAAGACCGAACCCGCAACAAGCATGGCGACCATTAAACCCGGCAGAACGCTCGCGCGCTCCGCCCGGCGGCTACTGTTGGCGGGCGTGGCACTTCCTAACCTCACCCGCGACCAGGCCGTTGAACGCGCCGCTCTGGTCACTGTCGACAACTACCGGATCGCGCTGGACCTGACCGACGGCAGCGGCAAACCGGGCGAGCGCACCTTCCGCTCCACTACGACGGTTACCTTCAATGCCCTGCCCGGCGCCGAGACTGTCATCGACATCGCCGCCGCGACCGTTCGCAGCGCCACCCTCAACGGCCGGGCGCTCGACGTCTCGGCCTACGACGAGTCCGTCGGGATCGCCCTGACCGGACTGGACAAGCACAACGTCGTCGAGATCGACGCCGACTGCTACTACTCCAACACCGGCGAGGGCCTGCACCGCTTCGTCGACCCGGTCGACGACGAGGTGTACCTGTACTCCCAGTTCGAAACCGCCGACGCCAAACGGATGTTCGCCTGTTTCGACCAGCCCGACCTCAAGGCCACCTTCGATATCACGGTCACCGCGCCGCAGCACTGGGAGGTCGTCTCCAACGGCGCGACCGCGGGCGTGACAAATACCGACGACGGCGCTGTGCACACGTTTGCGAGCACCCCGAAGATGAGTACCTACCTGGTGGCGTTGATCGCGGGACCGTACGCGAAATGGACCGACGTCTACCGCGACGAACACGGCGAGATTCCGCTGGGCCTGTTCTGCCGGGCCTCGCTGGCGCCGCACATGGACGCCGAGCGGCTGTTCACCGAGACCAAGCAGGGATTCGGCTTCTACCACCGCAACTTCGGCACACCGTATGCGTTCGGCAAGTACGACCAGCTGTTCGTGCCGGAGTTCAACGCCGGGGCGATGGAGAACGCCGGTGCGGTGACGTTCTTGGAGGACTACGTCTTTCGCAGCAAGGTGACCCGGGCGTCTTATGAGCGACGCGCCGAGACCGTACTGCATGAGATGGCGCACATGTGGTTCGGCGACCTGGTCACCATGCGCTGGTGGGACGACCTGTGGCTCAACGAGTCGTTCGCGACCTTCGCCTCGGTGCTGTGTCAAAGCGAGGCCACCGAATACACCAGCGCCTGGACGACATTCGCCAATGCGGAGAAGTCCTGGGCTTACCGCCAAGACCAGCTGCCCTCGACACACCCGATCGCCGCCGACATCCCCGACCTGGCCGCGGTCGAAGTCAACTTCGACGGGATCACCTACGCCAAGGGCGCATCCGTCCTCAAGCAGCTGGTGGCCTACGTCGGTCTGGAGCAGTTTTTGGCCGGGCTCCGTGACTATTTCGCCGCGCACGCCTTCGGCAACGCGACGTTTGACGACCTGCTGGCCGCGCTGGAGAAGGCCTCCGGTCGCGACCTGTCCGACTGGGGCCGGCAGTGGCTCAAGACCACCGGCCTGAACACCCTGCGTGCCGACTTCGACGTCGACGACGACGGCGCGTTCACCCGATTCGCGGTAGCCCAGAGCGGAGCTGCCCCCGGCGCCGGCGAGACGCGGGTACACCGGTTGGCCATCGGCATCTACGACGACGACCCCTCCGGCTCGGGCCGGCTGATGCGGGTACACCGCGAGGAGCTCGACATCGACGGGCCCAGCACGGAAGTGCCTGGCCTGGTGGGCGTTCCGCGCGGCAAGCTGATTCTGGTCAATGACGACGACCTGACCTACTGCGCGCTGCGACTGGACCCGGAGTCGCTGGGTACCGCACTGGAACGGATCGCCGACATCGCCGAGCCTTTGCCGCGCACCCTGGTGTGGTCGGCGGCCTGGGAGATGACCCGTGAGGCCGAGATGCGCGCCCGCGACTTCCTGGCGCTGGTCCACCGCGGTATCGGCGCCGAAACCGAGGTCGGGGTCGCCTCGCGGTTGCTGCTTCAGGCCCAGACCGCGCTGGGGTTCTACGCCGACCCCGGCTGGGCCGCCGAGCAGGGCTGGCCGGCGTTCGCCGACCGGCTGCTGGAATTGGCCCGCGCGGCCGAGGGCGGGTCGGATCACCAACTGGCCTATATCAACGCGCTGTGCACGTCGGTGCTGTCCGAGCGGCACACCGAGGTACTGGCCGCGCTGCTGGATGCCGACCCGGCGGATCAGGGTCTGGCCGGGCTGGCAGTCGACACCGATCTGCGCTGGCGGATCGTGGTGGCCCTGGCCCGCAGTGGTGTGCTCGACGCCGACGCGATCGACGCCGAAGTTCGACGCGATCCCACCGCGGCAGGCAAACGCCAAGGCGCCCAGGCCTCGGCGGCGCGCCCGCAGGCGGCGGTCAAAGAAGCGGCTTGGCAGCAGGTGATCGAGGACGACACCCTGGCCAACATCACCGGCCGCGCGATCATCGCCGGGATCGTGCAGCCCGGTCAGGGCGACTTGTTGGAGCCGTTCACCGAGAAGTATTTCGCGGCGATCCCCGGGGTGTGGGAACGGCGCTCCAGCGAGGTGGCGCAGACCGTGGTGGTGGGCCTGTATCCGGGGTGGGACGTCAGCCAGGCCGGACTGGATGCCGCCGATGCGTTCCTGGCCGATCCCGCGGTACCGCCACCGCTGCGGCGGTTGGTGCTGGAGGGCCGGGCCGGAGTGGAGCGATCCCTGCGGGCGCGGGCATTCGACACCGCCTGATCAACGGTCGCCCATCAGGACCGGGATCGGCTCACCGGTATCCCCCGTCGGATAACCCGGCGTCGCGCTCGAAACTGTTGACGCCGCCGAGAGCCCGCGCTCGTGCCTCCGCGGCGAGATAACGCACGGGCATCTGCACCGGCCCGAGCGCGGCCCACTGCTGGGCGTGGATCTCCTCGTGGTGCAGCAGCCTGTCCAGGCCGGGGCCATCGCTGGAGATCTGTCCGCATTCGACGATGTCACGCAACCGCCGGGCCGGGTCGCAGCCACGATCGGCGTTGACCATGAAAAGGTCGCCCCACATGGTGCCGGTACGACGGCTGAGGTGGGCGTGAAACCGGTTGCCGCCCAGCCCCATCAGGACGCCGTGGGGGGTGGTGACCAGGCAACCGCCGGTGCCGCTGATGCCCCGGACCGCCTCATAGCTCCAGCGGTTCGCGCGCTGGCGTGCGACGATCCGCGCGACCTCGGCGGCGCCGTACGGCGTCTCGGGAAAATCATTGCGGCTACCGGTGCGGGCGTAGCCGGTGCCGGCATTGATGATGTAGGTCAACAGGGTCGCGCGACGCGCTTCCTTGCCGCCGGCCCCCCGGGGAATCACGAAGAAGCTCTTACCGTCGGGATCGGTGATCTGCTCCATCGCGTCGAGGACCCGAAAGCTGTCGCGGGTCAGGAACCGCTGGCGGACGATGTCGGCCACGGCCTGCGGGGCGACCGCCCGCCGATCGAGGTTGGTCAACCAGCGGCGGTGCGCCGGGGAGGCCGTGACCGCGACAGCGCGAGCTGAGCCGCCCACCTTCGCGACCGATTCGACAGGGGCTAGGCCGGGGTGATGCCGGCGCTGAGCACCTGCACCGCGCTGACCAGGCCGTCGATCAGTTTGCCGTCGGTGAACGCCGCCGTGGCGGCGGCCACACCCTGGGATGCCGCCACCGGGGCTATGCGGGCACCGACGCCGGCGCCGTAGACCACCTCGATGGCCCGCTGGTCCGGCGAGACCGCGACCAGCACCGCGTCGTTAGGGGTGGGGACCTTCGCCAGGATCTCCCCGGCTCGCTTGGCGGTGTCGGACCCCAGGTCGCCGATGTAGACGGCGAAACGGGCCTTGGACGCCCGCGACCCGTAGGTCAGGGCGTCATCGAGCGCCACCAGCTCTTTGACCGGGAACGGATAGTGCAGCGACGCCTCACCGGGCTCGGTGACCCCGGATATGCGACCGCTGTAGGTGATCGCCGAGCCGTACGGAAGATCTCCCTGATCGATCGTCGCGACCTCACCAGTTGCCACTGGCTCCACCCCCCACACTGAACTCGGACTTGCCGTGACCGTGTCCGCCACCGACGACCTCATCGGTCGCCGCCCACAGGATCGGAGGATGCGTCCAACGGTCGGACATCTGATAGACGGCCGCGCGTGGCCCCTTTTGCGCCCAGATCCGCGCTGACAGCAGCGAGACCAGCAAAACCGGAATGCCGACGAAATAGCCGAGGAATGACAACACGCTCACGCCGTAGACCGTATCCCACCGCTTTGCCTTACGCCCATCGGATGGGTATCTAACGGCGACGCCATTCCTTCGCCCGGGCGCTCAGCGTGAGCAGGGCTGCTCCGGCGGCCGCGGGAGCCGGCCAGGCGCTCGGCAATGCCCCCCGAAAGCGGCAGCCGGCACGCCGTGATCGCCGGCGGCATGGCCCATTGGACGGGAATCGTTGCCGCACAAGCAGGTTAAACATGCGCAACCTTTCCGGCAGCCGATGTCCGCAGCCTGCTGCGCATTCGTCTGGGACAAGCTGACCGAGCTCAGATCGTGCCCCTTACCATGGAACCCACGGCGATCGCAGACGCTGCCGGAGGCGCAGGGCTGCGCGTGAGTACCGGAAAGGCGATGACGATGGTTCTGGCAGCGGCTGTCCAATTGGAGGCGATACTCGGCGATATCCCGGCCAACCTGGCCGCCTGCGAACGCCTCGCCGACGAAGCCGGTCGCGCCGGCGCCGAAGTCATCGCCCTGCCGGAGTTCTTCACCACCGGCATCGGGTTCGCGCCCTCGTTGGCCACCGCGGCCCTGCCCCCCGACGGTGCGGCAACCGAGCTGCTGACCGCACTGGCACACCGGCATCGAGCGTTGGTCGGCGGCTCCTTCTTGTGCCGCGATCCCGACGGGGATGTTCGCAACGCCTACATCCTGGCCGGCCCCTCCGACGTGCTGGGGCGACACGACAAGGATCTGCCCACCATGTGGGAGAACGCGTTCTATACCGGCGGCGACGACGACGGCGTGCTCGAGGCGGGCGAGCACACGGTCGGCGCCGCGGTGTGCTGGGAACTGATGCGCACCCAGACGGCGCGACGGATGCGGGGCCGGGTGGACCTGGCGATGACCGGCTCGGGCTGGTGGTCGATACCGCGGTGGCGTCCGCATCTGCTGTTCGACCGCCTGGAACGCAACAACACCGCCACCGCCCGACACGCGGCGGCCTCGTTCGCCCAGTACATCGGCGCCCCGGTGGTGCACGCCGCCCATGCCGGCGTCCTGGACTGCGCGATGCCGTGGCTGCCCCTGCGGTACCGCGGGCACTTCGAAGGGGCCACCCTGATCGCCGCCGCGGACGGCACCATCGTCGCGGAGCGGCGCGCCGAGGAAGGCGAAGGGGTGGTGCTCGGCGAGATCACGCTGCAGCGGCAGCCGTGCCGGCTAGAACCCCCGGCCGGTTTCTGGCTGCATCGGCGCGGGGCCATGCCCACCGCGGTGTGGCATTACCAGCGCTGGCACGGGCGTCGCTGGTACCAGCGCCACGTAGTGCAGGCAAACCCAGCTCAGGCGGCGCCTTCACCGAGGTAGCGCATCCACACCGGGTCGAGGTCGTTGATCACCGCCAGCAGCCGCCAGTGCTGGCCCTTCGGCGAGGTCGGCACCAGCCGCAGCGTCCAACCGAGTTCGGCGAGCAGCCGGTCGGCCTTGCGGTGATTGCAGGTCGAACAGGCGGCGACACAGTTCTCCCACGAGTGGTCGCCGCCGCGGCTGCGTGGCACCACGTGATCGACGGTGTCGGCCTTGCCGCCGCAGTAGGCGCAGCTGTGCCGGTCACGGTGCATCAGCGCGGCGCGGGTCAACGGGATCCGGGCACGATAGGGCACCCGGACATAGGACCGCAGCCGGATCACCGAGGGCACCGGCACCGACCGCGTCGCCGAATGGATGACCGGGCCGGCCGGGTCGTCGTGCACCACATCGGCCTTGCCGCAGATCAGCATGACGATGGCGCGCCGCAGCGGAAGCGCCGTCAGCGGCTCGAAAGTGGAGTTCAGCAGCAACACCCGCCGGCGGGTCCAGATGCTCGCGGCATCGGCACCGGACACCGAACCCGACGTGGCCACCGAGTGCAGGCATGGAGGGGCGGCAAGCCCGGACAGGCTCGCCGTGGGGGCACCGGTTCTGCGGTGGCCCCGACGTTTCATCGGCCGCTTTTGTGCTGCACCATAAATCCTCCGCGGAACAGTTCACCATGATTCGGCGCTGGTCGCACGCCTATTAGCTGTGTGTTCTCGATGTGTGTCCGGCGGCAATTCCTCGATGCCCCACAATGGTGGCGATGCAGCCGATAGAAGAGCCCTCGTTTTATGACGCCGTCGGCGGTGCGGAAACCTTTCACGCCATCGTGTCGCGGTTTTATCAACTGGTCGCCGAGGACCCGATCCTGTACCCGATGTACCCCGCCGACGACATGGACGGCGCCGAGGAGCGGTTGCGGATGTTCCTCGAGCAGTACTGGGGCGGGCCGCGCACCTACACCGAACGCCGCGGCCACCCGCGGCTACGGATGCGGCACATCCCGTTCCGGATCGGCCCGCTACAGCGCGACGCCTGGCTGCGCTGCATGGTCACGGCGATCGACGAGATCGACACCGAGACCCTCGACGACGAACATCGTGCCGAACTGCTGCACTACCTGCATTCGGTGGCCGAGTTCCTGGTCAACGCACCGATCTGATGGGCGCCGAGAACCCGTGGTGGGCCAACAGCGTGTTCTACCAGGCCTACCCGCGCTCCTTCGCCGACAGCAACGGCGACGGGGTCGGCGACCTGGACGGGGTGATCGCCCACCTGGACTATCTGCGCGCGTTGGGCGTCGACGCCATCTGGCTCAACCCGGTGACGGTGTCGCCCATGGCCGACCACGGCTACGACGTGGCGGATCCGCGCGACATCGATCCGCTCTTCGGCGACCTGGCGACGCTGGAACGCTTGGTGGCGGCCGCGCACGAACGTGGCATCCGGCTGACCATGGACCTGGTGCCCAACCACACCAGTTCGGCTCATCCGTGGTTCGTCGAGGCGCTGGCGTCCGCGCCGGGCAGTCCGGCACGGGCGCGCTACATCTTCCGTGACGGCCGCGGCCCGAACGGGCAGCTGCCGCCCAACAACTGGGTGTCGGTGTTCGGCGGCCCGGCGTGGACCCGGGTCAGCGGACCCGATGGCCCCGGCCAGTGGTACCTGCACCTGTTCGACACCACCCAACCCGATCTGAACTGGGACAACCCGGAGGTCATGGGCGATTTCGAGGAGACCCTGCGGTTCTGGCTGGACCGCGGCGTCGACGGCTTCCGCATCGATGTCTCCCACGGCATGGCCAAGGCCCCCGGCCTGCCCGACATGCCGGTCACCGACGTGAAACTGCTGGCCCACCGCGACGACGATCCACGGTTCAACCAGCCCGGCGTCCATCGGATCCACCGTGCGATCCGCGCGGTGTTCGACGACTATCCCGACGCGGTGTCCATCGGCGAGGTCTGGGTGCACGACAACGCCCTGTTCGCCGAATATCTGCGCCCCGACGAGCTGCACCTGGCCTTCAACTTCCGGTTGCTGCAGTCCGAGTTCGACGCTGATGGAATACGGGACGCGATCGAGAACTCCCTGGCCGCGGTCGCCTCGGTGAAAGCCACCCCGACCTGGGCGCTGGAGAATCACGACGTCGAGCGATCGGTCACCCGCTACGGCGGCGGGGCGACCGGACTGGCGCGGGCTCGGGCGATGGCGATGGTGCTGCTCGCGCTTCCCGGCGCGGTGTTCGTCTACAACGGTCAGGAACTGGGGCTGCCCGGCGTTGAGCTGCCCGATGAGGCACTGCAGGATCCGGTGTGGGAGCGCTCCGGCCACACCGAGCGCGGCCGCGACGGCTGCCGGGTGCCGTTGCCGTGGTCAGGCGACGCGCCGCCGTTCGGATTCTCCGAACGGTCCGAGACGTGGTTGCCGATGCCGCCGCAGTGGGCGCCGCTGACCGTCGAACGTCAACTCAGTGACACCGGCTCGACCTTGGCACTGTATCGGCGGGCAGTCGAATTGCGCCGGGAGCACGTGGGTTTCGACAGTCGCGTCGAATGGCTGCCGGCCCCGGACGGAGTGGTGATGTTCCGGTGCGGCGGGCTGGTGTGCGCACTCAACGCCGGCGACGAGCCGGTGGCGCGACCGGAAGGGCAGCTCATCCTGGCCAGCGCGCCGGCGGCCGACGGCGTCCTGCCGCCCGACACCGCGGCGTGGCTGGTCTGACCGACACGGCTTACCGGCGACCGCGGCCCCCGTGCTCGGTTGTGGCGCCGGCGAATTCGGCCACCAGCTTGCCTAGCCAGTCCGGCTGATCGAGCATCGAGAAGGTCCGGGCGCCGTGGATGAGTTCAAAACGACTGTCGGGCAACGTATCGGCGAGGCGCTTTCCGTCGTCGACGGGGAAGAAGAAGTCATCGGCCGACCACGCGATCAGTGCCGGCTTGGTGAACCCGCGCAGCCGGGCTCCGGCGTCCAGGGTGGTCTGCTGGTGCAGTGACTGGGTGAGACGGCGAAGGTCCTCGGCGATGGCCGCATCACGCAGCGCCGGTTTCACCCACTGGGCCACCAGAGCGTCGATGTCACCGTGGGACAGCGCCCCGAAACCACGGTTACGGAAGGTACGCAGCCGCATCGGCTGTAGCACGGCACGGAAGGTGAGGGATGTCTTGGCGGCCAGCATGAACGGTTTGAGGATCGGCGGCGGGAAATGTTCGAAGGCGTCGCAGCTGGTGAGAACCAGCGCACCGAGCCGGTCGGGGTGGTCTATCGCCACCAGCTGGGTGATCACTCCCCCGGTGTCGTTGCCGACCAACACGACGTCGTCGAGCCCGAGTGCGGCCATGAACGCGTTCACCATCGCCGCGATACCCGGCAGTGACCGGTCCGCTCCGGGCCGCAACGGCGTCGGGTGGGCGCCCAGCGGCCAGGTCGGGGCGATGCAGCGCAGGTTTCGCGCCGCCAGGCGTTCGCTCAGTGGCCGCCACAGCGAGGCGGCCATGGAATAGCCGTGGACGAACAGCGCCGGGCGGCCGTCCTGCGGGCCCGCAGTCTCGTAGTGGATTGTTCCGGCGTCAATGTCAACGGTCGGCATGGGAAGCTCCTACCATAGTTACGTGCAACCTGCCGATAACTTACCGACAGCCTGTACGGAAATCAAGCGTCGAACGCAGGCCGAGCGTTCCGCCGCCACGCGGGCCGCGTTGACCAGCGCCGCCCGCACGCTGTGGGGTGCGCGCGGCTTCGCCGCGGTCGGTACGCCAGAGATCGCCGAGGCCGCCGGTGTGACCCGCGGCGCGATGTATCACCAGTTCCCCGACAAGGCAGCGCTGTTCCGCGCGGTCGTGGAGGCCGTGGAAGCCGACGTCATGGCGCGGCTCGCCGAGGCCGTCGCCGGCTCCGTGGCCACCACTCCCGCCGCCGCGTTGCGCTCGGCTGCGGAGAGCTGGCTGGTGGTGGCCATGGATCCGGAGGTACGCCAGCTCATCCTGCTGGATGCGCCGAACGTCCTCGGGTGGGACGGCTTTCGCGATGTGGCCCAGCGCTACAGCCTGGGTATGACCGAGCAACTGCTCAGCGAAGCGATGAAGGCCGGCCAACTCGCCGAGCAGCCCGTCCGCGCCCTGGCGCACATTCTCATCGGCGCACTCGATGAGGCCGCGATGGTGATCGCCACCGCGGACGACCCCGACCGGACCCGTGCCGAGGTGAGCACCGTCGTGCACCGGTTGCTCGATGCCATGCTGACCGAGACCTGATCTGCGTAGAACTCAGAACGTCACCGGTGGCGGCGCCTGCTGTCCTTCGGTCGCCTGATAGAACGGCCGCGCGGCCACCTTGGCCATCCCGGTGAAGAACATCCACGGGATCGTGACCACCCGCTGGTTGAGGGTGGCGGTTGCGTCGTTGTAGTACTGGCGGGCGAACGCCAGCTGGTTCTCGGTGTCGGTGAGCTGTTCCTGCAGCTGCAGGAAGTTGACCGAGGCTTTCAGCTCGGGGTAGTTCTCGGCGACGGCGAGCACGTGGAAGATCCCGCGGTCCAGCTGGGCCTGGGCCTGCGCCTTCTCCTCGACGGTGCCCGACTGCGCCGCCTGTGTCGCCTTCGCCCGAGCGGCGGTGACCTCTTCGAACACCGATTTCTCATGCGTTGCATAGCCTTTGACGGTGGATACCAGGTTAGGAATCAGGTCGGCACGCCGGGTCAGCTGGACGTCGATGCCGCCCAATGCCTCCTGCGCCTTCACATCGAGCGTGCGCAGCAGGTTGAACGCGGTGATGCCGAAGGCGACCACCGCCACCAGCACCGCTGCCAGGACCGCGATGGCAGTGATTCCGTTCATCTGATACCTCTTTCCTCGATTGATCGTTCACCAGGAGCCGCCACCGCTGCCCCCGCCGCCGCCGAAACCACCACCGCCACTGCTGAACCCACCAGAACTCGACGAAGAGCTTTGGGAAGCCTGGTACGCACTGATCGAAGTCGCGATCGCGGCGCCCAGGCCGGCCAGCGCGGTCCCGCTGTACAGTCCGGCCGCGCCGCCCGCCCGCGTCCCCGGATACCACGGCACCTCCGGCGGCTCCTGCCCGGTCGCCGTCCGGTACTTCGCGGCCCACGTGTCGGCGACGCCGAACGCCACCGCATAGGGGATGTAGGCCATGAAAAGGTCCTTGCGCGCCGCAAAGTCGAACCGGTCCTCGCTGGACGGTGTGGACAGCAGGCGCTCGAATCCGCCGGCCCGCGACCACAGCCGGCGGCCCGCTGCGGTGCGCCGGGTACCCGCCCCCGTGGCGAACAGCCAGACACCGGCGATGGCGAACACGGCGAACGGCAGACCCCACATCGTCGGGTAGCCCCAGAACCGAACGACGGCGACGAGGATGCAGATGAAGACCAGCACTCGGCCGATGGTCACCATGGCCTCGTATCGCGACAACCCCTCCGTTTGAGCCCAGGATCGAGTGGAGGACTTGGCGGTCTGCGCAGCGTTCGCCAATTTCTCGCCGGCCCGTTTGCCGCCGGTGACAACACGGCGACCGGGTTCTGTGATGCCCAGTGCTTCGCCGACCCCACGAGTCACCGGATCAACGTTCGCCCACTCCGCCGAGGTAGCGGTGCCGGTGAGGGCCCACTTCTTCGCACCGATGCGCTCCAGCTCAACCAGCTTGCGCTCCGCCATATGCAACAGTGTCGCGACCAGGGCGTGCTCACCGACGGTCTCCTTGACGATGTAGACGGTCTGCGCCGGCCCGAGCCCGTCGGGCGGAACATAGGTCACCGGCAGGCCCGGAGGCGTCTCCCGTGACCGTCGAACCCACAGGGATCCCGCCAGCGCGGCAAGCAACGTCAATACCGCCACCGCACCCGCGGCGCGGGTCGAGCGGCCCAGGATCCCGTCGAAGCGCACCGGCCACGGCAGTGTGGTGCGGGCCGGCAGCGTCATCGGCAGATCAACGCGAACGGTGACCGGGTTACGCGGTGCCAGGTTTTCCGCGGTGATCGCGACGCGCTCAGTGCCCGCGCCCTCGATGGCGCACGGAATCGACCCGCCGGTGCTCGCGGCGCACTGCACCAGCCCGGATTGGACGGGCAGCTCGATCACGGACTGCGCGGTTCTGATCGGCATCTCCCAGAAGCCCACCGCGTTCCAGTAGAACGACGAGTCCGCCGCGATCCGGTTCTCCCCCGCCCAGGTCGGGAACTTCCCTTGTGCGCTGGGGGTTTTCGCCAATACGCCGTCGATGGTGTAGCCGATCTCGTACAGGTATGTACCCTGGGCCAGCGTCGTGGACGAATCGCCGATACGCGCAACGTAGACGCTGCGGCCGTTTCGCCACGAATATTCCACCGGGACCTCCCGGCCATTCATGGTGATGCCGGTGACGGCCGGGACAATCCGCAAATGGGAGTCGCTGGGGTCGGCGACCGGGAAATACCAGAAGATGCCGTGCCGGCCGCTTGGAAGGTCCACCGTCAGGCGCTCGGTGGCAATGAGGCGGCCGTCGGCGGCGACCCGATAGGTCGCGGCGTAGCGCCTGATCACCCCCGGATCGTTGGGCGGCGACACCGAATACGTCAGTCCCGAGGCAAGCGGCCACAGCAAGCCCAGACCCGACAGCGCAATCAGAATCGCTGACGCGATCAACAGCGACTTAGCCCTCACTCGATTCGTCTCCCGCCGCCGGACTGACGATCCCCTAAGCACAGTAAGGGTTGACGGTCACGGCAACCGGCCGAATCCTGTGACAGCCGCAATAACCCGACGTTGGGCTAGCGCATCCACCGCTGCAGGTACTCCCGGTGCTGCGCCGAGAGCCGCACCAGCTTCTGTTCGTCGATGCTGAACGCGGCCAACTGGGTTTCGGCGATCACCGCCGGCTTCGAATCGGGCTCGGCGCTCACCGAGCGCACCTCGTAGCCGATGGTGAAGTCCACCGCGCGCAGCCGCGGCACCCACATGGTCACCTGCAGCGGCGAGTCCATCAGCCGCAGCTGTCCCTTGTAGGCGATCTTGACCTCGGCGATCAGCAGACCGACTTCGGTGATGTCGACGGCGAAGGCCGGCGACAGGAACGGTACCCGCGCCTCTTCGAGGATGGTGACCATCACCGCGTGGTTGACGTGCTGGTACATGTCGATGTCCGACCAGCGCACCGGGACCGATGCGACGAATCCGGCGCTCACGACACCGAACCCCGGCCGCTGGCGCGGGTCATACTGCGGATCTGCCGCGCCGCCACCGACAGCGTCGCCAAATCCCGCTGGTCGGATTCATAGATCTGGCTCAAGGTGCGCCGCGCCCGCTCCACCCGCGAGCCGTTGGTCGATTCCCACTCGATGATCTTCTGCATCCCATCCTCGTCCGGTTCGCCGACCGCCAGCACGTCTAGGCACAGCGACCGCACCGAATTGTAGATGTCGTCGCGGATCGCCAACCGCGCCAAGGCATGCCAGCGGTCATCACGGGGTAGTTGGGCCACCGCGGTCAGCAGCCCGTCGGTGCCGAGTCGATCCATCAGCGCGAAGTAGGTGTCGGCGACTTCGCTCGCGTCACGGTCGGTGATGTCGGCGATATCGATGATGTCGAGCAGGCTGTAGCGATACAGGCCGATGGCGATATCGGCGGCGAGATCCTCGGGCACGCCTTGCGCACGGAACTCTCCGACGTGCTTGGCCACAATGGCGGCGTCGTCGCCGCGCAGCCATTCCAACATCCGCGGGGTCAACGCGGTCACCTTTGCGGCGAACCGGTTGATCTCGGCGCCCACCGCCAGCGGTTGCGGACGATAGTTGAGCAGCCAGCGCCCAGCGCGGTCGATGAGCCGGCGCAGGTCCAGCGTCATCCGGTCGGTCACCGCCACGGGCAGCCCGTCCTGCTCGCCGGCCGCGCGGATGCGGTGCCACAGCCGGCTCACCCCGAAGATCGCGTCGGTCGCCACGTAGGCCCGTACCGCGTCGACGAGGTCGACCCCGGCGTCCTCGGTGATGCGGAAGGCGTAGGTGATGCCGGCGGTGTCCACCACGTCGTTGATCAGCATCGTGGTCACGATCTCGCGGCGCAGTTGATGCGAGCGGATCTCGCCGGCGAATCGCTGCTGCAGCACCGACGGGAAGTACCGCGGCAACCGGGCGGCGAAGACGTCCTGCTCCGGCAGGTCGGTGCTGAGTACGGCCGCTTTGAGAGTCAGTTTGACGTGGGCCATCAGCGTCGCCAACTCCGGTGAGGCCAACCCCAACCCGGCCTCGGCGCGCCGCCGGATCTCCTTCTCCGACGGCAAGGCCTCCAGCTCGCGGTTCAGGCCTCGGTCGGCGACCAGGTGTCGGATCTGGTCGGCATGCACCGGCAGGAGGCTGGCGGCATTGGCCCGGCTGGTGCCCATCAGGTCGTTCTGAGCGGTGTTGTCGGCCAGCACCAGCGCACTGACCTCGTCAGTCATCGACGCCAGAAGCTGCGGCCGGTCGGCGACGTCCAGCTTGCCGACGGTGACCAGGGAGTCGATCAGGATCTTGATGTTGACCTCGTGGTCAGAGCAGTCGACGCCAGCCGAGTTGTCCAGGGCGTCGGTGTTGATCCGGCCGCCGGCCAGGTCGTACTCGACGCGACCCAGCGGCGTGACACCGAGGTTGCCGCCTTCGCCGATCACCTTGGCGCGCACCTGGTTTCCGTTGACCCGCACCTGGTCGTTGGCCCGGTCGCCGACGTCACTGTCGGACTCGGACTCGGCTTTGACGTAGGTGCCGATACCGCCGTTGAACAACAGGTCCACCGGCGCCCGCAGGATCGCTCGGATCAACGCGGGCGGCGTCAGCTCGGTGGTGTCCTCGCCGAGCCCCAAGACCGTTCGCACCTGCGGGCTGATCGGGATGGATTTGAGCTCCCGGGGATAGACACCCCCACCGGCACTGATCAGCGACTTGTCGTAGTCGTCCCAACTGGACCGCGGCAGGTCGAACATCCGCTGGCGCTCGGCGAAGGACCGGGCCGGATCCGGGTCGGGGTCCAAGAAGATGTGCCGGTGGTCGAAAGCGGCCAACAAACGGATGTGTTCGCTGCGCAGCATTCCGTTGCCGAACACATCGCCGCTCATGTCCCCGACACCGACGACGGTGAAGTCCTGGGTCTGGGTGTCGATTCCCATTTCGCGGAAGTGCCGCTTGACCGATTCCCACGCGCCCTTGGCGGTGATACCCATTTCCTTGTGGTCGTAGCCGACCGATCCCCCGGAGGCGAATGCGTCACCGAGCCAGAAGCCATAGGACTGCGCGACCTCATTGGCGATGTCGGAGAAGCTGGCGGTCCCCTTGTCGGCGGCCACCACCAGGTAGGCGTCGTCGCCGTCGCGTCGCACCACCTGCGGCGGCGCACTGACCGCACCGGTGGCGTGATCGACGTTGTCGGTGACGTCGAGCATGCCGGAGATCAGCAGCTTGTAGCAGGCGATTCCCTCTGCACGGGTCGCTTCGCGGTCGACGGCAGGGTCGCCGGTGGGAATCGGAGGCCTCTTGACCACGAACCCGCCTTTGGCGCCGACCGGGACGATAACGGCGTTCTTGACCTCCTGCGCCTTGACCAGCCCGAGGATCTCGGTGCGATAGTCCTCGCGGCGGTCCGACCAGCGCAGCCCGCCGCGGGCGACGAAACCGAATCGCAGGTGCACCCCTTCGACGCGAGGAGAATAGACGAAGATCTCGAACTTGGGGCGCGGCAGGGGTAACTCGTCGATCAGTCGGGCGTCCAGCTTGAGCGCCAGAACATTCTGCGCACGCGCCGAATCAGCGCGGGTGACAAAGTAGTTGGTGCGCAGCGTGGCCTGGATCAGGGAGGCGAACGCGCGCAGTACCCGGTCGGTGTCCAGACTCACCACGGCGTCGATGCCGGCCGCGACGTCCGCGGCGGCCGCCTGAGCATCGCGGCTGCCCGACGCGCGCGCCGGATCGAACAGCGCCTCGAACAACGCCACCAGGGCCCGCGCGGTGCCCGGATGCTCGTTGAGCACCGACGCGATGTGGGTCTCGCTGTAGGGAAAGCGCGCCTGACGCAGGTATTTGGCGTAGCCGCGCAGCACCACCACCTGTTGCCAGGTCAGCCCGGCCCGCAGGATCAGCTCATTGAGCCGGTCGGTCTCGACCCGGCCCTCCCAGATCGCGGTGACCCCGGCGGCGAACCGTTGTTGGGCCGCATCGCGTTCGGCGCCGGTCGCCGGGATCTCGATGCTGGGGTGCGGCGAGATTTTGAACTTGTAGATCCACACCTCCAAGCCGTCGGCGCGGGTGACGGTGAACGGGCGCTCCTCGAGCACCACTACACCCATGGACTGCAGCATCGGCAGCAGTTGACTCAGCGACGCACCGTGGCCGCCGAGGAACCAGCTCAACAGGACCGCGTCGTCGGTGCCGTAGCCGGAGACCACCAGCCGGACCGAACCGTCGGCCAGTTCATCGATGATCGCGATGTCCTCAACGGCCTCGGCAGGTGTGACGGCCTGTTTGTAGGTTTCGGCGAAGGCCGCCGCGTAGTGCTGCGCGTGCGGCTCTGCCGGGGTGCCGGCCGCGGCGGCGATCATCCGGTCCGCCCAGGTGCGGCTGGCCTCGGTCAACAGCGCCTGGATCCGCACCCGGTTGGCCTCGGAGGTGTCGACGGTGCGCGCCTCGGGATCCTCGGGCAGCCGGACCATGAAGTGAATCAGCGCCCAGGGAGCTTCGCTGACCCGGGCGCTGTATTCCACACCGACACCACCGAATTCGGCGGCCAGAATGTCCTCCATCTGCAGCCGGACCGGGGTGGTGTAGCGATCGCGCGGCAGGTAGACCAGACACGACACGAACCGCCCGGTCCGGTCGCCACGAAGAAACAGCAGCGCCCCACGACGTGAGCCCAGATTCGCCACGGCCATCGCCATGTTCAGCAGCTGCTCGGAGTTGATCGCGAAAAGCTCTGAGCGTGGGACGGTTTGGATGATGTCGAGGAGTAGCTGACCCGGGTGGCCGGGCTCACTCTCGGAGAGCGCCAGCGCCTGGCGCACCGTATGGGAGACGACCGGGATGTCGAAGACGTCGGCGTTCATGGCCCCGGCGGTGAACAGTCCGACGAAGCGGTGCGCGACGATGTCGTCGCCGGTGTTCTCGCGGATCACGACGACGTAGGTGTGTGAGCCGAACCGCATGTAGCTGGGTACGGTGGCCTGCGCCAGGGTCAGCAGATCTTCGCCGGTGAGCATGGGACGCAAAGACTTACGCAGCCGCAGCACCCCGAGCCGGTCCGCGTCGTTCACCAGCACCTGCCCGTCGCGCACCACCCCGCGCTGGTAGCCAAGCAGCACGAAGTGCCCGTCGGCAAGCCAGCGCAGCAACGCGGCCACCTCATGGCGATCCGGAGCGTCGTAGTGCCCCTGCGGGTCGGACTCGACGTCACCGGCCAGGGTGTTGAGCGCATCGTGCATCGCCTGGGAGTCGGTGGCGACCTGGCGGACGTCGGCCATCACGTGGGGCAGCAACTGTTCGGCTTCGGCCATCGCCTCGCCGCTGACCGAAGGCGCGAGCTGCACGTGGATCCAGGTCTCGGCGGCGGCGCCGTCCACGGATTTGGGTTCAACGTCCGGGTTTTTCGGTTCAACGTCGGGGTTCTTGGGTTCAACGTCGGGGTTTTTGGGTTCAACGTCGGGGTTTTTGGGTTCAACACTGCACAGGTCGCCGTCGGCATCTCGCCGCACGGTGAACACCGGTGTCATGATGCCGGTGTAGGCGACCCCCAGGCGGTGCAGTAGGACCGCGACCGAGTCCGTCAGCATGCCGGCGTGCCCGGTGACCGCTTGCAGGGCGGGACCGAATCCGGCGGCGTCGTCCGCCGCGTAGACGCCGACGCGGGTCTCCCCCGGCGGCCGGTGTTGCGCCAGTCGGGCGTGGGCTGCCAGCAGCGCCGGGGTCACGAACGCGGTGGCCCGGCCGGCCGGCTCGGCGGCGGACGCATCGTCGCCGCCCAGCGAGTCACTGTGTGGGCCGCGGTAGGTGGCGAGGTAGGCGCCTGCGACCCACTCGGGGATACCCTGCGGTTGGGCGGGATCGGGAAACGTCGTCCACGCGGCTGAAAGCCGCTCGGTGGAATCCGTCATCCCCACCCCTCCTGACCAGATGTCAGTTCCGGCAGCGCCGCTACCGGCCTTACCTTAATCGCGGGTGAGTCTGCGGTGGGTCACTCGATGCGGACGCGCCGCCTCGGCCCCCAACCTTTCCACTTTGTTCTCCTCATAGGCACCGAAGTTGCCCTCGAACCAGAACCACTTGGCCTCGTCGTCGGCGTCGCCCTCCCAGGCCAGGATGTGGGTGCAGGTGCGGTCGAGGAACCAGCGATCGTGGGAAATCACCACCGCGCAGCCCGGGAAATTCACCAGCGCGTTCTCCAGCGACCCCAGGGTTTCAACATCCAGGTCGTTGGTCGGCTCGTCGAGCAGGATCAGGTTCCCGCCCTCCTTCAGCGTCAGTGCCAAGTTCAGCCGGTTGCGTTCCCCGCCGGAGAGCACACCGGCCGGCTTCTGCTGGTCGGGTCCCTTGAAGCCGAATGCCGACACGTAGGCCCGAGACGGGATCTCGTTCTGCCCGACTTGGATGTAGTCCAGGCCGTCGGAGACCACCTCCCAGACCGTCTTCTTCGGGTCGATGCCCGCCCGGGACTGGTCGACGTAGCTCAGCTTGACCGTCTCACCGACCTTGACGGTGCCGCTGTCGGGCGCCTCCAGGCCGACGATGGTCTTGAACAGCGTGGTCTTGCCGACACCGTTGGGTCCGATCACGCCGACGATGCCGTTGCGGGGCAGCGTGAACGACAGATCCTTGATCAGCATCCGCCCACCGAAGCCCTTGTCGAGGTGTTCGACCTCCACCACCAGACTGCCCAGCCGGGGCCCGGTCGGGATCTGGATCTCTTCGAAGTCCAGCTTGCGGGTCTTCTCGGCCTCGGCCACCATCTCCTCGTAGCGCTGCAGCCGGGCCTTGTTCTTGGCCTGGCGGGCCTTGGCGCCCGAGCGCACCCAGGCCAGCTCGTCCTGCAGCCGCTTCTGCAGCTTGGCGTCCTTGCGACCCTGAACGGCGATCCGCTCGGCCTTCTTCTCCAGATACGTCGAGTAGTTGCCTTCGTAGGGGTAGGCCCGCCCGCGGTCGAGCTCCAGGATCCATTGCGCGACGTTGTCCAGGAAGTAGCGGTCGTGGGTGACCGCCAGGATCGCGCCGGGGTAGCTGGCCAGGTGTGCTTCGAGCCACTGCACGCTCTCGGCGTCGAGGTGGTTGGTGGGCTCGTCGAGCAGCAGCAGGTCCGGCTTGGACAACAGCAGCTTGCACAGTGCGACGCGGCGCCGCTCGCCACCGGAGAGGTTGGTGACCGGCTCGTCGGGCGGCGGGCAGCGCAGCGCGTCCATCGCCTGTTCGAGCTGCGAGTCGATGTCCCACGCGTTGGCGTGGTCGAGTTCCTCCTGCAGCCGGCCCATCTCCTCCATCAGCTCGTCGGAGTAGTCGGTGGCCATCAGTTCGGCGACCTCGTTGAACCGGTCCAGCTTGACCTTGATCTCGCCCAGACCCTCCTCGACGTTGCCGCGGACGGTCTTCTCCTCGTTCAGCGGCGGCTCCTGCTGCAGGATGCCGACGCTGGCCCCGGGAGCCAGGAACGCATCTCCGTTGTTGGGGGTGTCCAGCCCCGCCATGATCCGCAAGACGCTCGACTTGCCGGCCCCGTTCGGGCCGACCACACCGATCTTGGCGCCCGGCAGGAAACTCAACGTGACGTCGTCGAGGATGACCTTGTCGCCGTGCGCCTTGCGGACCTTTCTCATCGTGTAGATGAACTCAGCCATGCCGCGGTGTCGCCTCCTGGTCTCGGAATTTGCTCGCCGCCCATCCTAGGGGGTGGATTCACCCGGCCGTCGGCTGCGCTCAGGCGGTCAGCGCCATCCCGTCGTCGGCATCGGCCTTGGCAGCGGCGTCGGCGTCGGCGTCGGTGTCATCTCCGCCCGATTCGGTGTTTCCGTGGTCCGGGCTGTCGGCCTCCCCGGCTCGTGCAGCAACCGGACTGTCCGGTCCGGCGGCGATGATCTTCTCCACCCGGGCCGCGCAGCGCGCCAGATTAGGCCCGACCGCGGTCGCACGCAGCTCCACCGACGACCGGCGATTGCCGTCCTTGTCGTCGTATTCGCTGGTGAACACGTTCCCGACCACGATCACCGGTAACCCCTTGCTCAGCGACGCACCCACGCCGGTGACCAACCGGTCCCAGCAGGTGACCGTCATGAACAGGGAGTTGCCGGTCTCCCAGTTTCCGTCGGCACCGCGTTTGCGCGAGTTGCTGGCGACCCGGAACTTGATCAGTTCGTGCTCCCCCACCCGGCGGCGGATCGGGTCGGTCACGACATGGCCGATGATGGTCAGAGGCGTTTCATACATTGCGTGTTTCCTTCCTGGTTGCAGCGGAGCCGTCAGGCCCGCCGGTGCTGCACCCATTGAGCCCGGGAGTCCCGACAACCAGGCCGGGCCGACCGTCGGGCGCAACGGCAACTGTGGAAGAAAGCCGAACTGGGGATAACGGCGCGGCAGGCCGCTACACGCGCGGTTTACCGACGCTGACCGGCGCGTTCCAGTTCGAGAACGTCATCTGCACGGCGTTGTCGGCGCCGGAGGCCAGCTCAAGCCGAACCAGGTGGTGATCGCCGGTCTCCTGGATCCAGACGGTGCACGAGGTGCGTTTGTTCGCGTGCAGTTGGGGCACGATCTTCTTCGCCGCATCGGCCGACACCTCTCCGGTGACCCGGACGGTGTGCACCTCATCGATCGTCTCGCGGCCTTCGACCTCGGGATCGACGAAATCGGTCAGCATGTCGGCCAGGCCGGTGTCCGGGCTCAGGATCGTCGCCGCGTCGTAGAAATTCGCGGCGGGCCCGTAGTCGACCCACCGGCCGGGCGACTGCGACACGAACAGCTCCCCGCCGAAGACGACGAATTGCACATAGGCCGGTGCGCCTCGGTAGGCGATCTTGGCGTAGCCCTTCGCCGCGTCGGCGGGCCGGCGGGTCACGTCGGCGTCGAGCGCGGTGATCGCCATGTTGTCGATGCTGCCGGTCACCGACAGGCTCAGGTGCACGCTGTCGACGTCGGCGGTCGCGGCGCTGGCCTCCTTGAGGATCGCCGAGGCGTCGGGAAGTGGTTCGCTGGCCTTCTTCGACGACGTGGCCGAGGGAGATTCCGTCGGCGACGATGTCGCCCGGGCCGTGGAGGTCGCCACGGTCGTCGAGGATGTGGTCGTGGCCACGGATGACGCTGACGGAGCCGACGGGGAGGGGCTGGACGAGCATCCGGCGAGCAGGGCGGCGGCGGCGCCCGCAACGGTCAGGACGGCTGGGAGCCTGCGCATGCCCGTCATCGTAGAGGGCGCCTGGCGGTCCGGGCACCGCTCCTGTGTCAACGAGAACTGTGAACACAGTTGGTATACGTTGCTTAGCGGTGGATACCAACGGCCGGTCCGGCAGCGGTGCACACACGAACCGCACAACATGGGCACGCGACGATATCCGGGTTTCGGACCCGGCGGCCATGCAACGGTCGATCGCGGGCACCGCGGTCGGCAACTTCATGGAGTGGTACGACTTCGGCATCTACGGCTTCCTGGCAACCACCATCGCGCAGGTGTTCTACCCCAGTGACAGCTCCAGCGCGGTGGGTCTGATCGCCACGTTCGGCACCCTGGCCGCAGCCTTCGCCGTGCGACCGTTCGGCGGGATCGTCTTCGGTGCCTGGGGCGACCGGATCGGCCGCAAACGGGTCCTGATCATGACGGTCACGCTGATGGCGGTGGGCACCACGGTGACCGGGCTGCTGCCGTCCTACGAGTCGATCGGGGTCTGGGCCCCGATCCTGCTCATCGTCACCAAGATCATGCAGGGCTTCTCCACCGGTGGTGAGTACGTGGGCGCGATGACCTACGTCAGCGAACACGCCCCCGATCGCAGCCGCGGCGCACTGACCGGGTTTCTCCCGCTGGGGACGCTGAGCGGCTACGTGGTGGGCGCGGCGGTGGTGACCGGGTTGAAATCGCAACTGCCGGTCGCCGACATGCTGCACTGGGGCTGGCGAGTGCCCTTCCTGCTGGGCGTCCCGCTGGCCTTCATCGCGCTGTACATGCGGTTGCGCATCGATGAGTCGCCGGCCTTTGAAGAGCTGGAACAGATCAGCGAAAACCATCAGGGGCCCCGCAGCAGCGGCTGGCAGCAGTTCCGGCAGACCGTGGTGCGACAGCGCGCAGGCCTGCTGATCTGCATGGGCCTGGTGCTGGCCGAGAACGTCACCAATTACATGCTCACCGGCTACCTGCCGACCTACTTCAAACAGGTCGGACGCATCAGCGGCAGCCGCGGCCTGACGATGATCGTGGTGGCACTGTTGTTGATGCTGATCGCGGTGGTGCCGTTGGCCCGGTTGTCCGACCGGATCGGCCGCAAGCCGATCCTGTGGGCAGGCAGCGCCCTGCTGATCTTCGGCTCCCTTCCGGCATTCCTGTTGATCCGCCATGGCGGGAGCTATCCACTGCGGCTCCTCGGTGTGCTGCTCATCGGCGTGATGCTGCTGTGCTTCAACAGCACCACCCCGTCGACCCTGCCGGCCCTGTTCCCCACCAAGGTGCGCTATTTCACGGTGGCGGTCGGGTTCAACATCTCGGTGTCGGCCTTCGGCGGCACCACTCCCCTGGTGGCCGAGACGCTGGTGTCCGGAACCGGCAACGTGCTGGTGCCGGCCTACATCTTGATGGCCGCGGGCGTGGTGGGTGCGATCACGGTGTGGTTCACCCCGGAGACGGCCGGCAAGCGCCTCCCCGGGTCAGGTCCTTCGGTGGCCACCGAACAAGAGGCCGACGCGATCGCCGAGGCCGGGCTGCGCCTGCGCGAATAAGGGCTGCAGGCTCCTCTCACCTCGCGTCGGTCGACAGCACGAGGGGCAGGTCGAAGCCGCGCAACCCAGTGATGTCCATGAAGGCCACGACTCGAGCGACGCCCTGCGGCCCGAGACTGAGCACATGCAGGGCGTGCAGGCGATGGCGTCCATCCGTGGCCGCCGGGTATAGCGCCACCGCGGGTTGCCCGTTGGCCGAGGTGCGGATGACCGGGATTTTGCCGAAGCCACGCATGCGTGCGCCCAGGAAGGTGCCGATCGCCGCGCTGCCCGCAAACCAGGTGAGAAACGGTGGCATCTCATAGACCGCGTCCTCGGTCAACACTGCGACCAGCTCGTCGACGTCGGCGTTTTGAAATGCGGCCATACCGGTCGAGCAGTTGACGCTGCCGCAGCTCCGACGGCTGCACCAGCGAGTCGCTGTCTGCGGGAAGATGTGCGCGAGCGCGCTGTAGGGCACTGTTGACCGCGGCCACGCTGACATCAAGCTGTGCCGCCACCTCGGCTGCCGTCCAGCCCAGTACCTCTCGCAGGATCAGGACTGCGCGCTGCTGGGGCGGAAGGATCTGCAGGACGGCGATGAAGGCCAACCGCATGGTCTCGCGTGCAGCCACCACGGTGCCAGGGTCGCTGGTGGTGTCGGCCAACAGCGAATCGGGGGCGGGCTGTAACCAGGCCAGCTCGGGAGCACCGGTGACCACACCCGAGGTGGGGTCGGCGGCCGGCGCATGCAGATCTGAGGGCAATGGGCGTCGCTTTCGGCGCTCGATGGCTTTCACGAACGCCCGGGTGGCGATGCGATACAGCCAGGTGCGAAGCGATGAGCGCCCTTCGAAACCCTCATAGGCCCGCCACGCGTCCAGATAGACGTCCTGAACGACTTCTTCGGCATCGTCGACCGAGCCGAGCATGCGGTAGCCGTAGGCGACCAGCTCACGGCGGAACGGCTCGGCCAGCCGCGCGAAATCCTCACCCGTGATGCTCATGACGATCCGGTGTCTCCACCGTGTCGTGCCACGGCGATTCGTTGATGTAGCGCTGCCAGCCTGACGGGATCAGATCCAGGAACCGGTAGGCACTCAGGACGAAAGCCCGCCTTCACCATCATCTCGCCACACTGGCACTGTGGTAGGAGCCGATCAACACCGCATACATCACCACGGGCGGTGCGGCCAGACGCTCGGCGAGGGCACGGTGGAATTCGCGGTACGCGACGCATTCGGCGAAAGGATCGCTGGTGCCGTCGAATGCGACGACATGCATGAATCCCACTCCGCCATCGAACATCAACACCTGATACTCGACTCCCCCGGGATCTCGGGCAGCCAGTTCGCCTAACACGTCCTCGATCAGCTCGCGGTTGTGTTCCGCGCCCTCGCTCGTCGTGAAGTACTGCACCACCGCGGCTCTTCTCAACGCACACCTCCACACATACAGAGGCCCGATGGTCACCAGACTCATCGGCGGAATCCCGGCCTGTTGCCGACGTCGCGGCGAGTGCGATGAGTTTCAGCCGCCCGCTTCCTCCATATCAACGAGGGCTCGCTCAGCGAGCCCGTTCATCGCAGAGAACCGTTACTAGTTACAGGAGCAGACATGAACGATTTACTCGATCGCGCGCTCGCCGCGCACGGCGGCTTGGATCGATGGAATCAGGTCAAGTCGATCACCGTCGAGGCGTCCATCACCGGGGCACTGTTCGACGTCAAAGGCGATCCCGACGCCGTCAAGGACGTTCGATTCGAGGTGGACACCACACGCCAGCTGCTCACGATGGACTTCGCCGGCCAAGACAAACGGGCGATCTTCGAGCCCTCTCGCGTCGTCGTCCAGCGGCGCGACGGTACGCTCATCGACGCGCGCGACGACCCGGAGAGCTCGTTTGACGGTCATCAGCTCGAAACCCGTTGGGATGACGTCCATCTCGCGTACTTCACCGGAGAGGCGCTGTGGACGTATCTGAATACGCCGTTCCTCTACACCTGGCCCGGGTTCACCACCGAGGAGATCACCCCGATCGAGGTCGACGACGAAACCTGGCAACGGTTGAAGGTGACGTTCCCAGATCACATCAAAAGCCATACCCGCGAACAGATCTCGTGTTTCGGTCCGGACGGGTTGCTGCGTCGCCATGACTTCACCATCAACGTCATCGGCGGGGCACCCGGCATGCTCTACGCCGCCGACTACCGCGACGTCGACGGCATCGTCATCCCCACCAGGCGACGAGGCTACGCGTGGCAGGGCGACTACCAGCGCATCGCCGAGCCCCTGCTGGTCGCTATCGATATGAGCGAGATCACCCTCGACTGACCCACCTCGCGGCTACAACTGCCCGGCGGCGTCGCGGCGGGCCACCTCGGCCAGCATCGCGTTATAAGCGGCCAACTCGGCGTCCTCGTCGCGGTCGGCGGAACGGTCAAGTCGCTTCGCGGTCCGGCTGTCGCTGCGATGCCACTGCACCAACAGCGCGATCATCACCACCAACAGGGGAAGTTCTCCCGCCGCCCAGGTGATGCCGCCGCCGAGGTGCTGATCTCCGGCCAGGTCGGTGTGCCACGGCAACCGCAGGCCGGCGTAGAACCACTCGCCCAGCACCTTGTGCATGCCCATCAAAAACACCCCGAAGAAGCCGTGCATCGGCAGCGATGCGAATACCACCGCCAGCTTGGCCAGCGGTGAGATCGGCCGCGGTGTGGGATCCACGCCGATCACCACCCAATAGAAGAGATACCCGCTGAGCAGGAAGTGCACGTTCATCGCGACGTGCCCCGCGTGGCTGCCGACGATCGAGTCGAAGATGGTGCTGAAATACAGCCCGTAGAAGCCGGCCACGAAGATCACCGCCGCGATGATCGGGTTGGTCAGGAACCGCGAGACCCGGCTGTGCAGCGCCGCCAGCAACCATTCCCGCGGTCCGGGCGCCGTGCCGCGACCGGCGGCCGGCAGCGCCCGCAGCGCCAGCGTGGTCGGCCCGCCCAGCACCAGCAGGATCGGCACCAGCATCGACAGCAGCATGTGCACGATCATGTGCATGCTGAACATCGCCGGCATGTAGCGCCCGGTTCCCGATGAGGTGGCGACCAGCAGCGTCGCACAGCCCAGCAGCCAGGCGGTGGTGCGGCCGGCGGGCCAGGCATCGCCGCGGCGACGCAGGCGCAGCACCCCGGCCAGGTAGACCGCCGCCAGCACCACCGCGGCGGTGCCGAAGATCACGTCGAACCGCCAGTCGAACAGGATGCGTGCCAGCGTGGGCGGGCCGGCGAAGTCGTAGCCGATCTTGACCATGGGGATCGACGGGTTCAGCACCGGCGGCGGGGGCGGCGGGGTGCGGCCGAGTCCGACCGCGATGCCGAAGGTGACCGCGAAGACGCCGGCCTCGATCAGGGCCAGCCGGATCAGCGGCCCCCGCGCCTGACCGTCGGCCCGCAACGCGGCCACCCCGCGGCGCCGTTGCGCGACGCCGACGACACCGAGCACACCCAGCGCGATGACCTTGCCCAGCAGCAAGAGGCCGTACTCGCTGGTCAGCAGGTCGGACGGGGCCAGCCGCACCAGCGCGTTGAGCACTCCGGACAGGCCCATCGCCACAAAGCACCACAGCGCCACCGTGGAGAACCGCCGCGCCGCCAGGTCGGCGTGTTCACCGCCGCGCAGCGCGTGGACGAGCAGGGCGAACAGGCCGCCTGCCCACAGGCCCGCGGCGACCAGGTGAATCAGCAGGCTGTTGGTGGCCAGGTCATGGGAGCCGCCGGCCGCCGAGTGCCCGGTCAACCCCAGCGGGACCAGCGTCAGTACCGAGCCCGCCAGCAGCGCCGGCGTCCACGACCAGCGCAGCACCGGCAGGCTCGCCAGGGCCACCGCCGCAGCCAGCAGCGCCGTCCACCGCCAGGCGGACGCGGTGTCGATCAGGCTGGTCAGCGACCAGGTCGTCACCGGGTCGAGGAGTTCAGACACCGGATGGCCGGAGACATCCGAGATGGTCAGCGGGACCAGCAGCGCCGCGCACACCGCCCATGCACCCGATGCCGCCGTGCCCAGCCGCAGCGCACGGTAGCCGGCGACGTCAAGCACCCCGCTGTCCTGCGGCGGCACCAGAAACGCGGCGAGCAGAAACGAACCGACCGCCAGCACCGCGGCGGTCTCGCCGGCGGCGCGCACGAACGGCAGGCCCAGCGTGGTCACCGGACCGGGATCGGGCAGACCGGTCGCGGTCAGCGCGTCGGCCAACGACAGCGCCGCGATCCCGGCCGCGGTGCAGCCGGCCAGGATCGCCACCCCGGCCAATACCGGCAGATAGCTGGCCGAGCGGGCGCGGGTCGCCGGAATCGCGGTCATGCCCCCAGCGTATGGCGCGCGCCCGCCGCAGCGCATATCGAGCCGTCGCCGCGCTACCCCTCGCCGCGAGCCCGCCGAAGCCGCCTGGCCTCGGCATCTCTGGCGAAAAACTCCCGGCGGGCGATCCGGGCGATGTGATCGGAGTCCTTCAGGATGCGACGCAATTCGGCGCGGAACGCCCTGCGGCGTTCCGCCAGATCCGGTGTGTTCTCCAACAGCCCCTGATCGGCGACCACCTGACGTGCGGTGGCGAACAGCAGGGTGGACACCGACTCACTGCTGCGGATGCGCCCCTGCGCGACGTATTGCCGACCGACACCCAGCGCCAGCTGGGTCAGCTCCTTCTCGCCGATATCGGCCGGGGCATCGCAGAGCACGTCGGCGACGATCTCGTACGCCTCGAAGAACACCCGCAACATGACGTCGGACATCACCGGTTTCTTCTCCGACAAGATGCCGTCGATCTCAGCGCCGCCGGCGGCCACCCGGGCTTCCCAATCGGTGAACCACGACATCTCCTCGGCGATGTTCTCCCGGAACGCGGCCGAGTCCGCGAAGTAGAAGTCGAACTTGAGCAAATCGCGCAGCCGCATGGCCTGGTCCCAGAACGCGTCGAGTCGGTCGCCTTCGCCGCGGCCGGCATGGGCCAACGCCAACTCGACGATCGAAGTCTCCAGGAAGGCGTGGATCACCGAGTTGCGGTAGAACGATGCCGCGTGTTCGTCCTCGGGGGCGATCCGCCACACCGACTCCCGCCCGCCGTCCACCCGGGTGACCGGATGCCCGTTGGACAGCGCGTCCACCGCCGCCCGGACCCCGTCCCGGCTACGCAGCCGCAGCGCGCTGGTGGAGATCGGTGTCTGCTTGCGTTCCAGGTAGTCCAGACCCTCCTGCAACGAGTGGTGGATCTGCTCGAGCGTCAACGCGAGCCCGTGCGTGGTCAGCAGCAGCGCGGACACCAGGCCGGTCGCGCTGATCGGCGTGACCCGCTGGATACGCCACGCCACCTCGATGGCCATCTTCTGCATCGCAAGCCGCTTGGCGGCCGGATCGATCACGCCTGCGCCGTCGCGCGGTCCAAGGTACTGGCGCATCGAGACCGCCTCGGGGAACCGCACATAGATCTTGCCGTAGTTGCGTTCGCCCTGCGCCTTGATGAACCGGTACAGCCAGCGGATTCCCTCGGGCGTCTTCTCCCCGCCGCGGGCATAGGCGGCGTACTCGGCCGTCTCGTGCAGCTGGTCAAAGCTGATCGAAACGCCCTGCAGCAGAACATCATCGGTGCGGTCATCCAGGTAGGCATCGGCGACGTAGGTCATCAGCCCCAGCTTGGGAGGCAACATCTTTCCGGTGCGCGACCGGGTTCCCTCGATCGACCAGCTCAGGTTGAACCGCTTCTCCATCACGTAGCCGACGTACTCCTTGAGCACGTATTTGTAGAGCGGGTTGTCGCCGATGGCGCGCCGGATGAAGATGACTCCGGAGCGGCGCAGCAACGGTCCCATCAAGCCGAACGACAGATTGATCCCGGCGAACACGTGCACCGGCGGTAGCCGGTTCTCCTGCATGGCCACTGGCATCACCGCACCGTCGATATAGGACCGGTGGGAGAACAGCAGCACCGCGGGATGGTTTTCCAGCGCGGTGCGCAGCGCGGCGACCTGATACTCGTCGTAGTCGATCTCGGGGTCGAACCCGCGGCTGAGCAACTTGGTCAGCACGCCGACCAGGTCGACCGAGACGCGACTCCATCCGGTGGACAGCTCGTCGAGCATCTTGCCGGCCTCGTCGAGCGTGGCACCGGGAATGTCTTTCAGTCCGTCACGAAACCTGCTGGAGGCCAAGATCTCCGGCTTGACCAGCCGCGGGGACTTGTACTGCGGGCCCAGGATCCGGTATTCGGCGCGCTCGAGTGCCAGCACCGCCCGGCGGGTGACGAAATGAGCGAAGTCCCGGGGGTTGTCACCGACGGTGTTCTGACTCCACTGCTGGCGCAATTCGGCGACGCTGGCCGGCTCTCCGGCCACCACGCGGGCCAGCGACGATTCGGTGCGCACGATGCGCCGTTGCTGACGCTCACTGGGCCGGTAGGGGTTTCGGCCGGGCAGCAACGCGATGACCCGAGACAGCGCCGAGGCACCGGCGCGCGGCATCCAGAACACCCGAACCGGCAGGATGGACCTGCGCTCGTCGCGTTCGAGCTGCCCCACCAGCCGGGCCATCACCGCGGGCTGCCGATCCACCGCGTCCATCTGCAGCAGTTCGATGCGGGTGTCGGGTTGCGCGTCGCGATACCGGTCCAGCCATTCCTGGATCAGTTCGGCCTCCACCGGCGTCGACACGAACGCCAGCACCAGCGTGTCGCCGGTGTGGGTGGACCCGGAGGAGTCAGCGGAGTCGGTATCCGATGATGTGGTCACTGCCCCCCTTTCGGGCCGGCGGACGGGGGTGTATTGGCCGGCGCCTTGTGGGCCCGGGTCTTCTTCGCCGTCTTCTTGGCGGACTTCTTCGCGGAAGGCTTCGCCGCTGACTTGGGCCGCCACGGCGGCAACTCGTCGACGGGCCAGTCGGCCAGGGTGTCCAGGTAGAGCTGGCGTACCTCCGCGATCCGGTCCGACAGATTGTCGACCGTCCAATCGTCGACCGGGATCGCCGGGAACACCGCCACGTCCACGGTTCCGGGGTTGGCGCTCATCGAGTCCCGGGCGGCGACCACTTCGGCGTTCCGGATCACGATCGGCACGATCGGGATCCCGGCGGCCATCGCGATCCGGAACGGCCCCTTCTTGAACGGCCCCACCTCGGTGGTGTCCACCCGGGTGCCCTCCGGGGCGATCACCACCGACAGTCCCCGCTTGGCGCGCTCCTCGACCTCGTGCAGTGACTCCACCGCCGACACCGCGTCGTCCCGGTCGATGAACACCATCTCGGTCAGCTTGCCCAGCGGACCGGCGATCGGGTCTCGTTCCAGCTCCCGCTTGCCGACGCTGATCCAGTTGTCGCGCACCAGCGATGCGGTGATGACCGGGTCGACCTGGTTGCGGTGATTGAAGATGAACACCGCCGGCCGGGTTGCGGTGAGATTCTCCTTGCCGATCACGTTGAGCCGCACACCATTGAGGCTCAACAGCAGATGCGGAAAGTACGAGGTGAAGAAGTTGACGCCGCGGCGCCGGCTACCGCTCAGCAGCCCCAGCCCGATCGCCCCGGCGCCCACCGGCACCATCGACCCCAGTCCGGCCAGGTTCCGCAACTGGCCGAGGACACCGCCGCCGCGGCTGCTGAATCGCAGGATGGGCCAGCCGCGCTTGCGGGCGACCGAGGCCATCTTGCCCTCGGGGTTCGTCGGCCGGGGGTTGCCGACCAGATGCATCAATGCGACGTCCTCGTCGCCGTCGGCGTAGAAGTAGCTGTCCTGTAGGTCGATGTCGTGGTCGGCGGCAAACTTCTGCACCGCGGCGGCCTTACCCGGCCCCCACAGGATCGGTTCGACGACCTCTCCGGTGAGCACTCCGTTCTCGTCGGTGACGAACGCATTGGTGAGCGTGTTGGTGATGCCCAGGAAACGGGCGACCGGTTCGACTTGAATGGTCAGCGCCGAAGAGCTCAGCACCACGGTGTGCCCGCGCGCCTGGTGCGCCCGCACCAGCTCGCGCATCTCCGGGTAGATCCGCTTGGCGATCTTCTGGATGAACAACCGCTCGCCGATCTCATCAAGATCACTGATCGACCGGCCCCGCAACGCCGAGGACGCCGTGGTGATGAGCTCCTCGAACTCGATGCGGCCGAGCTGGTGGTTGAGCCCGGCCTGGATCATGCCGAACAGCTCCGCCAGCCCCATGTCGCGGCTACGGAAACGCTCCCGGGTGAGGATGACGGCGGTGAACCCGGCCACCAAAGTGCCGTCCAGGTCGAAGAACGCGCCGATCTTGGGGCCGGGCGGGCTGGCGGCGATCTCGGCTACCGATCCGGGCAGCCGCATGTCGCGCGGCGGCCGAGACTTCGCGTCGTCGGTCATGACTCGCCACCGGAGCCGAAGGAGGCCGGCACGCAGCGCGGCGCGGGATCGCCGGCGAGCGCCAGCACCTCGTTGAAGCCCTCTACCAGGCAGGTGGTGAACAACTTCGGGTCGCGCAGGGCGGCGCGGTCGTAGCGGACCGTGATGGTGCACTCACCGCCCCGGGAAATCAGCACCACCATCATCGCGACACCCGGCAAGGGACCGATCCCGTAGTGCCGCAGTACCTTCGCGCCCGCGATATAGGTTTCGCCGGGATAGAACGCCACGTTGCTGGCCTGCACGTCGGCGGCGACCACCGACTCGGTCATCTTCTCCAGAACCGGGGACGGAAAGAAGCTCAGCAGCGGTGCGACGGAGCCGATCACGTCCATCGCGGGCTCCTCACGACGCTGGGTCATCTGCGCCCGAATCCGCTTCATCCGCTCCACCGGGTCGGCGACTCCGACCGGGGCGGCCAGGTTCACCCCGGTGAAGCGGTTGCCGCCGGCCGGATCGGCGTCGGCGCGCAGGTTCACCGGGATTGCCATCGGCAGGGTTGCGATCGGCACCCCCAGCGCCCGGTGATAGCGCCCCAGCGCACCGGATAGCGCAGCCAGGTAGGCGTCGTTGATGGATCCACCGCCGGCCTTGGCGGCCCGATGCAGATCCGAGAGCCGGACGTCGATCGCCTCGGTCCGGCTGGCCAGGCTGCGCCGACGCAACAGCGGGGAGGGTTCAGCGGCCTGGCTCATCACGCGCGCACCGGAGCGGGCATAGGTGATGGCGCCGGTGACCGCCGACAGCGGATCACGCACGGTGCGGGTCGCCATCGACAGCGCCCCCAGCAGAACATCACGGGCGCCGCCGAGCATCGCGATCGGCAGGTGGTTGATGCCGTCACGCATCAGGTCGTTGGCCGACAGGTCCTGCGGTACAGGCTGCGGCGGCATCGACCGCGGCGGCGGATCGCGTTCCAGGTCATAGATCCGGCCGAACATCGCGGCGCCCCCGACACCGTCGGTGACCGCATGGCTCAGATGCATCAGGGTGGCCGCGCGCCCCTCGGCCAGCCCCTCCACCAGCGTCGCCGACCACAGCGGGCGCTGAATGTCCATCGGGGATTGCAGCGCCAACTCGGCCAGATCCAGCACCTCGCGCAGCCCCCCGGGCTCGGGCACCCGGATCCGCCGAACATGAAAATCGAGATTGAAGTCGGGGTCTACCACCCAGCGCGGCGCCGCCGTCGGCAGCGTGGGCACCACCACCTTCTGACGCAGCCGCAGCACGCGCCGCGAGACGTTTTCGAACAGGCTCCGGAACCGGTCCCAGTCCGGGGTGGTGTCGAGCAGCTCCAAGCCCATGATCCCCGACCGGGTGCGCGGATTGGCCTCACCGCGGTGTAACAGGTAGTCGAGAGCACCGAGCTCAGTGGGCAGGCCCGCGGCGTCGACCAGGTCACCCACGTGCAGCTCCCGGCCCCGGCTCGCCGCACGGTCTCTCCCGGCGCACCGACGCTGCGACCACCACGTTCCCCTCCTGACTCACACTCTTCACGAGCACCATTCAACGCTAATTGTTAGCCCGCGGCGACGGGGTCGATTGTCCAGATCGGGTCCCCGACCTGCAAAACGAAACACTCTGGTGGCCCGCCGAATTGGAAATGGCACCGGGCGCCATTGCTCAGTCGCCGCCGATCCCCTGCTACCAGCCGATAAACTGGTTTGCATTGCCTCCGTAGCTCAGGTGGATAGAGCACATGACTTCTAATCTTGTGGTCGCAGGTTCGAGTCCTGCCGGGGGCGCAATGCTCGGGAGCGAAGCGCGGCACGTCGTCGCGTGACATTGTGCCGAAGAACGGCGAAGATACCGGGTAAACCGGGAAAGGTAGGGCCATGAGCCACGAACGCACGATCATCCTCTACACCGCCTTCATGATCGCGCTGGTGGTGGCGTCCGCCGTGATCATCGCGTTGGTGGCCTGACCCGTTCCGACCGGATACCGTCATCCCCGATGACAGATTCCGAGCTCGTACTGTTCGCCGTCACCGACCGGGTGGCGTTGATAACCGTCAATGATCCCGATCGCCGCAACGCGGTCACAGCCACGATGTCGGCGCAGCTTCGGGCCGCCGTTGAGCGGGCCGAAGCCGACCCCGGCGTGCACGCGGTGATCGTCACCGGTGCGGGGCGGGCGTTCTGCGCCGGCGCCGACCTCTCCGCCCTCGGGACGGCCACCGAAGACGGGCTGTTGGCGCTCTACGACGGTTTCATGGCGGTCGCGCAGTGCACGCTGCCCACCATCGCCGCGGTCAACGGCGCCGCGGTGGGCGCCGGGCTGAACCTGGCGTTGGCCGCCGACGTGCGCATCGCCGGCCCGGCGGCGCTGTTCGACGCCCGCTTCCAGCAGCTGGGGCTGCACCCGGGAGGGGGCGCTACCTGGATGCTGCATCGCGCGGTGGGGCCCCAGGTGGCCCGGGCCGCGCTGTTGTTCGGCATACGGTTCGACGCTGAGGACGCGGTACGTCACGGGCTGGCCCTGCAGGTCGCCGACGACCCGGTCGCCGCGGCTATGGCGCTGGCCGCCGGCCCCGCTTCCGCACCGCGAGAAGTCGTGTTGGCCACCAAGGCCACCATGCGCACGACCGCCAGTCCGGGCGCGGTCGAAGGCGAGCAGCACGATTTCGCCAAACGCACCGAGTTGGGTCCGCAGGCGGCGAGCGTCGAGTCACCGGAGTTCGCATCGCGGCTGGCCGCAGCGCGGCGCAGATAACCCGGCGGACTACAGTTCCAGCAGCGCGGTGTCGGGATGCTCGATCAGATCGCGTAGCGCACAAAGGAATTCGGCGACCTGTGCACCGTCGGCGATACGGTGGTCGAACGCGCACGTCAGCCTCATCTGCGGGCGCACGACGACGGTGTCGCCCAGAGCCACCGGCCGCGGTTTCAGCGATCCCATACCCAGGATCGCGGCCTCCGGGTAGTTGATCACCGGGACCCCGTCATCGAGGCCCAGGGCGCCGAAGTTGGAGACGGTGAAGGTCGAGCCCTGCAGCTCGGCGGGTTTGAGGCTGCCCGCCCGGGCGTCGGCGACCAGCCGGGTCACGCAATCGGCGATTTCACGGGTGGTCTTTCGGTGCGCGTCGAACACCACCGGCACCAGCAGACCGCGAGGGGCGGCCACCCCGACACCGAGGTGTATTGCGCGGTGGGTGCGCACCCGCGGACCCTCCGGCCCCTCGACCCAGGACGCGTTGAGCACCGGGTGTCGCAGAAGGGCGATGACCAACAGCCGCAGCGTCAGCACGAACGGCGTGATCGCCGCGCCGTCCGGACCGGCGGCCAGGCGATCCCGCAACTGCACCAGGTTGGCGCAGTCTACTTGCACACTGCCGTGGGCGTCCGGAATCCTGCTGCGCGACAGTGCCATCCGTTCGGCCATCGCCGCCTGCACGGGGCTGGGCGCGCGCAGCTCCTGGCCACCGGCGGCCGCGAGCACATTGTCGGTAGTGATCACACCACTCGGGCCCGGTGGGACACCGCTCAGGTCGACGCCGAGTTCGGCGGCGAGTTTGCGGGCGCCCGGCTTGGCTTTGGGCCGCCCGGTGGTGGCGCAGGTGCGGCGGCTGGTGTCGAAGGCCTCGTCGGCGCCGTAGCCCACCAGAACCGGGGTACGCCCGGCGGGTGCGGCATCAGAACCCTCAGCCGCCGTGCCGGTATCGATACGCACCAGCGGCGCCCCGACCGCGAGAACCTCGCCCTCGGCCCCGCCCAGTTCGACGACCCGGCCGGCGTAGGGGCTGGGAATCTCCACTTCGGCTTTGGCCGTCTCCACCGAGCACAACACCTGGTTGAGCTCCACCTGGTCGCCGACGGCGACGTTCCAGCTGGTCACCGTCACCTCTTCGAGCCCCTCACCGAGATCGGGGACCACAAAGGTCTTCGGCTCGGTGCTCACGGCAGCTCCAGGAGCCGCTGGACACTGTCGAGTAGCCGGTCGGGGCCCGGCAGCCAGAGCCGTTCCAGCCGGGCCGGCGGATAGGGTGTGTCGAATCCGGTGGCGCGCAGCACCGGCGCCTCGAGTTCGTAGAACAACTCCTCTTGGATGCGTGCGGCCAGTTCGGCGCCGTAGCCGAGGTTTCGCGGACCCTCGTGCAGCACCACGCACCGTCCGGTGCGGCGGACCGATTCGGCGACGGTGTCGAAGTCCAGCGGGACCAGGGAGCGTAGGTCCACCACCTCCAGGCTCCAATCGTGTTGTTGAGCACCGATTTCGGCGGCCGACAGCGCGGTGGCCACCCCGCCGCCGTACGTCAGCACCGTGACGTCGGTACCCGAACGGCGCACCGCGGCGCATCCGATGCCCGGCTGTGGGCGGGTGGTGTCCACCGGCCCGCGGGACCAGTACCGCCGCTTCGGCTCCAAAAACATCACCGGGTCCGGTGCGGCGATGGCGTGCCGCAACAGCCAGTAGGCATCCGAGGGATCGGCGGGGACCACCACCTTCAGCCCGGCGGTGTGCGCCCAGTAGGTTTCGGTGGATTCCGAATGATGTTCGGCCGCACCGATTCCACCGAACGACGGTATCCGCACCGTGACCGGCATCGAAATCTCGCCGCGGGTGCGGGTCCGGTACTTCGCCAGATGGCTGACCACTTGGTCCAGCGCCGGGTAGCTGAACCCGTCGAACTGAATCTCCGGGACCGGAACGAAGCCGCGCACCGCCAACCCGATCGCGATGCCGATCACCGCGGATTCGGCCAACGGTGTGTCGAAACAGCGTTTCTCACCGAAGGTTTCGGCCAGCCCTTCGGTCACCCGGAATACACCGCCCTGCACGCCGACGTCGGTGCCGAACACCAGCACCTTGCTATCGGCGTCCATCGCATCACGCAGCGCCCGATTGAGCGCCTGCACCATGGTCAGCTGCTCAGTCCCCGCGGTCGGTCCCCCGGGGCCGTCTGCCGAGGCCGGGGTCGGCGAGCGGGTCGGCGGTTCGAGGATCTGGGTCATCAGCGCTCCCTGGCCAGCTCGTCGCGCAGCGCGCGGCGCTGCTGCTGCAGGTCCGGGGTGATGTCGGCGAAGACGGAGGTGAACACCTCGTCGACGTCGACATCGGCCGCACCGACCGTGGCGTCGCGCAACTCGGTGCGCAGCCGCTGCGCCCGGGCCGTGACCCGCTCCTCGAGGCGCTGCGACCAGACCCCGGTGTTGCGCAGGTAGGCGCGGTAGCGCGGGATCGGGTCGAGCGCGGTCCACCGCTCCAGTTCGGCGTCGCTGCGGTAGCGGGTCGGATCGTCGGAGGTGGTGTGCGGCCCGAGCCGGTAGGTGACGGCCTCGATCATGCTCGGCCCGCCGCCGGCGCGGGCCCGCTCGGCGGCTTCGGCCATCACCGCGTAGCAGGCCAGCACATCGTTGCCGTCCACCCGGATCCCCGGCATCCCGTAGCCGATCGCCTTGTGCGCCAGCGACGGCGCGGCGGTCTGCCGGTGCAGCGGCACCGAGATCGCCCACTGGTTGTTCTGCACGTAGAAGACGCACGGCACGGCGAACACCGCGGCGAAGTTCAGCGCTTCGTGGACGTCGCCCTCGCTGGTGGCGCCGTCGCCGACGAACGCGACGGTGACGGAATCCTCGCCGAGGCGCTGCGCTCCCATCGCAGCGCCCACCGCGTGCAGCGCCTGGGTGCCGATGGGAACCGAGATCGGCGCGCAGCATTTCGTGGTGAAATCCAGCCCGCCGTTCCATGTTCCGCGCCAGGAGGCCGCCAGGTTCCACGCGGGGATGCCGCGGGTGATGAACACCCCCAGCTCGCGGTACTGCGGGAACAGCCAGTCGGTTTTGCGCAGGCAGGCGGCGGCACCGACCTGGGCCGCCTCCTGACCGCGGCACGAGGCGTACAGCGCCAGCTCGCCTTGGCGCTGCAGGTTGACCAGTTCGGTGTCGAACTCGCGGGTGAGCACCATCAACTCGTACAGCCAGCCCAGGGTCTCCTCGGGCAGCTCGCGGCTGTAGCGATTCTCGGCGGTCGGCGCCCCGTCCGGCCCGACGAGCTGCACAGGTTCAAGGGCGACTTCGGGACCGGTAATGCCTGGCAGCTGGCCCATGCGAGCCTCCTTGTGACGCTGCTCCCATTATGCCAGCGACCACCCGCCGATTCGGGTTTGCGCGCGCGGCGGTGGCGCCGTGTCGGGTGTTATCCGGCGACGTCGAAGATGCCGTGCGCCCCGTTCTCGGCGTGCCGCATGTCGTGATCCATGAACGGGTAATGGCCGGCCTCGGGGAAGGTCAGTTCGACGAATCCGCCTTGGGCGGGTGCCAGGTCGAGGGCCTGCGACCCGCCGGCCGGGGCCGAGGCATCGCCGGGTCCATGCAGCAGCCAGGCGCCCTCTTTGTAGACGGTGTCGAACTGCGAGCCCACGACGTGGAAGGCGATCGAGTCGCCCGGCCCGGCGTTGACCACCCAGACCCGCACCCGCTCTCCGACGCGGGCCGGCAGCGGGGCGTGCATGTACTGGGCCGCGGTGCCGTTGAACATCCAACCGTCCGGCTGCCCGGCACGGATCGCCGTGGTCTTGGCGTCGGCGTCGGGTGCACCCGTGTAGAGCTGCGCGCCGACCAGGGCATATTCCCGGTCCACCGCCGGCAGCCCGGGTGGGTCGATGATCACCGCGCCGTACATGCCGTTGGCGATGTGCAGCGTCATCGGCGGTGTGCTGCAGTGATACAGCCACGCGCCGGCCCGCCGCGCGGTGAACCGGTAGACCAGCCGCTCCCCCGGCTCGAGCGTGCGCATCGGTTGGTCGGGCGCGAGCGCCCCGGCGTGAAAGTCGATGCCGTGGCCCATGCTCGCGTCGTTGATCAAGGTGATCTCGAAGGTGTCCCCGACCCGGCCGTGCAGGGTCGGGGCCGGCTCGACACCGCCGAAGGTCCAGCGGATCTCGCGGCGCCCGGGCGCGACCTCCAGCTCCCGGTCCACTGCGCGCAGTTCCACCCGATGCACCCCCGGGGTTGCCGGGGCCAGCACCGCATCGCGCGGTGTGAAGCCCGGCGACGGGTCGGCGGCCAGGTTCAAGCTGGCCGGTGCCGGCACTCCCGGGTGCCGGTCGCCGCCGGCGTGCTCGTGGCGGGGGACGCCGCCGACGGCACGGATCGTCATCGTCATCCCGGCTGCCCGGTGTCCGGGTACGTCGCACCAGACGTCCCGGTCCTGGCGGACCACCCCGAGATCGAGCACCGCGGTCTGGCCGCGGCTCAGCCGCGGGGTGTGCTCGCCGGTGTCGACGTGCAGGTCGTGCGGCAGTCCGTCGACGTTGGTGACCCGCAGCACCAGCCGTGTTCCGGCCGGCACCTCCAGCACGTCCGGGGAGAAGCGCATTTTGTTCAGCGTGACGTCGACGGTGCGTGCGGCGCCGGTGACCTCGGCGGCCCCCGAGGGCGTCGGGACACCCAGCCCCAGGACCAGCGCCAGCGCAACCCCGGCGGCCGAGGCCAGGGCCACCGCCCCGGTCACCGCCGCCGAATGCGGCTTGATCGCCTCGGTGTCGATCGGGCCGCGCAGCGCCACCGGCAACGCCAGCCGCAGCGCCAGCAGCAGGAAACTGCCGACCGCGACGGCGGCCAACACCCAGCCGGCCATCGGCAGCGGGCCACGCCACGGCCCGGCCACCAACGGCACCGCGACGTTGATCGCCGCCACCCGCAGCTGCCAGCCCTGGTCTAGGTAGGCGATGACGGCCTTGCGGACCGGGGGGCCGTTGGCCACCAGAATCGGCAGTAGCTGACTCAGCGCACCGAGCAGGATCTGGGCGACGAATCCCACCGCCAGCAGGGGCAGCAGGGTGTGCTCGACGAAGCCGGGCAACACGTCGACCGAGCGGGCCCCGCTCAGGGCGACCACCTCGATCGCGACGGCCACTCCGAGCCAGCCGGTCGCACCGACCAGCATCCAGGCCGCGGGACCGGTGAAGCTTCGTCCCGGCCACAATCCGGCGATGGCCAGGCCCACTCCGAGCGCATAACCCACTAGCCCCGCCGCTGCCAGCCACCAGCTGCCGGCCAGCAGACCCACCGTGGCGACGGTCAATCCGGCCGTCAGGGTCGGCAGCGCACGCCGGGCCATCGCGAAGCTGCGGGGGGTGATCTTCTCCCGGATCGTGGTGGGCCACAGGGTGAAAAGCGTGCCCACCACGGTCAGCCCGATCCAGCCGTAGAGCATCACGTGCACGTGGGTCGTCCATAGCCGCGCATACCACCGTGCAACACCGAGCGCCATCGCCGCACCCGTGCCCGATCCGGCCAGCAGCGCGACCACGGCGGCCAGATAGAAGCCGACGAGATAGTCGAAGCGCGCGGAGAGCGCGCGCTTTTTCATCGCGATCAATTCGGCGCCGTGGGCGAGGCCGACCACGGCCACGACGGCCCCGCCGATACCGGTCAGCACCTCGGCGTTCCACCCGACACCGGACAGGGCCGCGACCACGCCGACGTTGAGCCCGGCCAGCTTGGCCACCAGATGCCAGTGCGGCGGGTCGGGGACCCGGCACAGCGTCGTGGTGAAGTGTCCCGACCAGATCACGATCGCGTTGGTGGCCGCGCCGAGCAGCAGCGCGTGCACCGGTAGCCAGATCGGGTGCGCGAGGGCGTCGTTGCCGACCAGCAGCGCCACCGAGACCGCCAGCCAGGCCAGCACCACGATGTTGGCGCCCAGGAACACCGGCCCGCGCGGTCCGCCCCGGCGACGGAGCTTGGTGGCCGGCGCCGGGGGTGGTGGGGAACCCAACTGGATCATGATCGCCAGGCTACGGTCAGTGCATCACCAGAGGTAAGGGACTTCGGTCGTTGGTGATCTGCCAATGTGGCATCGGCTCGGTAAGCGGGAGCAAGGCGTTGATGTGCGCAAAACTCGAGGGCGTCTATGTCGGAAATCCGTCTCTTGCCATCTCGGCGATCTCGTCAACAGACCTCGACATCAAATGGCTGAAAATAGTGGAATCCGTTTGCGATAGAACCGCGGATCCAACGGGTGACGTTATCTCGGTCCGCCATGGACTGGTGGCCGGCTTCACACTGACATCGCCGCTGTAGCCCTGTCTGAATAGTTGCGGGCCGGACAACGGCAAGCCCAGGACCATGCGCATGAAAGATCCCCATCTCCAGAGGAGATACTTCTCAACTAACGCGAAGTTGGACAACTGCGCAGTCTCGTTATAACGCTTCCGACGGTCATCGGTCTCATCGATAACCCACCAATCGCCCTCGCGTCGAAGGTGAAAGGACTGCGCATCGGAGACAAAGCTGATTTCACAGTCGGGACAGTCAGTCATCACGGACGCCGGTATATGGGACAAGTCGTTCCATTCGACCCACGTGGAGGACAATAACGAGAAATTGTGCATCAGTTTTGAACCACTTTCAGATAGCCTCGCTGGATCAATACTTCGACGCTTGCGCGTTCGCCGGGTGGTGCGATGATCCGATACTGAGTACCGCCACCTGGTTGATGGAACCACGGTGCTGCCCGGGATTGTTCAATCTGCCAGCCCGGCGGGAGCATAGTTGGGTCGTCAACCACATACCGAAAATAGGGACTGGAAGCGCTTTTGGGCGGGAGCGACAATTGAGCGAACGGTGTTCCGTCTGGTGCCAAGTAGCTGCCACTCGGAGGCCCGAACCGTCCGAGTTCGGTTCCCGCGGCCAGGTTGGCATCCGGGACGACGGTGCCTGGTATGGCGTAGGGCTTGCTGGGCAGGGTGTCGTCGGGGTAGATCAGGTGCCCGGCGGAGTCGGTGAATTGGGGTCCTGGCTCGACGGGGTGGTATCCGTCGAACAGCGGCGAATCAGGTGGCAACGGGTGCGCCTCGGCTGCTGGCGCCGGCACATGTGGGCCGCTTGGCGGGACGTGGTCGTGGGCAAGCACAGGTGGGCTGTGGTCGGCGGTCGTTAGTGGTGGGGTGTGGTCGCCACTGGTGGTGGTGACTGGGGTGTGCCCGCTTGG
>NZ_MVHU01000012.1 GCF_002086285.1 Mycolicibacter kumamotonensis | reverse complement strand
TGCCCGCCGGCGGCCAGCGCGCCGAGGGCGTCGGCGCGGCGTTGGGCGATGGTGCGCGGATCGTCGTCGCACACGCTATGCGCCATCGCCATCAGCCGCCGATCGAGTGCTTCGGCGTCGTGGGCGTGCAGCCGGCCCCACACCGGGGTGGTGGCATGGTCGGTGTTGCGTTTGTCGACCACCAGGTCGCGGGAGCGGGCATTTTGCCGGCTGCGGCGCAGGGCCTGCGGGTCGTGGGCCTCGACGACCGCGTCGATGGCCTGCCCGGTCTTGAACGCCGACAGCGGCCCGTAGTGCAGGGCGTCGGCGGCTAGGGCGGTATCGACCGCGGCAAGCGCCCGACGGTCTTCGATCAAGGTGGTGTGCCAGGAGATGGTGGACACCAGAGCGGCGTTGAGCTGTCCGGCGGCGAACAGGGCGGCCACCTTGGGGAGACGTTCGCGCAGCGCCGAAGCCAAATACATCTGCCCGGATGCCTTCCCGTGGCTGACATCGCAAGCCGCACCGACTTCGGAGGCCACCGCGTCCCAGCCGTCGCAAGCCCATTTCGAATGCGCTGGGTCGTCGTAGAGTTTGCGGCCCATCAGCTCGGCGATCGCCGCCAGGCGGCGGGAAGCCGCGACGGACTCCGCTTGGGCCCACCCCCCGATCGCTGCCACCAGCGCGGCCTCGTCGAGCTCAGCGAGGGCGTCGGGGTCGGGCAGGTCGATCTGTTCGAACATATGTGCGATTGTACACCTCTCTACTGACTCAACTTTCTGGCAGGGTCGCTAGTTTTGGATACGGCGACGCGGGGGTGCGCCCTGATGCGACACGACGGCGAGCTGCCGGTGATTACCGGGCGCGGTCAGGAACAGCTGACTGACAGTCCGTGTGTCATGCCGCGGTCGAGCTCGCTCCGGATGGCGCTGCCATCAGGCCTGCGGAACCATGCTGCGCAGGCTGCTGGTGACGAATTTCCGCAGTGCCGTGTCGCGTTCGCCGTCAGATTCACCCACCGTGGTGAGCAGGGCGTAGACACCGAGCAGGAAGAACGCCGCACTGTGGTAGGAGTCCACGTCGTCGTAGAGTTCGCCCCGAACGCGTGCGCGCTCGATCTCGGCGGCCAGCAGCACGAAGGTCGGGTGATTGGCCCACTGCTCCGGTTCGGGCCGGTTTGGTGAAAAGTAAAGGCTGAGGACATCGCGGAACAGGGCTGAGCCCCAGCGATTTTCGAGGGCCAGGACCAGCTCCACGATCTCCTTCAACACCGCGGCCAGCTGACGGCGCGTGTCGAGGAATCGGCTGAGTTCTTCGGCAAGGCGCATTTCGTCTCGTCGGATCAGCTCGAGGAGCACATGCTCCTTGGTGGGGAAGTGGAAGTAGAAGGTGCTGCGCGCCACCCCCGCCGCTGTGGCGATGGCGTTGATGTCTGCGGCGTTGGTGCCGGCCCGCTGAAACTCCACGATCGCGGCATCGAGGAGGCGGGCGCGTGTTCTGCGACGCTGGGCCTCACGCTGGGTCGCACTGACTGGCACGCGCTCATTGTGCCGCAGCCGAACTACTCACTGACCGACGTCACCCAAAAAACACTAAATGGGTCCTCAGTACCCATATTCGAGCGAGCGGGCGCGTTTTTTCGTTGTCATTTGTCAGTGACTGTGTTAGACCTAGCAACCGAGCGGGTGGTGGCAGACCAGGCAGGGGCGGGCGATGACGGCAGCTACGGCGACGACTGAGGCGATGAACACCAGGGGTCAACGCATTCTGTTGTGGACGGTGCCGCCCGCAGCGGCACTGTTCGCGCTGGCCTACCTGTTGTTCCCGGTCTTCTCCCCGCCGCTGTCGCCGACGCTGACGCCCGAGCAGGTCGCGGCCTTCTTCGCCGAGAACGTCACCGGCGTTTTGGGCGTCACGATCCTGTGCAATCTCATTGCGTGCTCGCTGGTTCCGCTCTTCGCGGTGACCGCGGTGCAGATCTCCCGGACCGCGACGTCGAGCAGCGTGTTCACCTACGCCTATCTGCTCTGCGTCGGGGTGGGGCTGACGGCGTTCATCCTCGCCGACTACTGCTGGGCGATGGCCGCCTTCCGGCCCGAACGCGACCCGCAACTGATCAGCCTGCTCAACGACATGGCGTGGTTCTTCTTCATCGCACCCGTCGGCACCATCATCGTGCAGAATCTCTGCCTGGCCGTCAGCATCTACCTGGACGCCCGGCCCGATCCGGTCTTTCCCCGCTGGGTAGCGCACTTCAACATCGCGGTAGCCGCGCTGCTGGTTCCGAGCGCGTTCTCGCTGCTATACAAGACCGGGCCCCTCGCCTGGGACGGGGCGCTGTCGTTCACCCTGCGGCTCAGTGTTTTCGCCGTCTATCTCGTGGTCATGTTCGCGGTTCTCCGCGACGTCGTGGATCGCCAGGGCGACGAGCGCGAGGCGCTGGCATGACCAAGGCCGCGAAACGGGATCAGTGGATCGCGTTCTGGTCGGTCCCGGTCTTTTTCACCCTGTTTGGGCTGGTCTTCGTCCCGTTGAGCTGGATGATGCCGCCCCGCTCGCCGAGCGCCTCGCAGCCCCAGATCCTCGACTTCATGCAGTCGCACAATCTGCTGATCGCCTGCACCGTGCTGACACTGGCGTTCGGCCTGGCGCCGGTGTCGAACGCGTGCTACCTCATCCAGATCAAGCGGATGTCGGTCAGCCCCGTCTTCCGGTACACCGTCATGATGGGCGCGATGACCGGCACCATCGTCGGCATGCTGTTCGGCATGTTCTGCTTCGGGCTCGGCGCATTCCGGCCCGGCTACGATCCGGCGATCCTGGCGATGCTCTACGACTTCGGCTATCTGGCGTTCATCGGCTCGCTGGGATGCTTCTGCATCATGTGGATGGCCTTCGGGCTGGCGATCATTCTCGACGAGAACAACATCTTGCCGAAATGGCTGGGCTACTACACCGTCTGGCAATACGTGACAGAGCTGATGGCCGCGCCGGTGTGGATCGCCAAGTCGGGGCCCTTCGCCTGGAACGGTCTGATGACGTTCTGGCTCGCCATGACGCTCTACGTGTCCTGGCAGTTCATCGTCTACGCGTGCATCTACCGGTCGATCAAGAACCAGCCTAAGGCCGAACTCGAAAATGCTTGGCTTGCCGACGAACCCGCTGCTGTTACCGGGTCTCATCAGAGAGCCGCCACATGACCAAGGTCGCAGCGGAGCCCAGCATCGGTGCCGACGCGACCCTGGACCGCCGGGCGCGCGGCCACCTGCCCGGTGAGGCCAGCATGTGGTTCTTCGTCATCGGCGACCTGCTGATCTTCGGCGCTTACTTCGTGTCCTACATGTACTTCCGCGGTCAAGACCAGGCCGTGTTCCTGGCTGGCCAGGCGAACGTGAACCTCAACATCGGCATCGTCAACACCGTGGTGCTGCTGACCAGTTCGCTGTTCGTCGCGCTGGGCACCTCAGCGGCCCGCGCCGGCAAGGCCGCGGATGCGTACCGGCTGTTCTGCGCCGCCCTGGTCTGCGGTGCCGCCTTCCCGCTCCTCAAGATCTGCGAATACCTCCTGGAGATCATCGCTGGGATGACACCGGGAACGAACCTGTTCTTCATGTACTACTTCGTGATGACGGGAATGCACCTGTGCCACGTGCTGCTCGGATTGGTGATCCTCTGCTTCGTCATCCGCAACCTACGCGGGCCGTCCGAACCGCGAATCTCGTTGGTGGAGACCGGCGCAACCTACTGGCACATGGTCGACATCTTGTGGCTGATCCTGTTCGCACTGCTGTACCTGATGAGGTGATCGCCGATGACCGCCTACCTGCGTAACCCGTTGATCTTGGTGTGGGCCCTGCTGACGCTGGTGACCGTCGCGTCGTGGCAGACCGCGCGGGACGGCGGAGAGGCGCACCACCTCAACGCGACCGTCACCGTCGTCGTCCTGTCGATCGCCGCGGTCAAGTCGCAGCTGGTGATATGGCACTTCATGGAGGTCCGGCGGGCTCCGAGGTGGCTCCAGGTGACGACGAACGGCTGGCTGCTGGCGCTGTTCGGGCTGCTGTTCGGCTGCTATTTCGCCGTCGGATAGCCTCGCCGAACCAGCGGTGCGGCCAGACCGGCTGCACCCACCACCAGCATCGCCAGCCAGATCAGATGCGCCGCCAGCACGGCTCGGCGCGGGCCTGCGGGAGCCTTGGGCGCGCGGCTGCCGACCCGGTAGACGGTGAAGTCGGAATCACGGTAAGCGATCGGCAGCCGTATCAGAGTCTTTGCCGCAGCGCCCATGTCGCCGTCGGTGCCGGATTCGGTGACCACCCAGCCCACTCCGTACACGCCCAGGACGGCCGGTTCGGCGCCCGACATCAGCGCCTGCTGCACCGCCCGGGCGTGGCTGCCCTCACCGGGTACGGTCTGCCCGCCGACACTCAGATCGCCGGTGGCCAGTACCTCCGCGCGCACCCAACGGCCCAACGGGTCGAGCACCGGCGCCGGGCCGGCCCAGGAGAAGTGCCGCATCGTGTCGGCCGGCAGCACGGCCACCGGCCGCGGATCGGCGTTGATCTTGGCCGCCACCGCCGCCCAGCCCGGCGGGTAGTGCACCGGTTGAACCCGCCCGGCGACGCCCCAGACCAGGTCGGGAAGCGCGACGATCAGTGCGAGACAGCACACCAGCGCCGCCCGAGGCGCCGGCAGCCGGTCCCGCAGACCCGTCACCGCGCCGGCGCCGGCCAGCGCGTACCCGGGCATCGCCAGCGCCACCCACTTCTGACCGTCGCGCACCACCCCGACGCCGGGCACGACATCGACCGCCCAGCGCAGTAGGGCCAGCCCCGGACCGGTAGCCAGCAGCGTCAACATCAGCACCGTGGCGGCGGCCAGCACCAGCATCGGCCGTGCGGCGGGGAGGTCTCGGACCGCCGGCAGCCCCAGCGCCACCACACCGAGCAGCACCCCCGTCGCCAGCAGCGCGAAAACCGTTGTCCGCGAGCCCGGTACCGCGTCGGCGTTCCAGATCCCGCCGAGCCCGGCGAGGCTGCCTAACATGCCCAGCCCCGGTTCGGCACGGGCCGCGAACGCCGCTACCCCGGCCGACTCGCCGCGGGCAGATCCCGAACCCACCGCCAGGGCCATCAGCCAGGGCAGCGCGGCGGTGGCCGCGATCGCCACCGCACTGGTCGCGCACCACCACCTCGGCGGCCCCGAGCCCGGCGCCGCGACGCACACCAGCGCCACCACCGCCGCCAGCAGCAGTCCGGTCGGGGTCAGCCCCGCCAGCGCCACGAAGAACACCAGCCCGAACAGCCCGGCGCTACCGGATCTCAGCTTCAGCATCGCCACCGCAACCCACGGCAGGCACCCGTAGCCGACCAGTAGGCTCCAATGTCCCTGCAACAAGCGTTCGGCCACATAGGGATTCCAGATCGCGATGGTGACCGCCACCAGCCGGGCGGGCATCCCGGAATCGGTGAGCACCGTGGCCACCAGCCGCGCCGCCCCGCAGCCGGCCAGCCACACCCCCGCGAACAGCAGCGCTTTGACCACGATGCCGCCGTCGACCAGTCGCGAGGCCAGCGCCACCGCGACATCCTGCGGTACCGCTCGCGGTGCCGCCTCAGACAGACCGAGGGCGGTCGACGTCAGATACGACCGCGGTGTCGACACCGCATCGCGCAACAAGAGGTAGCCCGGCCGCAGCAGCGGCGCCAGAATGAGCAGCGTCAGCCCCAGTGCATAGCATGGCGCGATCCAGCGCCCGGCCCGCACCACCGCGGGATTAGGGGTGATCGGGTGCGGGATCCGGATTTCCGCGGTCCGGTGGCCCGCCGGGTTCCGGTGGCGGCGCCGGGTGGTCCAGCGCGGGACGCTGCGTCGGCAGCTTCTCCGTCTCGGCCTCGGCTCCTGACGCGTGCTCGGTCGCCGGCGACCTGGGCGCGAAGCCGCCGAAGAACCCACCGTCGGAGCCGCCGCCCGGCCGCCCCAGGGCGGCTTCGGCGGGCAGGCTGAACCAGCCGACCAGGACGCCGCCGATCAGACAGATCAGCCCCGCAGCGGTGAAGGTGATCGGCAGGACCCGCGACCACAGCGCGACCCGGTCCCGCTCGTTGCGGGCGGCGTCGACCTGCGCCTCGATGGTCTCTTCGGAGCTGGTGACCGTGTAGTCGGCCAGTGCCACCTCCGGCTTCAGCGGGTCGCGGGCGTAGTAGTGGTTGGCGTGCACCTTGGTCTTGACGATGGTGCCGGAGACCGGATCCACCCACATCGTCTTCTGCGCGGCGTAGTACCGCGTCATGGTGATGTCCTCGTCGGGGTCGCCGCCCTCGATGTTCCACATCCGGGCGGGAGCGGTGATCTCCCCGTCCTCGTCGTGGCCGTAGAGCGACGGGTAGCGCACCGGCTCGGACAGGCTGCCGTCCGGGTCGTAGCCGACGTTCTGCACGAACCGGTAGGTGGTCAGGCCGTTGACGTCGTCCTCGCCCTCGTAGTTGGCCTCGTAGGCCTTCTGCGCGATCGGATCGAAGTACTGGTAGGACTGCTTCTGGGTGTCGAAGGGGAACCGGTAGGACAGTCCCTCGTGCGGCAGCGCGATGTTGGTGGGTGGGCTGTCGTCGTCGTAATTGCGCGGCCGCTGCACCGAGCCGCCGGGGTGGGTGTCATCCGAAACCGCTTCTGCGGACGTGCGATTCAACGTCACGGTGTCGACTATGGCCAGCAGCAGGCCGGTGTCTTTCTGCCGGTCCGCACGCCGCAGCGACGAGCCGGCCTGCAGGGTCACCACGTCGGCGTTGGCCGGGGCCTCCACCCCGATCTGTTGCTGGGCCACCAGCGGCACGTCCTGATCGACGACGGCGTGCTCACTGCCGAGGGACTCCGGGTCCAGTGCGGCGCCGGTGCCGTTGCTGATCAGGGTGACGTCGAGGTCGAGCGGAATCTTGGCGATCTTGCCCGCGGTGTAGGTGGACAGCAACAGAGCCGCGATCAGCAGGGCGGCGCCGAGGCCCATGACTGCGCATGCCGCGATACGCATCATGATTGCTCGGTTCACGTCGCCGTATCCTCCCTTGCCAACCCACACCTAAATCTGTCTGACCCTAACAGCAGAAGTTCAAACAGCTACTGTGTGTCCATTGATGCTTTGGACCGCGATCAGATGAACCAGCAGGTTGGTGGCGTGCGCAGCTTCCTGCCCGCCGTCGAGGGGATGCGCGCCTGCGCCGCCATCGGGGTGGTCATCACGCACGTCGCCTTTCAGACCGGGCACTCCTCGGGGATCACCGGCCGGCTGTGGGGCCGTTTCGACATGGCGGTGGCGGTGTTCTTCGCCTTGAGCGGGTTCCTGCTGTGGCGTGGACACGCCGCGGCCGCGCGCGGGCTGCGCCCGGCGCCGCCCACCGGGCACTACCTGCGGTCGCGCGTCGTGCGGATCATGCCGGCCTACCTGGTGTCGGTGGTGGTGATCCTGGCCCTGCTGCCCGACGCCGCGGGCGCCAGCCTGACGGTGTGGCTGGCCAACCTGACGATGACCCAGATCTACGTGCCGCTCACCCTGACACCGGGGCTGACCCAGATGTGGAGCCTGGCGGTGGAGGTCAGCTTCTACATCGCCCTGCCACTCCTGGCGCTGGGGGCGAAGCGACTGCCGGTGCGCGCCCGGGTGCCGGTGATCGCCGCGGTGTCGCTGCTCAGCCTCGGCTGGGGATTTCTGCCGATCCACACCCCCTACGGGGTGAACCCGCTGAACTGGGCGCCGGCCTACGGCTGCTGGTTCGGGGCGGGCATGCTGCTGGCCGAGTGGGCGTTCAGCCCGGTCACCCGGGTGCACCGGTTGGCCCGCCGGCGGCTGCCGATGGTGCTGCTGACCCTGGTGGCGTTCGTGGTGGCGGCCTCGCCGCTGGCCGGCCCGGAGGGATTGACCTCGGCCACCGTTGGCCAGTTCATCGTGCGGACCGCGATGGGCGGCGTGCTGGCCTGGGCGCTGCTGGCGCCGTTGGTGCTGGACCGGCCCGACACGCCGCACCGATTCCTGGCCAGCGCGCCGATGGTCACGCTGGGCCGCTGGTCTTACGGGATCTTCATCTGGCATCTGGCCGCGCTGGACATGGTGTTCCCGGTGATCGGTCGATTCGCGTTCACCGGGGACATGGCGGTGGTGCTGGTGCTGACCATGGTGTTCACCGTCGCGATCGCCGCGGTCAGCTACGCCCTGGTGGAGCAGCCGTGCCGGGAGATGCTGCGCGGCTGGGAGACCCGCCGCCCGCCGCAGACAGTCGAATCAGTGGCCGCCGAAAAGACGGTGCCCGACGGATCTGAACCGGAGCCCGTCGGCGCGCACTGAGGCGTTCAGGCCGCCTTACCGGACGGCGTGTACTCGGCGACGTCGCTGGTGTACTCCGGCTTGCCGTAGGTCTCCAGTCGCCGCTTGAGTAGCCGAATCACGTAGGCGCGGGTGATCCGGCGCAATCCCGGGGTTCGCGCGGCCCGCTCGACGATCCGCAGGCGGCCCAGCACGAACGGAGTGGTGAGGGCGATCCGCAGGTAGTCGGCCGCCGTGAGCGTGACCCCCATCTTCGCGGCCTCGGCTCGCTTGCCGCCGGTGAACATCCGTACGAAAAAGAGCTTGCTGTAGCTCTTCTCGACCGCGTCGGCGATGCGCTCGCGCAGGGTGTCCTCCTGCCGCAGGTAAGCGGTCATGGTCGAGCGGACCAACTCGCCGCAGGTGGCGTCGTCGAAGTCGTCGCGCAGCAGTGCCGCGCGGGCACTGAGCACCCGGATGATCTCGCTGGGCGTGGTCGGTAGCAGCTCCTCGGGCAGGCCGAGCAGGACGCAGCGGTAACGGGTGAACTCGACGACGGCGCGCTCGCTCGGGGTGAACTCCGTGCGCCCCTGGCGGCGGGCGTCCATCGCGATGACGTAGAGGTCGATCATGCCGGCCGGCATCTGATCGATCTGCGGAATCGGCAGCCCGTAGATGCCGACGTCCCACTTCGGGGAGCGCTTGAGCGCGTTGAAGCGGACCATCGAGTGCATCAGCCGCACCATGGCCGCCGCCTCGAAGCCCGGCCCGTACCGCTCCAGTGCGCCGGGCAGGGTGGTGACGGCGAAGAAACTGGTGGTGTCGTTGACGCGTCCGGCGGCCCGCTTACCCGACAGTGCGCCGGTCAAGGCCATCGGCAGTGCCGCATAGGTGTTGAGGAAGGTCGCGATGAAGGCACCGCGGACCACGAACGGTGCCAACAGCGCCATCGGGATGCGGGAGTGCTCGGCGCCCTCGCGAACCAGATCCATGTCCAGCCAGTCCGGCACGGTCTCCATGTCGGCGATGAAGGCGACCAGCTCGGGCGGTGCGTCGGGCACCGCGTCGATGCCTTTGCGGCAGGCCAGCTTGAGCATGTTGATCAAGGTGCTGACGCTGTACTGGCCCATCAGCGAGGCGTAGGAGTCGGCGACCACATCGCCCAGCCAGGTCGCCGTCGAGATCAGTTCCACGGCGGCGTCGTCGGCCAGCAGCTTGGCTCGGGTGGAGGGTTTGCCGCGCAGCGCCGACACGTCATCGGGATCGGTGGTGGTGCGGTAGGGCTGTGTGTCGAAGTCCAGGTCACCGTAGAGCTCCGGCAGCAGCTCGGCCTGGCGGCGGACCCGCTCATGCAGCTCGGGGTAGTACGTGGGCAGCGTGGGCACAGAGGACCTCCGATTAACTAACATATCGTTAGTTACAAGTAACAGACCGTTAGTTATGCTGTCAAGCGTGATCCCGAGCAGCCGTCGGCGGATGACCGGCGAGGCGCGGCGTGAGCAGATCCTCGATGTCACCCATGCGATCGTCGACGCCGAGGGCTTCCACGCGGCCACACCGAACCGGGTCGCGGTGGCGGCCGGTGTCAACCGGTCGCTGATCTATCAGCAATTCGGCAGTCCCGCCGGGCTTTTCGTCGCGCTCATCGACCGGGAGGCGGGCCGGGCCGCAGCCCAGTTCGCCAATGCGATCACCGGAACCGAGAACCCCGAAGCCGAGGGTTTCCTGGCCCGGGTGTTCGACGGGGTGCTGCGCGCCGCCGACGGCCACGCGCCAACCTGGCGGTTGTTCCTGTTTCCGCCCCAGGGGGCGCCCCCGGAGCTGCACGAGCGCCTCGCCCGCGCCGAGGCCGCCGTCCGCGGCTTCTTGACCCGCGAACTGCTGCGCACGCTTCCGGATCTGCCCGACCCGGACTACACCGCCCGCATCGTGTACGCCGTCGGCCGCGAGCTGCTCCAGCTGCGGCTCAGCGATCCCGAACAGGCGACGCCTGAGCGGCTGCAAGCGCTGCTTCGGGCGCTGGAGCTCAACGCCGGGAGCCGATCCCGGCCGCAGGGAGCGCCTCAGTAGGCCCCGGAGTGCTCGAAGATCTTGCGTGGGTTGTCGACCAGCATGGTGCGCAGCTGGTCGTCGGTGACACCGCGCTGCCGCAGCGCCGGGATCACGTCGTTGTGGATGTGCAGGTAATGCCAGTTGGGCGCCGCCACCGAGCTCAGTTCGCCGGGCAGCGCGTCGAAGTAGCAGTTGGCGTCGTGGGAGAGCACCATCTTGTCGGCGTGGCCGCGCTCGCACAGCTGCGCCACCGTGTTGACCCGGTCCTCGAACGGCAGGATCAGGTCGATGCCGAACCGGTCCATGCCCAGATAGGAGCCCGCCGCGATCAGCTCCTCCAGGTAGCCCAGGTCGGTGCTGTCCCCGGAGTGCCCGATCACCACCCGGGACAGGTCGACGCCCTCTTCGGCGAAGATGCGTTGCTGTTCCAGGCCGCGGCGGGTGCCGGCGTGGGTGTGGGTGGAGATCGGTGCTCCGGTACGCCGGTGGGCCTGCGCGACAGCGCGCAGCACCCGCTCCACCCCGGGCGTGACGCCGGGTTCGTCGGTGGCGCACTTGAGGATTGCGGCCTTGATCCCGGTGTCGGCGATGCCGGACTCGATGTCGCGGACGAACATGTCGGCCATGATCTCCGGGCCGTCCAGCATGGTCCCGGGACCCCGGTAGTGGAAATAGAACGGCACGTCGTTGTAGGTGTAGACGCCGGTGGCCACCACGATGTTCAATTCGGTGCCCGCGGCGACGCGGGCGATGCGCGGGATGTAGCGGCCCAGCCCGATCACGGTCAGATCGACGATGGTGTCGACCCCGACCGCCTTCAAAGCGTCCAGCCGGGTGATCGCGTCGGCCACCCGGGCGTCCTCGTCGCCCCAGGCTTCGGGGTAGTTCTGGGCGATCTCGGTGGTCATGATGAACACGTGTTCGTGCATCAGGGTGGCGCCGAGGTCGGAGGTGTCGATCGGTCCGCGAGCGGTATGGAGTTGCGACATGGCTCGATCGTATGGAGATTGACGCGGCAGCCGGCCGGCTTCGCCGAGAATGCTCACGCCTGCTCGAGCAGATTGTCCCGGATCCGGGCGTAGGCCTGGCTGAACAGTTCCACCTCGCGCGGACTCAGTGAGTCGAACAGTCCGGCCCGCACCGCTGCGACATGGCCGGGCGCGGCCTCCCGCAACTTCGCCATGCCCGACTCGGTGAGTTCGGCGAACTGGCCGCGCCGGTCTTCCTCGCATTTGACCTGTCGCACCCAGCCGGCGTCGATCATTCGTTTGACCGCTCGGGTGACTCCGCTGCGGGTCGTTACGGTGATGTCGGCCAACTCGTTCATCCGCAACCGGCGCTGCGGTGCATCGGACAACAGCGCCAGGATCTCGAAGTCAGACAGGCTGATGTTCGCGTCGGCGGTCAGTTGCCCCTCCAGGCTGCGCAGCAGCAAGCGCATGCTGTCGAGGTAGCCCCGCCACATCTGCTGTTCCTCGTCGCTGAGCCACCGCGTCTCCATGCCCTCAATATAGTTGACTCGATCACAATCTGCCACCTCGATCTGCAGATATGCCAATAGATATTACGAGGAATGGATCTCTAACTAGTTGCGTTTGCAACTATCAGCTAGAGTAGCGAACAACGAACCGAGGAGGGCCCGGCGTGATGAGCACCGGTATGCAGTTCGGCATCTTCACCGTCGGCGATGTCACCGTCGACCCGACCACCGGCCGCAAGCCGACCGAGGCCGAGCGCATCAAGGCGACCGTGGCGATCGCCAAGAAGGCCGAAGAAGTGGGCCTGGACGTCTTCGCCACCGGCGAGCACCACAACCCGCCGTTCGTCCCCTCGTCGCCGACCACCCTGTTGGGCTACATCGCGGCGCAGACCGAACGGATCCAACTGACCACCGCCACCACGCTGATCACCACCAACGATCCGGTGAAGCTCGCCGAGGACTACAGCGTGCTGCAGCACCTCGCCGACGGACGGGTGGACCTGATGCTGGGTCGGGGCAACACCGGCCCGGTGTACCCGTGGTTCGGCAAGGACATCAGGGCAGCCTTGGCGCTGACGGTGGAGAACTACCAGTTGCTGCGCCGGTTGTGGCGTGAGGAGGTCGTCGACTTCAGCGGCGAATACCGCACTCCGTTGCACGGGTTCACCCTGGCGCCGCGTCCGTTGGACGGGGTTGCCCCATTCGTCTGGCACGGCTCGATCCGCAGCCCCGAAATCGCCGAACTGGCGGCGCACTACGGCGACGGCTTCTTCGCCAACCACATCTTCTGGCCGGCGTCGCACACCAAGCGGATGGTGCAGCTCTACCGCCAGCGCTTCGAGCACTACGGCCACGGTGGTGCCGACCAGGCGATCGTGGGCCTGGGCGGGCAGGTGTTCATCAGGCTCAACAGTCAAGACGCGGTCAACGAGTTCCGGCCGTATTTCGACAACGCCCCGGTCTACGGGCACGGCCCGAGCCTGGAGGAGTTCAGCGCCCAGACCCCGCTGACGGTCGGCTCGCCGCAGCAGGTGATCGACAAGACCCTGGGCTTCCGGGATTACGTCGGCGACTACCAGCGCCAGCTGTTCCTGGTCGACCACGCGGGTCTGCCGTTGAAGACGGTGCTGGAACAGCTCGACCTGCTGGGTGAGCGCGTCATCCCGGTGCTGCGCAAGGAGTTCGCCATCGGACGCCCCGCGCATGTTCCCGGCGCGCCGACGCACGAGTCCCTGGTCGAGGCTGCGCGGCAATCCGAGATTCAGGAGGCGTCATGAAGCTGATCGTGGTCAGTGGCGGCCTGCGTGAGCCGTCGTCCACCCGGCTGTTGGCCGACCGGCTCGGCGCGGCGGTCCACGCTCAACTCGACCGGGCCGGTATCGACGTCGACATGGAGGTCATCGAGTTGCGCCCTCTGGCCCGGGCGATCACCGACGCCATGGTCACCGGGTTCGCCTCACCGGAGCTGGAGCAGGCGTTCGACGACGTCGCCGGCTGTGACGGATTGATCGCGGTGACGCCGACGTTCAATGCGACCTTCAGCGGGTTGTTCAAGTCGTTCTTCGATGTGCTGCCCGAGCAGGCGCTGGCCGGCGCGCCGGTGCTGATCGCGGCGACCGGCGGGACCGAGCGGCACTCGCTGGTGCTCGACCACGCCCTGCGTCCGATGTTCGCCTATCTGCACGCGCTGGTCTCGCCGACCGGCGTGTACGCCGCCACCGCGGACTTCGGCGCGCCGCGGACCTCGGAGCGGATCACCAAGGCGGCCAACGACTTCAGCCGGCTTTTACCCCTGTGCGGACCCGGTCGTGGCGACCCGATCAGCGCAGAACTCGATGAGATGAACCGCCTGCTTGCAGGCGCCTAACAGAAGGAGAAGTGAAATGACGAAGTTGGCGGTTATCTACTACTCGGCCACCGGGCACGGCACCGCGATGGCGCAACGGGTGGCCCGGGCCGGTGAGGCCGCGGGCGCCGAGGTGCGCCTGCGTCACATCGAGGAGACGCGGGACCCGGCCACTTTCGCTCAGAACCCGGCGTGGACCGCCAACTACGAAGCGACCAAGGACCTGCCGGCGGCCACCGGTGACGACATCGTCTGGGCCGACGCCGTCATCTTCGGGTCGCCCACCCGATTCGGTTCTCCCTCAGCACAATTCCGTGCCTACATCGACGGGCTGGGCGGGCTGTGGGCCAACGGTGAACTCGCCGACAAGGTCTATGCCGGCTTCACCTCCAGCCAGACGGTCCACGGTGGGCAGGAGTCCACGCTGCTGAATCTCTATATCTCCCTGATGCACTTCGGCGGGATTCTGGTGCCGCCGGGCTACACCGACCCGATCAAGTTCGCCGACGGCAACCCCTACGGCGTCGGGCACGTCACCGGCCCGGACAACCAGAACGAGCCGAACGAGGCCACGCTGGCGGCACTTGATCACCTGGCGACCCGGGTGGTGGGGGTCGCCGCCAAGCTCGCCGGGTAACGACCGGCGGCGGCCGGGTCGGGCGTCGCCGGGTATTGCAACGTGACCGGACTCACACTAAAATGACCACTGGTCATTCCAGTGAGGTGGTGCGATGCCGACGGTGACGTGGGGACGTGTCGATCCGGTGCGCCGGGCCGCCGTCCTGGAGGCCGCCGAGGCGGAATTCAGCGCCCGCGGCTTTTCGCACGGCAGCCTCAACGTCATCGCCCGGCGCGCCAAGGTCGCCAAGGGCAGCCTGTTCCAGTACTTCGCCGACAAGGCCGACCTGTATGCGTTCGTGGCCGACACCGCCGGCCAGCGGGTGCGGTCCTACATGGAGCGACAGATCGTCGAACTCGACTCCAGCCGGTCGTTTTTCGAGTTCCTCACCGACTTGCTCGACGTCTGGGTCGCCTACTTCGCCGACCATCCGCGAGACCGCGCCCTGCATGCGGCGGCCAGCCTGGAAGTCGACTCCGACGCCCGGATCAGCGTGCGGACCGTCATCCACCGTCACTATCTGGACGTGCTGCGCCCGCTGGTTCGTGACGCCCGCGACCGCGGTGACCTGCGCGCCGACGCCGACACCGAGGCGCTGCTGTCGCTGCTGCTGCTGATCTTTCCGCATCTGGCGCTGGCCCCCTACCTGCGCGGCATCGATCCCATCCTCGGACTCGATGAGCCCACCCCGGAACAACCGGCCCTGGCGGTGCGCCGGCTGGTCGCCGTGCTGGCCACGGCATTCGGCGGCGAGACGACTCGCCATCGGCATCCATCGGAGGAGGCAGTTCCATGACCCGTACCCACTTCGACTCCTTGGCCGCAGGCGGACTGAACTGGGATAGTTTGCCGCTCAAGCTCTTCGCCGGTGGTAACGCGAAGTTCTGGAATCCCGCCGACATCGACTTCTCCCGTGACCGGGCGGACTGGGAGGCGCTGACCGACCGGGAACGCGACTACGCCACCCGGCTGTGCGCACAGTTCATCGCCGGTGAGGAGTCGGTGACCCAGGACATTCAGCCGTTCATGGCGGCGATGCGTGCCGAGGGCCGGCTCGGTGACGAGATGTATTTGACCCAGTTCGCTTTCGAGGAGGCCAAGCACACCCAGGTGTTCCGGATGTGGCTCGATGCCGTCGGCATCACCGAGGAGCTGGACAGCTTCCTCGAGCCGCTGCCGACCTATCGGCGGATATTCAACGAGGAGCTGCCGGAATCGCTCGGCACCTTATCGGCCGATCCGTCACCGGCTGCGCAGGTCCGGGCGGCGGTGACCTACAACCACTTCGTCGAGGGCACGTTGGCGCTGACCGGCTACTACGCCTGGCACAAGATCTGCGTGCAGCGCGGCATCCTGCCCGGCATGCAGGCACTGGTCGGGCACATCGCCGACGACGAGCGACGCCACATGGCCTGGGGCACCTTCACCTGCCGGCGTCACGTCGCCGCGGACGACGCCAACTGGGCGGTGTTCGAAGGCCGGATGAACGAACTCATGCCGCTACTGGGCAGCTACACCGCCGAGGGAGACGCGATCTACGGTGGCGACACCCCATTCGGCCTGTCCCCCGACGTGGTGTTCAACTACGCCATGGACAAGGGGATGCGGCGGTTCGGCACGATCAGCAGCGCCCGCGGCCGGCCGGTCAGCGAGATCGACGTGGACTACAGCCCGGTGCAACTGGAGGACACGTTCGCCGACGAGGACAGCAAGCTGCTGGCCACCGCCTCGGCCTGAACCCGGCGCCGGGCCTCAGGCCACCCACACGGTCTTGAGGTTGCAGAACTCGCGGATGCCGTGGCCGGACAGTTCCCGGCCGTAGCCGGAGCGCTTGATCCCGCCGAACGGCAACTCCGGGTACGACACCGTCATCCCGTTGATGAAGACCTGGCCGGCCTCGATCTCGTCGGCGAACCGGCTGATCTCGGCGTCGTCGCGGGTCCAGGCGTTCGATCCCAGGCCGAAGGGGGTGGCGTTGGCGATCTCGATCGCCTCGTCGATGTCGGCGGCGCGGTAGACCGACGCCACCGGGCCGAACACCTCCTCGGTGAACAGCGCCATGTCGCGGGTGATGTCGGTGACTACGGTGGGCGGGTAGAACCAGCCCGGGCGATCGAGGCGCTTCCCCCCGCACCGGATCACCGCGCCGGCCGCGGCCGCGTTGTCGACCTGCTGTTCCACCTCGTCGCGGCCCTGCTCGGTGGCCAGCGGTCCGATGTCGGTGTCCGGGTCGGTGGGGTCGCCGACCCGCAGCGCCGACATCTGCTCGGTGAACTTGGTGACGAAGTCGTCGTAGATATCGGCATGGACGATGAACCGCTTCGCCGCGATACAGGATTGGCCGTTGTTCTGTACCCGGGCGGTGACCGCGGTGCGCACCGCGGCGTCCAGGTCGGCCGACGGCATCACGATGAACGGGTCGCTGCCGCCCAGTTCGAGCACGGTGTGCTTGACCTCGTCGCCGGCGATGGCCGCCACCGACCGCCCGGCCGGCTCACTGCCGGTCAGGGTCGCCGCGGCCACCCGCGGGTCGCGCAGCACGCGCTCGACGGCGCCCGATCCGATCAGCAGGGTCTGGAAGCAGCCATCGGGAAAACCGGCGCGGGACAACAGCTCTGAGAGGTACAGCGCGGTCTGCGGCACATTGGAGGCGTGCTTGAGCAGGCCGACGTTACCGGCCATCAGGGCAGGCGCGGCAAACCGCACCGCCTGCCAGAGCGGGAAGTTCCACGGCATCACGGCCAGCACCACCCCGAGCGGCTGGTAGCGCGCGTAGGCCCTCGACGCGTTCACCGTCGAGGCGTCGGCGGGCTCGTCGGCCAACAGCGCCGCACTGTGGTTGGCGTAGTACCGGAAGCCTTTGACGCACTTGAGCGCTTCGGCCTTGGCCGAGGTCAAGGTCTTGCCCATCTCCAGCGTCATCATCGCGGCTACGTCGTCGGCTTCGGCCTCCAGCAGGTCCGCGGCCGCGTGCGTCCACCGCGCACGCTGCGCGAAATCGGTGTGACGGTAGTCGGTGAAGCGGGCTGCGGCGCGGGCGATCGCGGCGTCGATCTGTGACTCGGTGGCGGCGGTGAACGTCTTGACCGTCTCCCCGGTAGCCGGGTTGGTGGTGGCGATTGCGGGCACGCGGGTCTCCTTCGGGCGCTGCGGTATGACGTGTGCAGGTCCAGCCTGCCACCATCGAACCGCGTAGGCTCGCGTCCGACCAGCGTCAGACATCGACACGGGAGTCAACGGATGCGTTTCAACCCCCCGCCCAACTGGCCGCCTGCGCCGCCCGGCTGGGCGCCGGATGCCAACTGGGCGCCGGATCCGACGTGGCCGCCCCCGCCTCCCGGCTGGCAACTGTGGGTCGACGACTTCGGTCAGGACGCAGCGGCCCCGGTGCCTTACCCGCCCTACGGGGAGCCGTGGCCGATGCTGGGGCCCGGGCACCGGTCGCGCAAGGTGCTGTGGCTTTCGCTGGCCGCCGCCGCGGTAGCGGTCGTGGTGGTGGTCGGGCTGGTGTTGAGCTTCGGTGGTCGCCTCACGGCCGAGGAGAGGCCCTCCCGCAAACCCGACATCACCGAGCTGACCTCGGACATGCTGGTCGACCGGGCATCCTTCCCGGACTCCGCGGGCGGTAAATGGATCAGCGGGGTGAACAGCGCCGGCGACGCACCCTCGGAGATGCCGAATCTGACCGTCGACCCACCGGAATGCGCCGACTTCTACTCGAGCCCCAAGTCGGCCACCCAGACCGCGACGGCCACGTTGGCCAAGCTGCAACCCGGTGGTCTGCACTCGATGCGGGTGCGCCTGGCCCTGACGCCGGACCACCCGAATCTCAAGGCCGTGTTGGACAAATGCCAATCGTTCAAGCAGACCTTCGAGGCCGGGGGCCGCAGCGTGACCACCGATATCCAGCTCAGCCCCCTGGACGCCGAGGGGGTGCCGCCCTGGGCGGTCGCGACGGTGATCACGAGCGCCAGCAAGTCCGCCATCCGGCTGCCGATCGCGATCACCGCGTCCACGATCTCCGGTTACTACCGCGGTGTGCTCGTCGTCGCCACCAGCAATGACATCGGGCTGCGAACCGAGCAGGACGAGTCCGAGGAGGCCGCGAACGCCGAGGCGCTGGTGAAACTGTTCAACACACAGATCGAGAAGCTCGAGGCCGCGCCGTAACGGGCCTGGCCCGACGGCCTCCCACTCAGCGGGGGTTCGTCGAGCGTGCGAGCACCGCCGTCGCGGCCACCGCCGCAACCGACACCAGGGCCAACAGCTGCACTCCCGCGGAATGGCCGGCATAGCCGTCCACCGACCGCCACGGGTGGCGGCACAACACCGCACCGGCCAGGATCAGGCCGCCGGCGCTCAACCCCAGTCGGGCCGCATCACCTGCGCGCCGGCGGTTCCGCAGCGCGAACAACACCAGCAGCGCCGCCCCGAACACGACGACCCCGGCGCCGCCGGCGATCAGGGCGCCGGCCGTCAGAGCGCCGATCACCGCCGCCCGGCCACCGAGCCGCCAAGGCTGCGCCGGCGGACCGGGGTCGCGGGTGCGGCGCGCCGGCCACCAGGCCAGCAGGGCCAGCAGCGGCAACAGGGCCAGACCACCGGCCATCCCCAGGCGGTACATCCGGTTGGGCTCGAACACACAGGTGATCGTGCCGCCGGTACCCGCGGGCACCACCCAGCCCTGCTGCCATCCGTTGACCGCGACCGGGACCAGGCGGGTGCCGTCCGATGCGCGCGCCACCCAACCGCCGTTGATGCTTTCCGGAACGACCAGCACCCGCGGGGTCACCGCGTCGGGCACCGTCACCTCCCGTCGGGCCGCTCCCCAGGCGCCGAGGGCAGCGGGAGTGGTCGCCGAACCCGCGACGTCGCGCGCGGCCGAAGGCGCGGACAGCGTCGCGCCGTCGACGACGAATGCCGACCCCGGACTGATCAGCAGTTCCTGCTCGCCGGGCGGCAATGCGATCGGCTGGGTATCGCAGGGCTGCGCCGGCACCGGTTCGTCGTCGAGCAGGGCCCCCACGGTGGTCGTGATCGAGGTGTGTACGAACCGGCCGGCGATCGCGATGACCGGGCCGTGGCCGCAGCCGACGCTGACCCGGCGCGCCCGGTTGCGGAAGGGGTCGGCGGGGGCGACCGGACGGCCGCCGGCGCCGAGCACGCTGACCTCGGCCAGCCCCGGCGGCTTGAGCTGGTCGAAGCCGATCGCCGTGCGGTCGATCACGTCCTCCCAGCCCAGCAGGCTGATCGTGACGGTGTCGGTGACCCGCGGCTGCAAGCGCACCCGCTGTTCGTCGGAGTCGTCCAGCTCTCGCACCTGCGGACCGGAGCCGAGATCGACGGCCACCAGCGTGGGCCGCGCCGGCAGCGGGGACCTGCTGGCGGTGAACCGCAATCCGGTCACCTCGACCGGCCGCGGCAGCGTGAGGGTCAGCGTCGGCGGCGACCGATGAGCGACCACCCGTTGCGACGCCGTCCAGGAGGTGCCCGGATCGCCATCCGCCGCGGCGTAGGCCGATCCGAGCACATCGAGCACGTCGGCGTCGCCGCGGGCCCGCATGGCGCCCGGCTCGGCGATCAGGTCGACCAGGTTGGGGCCCTGGCGTGGCCGCACCCAGACGGTCGGGGTCACCGACATGGGCCGCGGCACATTCAGGGTGCGGCTGAAGGTGGCGGGCTCCTCGGGCTCCAGCATCATCGAGGCCGCGCAGCGCACCGCGTCGGGGGTCGCCGCACACCCGGCCCGGCCCGGCAGGCCGGCCCCCAGGTCCCACCGCGAGACCGGCGCACCGGCCGGGGGAGCCGGGACCAGCGCGGTGTGGCGCAGGTCGACCGGATGCGCGAAACCGGAGGCGTCGTACTGGGTGACCGCCAGGTCGGTGATACCGAACTGCACTCCCGCCGAGCCGTCGTCGGTTCCCGACGCCGTGATCCGCACCCAGGGTGTCTCGCCGTAGGGCAGCGCGGCGGTCAGCGGCTCCCCGGCGTGGTCGAACCGCAGTGTGGTGGTGCCGTTGACGGTGGAGATCTGGATCCGCCGCACCTGCGCGCCGACGGCTGTGGCGCTGGGCGTCACGGTGATGGTGCCGTTGGTCAGCGGGTGGTCGAAGTCCACCTGCAGCCATTGGCCGACCGCCGACTGCAGCGCGTTGGACACCCAGGCGGTGCCCGGGTCGCCGTCGATGGCGGAGGCCGGCGACGTCGACGGCGCGACGTCGGGCAGCGTGGTGGCGTCGGAGGACGAGCTCGACGCGGTGAGCCGCCCGCCTATCCAGCCGCCGAAGACGGTCGCGGCACCGGGTGTCGGATAGTCCGGCACCCGGCTGTGGGTGTGGCGGGCGTCGCCGGCGGCCCGAATGGTCGACGAGTGGTCGTCGACCCGGCCGTAGTCGGTCTCGCGGGCCAGCGGTGTGTCGGTGACGGTGACCCCGACGTGGTGGGGGACGCCCAGGTCGGCGCGCCGAGCGTCGGCGGTCATCAGCACCGGACCCAACACCGGATCGCCGCGCAGCCGGCGGTGTTCGTCGAGCCGTAGCAGCACCTCCGGGCCCCCGGCGACCCGCGGCATCCGGTCGAGCTCGGCCAGATACGGCGCGCCCGGATTTCTCTCGGCGCCCGCGTCGCCGACCCGGTAGATCTCGATCGCCGGATAGGCCGGGCGCAGGCCGCTGTCGGAGACGAATCCGGGCACCGTGCCCGATCCCACCGGCTCGCCGAACTGTGCCACCCGGTGCAGTCCGGGTGAGCCGTCGACGGCGCGGTGCACCAGCAGCGGCCGGGCCGACCGTGAGGTGTCGGGGTCCAGGTCGTTGCGGACCACCAGATAGGAGATGCCTTGGCGGGCCAGGGTGTCGGCCAGTCCGGCCGAGGGACGGCCGGCGGCGAACAGGCGTTGCACCGAGTCCAGCGCCCGGATGGTCTGCGGCGGGGTCAGCGGAATCGAGTCCCGCACCCCCCAGGGACCGACGTCGAGCACCTGCAGGGGTTCGTCGTGACTGTTGCCCCAGGTCTGGGTGGCGAACGGGGCCCCAGGAGCCACCAGCACCCGCCCCGGGGTCGGGCCGCCGGTGTTGTGTTCACGGAGCCAGTCGGCGGCGTCGCGCCAATACTGGGGCAGCGCGGAAAACGTTCCCGGCGGGGTGAGCCTGCCGGTCCAGGCCAGCGATGTGCTGACCATCAGCGCCGTCAGGATCACCAGGCCGACCGCGGCCGCCTTGTGATGCTCGGGGTGAACGTAGGCACGCCGCCACACCGGCGCCGGCGCGCTGCCCGGCAGCGGGATCCGGGACAACAGGTGGGTCAGCCCCAGCACCAGCGGGATCCGGATCACCGACTCCAGCTTGTGCACGTTGCGCAGCGGGGCGCCGGCACCGTCGAGGAACGCCTGCACCGGCTGGGCCAGCGGCGAACCCAGCCCGCCCGCATAACCCAGCGCCAGCAGGGTCACGCCGATCAGCAGCATCGTCACCAGCCGCCCGGCGCCGGGAAGCCGCCGGCGCAGCAGGCCGGTGAGCCCGGCCAGCCCGGCGGCCGCCACCAGGCAGGTGCCCAGGATCAGCACCGGGCGGGTGACCAGCGGCGCCCCGGCGGTGGCGTTGGGCGCGACGAACGGTGTCCAACTGTGGGTGCCGCGCAACATCTCGGTCAGCGATGTCCACCGCGTGGTCACGCCGGCCGATTCGATGAAGTCCAGGAACGGCGGACTGACCCGGCCCAGCAACACCAGCGCCACCAGCCACCAGGCCACGGCCAGCGCCAACGCCAGCAGCCACCAGCCGGTGAAGGACCACCAGCGCCGGTTGGGGCGATGACACAGCCACCAGATGATCGCCGGCAGGCACCCCGCCAGCGTCGCGACGGCGTTGACGGCGCCCATCAGGGCAACCGCCACCCCCGCCTGGCCGGCCAGCATTCGCAGCGGCCGTCCGGGGGTCTCGGTGCCCGGTACGCCCAACGCGCGGATGACCGGCAGCAGCACCCACGGGGCCAGCATCATCGGCAGGGTCTCCGACGAGATCGAACCCAGGGTGGTCAACACCCGCGGGGAGAGCGCGAAGGCCGCGGCGCCGATCAGCCGCGCGGTCGGCGTCCCGATCCGCAACGTCTCGGCCACCCGCAGCAGGCCCCAGAACCCCACCGTGAGCAGCAGGGCCCACCACAGTCGTTGGACGACCCAGCCGGGCAGCCCCACCAGGTCGCCGACCACGAAGAAGGCGCCGTGCGGGAACAGGTAGCCGTACGCCTGGTTCTGCACCTGGCCGAACGGCAGTTCGCTGCTCCACAGGTTGACGGCGCGGGCCAAGAACCGCAACGGATCAGCGGTCAGGTCGAGTTTGGTGTCGGGGGAGATCCGGCCGGGCGCCTGAATGAAACTGCAGGCCAGTGCGAGCGCACCGACCAACCACAGCCAACGCCGCGACAACCGTCCTACACCTTGCGACTCCACCTGCGGACGATCGGAAGCGGGCGGCGTCCGGAGGTCAGCCGCGGTTGCCGTATTCCACCCTGTTCAGCACCGAGGACGCCGGGTCGCCCCCGGCGATCTGCGGCTTGGTGTCCTGTTGCACCATCAGGGTGACCCCGAAGACCGCCGCCGCACCGAGCAACACCCCGACGACGATGCTGATGGCTGCCGGCACCACGAACCGAGGCATGGTCTGGCTCCTTCCGCAATCCCGCGACGTGACCTCGGGGCGCCATCGACACTGCCCTTCAGGACCCCGACCGCCAAACTAGCATGTGGGCCTTGCGGCCCGGCGGTTCAGCGAGGCTCGACGAAGGAGAGGTGACGCTGGGACCGCCGCGTGGGCCCGCTCCTCCGGCCGTGACAGCATGGTGCGATGCCTGGACCGCTGACTCGACAACTGCCCGGTCTGCTACTCGCGGCCTCTCTGCTGCCGGCGCTGGTGACCTCCTGCTCGCACCGCACCCCGACACCGGCGCCGGAGGCGGAGGCGCCCGGTGCCACGACGACCGCCGCCGTATCGGCGGATGCGGTCTGCGAGCAGCTGGCGGCGCTGCCACTGCGCGACAAGCTGGCGCAGTTGGTGATGGTCGGGGTCCGCGATGCGGCGGACGCGCGGGCGGTGGTCAACGACCACCATGTCGGCGGGATCTTCATCGGCAGCTGGACCGAGCTGTCCATGCTGACCGACGGTTCCCTCGAGGAGATCGCCGGAACTGACACGCTGCTGCCGCTGGCCGTCAGCGTCGACGAGGAGGGCGGCCGGGTGTCGCGGCTGTCCAAGCTGATCGGGTCCTCGCCGTCGGCGAAGGAGCTGGCCGCCACGCGCAGCGCCGCGCAGGTACGCGAGCTGGCGGCCGAGCGGGGACGCAAGATGGCCGACCTGGGGATCACCGTGGACTTCGCGCCCGTCGTCGACGTGGTGGACGCCGGCACCGACGACGAGACGGTGATCGGGGACCGCTCGTTCGGGTCGGATCCGGCCAAGGTCACCGAGTACGCCGGGGCCTATGCCCAGGGGCTACGTGATGCCGGGCTGTTGCCGGTGCTCAAGCATTTCCCGGGCCACGGTCACGGCTCCGGTGACTCGCACACCGCCGGGGTGGTGGTCACGCCGCCGTTGGCGCAGCTGCAGGACAACGACCTGGTGCCCTACCGCACCCTGGTCACCGAGGGGCCGGTGGCGGTGATGATGGGCCATCTGGAGGTGCCCGGCCTCACCGAGGATCCCGCCAGCCTGAGCCCGGCCGCGGTCAGCCTGCTGCGCACCGGCACCGGCTATCGCGGTCCGGCGTTCGACGGGCTGGTGTTCAGTGACGACCTGTCGTCGATGGCCGCCATCACCGAGCACTACGGGGTCGCCGAGGCGGTGCTGCGCAGCCTGGCGGCCGGCGTCGACGTCGCACTGTGGGTCACCACCGACGAGGTGCCGGCGGTGCTCGACCGGCTGGAGCAGGCGGTGGCCGCCGGTGAACTGAAGCAGGACGGGATCGATGCCTCGCTGGCACGGGTGGCCGCGGTCAAAAAGCCCGGGACCCACTGCCACTGGTGATCTTGCCGCTGCGGCGATCACACAAGTTACTCTCCGGTAAGATCGTCGGTCAGGCAGAACGCGGAAGGACCCCGAGTCGATGGCAGCTGGCAGCAAGCGGTTACCGCGGGCCGTACGTGAGCAGCAGATGCTCGACGCCGCCGTGCAGATGTTCTCGATCAACGGCTACCACGAGACCTCGATGGACTCGATCGCGGCGGCCGCGCAGATCTCCAAGCCGATGCTGTATCTGTACTACGGCTCCAAGGAGGAGCTGTTCGGGGCGTGCCTGGACCGGGAGCTGCAGCGCTTCGTCGAGGCCGTGCGCACCGCCATCGATTTCCAGCAGCCACCGAAAGAATTGCTGCGCAACACGATCCGGTCATTCCTGCACTACATCGACGCCAACCGGGCGTCGTGGATCGTGATGTACGCCCAGGCCACCAGTTCCCAGGCGTTCGCCCACACCGTGCGTGAGGGCCGCGAGCGGATCGTGGAGTTGGTCGGGCGGCTGCTGCGCGCAGGGACCCGCAATCCCGAACCCGGTGTCGACTTCGAGCTGATGGCGGTGGCGCTGGTGGGTGCCGGCGAGGCGATCGCCAGCCGGGTCAGCACCGGCGACACCGACGTCGACGAGGCGGGGCAGTTGATGATCGACCTGTTCTGGCGCGGCCTCAAGGACGCGCCCGGCGGCCGGGACGAGGCGGGCAGCGTCGCCGTCGGGTGATCGGTACCGGCTCAGGCGGTGAAGAGGTCCTGAATGGTCGCGGTGATATCTCTGACCGCGCCGTTGAGGGCCAGGAATTCGAAACCGGCCGCCAGCGTGCCTAATCCGACGAGTCCGGCGACCGGCAGGCCGATCGCGTTGACGAGGTCGCCCTGGCCGATTTCCTGCGCGAACACGCTGGCGGCATATGCCGGTGCGGTGGTGAGCAAGGCGTTGATTATGTCGGCGGTCGGGAGCAGCGTCGCATAAGCAGTAGAGGCGATGCTGCTGAGCGCGTTGACGATATCGACTAAGCTGGGCAGCGTACTCATGACGGCCGGCCCGGTGTCGGTGAACAGGTCCGCCGCGCTGGGTAGCGACAGGTGCGACAGATCGTCGATGAACGCGTTCCAGCCGTCCTGGGCGCCGTTGCCCAGCGCGGTGAGCACCTCCCCCCAGTCCAGGTCCGTCGGGAACAGCTCGAACGGGGTGGCCACGTCGGCCGGGCCGGACGCCCAGCCGTCGGTGATACTGCCGTAGCCGAGGTTCACCAGGACCCGCATGGCCGGTTCCAGGAGGTCGTAGAGCGGCTGGCCGATCACCGGGATCGACTGCAACGGCATCAACAGCGGCAGTATCTCGCTGGGAATCATGAAGTATTGGGCATTTCCGGTGTAGTCCTCGCTCAGCGGCAATTCGATGGCCGTCGCCAGCTGCTCGGCGGTCAGATCCGGATAGATCGTGTGCTCGTAGATGATGCCCAGGACGGCGTTGAGGTCGGCGAGGAAATTGATGGGGTACTTCGGGAAGTCGGCGTAGCCGTCGTATTCCAGGGTGTAGACGGCGGTGGCCCACGGGGCATCGTCGGGGATCGCTCCGTTGAACGTGATGCCCAGGCTGGGGATGGTCGGGTAGCTGCCGTCGGTCAAGACATCCATACGTTCGAACAGGCCGCCGTTGGGGTTGTTGGGGGCGCCCAGCAGCACGAAGGACAGCTGGTCGGCGGTCGGCTGTTGGTCGGCGGGCAGCGCCAGCAGATCGCGCATGACCATGGTGGAGATGGTGCTGCTCTGCGAGTAGCCCAGTACGACGAGGTTGTTCCCCGCAGCGATCTGCTGGTTGATCGTGTCGTGCAGGATGGTGACGCCCTGGGCCAGGGACGGATCCAGTTCCAGGCTCTTGACGCCGCTGTTGGGGTAGAGGCCCTCCGGGGTGAACAGGCCGTTGGTCGCATCGACCGGGAAGCGCGGCTGGCCGTCGAAGAACGGGGTGCTGGGGTTGATGTAGCGGGCGCTGAGCGCGTCGATGTAGCTCTGGGGAGGTATCGGCAGGCCGCTGCCACCCATGATCCACGACTCGGTGTCCAGCAATTTCGTTTGAGCCAGAACCGATTTGGTCGCAGCCGTCAGGTCAAGGTTCAGCGCCGGCGCGACGCCCATCGCGACGGCCGAGGTGATCGCCAGCGGTGCGCCGAGAGCCCGCAGCGTTCGAGTGGTGTCGAGACGAAACGTGAAGGTCATCGGCGTGTCCTTACAATTGTCATCAAGGCAAGGTCCTCATGCCTGAGCAGCGGGAATGTCGACCGAACCCGAGTTGACTGTTCACCTGAACAGTTAGATTAACTGTGACGGAGCTGTCAGCGCAATAGGGGAATCCCAAATGAAAAACGCCACGCGGGCCGAGCAGCGCGCCGCCACGCGCCGAGCACTGGTGGCGGCGGCGGTCGAGCAACTGCGGACCGAAGGGGTCGCCGCGGTCACGACGCGCCGGGTGGCCGGCGCCGCGAAGGTCTCACAGAGCACGGTGATGTACCACTTCCCGAGCCGCGACGAGCTGGTGACCGCGGCGGTTGCCCAGCTCGCTTTCGAGTTGGCGGATCAGGCCCGCATCCACTTCGAGGAGACCGCCGCAGCCGCCACGCTGGACCTGTGTGGTTTCCTCGATCTGCTCTGGCGTGAATTCACCACTCCGCAAGCGCTTTCGGTAGCCCACCTGTGGGCTGCGTGCTGGACTGACCCGCAGGTCGCCGAGACGGTGAAGTCGTTGGAGCAACACATCTTTCGCCTGGCCGTCACCGCCGCCGAGACACTGCCCGCTCCCGCCCCGGACTTCGACCCGGCGGCCTACATGGATACCGTGGTGGTGCTGATCCGCGGGCTGGTGATATCAATCCCGGTGTGGGGCCTGGATTTCATCGGTGCCCATTGGGAGGTCAGCAAGGCCAACCTGCTCAGGGCGGCCGGCGTCTCGGTCCCCGACTGACCGCTGGATCGGGCGTGGCCGGCGAACCGTTACAGCGCCCGCACGGCGGCGGTCAGGTAGGGGTATCCCTTGGCCACGTTGCGCAACGCCAGGTCCCAGCCGCCGTCGACCCGGTCGACATACAGACCCGGGCTGGCCGGCAGCAGCATCGGCTTGCCGAACCGCACCGAGTAGTCCACCGCGTCGGGTAACGCCCCCTCGATGTTCGCCAGAACCGCTGCCGCGGAAAACATCCCGTGGGCGATCACGGTCGGGAACCCGAACAGCTTGGCGCCGAGTCCGCTGGTGTGGATCGGGTTGTGGTCCCCGCCGGCCGAGGCGTAGCGCCGGATCTGGCCGGGGGTGACCCGCAGCACGGCGTTCGGCGGCCCCAGCTTGGGCTGCTTGGCCGGTGGCGGCTTGGGCTCGTCGGACAGGCTGGTGCGTTGCTGATGCAGGAACGTCGTCACCTGATGCCAGGCCGGATCGTTGCCGATGTTGATGTCGGTGATGATGTCGACCAGCAGGCCCTTACGGTGCTCCCGCAGGTTCTCCGCGTGCACCTTGACTCCGACGGTGTCGGTCACCGCGATCGGCCGATACTGGACGATGCGGTTCTCGGTGTGCACCGAACCCATTGCGGCGAAGGGGAAATCGAAGCCGGTCACCAGCGACATCACCGTCGGGAAGGTCAGCGCGAACGGGTAGGTCAGCGGAACGTGATCGCCGTAGCGCAGCCCGGTGACCGCGGCGTACTCAGCGACATGGCCGGGGTCGATCGCCAGTTCGTCGACCCGCAGCGTGCGGTCGGGCAGGGTGCCGGCGCGCCGAACGAACGGCAGTGCCCCGGCGACCGCGCGCAACATGTTCTTGGTGCCACTGGGTTGAGTCATGTCATGCCCCCGGCATGGCCTGGCCGCAGACCCGGATCGCGTTGCCGGTCACCGCGTTGGACGCCGGGCTGGCGAAGTAGCCGATCAGCTCGGCGACATCGACGGGCTGGCCGCCCTGGAACAGCGAGTTGAGCCGGCGGCCGACCTCGCGGGTGGCCAACGGGATCGCCGCAGTCATGTCGGTTTCGATGAAACCAGGGGCGACCGCGTTGATCGTGATGCCCTTGGCCGCCAGCACCGGGGCCAGCGCGTCGGTCAACCCGATCATGCCGGCCTTGGTGGCGGCGTAGTTGGTCTGGCCGCGGTTGCCGGCGATTCCGGCCATCGACGACAGGCCGATCACCCGGCCGCCCTCGCCAATGCTGCCGTTGGCCACCAGGCCCTCGGTCAGGCGTTGCGGCGCAAGCAGGTTCACGGCCAGCACGGCGTTCCACCGGGCGTCGTCCATGTTGGCCAGCAACTTGTCGCGGGTGATGCCGGCGTTGTTGACCAGCACGTCGGCCTTACCTCCGTAGTGCTCCTTGAGGTGCGCGGTGATCTGATCAACCGCATCGTCGGCGGTGACGTCCAAGGCCAGCGCGGTGCCGCCCACCCGGGCGGCCGTCTTCTCCAGCGCTTCGACCGCCTGCGGCACGTCGACGGCCACCACCTTGGCGCCGTCGCGGGCGAACACCTCGGCGATGGTGGCCCCGATGCCGCGTGCGGCGCCGGTGATGATCGCCACCTTGCCCTCCAGCGGGCGGTCCCAGTCGGCGGGTGCGGTGGCGTCATCGGCGCCCACGTAGAACACCTGCCCGTCGACGTAGGCAGAGCGGGCCGACAGGATGAACCGCATCGTCGACTCCAGACCGGTGGCGCCGGGCTTGGCGTCCGGCGACAGGTACACCAGCTGCACGGTGGCGCCGCGCTGCAGCTCCTTGCCCAGCGAGCGGGTGAAGCCCTCCAGCGCGCGTTGAGCGACCCGCTCGTCGACGCTGCCGGTCTGATCCGGGGTGGTGCCGACCACCACGAGCCGGCCGCAGCGGCCCACGTTGCGCAGCAGGGGCGTGAAGAACTCGTGCAGCGCGGTCAGCCCGGCCGGCGAGGTGATGCCGGTGGCGTCGAAGACCAGCCCGCCGAACGAGTCGGCCCACCGGCCGCCGAGGTTGTCGCCGACCACCTCGTAGTCGCCGGCGAGCGCGGCGCGCAGCGGCTCGGCCACCCGGCCCTCGCCGCCGATCAGCAGCGGGCCGGCCAGCGGCGGCTCGCCGACCCGGTAGCGGCGCAGCGTCTCGGCCTGCGGAACGCCGAGTTGCTTGGCCAGGAACGAACCGGGGCCGGAGTTCATGATCTGGGACAACAGGTCCGAGGGAAGCTTGGGGGCCACTTGAGCTGCCTTCCGTGTGGGGACGTGTGCCTGGTGCAGGCGACGGTGTCGACAACGAACTTACTCCAGAGTAAGAATACTGGGTAGTATCGCCCCAACCGCCCCGGCGATGCGGGGCGCCCCAATAGACGGAGAGATCGTGGCATCTGGATCAGCTGCTAAACCCACACCCGCCGACACCGGCGCGCGACGTCGCGTCGCCGTCCTCGGTGGCAACCGCATTCCGTTCGCACGCTCCGACGGCGCCTACGCCAGTGCGTCCAACCAGGACATGTTCACCGCGGCACTCGGCGGCCTGGTCGACCGGTTCGGCCTGGCGGGCGAGAAGCTGGACGCGGTGATCGGCGGCGCGGTGCTCAAGCACAGCCGTGACTTCAACCTGATTCGCGAGTGCGTGCTCGGCTCGGCGCTGTCGCCCTACACCCCCGCCTTCGACCTGCAGCAGGCCTGCGGCACCGGTCTGCAGGCGGCGATCTGCGCAGCCGACGGCATAGCGGCCGGCCGCTACGAGGTCGCGGCCGCCGGCGGGGTGGACACCACCTCCGACGCGCCCCTGGAAGTCGGCAACGAACTGCGCCGCACGCTGCTGGCGCTGCGCAGGTCCAAGTCGAACATGCAGCGCCTGAAGCTGGTCGGCAAACTTCCCGCCGCCCTGGGCGTGGAGATCCCGGCCAACAAGGAAGCCCGCACCGGCCTCTCGATGGGCGAGCACCAGGCCATCACCACCAAGCAGATGGGGATCAAGCGGGTCGATCAGGACGCGTTGGCCGCGGCCAGCCACCGCAACATGGCCGCCGCCTACGACCGCGGTTTCTTCGATGACCTGGTCACCCCGTTCCAGGGGCTCTACCGCGACAACAACCTGCGGCCCGAGTCGAGCCCGGAGAAGCTGGCCACGCTCAAGCCGGTGTTCGGCGCGAAGGCCGGCGACGCCACCATGACCGCGGGCAACTCGACGCCGCTGACCGATGGCGCGTCGGTGGCGCTGCTGGCCGGCGAGGAGTGGGCGGCCGCGCACGATCTGACCCCGCTGGCCTACTTCGTCGACTCCGAGACGGCCGCCGTCGACTACGTCAACGGCCCCGACGGGCTGCTGATGGCCCCGACCTACGCGGTGCCGCGGCTGCTGGCCCGCAACGGGCTGACCCTGCAGGACTTCGACTTCTACGAGATCCACGAGGCGTTCGCCTCGACGGTGCTGTGCCACCTGGCGGCGTGGGAGTCCGAGGAGTACTGCAAGGAGCGCCTGGGGCTCGACGCCGCGCTGGGCGCGATCGACCGCTCCAAGCTCAACGTCAACGGCTCGTCGCTGGCCGCCGGACACCCGTTCGCGGCCACCGGTGGCCGGATCGTGGCGCAGGCGGCCAAGCAGATCGCCGAGGCCAAGGCGGCCAAGAAGGGCGCCAACAAGAACAAGCCGGTGCGTGCGCTGATCTCGATCTGCGCCGCCGGGGGTCAAGGCGTCGCCTCCATCCTGGAGGGGTAGCGGCGGGTCTGTGTGCAAGACCACGTTTGTGGCGCGCCAGGGCCGGGTAGTCGTGAGCACGGTTTGCTCCGCGGGGCCGTCTTCCCCCAGCGGCGTCGCGGAGCAATCCGGGCTTGGCCCGCCGCTGGACTGAGGGGATCCAGCGGCGGCCCAACTTCTATACGGCTGAGCGCGACCGACCCCGCCGGGTGCGGGCGGCGCCGATGGCCCGGTCCCACAGCAGCAATGCGGAGGCCTTCAACTGCGTCGGGGTGGCCAGATCCCTGGCCATCAGCGCGGTAGCCGAAGCCTTGGTCTTCGCCGACGCCTTGGACATGTGTCCGGAGTCGAACGGCGGCTGCGGATCGTATTCCAACGACAATTGGATGACCTTCGCGCGGTCCTCGCCGCCGATCCGCCCGGCCAGCCACAGCCCGAGGTCGATGCCGGCCGAGACGCCGGCGCAGGTGACGACGTCGCCGCAGTGCACGATGCGTTCGTCACCGACCGGGGTGACGCCGAACGTCTTCAGCGCCGGAAGCGCCAGCCAATGTGAGGTCGCCCGCTTGCCGGCCAGCACCCCGGAGGCGGCCAGGATGATCGACCCCGAGCACACCGATGTCGTCCAGGTCGCCGTCGAGTGGGCTCGCCGCACCCAGTCCAGCAGCCTCTCGTCGCGGGCGTGCTCGATGGACGTCATGCCGCCGGGCACCACAATGACGTCGGGGGACGGTGTTTCGTCGAACGAATGGGTGGCTCCGACGACGAGTACTCCCGAATCGGCGGTGACCGGTCCGGGCTCGTGCCAGACGAACCGCACCTGCGCGTCCGGCAGCCAGCGCAGCACCTCGTAGGGGCCGATGAAGTCCAGGGCGGTGAAGCCTGGGTACAGCACGATCGCGATCTGCATACGTTGTCCTTCCGGTGTCAGGCGAATGTTTTGCGGTAGTGGTCGGGGGAGATCCCGAGCCGGCGGATGAAGGTACGGCGCAGGGTTTCTGCAGTGCCGAAGCCGCAGCGGCCGGCGATCGCGACGACGGTGTCATCGGTCTCCTCGAGCTGCCGGCGCGCGGCCTCGGTACGCACCCGCTCCACGTAGGCGCCGGGCGCGAGCCCGACTTCGTCGGTGAAGACCCGGGTGAAGTGCCGCGGGCTCATCGCGGCATGGGCAGCCAGCTCGGGAATACGGTGCGGGCCGGCCGGTTCGGACTCGATCAGTTCCTGTACGGCGCGGATCGGCGCGCGCCGCGCCCGCGGCAGCCAGACCGGTGCCGCGAACTGGGACTGCCCGCCGGGCCGGCGCAGATACAACACCAGCCAGCGGGCCACCGTCTGGGCCAGCTCGGTGCCGTGGTCCTCTTCGACCAACGCCAGGGCCAGATCGATACCGGCGGTGACACCCGCGGCGGTCCACACCGATTCCGAACTGCGGAGAAAGATCGGTTCCGGGTCGACGTCGATCGCCGGGAATTCGTCGGCCAGTGCGTCGGCGAACGCCCAGTGGGTGGTGGCGCGGCAGTCGTCGAGCAGGCCGGCCGATGCGGCCAGGAAGGCCCCGGTGCACACGCTGATCACCCGTCTGGCGTGGGTCGCGGCGGTGCGGATCCACGCCAGGGTCTCGGGGTCGGCGCGGGCCGCGTCGACCCCGATGCCGCCGGGCAGCACCACCGCGTCGACGGCTTCGGTGGGGTCGGGCAGCGCGGTGGTCGCCAGGGTCGGGCCGCTGCTGGTGGCGATCGGCCGGCCGCCGGGGCTCGCCACGGTGATCTCGTAGCCGTCTTTTCCGCGGCCCTGGCCGGCCAGTGCCAGCGATGCCCCGGCGAACACCTCCGAGGGCCCGAAGACGTCCAGCGATTGGATGCCCGGATAGCCGAGGATGACGACCTTGCGTGTCACGTCATCAGTGTCGGCTGCCCGGCACCGTGGCGTCTACGCCATGTATCCCACAAATCAGGACACGCTTTCTTTGCGCGAGCAGACGCAGAATCGCACTATCCGGCGCGGGATCGTGCGATTCTGCGTCTGCTCGCCGGGGGGCAGGTGGCACCCGGGTGGCGCCCAGCCCGCCATGGCAACAGGCCCCCAGGGGATCGCCCCGGAGGCCTGCGCGGTCTGTGCTGTGGTGACGGCTTAGAAGGCCGCTTCGTCGAGCTCCATGATCTCGTTGTCGATGGCCTCGATCACCGAACGCGTGCTGGTCAGCAGCGGCAGGAAGTTCTTGGTGAAGAACGATGCCACCGCGATCTTGCCCTCGTAGAAGGCCCGGTCGGCGCCCTCGACACCGGCGTCGAGCTTCTCCACGGCCACCGCGGCGTGGCGGGTCAGCAGCCAGCCGATCACCAGGTCGCCGACGCTCATCAGGAACCGCACCGAACCCAGCCCCACCTTGTAGATGCTGGAGATGTCCTCCTGCGCGGCCATCAGGTAACCGGTCAGCGTCGCCGCCATGCCCTGCACGTCGGCCAGCGCGGTGGCCAGCAACTCCCGCTCCGCCTTCAGCCGGCCGTTGCCGGACTCGTTGGCGATGAACGCCTCGATCTCGCCCGCGACGTGGGCCAGCGCGGCGCCCTTGTCCCGGATGATCTTGCGGAAGAAGAAGTCCTGCGCCTGAATCGCCGTGGTGCCCTCATAGAGCGAGTCGATCTTGGCGTCACGGATGTACTGCTCGATCGGGTAGTCCTGCAGGAAGCCCGAACCACCCAGGGTCTGCAGGCTCTCGGTGAGCTTGGCGTAGGCCTGCTCGGAGCCCACCCCCTTGACGATCGGCAGCATCAGGTCGTTGACCTTGACGGCCAGCTCGGCATCCACCCCGTGCAGCGCCTCGGCGACCGCGGCGTCCTGGTAGGTGGCGGTGTAGAGGTAGAGCGCCCGCAACCCCTCGGCGTAGGCCTTCTGGGTCATCAGCGATCGGCGGACGTCCGGGTGGTGGGTGATGGTCACCCGCGGCGCGGTCTTGTCGGTCATCTGAGTCAGGTCGGCGCCCTGCACCCGCTCCTTGGCGTACTCCAGCGCGTTGAGGTAGCCGGTGGACAGGGTGGCGATGGCCTTGGTGCCGACCATCATGCGCGCCTGCTCGATCACGTCGAACATCTGCGCAATGCCGTTGTGCACCTCGCCGACCAGCCAGCCCTTGGCCGGTACGCCGTGCTGGCCGAAGGTGAGCTCACAGGTGGCCGAGACCTTCAGGCCCATCTTGTGCTCGACGTTGGTGACGAACACCCCGTTGCGCTCACCGAGCTCGCCGGTCTCGAAGTCGAACAGGAACTTCGGCACGAAGAACAGCGACAGGCCCTTGGTGCCCGGCTTGGCGCCCTCGGGACGCGCCAGCACCAGGTGGAAGATGTTCTCGAACAGGTCGTCGGAGTCAGCGGAGGTGATGAACCGCTTGACGCCGTCGATGTGCCACGAGCCGTCGTCCTGCTGGACGGCCTTGGTGCGCCCGGCGCCGACATCCGAACCGGCGTCCGGCTCGGTGAGCACCATGGTCGAGCCCCAGCCGCGCTCGGCGGCGATGACGGCCCACTTCTTCTGCTCTTCGGTGGCCACGTGGAAGAAGATGTTGGCGAAGCCGGCGCCGCCGGCGTACATCCACACCGCCGGGTTGGCGCCGAGGATGTGCTCGTGCAGCGCCCACATCAGTGCCTTGGGCATCGCCATGCCGCCCAGTTCCTCGGCGATACCGACCTTGTCCCAGCCGGCCTCCAGCGTGGCGCGCACCGACTTCTTGAACGCCTCCGGCAGCTTCACGGTGTGCGTGGCGGGGTCGAACACCGGCGGGTTGCGGTCGCCCTCGACGAATGAGTCAGCAATCGGACCCTCGGCCAGCCGGACCATCTCTCCGAGCATCTCCGAGGCGGTGTCGACGTCCAGGTCGGCGTACTCGCCCTGGCCGAAGACCTGGTCCAGCCCGAATACCTCGAACAGGTTGAAGACCTGGTCACGCACATTGCTCTTGTAGTGGCTCACTACTTCCTCCTCATGGAATGCCACCTGCGGTTGGGTACTCAGGCTTAAGTTACCCACCAGTAACGTGCCCTGAAATATACCGGTTGAAACCCACAGTGCAAGCGAGTGTGAGCTACATGTCATTGCCTAATTAACCAACCGGTTGGTCTCACCTGGTAGGAGGCGGTTTACGGTCGATCCGCCGAGGCCACCGCGCGGCGGGTAGGGTTCTTCAGCGACCAGATCCGACGAGGTGAACGAGTTCCGGTGAATGCCCACGTGAGTTCCGCGAGCAATCTGAGCCCATCGTCGTTACGGGAGGCGTTCGGCCATTTCCCGTCCGGGGTGGTGGCGGTCGCGGCCGAGGTCGACGGGGTGCGGGTGGGGCTCGCGGCCAGCACCTTCGTGCCGGTCTCGCTGGAGCCGCCGCTGGTGTCGTTCTGCGTGCAGAACACCTCGACGACGTGGCCGAAGCTCAAGGACTCGCCCCGGCTGGGCATCAGCGTGCTCGGCGAGGCCCATGACATCGCGGCACGGACCCTGGCCGCCAAGACCGGCGACCGGTTCGCCGGACTGGAGACGGTGACCAACGAAGGCGCGGTGTTCATCAAGGGCACCGGAGTGTGGCTGGCCAGCGCTGTTGAACAGCTGGTTCCCGCCGGTGACCACACCATCGTGGTGCTGCGGGTCTGCGACGTCACGGTGGATCCCGAGGTCGCGCCGATCGTGTTTCACCGCAGCGGTTTTCGCCGGCTCGGCGAGTAGCCGCGCTGCGATGCGGCGCCGGCGGGGATGCGATGGCCGCCGCGGATGTGTTGCGATGGGCGGATGGCGACTCTCAGTAGCGACCCCGGGCAGTTGCGGTCCACGGCCGAGACGCTGGTGGCCGAGGCGGCGGAATTCGTGCGGCGCCGCCGCGCCGAGGTGTTCGGTCCAGCGGGAGTCGACTCGGCCCACGACCTGATCCAGACCAAAAGCAGTCCGACCGATCCGGTGACGGTGGTCGACACCGAGACCGAGCACTTCATTCGCGAGCGGCTGACGCAGCTGCGCCCGGGTGATGCGGTGCTGGGCGAGGAAGGCGGCGGCTCCGGCGACGTATCCGGGCGGGATCCCGATGCGGTCACCTGGGTGGTCGACCCCATCGACGGCACCGTCAACTTCATGTATGACGTGCCGGCCTACGCGGTGTCGGTGGCCGCACAGATCGGCGGCGCGTCGGTGGCCGGCGCCGTGGCGGACGTGGTCGGCGACCGGATCTATTCGGCCGGCAGCGGGCTGGGAGCCCGGGTGAAAGACCGGGCCGGCACCGCCGCGCTGCGCTGCACCGACGTCGCCGAGGTGTCCGTGGCACTGCTCGGAACCGGGTTCGGCTATTCACCCCGACGACGGGCGGCGCAGGCGGAGTTGCTGGCGCGGCTGCTGCCGACCGTGCGCGATGTGCGCAGGATCGGGTCGGCGGCGCTGGATTTATGCATGGTGGCCGCGGGCCGGCTGGACGCATACTACGAACACGGCATCAAGACGTGGGACCACGCGGCCGGATCGCTGATCGCCGCCGAGGCGGGGGCGCGGGTCCTGCTGCCCGGCCCGGTCGACGGGAGTGTGATCGTCGCGGCGGCGCCTGGCATCGCCGAGGAACTGCTCACGCTGCTGCAGCGCGAGGGTGCTCTGGCGCCGATCCCGGCGTAGTCCCGGGCTCAGTCGGGCTTGCGGCGGAAGATCTTTCGGCCGGCCCAGGCGATCGGGTCGTAGCGGTGACCTACCACCCGCTCCTTCATGGGGATGATGGCGTTGTCGGTGATCTTGATGCCCTCCGGGCACACCTCGGTGCAGCACTTGGTGATGTTGCACAACCCCAGGCCGGCGTCGTCCTGGGCGAAGTCGCGGCGGTCGGCGGTGTCCAGCGGGTGCATGTCCAACTCCGCCAGCCGGATGAACATCCGTGGCCCGGCGAACCGGGGCTTGTTCTCCTCGTGGTCGCGGATGACGTGGCAGACGTTCTGGCACAGGAAGCATTCGATGCACTTGCGGAACTCCTGGGAGCGCTCCACATCGACCTGCTGCATCCGATACTCGCCGGGTTTGAGATCCGCCGGGGGTTTGAACGCCGGCATCTCGCGGGCCTTCTCGTAGTTGAACGAGACGTCGGTGACCAGGTCGCGAACCACCGGGAAGGTTCGCACCGGGGTCACCGTGACCGTTTCCGCCGGGTCGAACATCGACATCCGCGTCATACACATCAGCCGGGGGAAGCCGTTGATCTCCGCCGAACACGATCCGCACTTGCCGGCCTTGCAGTTCCAGCGCACCGCCAGGTCCGGGGTCTGGGTGGCCTGCAGGCGGTGGATGACGTCGAGCACCACCTCGCCCTCGTTGACCTCGACCTCGAAATCCTGAAGTCCACCGCCGTCAACGTCACCTCGCCAGACTCGCAGGTGGGCGTTGTGTGTCATTACGCTCTCCGTCCCGGATGTTGGGCCAGTTCTTCGTCGGTGTAGTACTTCTCCAGCTCGGAGATCTCGAACAGTTCCAGCAAGTCCTCGCGCATCCCGGGCTGGGGCTCGGGGGTGATGGTGATGTCGGGGACGGCGCTGCGGTCCGCCACCCGGCAGGCCAGCAGGGTCTTGCGCCAGTTGGCGTCCATCCCCGGGTGGTCATCGCGGGTGTGCCCGCCGCGACTCTCGGTGCGTTGGAGCGCGGCTTTGGCCACGCACTCGCTGACCAGCAGCATGTTGCGCAAGTCGACGGCCAGATGCCAGCCCGGGTTGTAGTGGCGTCCGCCGTCGACGGTGACGGCCGCGAACCGGGCCTTGAACTCCTCAAGGCGGACCAGGGCCTGCTCCAGCTCGCCGGCGTTGCGGATGATGCCCACCAGGTCGTTCATGGACTGTTGCAGCTCGGAGTGCAAGGTGTACGGGTTCTCCGGTGTACCGCCACCGGCCGGCCCGTTGAACGGCGCCAGTGCCAACTCGGCGGCGGCCTCCAGCGCCGCCGGAGCCACCGCCGGCCGAGTGCCCAGACCCTGCACGTACTGCGCCGCGCCCAAACCGGCGCGACGGCCGAACACCAGCAGGTCCGACAGGGAGTTGCCGCCCAGCCGGTTGGAGCCGTGCATCCCGCCGGAGCATTCGCCGGCGGCGAACAGGCCGGGCACCGCCGCGGCACCGGTGTCCGGATCGACTTCGATGCCGCCCATCACGTAGTGGCAGGTGGGGCCGACTTCCATTGCGTCCTTGGTGATGTCGACCTCGGCCAGCTGCATGAACTGGTGGTACATCGAGGGCAGCCGGCGCTTGATCTCCTCCGGCGTCAGCCGTGAGGCGATGTCGAGGAACACCCCGCCGTGCGGCGAACCGCGTCCGGCCTTGACCTCGGAGTTGATGGCGCGGGCCACCTCGTCACGGGGCAGCAGGTCGGGTGTACGGCGGGCCGAGTCGTTGTCCTTGAGCCACTGATCGGCTTCTTGCTCGGTCTCGGCGTACTGGCCCTTGAACACCGGCGGGATGTAGTCGAACATGAACCGGGTCCCGTCGGAGTTCTTGAGCACCCCGCCGTCGCCGCGCACGCCCTCGGTGACCAGGATCCCCTTCACGCTGGGCGGCCATACCATCCCGGTCGGATGGAACTGGACGAACTCCATGTTGATCAGCGAGGCGCCGGCCCGCAGCGCCAGGGCGTGCCCGTCACCGGTGTACTCCCAGGAGTTTGAGGTCACCTTGAACGACTTGCCGATGCCTCCGGTGGCCAGCACCACCGCGGGCGCCTCGAACACGACGAACTTGCCGCTTTCGCGCCAGTATCCGAATGCGCCCGAAATAGCTCCGGTGGACTCGTCTTTGAGCAATTCGGTGATGGTGCACTCGTGGAAGATCTTGATCTTGGCCTCGTAGTCACCGAACTCCGCGTGATCGTCCTGCTGCAGCGAGACCACCTTCTGCTGCATGGTGCGGATGAGCTCCAGGCCGGTGCGGTCACCGACGTGGGCCAACCGCGGGTAGGTGTGGCCGCCGAAGTTGCGCTGGTTGATCTTTCCGTCGGGGGTGCGGTCGAACAGCGCGCCGTACGTCTCCAGCTCCCAGACCCGCTCAGGCGCCTCCCTGGCGTGCAGCTCGGCCATCCGCCAGTTGTTGAGGAACTTTCCGCCGCGCATGGTGTCGCGGAAGTGCACCTGCCAGTTGTCCCGTTCGTTGACATTGCCCATCGACGCTGCGCAGCCGCCTTCGGCCATCACGGTGTGCGCCTTGCCGAACAGCGACTTGCACACCACCGCCACGCTCAGACCCTGCTGGCGGGCTTCGATCACCGCGCGCAGGCCTGCGCCGCCGGCACCGATCACGACCACGTCGTAGGAGTGCCGTTCGACTTCAACCATGAATTCTCGCTTACCCTTCGTGTGAATACGGTTGTCGGCCCTGGGATTCAGCCGATGAACCTGAAATCAGTGATGGTGCCGCTGGCCACCAGTGCGATGTAGAGGTCGGTGAAGGCCAGCGTGGCCAGGGTGATCCAGGCGAATTGCATGTGCCGGCCGTTGAACCAGCTGATCTTCGTCCAGAACCAGTAGCGGACCGGATGTTTGGAGAAGTGATTGAGGCGCCCGCCGAACACGTGCCGGCAGGAATGGCAGCCGCCGGTGTAGGCCCACAGCATCGCCACGTTGACCAGCAGGAAGATATTGCCCACCCCGAATCCGAATCCGCCCGGCCCGGTGTCGGAGTGCAACGCCACGATCGCGTCGTAGGTGTTCAGTGCGGCCAGGGCGAAGGCGGCGTAGAAGAAGTAGCGGTGGCTGTTCTGCATGATCAGCGGGAATCGGGTCTCCCCGGTGTAGTGCGCGCGGGGCTCGGGGACCGCGCATGCTGTCGGGGACTGCCAGTAGGCCCGGTAATAGGCCTTGCGGTAGTAGTAACAGGTGAGGCGGAAGCACAGCAGGAACGGCAATACCAATGCCCCCAACGGAATCCAGCGTGGGAACTCCGGCAACCAGACGCCGAGGTGGCTGGAGCCGGGCACGCAGGAGGCGCTGATGCACGGCGAGTAGAACGGCGTCAGGTAGTGGTACTGGTCAACCCAGTAGGCGCTGCCCCAGAAGGACCGGACGGTCGCGTAGAGGATGAACAGGTTCAGCCCGAGGTTCACCCGAAGCGGCGACAACCACCAGCGGTCGGTGCGTAGTGTGCGATCCGCGATCCGTGCGCGAGTCGCCGAGAAGACGCCGGTGCCAGGACGGTTCACGGCGGGTGCGCTCATCTGGGATTCCCTTCGGCTGGAGTTCGTCGGAGGGCGCCCCTTTGCAAGCAGCACCCGGTGGGTGTCAGTACCTGCCCTGGCCGCCGACGCCCTCGTCGTCGACGTCACGCCAGAATTCGCTGTCGTATTCGGTGTCGGGGATGGTGATCTTCTCCGTGGCCCGTTCGGCGGCCCAGCGCTGCAGGTCGAGCTCGCCGGCGTCGGATTCGAGGAGTTGGACGTCGGTGAGGATGCGCTCGGCGTCCATTTCGATGCGGCGCATCCCGGGAATGTCGCCGAACCGGGTCTTCAAACCCAGCACGCAGCGCCGCAGGTCGCCAATCAGGTTGTGCAGTTCGGCGAGTTCGCTAGTGCCAGACACCGGTGCCTCCTCAGGTGTTACGGATCACAGTACGTTCACCCGATGCTAGTCACATCCAGAACGGAACGTGAGACAGATCACGTTGGCGGGGCGACGTGTTCGGCGCACGAAAAACCCCCACACACGCTGTGTGCGGGGGTTTTCCGGGCGGTCTCGCCGCTGACCGCCTACTTCGTGATGGCGATCCGTCGCGGCTCGCTGCCGGCGTAGACGCCGGCCACCCGGACGGTCAGCACGCCGGCGTCGTAAGACGCCGTGACGGCGTCGCCGGTGACATGCGCCGGGACCGCGAACGAGCGGCGGAAGGAGCCGTAGCGCACCTCCCGCAGCGTGCGGTTGGCGTCGGCGGGGTCGGTGCCGGCGTACTCATCGCGACGTTCGCCGTGGACGACCACGCGTCCGTCGGCGAGCTCGACGGTGACGTCCTTGTCCACGTCGATGCCGGGCAGTTCCAGGCGGATCACCGCGTCGTCACCGTCCTTGGTGATCTCCGCGGCGGGGTGGAAGCCGTTCGAGGGAGTCCGCCAGTCGCTCGCCGTGGCGGGGCCGAAGAAGTCGCGGACCCACCGGTCGGTGTCGAAAGCGGGGCTGAAGGGGCGGTTGAACGGACGTTGCCACAGGGTCAGGGTGCTCATCGGTGTCTCCTCGGTTGATTGCTGCGGTGCCGGTCGGATGCCGACCCGTCACTGCGTAGAACTTGAGTCGACCACGCTAAAGTTCCGTGTTCGCCGACAGTGAACGACCCCACAGCTGCACGGCCTGGCGGCCCACCTCATAGCCGCGTGAGCACACCGTCACATGCTTGTAACGCATGGCGATACTGCTGCAATATCGGCTTCCTAATCTCATCGACATGAGCCCGATCGAAACCCCTCGCGCGGTCCGGGACCTGGTCGTGGTCGGTCACGGAATGGTGGGTCACCGATTCGTGGAGGCGCTGCGCAGCCGGTCGGACAGTGGAAGCTGGCGGATCACCGTGCTCGCCGAGGAGTCCGAACCGGCGTACGACCGGGTTGGCCTGACCTCCTACACCGACGGCTGGGATCGATCCAGGCTGGCCCTGCCCGGCAACGACTACGCCGGCGACGAGCACGTGCGACTGATGTTGCGTTCCCGAGTCACCGAGATCGACTTGGCCGGCAAGTCGGTGCTCGCCGCCGACGGGCAGCGTTACGGCTATGACACGCTGGTGCTGGCGACCGGGTCTCGCGCGTTCGTTCCGCCGGTTCCGGGCCACGACCTGCCCGGTTGCCACGTCTACCGCACTCTGGACGACCTGGACGGCATTCGCGCCGACATCGAGTGCATGCTCGAAGCCGGACACACCCGCACCGGCGTCGTGATCGGCGGTGGACTGCTCGGGCTGGAAGCCGCCAATGCGCTCCGAAGCTCCGGGATCCAGCCGCACATCGTCGAGATGGCCCCCCGCTTGATGCCGCAGCAACTTGACGACGCCGGTGGCATGCTGCTGAGCCGCATGATCTCCGACCTGGGCATCGCGGTGCACGTCGGTGTGGGTACCGAGTCGATCGAGCAACTGACTCACCAATACGGCTCGCCCACCCTGCGGGTGCGACTCTCGGACGGCAACGAGATCGAGACCGGGCTGGTGATCTTCGCGGCCGGGGTGCGCCCGCGTGACGAACTGGCCCGCGAGGCCGGCCTGACGATCGCCGAGCGCGGCGGCGTGCTGACCGATTTGTCCTGCCGGACCAGCGATCCCGACGTCTACGCGATCGGTGAGGTGGCTGCCATCGAGGGCTGTTGCTACGGCCTGGTCGGACCCGGCTACACCAGTGCCGAAGTGGTCGCCGACCGACTGCTTGAGGGCGCTGCCGAGTTCGGCGAGGCCGACATGTCCACCAAGCTGAAGCTGCTCGGGGTCGACGTGGCCAGCTTCGGCGACGCGATGGGGGCCACCGAGAACTCGCTGTCGGTGGTGATCAACGACCCGGTGAAGCGCACCTACGCCAAGCTGGTGCTCTCCGACGACGCCAAGACGCTGCTCGGCGGCATTCTGGTCGGTGACGCCTCCTCCTACGGCGTGCTGCGCCCGATGGTCGGCGTCGAGCTGCCCGGCGACCCGCTGGATCTGATCGCCCCTGCCGGCTCCGGCGACGGCGGCAAGACCTCACTGGGGATCACCGCGTTGCCCGCGTCGGCGCAGATCTGCTCCTGCAACAACGTCAGCAAGGGCGACATCGTCGAGGCGATCGGGAACGGCTGCCATGACGTACAGGCCCTCAAGAACTGCACCAAGGCCGGAACCTCGTGCGGCTCCTGCATCCCGCTGCTCAAGGACCTGCTGATCGCCGAGGGTGTGGAGCAGTCCAAGGCGCTCTGCGAGCACTTCACTCAATCGCGGGCCGAGCTCTTCCAGATCATTCAGGTCACCGGGATTCGCACCTTCTCCGAACTGCTGGAGCGCTTCGGCAGCGGATACGGCTGCGACATCTGCAAGCCGACCGTCGCGTCCATCCTGGCCTCGACCGGATCCGAGCACATTCTGGAACGCGAGCAGGCCGCGCTGCAGGACTCCAACGACCACTTCCTGGCCAACATCCAGCGCAATGGCAGCTACTCGGTGGTTCCGCGGGTGCCCGGCGGCGAGATCAAGCCCGAGCACCTGATCCTGATCGGCCAGATCGCCCAGGAGTTCGGTCTCTACACCAAGATCACCGGTGGACAGCGCATCGACATGTTCGGCGCCCGGGTGGATCAGTTGCCGGCCATCTGGCGCAAGCTGGTCGACGCCGGCATGGAATCCGGCCAGGCGTATGGCAAGTCGTTGCGCACGGTGAAGAGCTGTGTGGGAAGCGACTGGTGCCGGTACGGGCAGCAGGACTCGGTGAAGATGGCCGTCGACCTGGAGCTGCGCTACCGCGGGCTGCGCGCGCCGCACAAGATCAAGATGGGGGTCTCCGGCTGTGCCCGGGAGTGCGCCGAGGCGCGCGCCAAGGACGTCGGCGTCATCGCCACCGAGGTCGGCTGGAATCTCTACGTCGGCGGCAACGGCGGGATGAGCCCCAAGCACGCCCAGTTGCTGGCCAGCGACCTCGACACCGAGACGGTGTTCCGCTACATCGACCGGTTCCTGATGTTCTACATCCGCACCGCCGATCGGCTGCAGCGCACCGCCCCGTGGATCGAGTCGATCGAAGGCGGCCTCGACCACGTCCGGCAGGTCGTCTGCGAGGACTCACTCGGCCTGGCCGAGGAGTTCGAGGCGGCGATGGCCCGCCACGTCGACAACTACACCGACGAATGGAAGGGGGTGCTCGACGACCCGGAGAAGCTGTCGCGCTTCGTGTCGTTCGTCAACGCCCCCGACGCTGAAGACCCCACCGTCGCGTTCACCGAGCGCGACGGCCGAAAGATCCCGTTACCCATCCCGGTTCTGCGCGTTGAGGAGGAATCATGATCACCGTCAACAACATTGAGGCATGGACCACCGCCTGCCGGTACGACCAGCTGATTCCCGGCCTCGGCGTGGGCGTGCTGCTCGACAACGGCAAGCAGGCGGCGCTGTTCCGGCTCGACGACGGCTCGGTGCACGCGTTGTGCAATGTCGACCCGTTCTTCCATGCTGCGGTGTTGTCGCGCGGGATCGTCGGTGACCGCGGCGGCCGGCTGTCGGTCATCTCGCCGCTGAAGAAGCAGGCCTTCGCATTCGACGACGGAAGCTGCCTGGATGACCCGCGCGTCTCGGTCCGGGTGTACCCGACCCGCATCGTGGACGGCTACGTGCAGATCGGCCGGACCGCCGACGCCCCCGGGCATTCCAGCTCGACCGACGCCACCGTACGGGCCGTCGCGTAGCGCGACCGGAGCGCCACCGCCCGGGCGGTGGCTCAGCCGGCCGAGTCTACTGCCAGCCGGTAACCGCGCTTGACCACGGTGGCGACGATGTTCTTGTCGCCCAGGGAGGTTCGGAGTCGCAGCACCGCAGTTTCCACCGCGTGAGTGTTACTTCCGTTGCCCGGCAACGCATCCAGCAGATCATCGCGTGACACCACCCTGCCGGGGTGGTGGGCCAGCACCCGCAGGGTGGCCATTCCGGCGGGCGACAACGACTTGGCCACCCCGTCGACCATCACGCAACTGCTGCGGATCTCGATTCGGTGTCCGGCCGCATACACGGTGTGGGTGCGCAACCGGGGCAGCTGATCGACGATATGGCGCGCCAGCGCACCCAGGCGCATTCGCCGCGGGGACGAGGTGGGTACCCCCAGTACCGCCAGCGGCCGGGCAGTCACCGGACCCACGCACATGGCGTGCACATCCGATCGCAGCGCCTCGAGCAACTCATCGGAGAGGCCGAGTTCGGTGGCACGCATCAGGGTTGCCAGAACGGCTGCGGCCGATGTGAAGCTGACGGCGTCGAACTGCCGCTGGGCGATCTCGGCGGTCAACTGGTCGAACTCTCCACCCGGGCGGGCGGCCTGCCACCGGTAGACCCTGATGGGCACCACATCGGCGCCCGCATACCGGAGTTGGTCGAGCAGCTCCGGAATCGGATCACAGCCGCTGGTGGAACCGTGCAGCTGGACCGCGATCCGGCAGCCGGTGATGTTTTCCTGCATCAGGTAGCCGAGCATCGCCGACGACGACTCGGATTGGGGGGACCACTCCTCGGGCAGCCCGGCCGCGCGCAAGGCGCCGACGGCCTTCGGCCCACGTGCCACGATGCGGGCTGATCGCAATGCCTCGATCAGCTCATCGACGAGCCCCCATCCCTCGGCGGCGGCGATCCAGCCGCGGAAACCGATTGCGGTTGTGACGACCAGAATGTCAGGTGGCTCTGCGATCAATTCCTCAGTGCGACGGTGTAGCTCGTCATCATCGGTCAAATCGATCATCGCGATCGCCGGCGCGGCGCAGACCGTCGCGCCGTGCCGGCGCAGCATGGCGCAGAGCTCGTCAGCACGGCGCGACGAGGTCACCGCCACCCGGTAGCCGCTCAGCGGCGTCTGATTCAGCCGGCTCATGGGCATCCCCGCTGCGGTGGTGGCCACCTTTTATGCCGGAGCCAGAGCAGCCCGGGCAGGTTGCACGGTGAGGATCGGGCTGCGCACGTACCTCAGCCAGGTCACGCCCGCGGCGACGATATAGCCGGCCAGGAAGATCCAGAATGCCGCCGTTGCCGACCCGCTGGACAGATACGACTGGCGCAGAGCCAGATTGATACCGACCCCGCCGAACGCGCCGATGGCACCGGCGAATCCGATCAGAGCACCCGACATGGCCCGGGACCACTGCTGGCGCTCGCTCTCGTTGAGACCCAGTGCGTGACTGCGGGCCTCGAAGACCGACGGGATCATCTTGTACACCGAACCATTGCCGATCCCCGAGACGATGAACAACGCTACGAAGCCGATGACAAAGCCGACCATGGTGGCGCTGCTCGTGGGACCGCTGCGGTGATCGTTGAGGAAGCTGACACCGGCGAGCAGCCCGGCGGCGGCGAACATACCGCCGAAGGCGGCCAGGGTGACCCGGCCACCGCCGATGCGGTCGGCGACCCGCCCGCCGATGATGCGCGCCACCGACCCCAACAGCGGTCCGAGAAAGGCGATCTGAGCGGCGTGCAGCGAGGCCTGCGCGGCACTCTGGCCGCTGCCGACGAAGCTGATCTGAAGCACCTGGCCGAAAGCGAACGAGTACCCGATGAACGATCCGAAGGTACCGATGTAGAGCAGCGCGATGATCCACGTGTCGGCCGCAGGCAGGATCGAGCGCATCGCGGTCAGGTCGACCTTGTGATTGGCGAGGTTATCCATGAACAGTGCCGCGCCGATCCCGGTGACCGCGAGGAACACCAAGTAGATCGCGCACACCCAGTGCGGTTGGCGATTGCCCGCGGTTGCCAGCACCGCCAAGCCGACCAGCTGAATCAGCGGCACCCCGAGGTTGCCACCACCGGCGTTGACCGCCAGCGCCGAGCCCTTGAGCCGGTTGGGGTAGAAGGCGTTCACGTTGGTCATCGACGCCGCAAAATTCCCGCCCCCGAGACCGGTCAGCACCGCGCACGCCAGATACGGCCACAGCGGTAGGCCCGGGTGGGCCAACAGAACCATCATCGACACCGTCGGGATCAACAGGACCAGCGCGGAGAAGATGGTCCAGTTCCGGCCGCCGAACTTCGCGGTGGCCATCGAATACGGGATGCGCAACCCGCCGCCGGCCAGGGTAGCGGTGGCCGCGAGCAGGAATTTGTCCCCGCTGGTGAAGCCGTACACCGATTCGGGCATGAACAGCACCATCACCGACCAGATTGACCAGATCGAGAAGCCGACGTGTTCGGCGATGGTCGACCAGATCAGGTTGCGCCGGGCGATCTTGTCGTTACCGGCCGCCCAGGCCACGGTGTCTTCGGGATCCCAATCAGTGATGACGTGTGAACGAGGCATAGGAACACGGTAGAAATCTTTCGTTACCGCAAAGCTGCACCTGATGTCCCCCCCGTGAACTTCTGCTCACGGTTGCCCGGGGTGGGCGTGAGACTCGACCGGACAACGCCCGTGCTCCCGGGAGAATCCCCTCGTCAACAGCCGTATTTGAGTGATTCCACGACTGCTCGCCCGGTGGGCGGCGGTAGGCTCACAGTCGGTCCGAAAACCCCCACGACGGAGTCGGCAGATGAAGAAGTTCTCACTCACAGCCCTGGCCCGCGATCAACTCGACCGAGCCGGTGCCGAATCCAGCGGCCGCAGCGCCACCACGGTGGTCGGCGGTCACGAATGTGTGTTGCGGCAGACCGTGATCGCGCTGCGCCAGGGGCAGACACTCGACGACCACGACAACTCGGCCGACGACGCGACGCTGCATGTGCTCAGCGGCCGGATCAAGCTGACGGCCGGCACCGACTCCTGGATCGGCCGAAGCGGCGACCTGTTGGTGATACCGCCGGCGGTGCACGCGGTCAGTGCGCTGGAGGATTCGACGCTGCTACTGACCGTCGCCAAAAAGCCCTGACCGCAACGGCAGCCGGGTCTGCGCGGTGATGAAGCGATCGGCGACGATCCGGGCGAGGCCGGGGTGGGTGCCCAGTGGCCGGGTCACCAGATCCGCCCCCGCCTCGTGTAGTCGCCGCTGAAAGAGTCCGTCGGCCAGCAGATATGACGCCACCACCACCCTGGTCGCGCCGTGACTGCGCAAGGCTGCCACCGCGTCGGCGACCGTGGGCCTGCCGGTGGCGGCGAACGCCGCCTCGACGTGCGTGCCGAGAAACCCCGACAGCATCTGCGCGGCCTGGTCCAGGTCGGCGCGCGCCGTCGGGTCTGACGAACCGGCCGCCGCGAGAACCACCGAGTCCCCGGGAAGCCAGCCCGCTTCGGCCAGTCGCGCGGCCACCACAGCGGCCACCCGCCGATCCGGTCCCAGTGCCGGGGTCATCGTGACGTCCGGGTGCCCGCTGGCCAGGACGTGCGTGGGCACGTCCACCCCGACGTGATAGCCGCGGGCCAGAAAAGCCGGCACCACGACCGCCGGACGACCGGAGTCGGCCTCCGCGGCAAGGACCTCGGTCGGGGTGGGGCCCAGTACGTCGACGAAGGCCACCCGCACCGGCTGGCCCAGCAGCGCACCGACCCGTTCGGCGAGTTCACCGATCATGACGATGCCCTCGGGCCGGCGGGTGCCGTGTGCGACCAGGATGGGGATCATGCGGCCCCCGGTTGGTCGTCGACCGCGAGTCGGTAACCCCTCTTGACCACGGTGGCGACGATCTGGCTGTCGCCCAACGCGGTTCGCAGCCGAAGCACCGCAGTGTCCACCGCGTGCCCGCTGTTGCCTCGACCCGGCAGTGCGCGCAGCAAGGTGTCCCGCGGCACGACGGTGCCCGGTCGGTGTGCGAGCGCCCGCAGGGTGGCCAGGCCGGCGGGAGAAACCGGCCTGATCATCCCGTCCACGAAGACCCGGCCGTCCTCAATCGTGATGAGGTGACCGGCCGCTTGCACGGTGCTCATGTACAAGGTTTAACGGCAGTCGATTTCCACTGTGTTACCGAGTGATTTCCAGTCCGTTGCCCAGGGCGGCAGCGATTGGGATCACACCGGCACCGTCTCGGTGTCCTGCGTCGCCCGCGGGGCAGTGCGGGCCGGCATCCGCGGGGGCCGGCGCACGTACATCACCCAGGTCAATACCGCTGCGGCGCAATACGTTGCGAGGAAGATCCAGAAGGCGGGCGTCTCGGTTCCGGTGCTGGCGTAGGCCTGCCGCAGCGTCAGGTTGATGGCGACCCCGCCGAGCGCGCCGACTGCGGTGGCGAATCCGATCAACGCACCGGAATGCGAACGCGCCCAGTGACGGCGCTCGGCCTCGCTGCAGTCCAGCGAGCGGCTGCGGGCCTCGAAGATGGACGGGATCATCTTCAGTACCGAGCCGTTGCCCATCCCGGCCAGGATGAACAGCGCGATGAACCCGCTGATGTAGAGCACGACCGTGGTCGAGGTCACCGTGCCGGGGGTGCGGTCGTCGATCGTGCTGGTGACGGCCAGAATCGCGGCGCCCAGGATCATTCCGACGAAGACGACGAAGGTGACCCGTCCACCCCCGCGCCGGTCTGCCACCCGGCCCCCGTAGATGCGCGACAACGCGCCCAGCAGCGGCCCCAGGAAGGCGATCCGGGCGGCGTACAGCGAGGCGTCGGCGGGGCTGTGGCCGGTCTCCTCGAAGGTGACGTGCAGCACCTGGGCGAAGGCGAAGGCGAAGCCGATGAACGAACCGAAGGCGGCGCAATACAACAACGAGATGACCCAGCTGTCGGGAACCGACAGGATCGACCGGATGCTGCCCACCTCTTTGGCGCCGTGGTCGAGGTTGTCCATGCGCAGCGCGGCGCCGATACCGACCAGGGCGAGCAGCACCAGGTAGATACCGCAGACCAGCTCGGGTTTGGTGTTGCCGACGGTGGCAAGGACCAGCAGCCCGACCAGCTGGATGGCCGCCACCCCGAGGTTGCCGATACCGCCGCACAGCCCGAGTGCCACGCCCTTGAGTCGTTGCGGGTAGAACGCGTCGACGTTGGCCAGCGATGCCGCGTAGTTGCCGCCCCCCAGCCCGGTCAGGGCTGCACACACCAGATACATCCACAGGGGCTGGCCCGGGTTGACCAGCAACAACAGCGTGCCGACTGTGGGTATCAGCAGAATCAGCGACGAGGACACCGCCCAGTCGCGACCACCGAACTTGGCGGTGGCCGCCACGTACGGAATCCGCACACCCGCACCGACCAGGGTGGCGACCGCCGCGAGCAACAGCTTGTCGCCCGGTTTGATGCCGTAAACCGATTCGGGCATGAACAAGACGACCACCGACCACAGTGACCAGATGGAGAAGGCGACGTGCATGGTGGCGGTTGACCAGATCAGGTTGCGTCGCGCGACGGCTTTGTTGCCGCTCTCCCAGGCCGCACAGTCCTCCGGGTCGAATTCGCTGAGATGGGTGGGCGTCATGGAAACTCCTCGTGCTCTGGGCCACCGTCGTGCCGTGCCGTGCTACCTCGTCACGGTGGGCCGCTGAGCGAACATACCCATCCGAACTGGCAGGTTTCGGTGTAGAACCTGTAAATGCGTTGGAGTGCAGCCCTACTGGTACACGGCGCCTGGAGCAGAGTCGTTCATGATGTGGGCAACGTCACGTATTGCATGTGCGCGCAGCCTATTTCACACAACCCCCTGTCAATCAGCTGAGGGGTAGCCAGCTGTTGACGGCGTGAGTGATCTGGAGATACAGCGGAATGCCGATGGTCACGTTGTAGGAGAACGTCAGACCCAGCGATGACGCGAGCGGCACCGTGGGACTGGCCTCCGGGATCGCGATTCGCTGCACCGCGGGAACAGCGATATACGAGGCCGCGCCGCACAGCACCGCGAACAGTACGTAGCTGCCCGTCTCGAAGTGGATCCCGGTGACCTGCGAGTAGGTGTGGACGATGAAAATCCCAGCTGTGGCAAAGACATTCGGGGCCAACAACCCGAATGCGATCAATCCACGGCCCGCGGTCCGCAGGTCCTTGAGTTTGCGCGACGCCGTCATGCCCATCTCGAGCAGGAACAGGCACAGCATGCCCTGGAACGCCGTGACGAAGACATGGTCCCCGTCCTCGATCACCGAAGCGCCCTGCAGGCGGCCGACGAAGCCGATGATGACTCCACCGAAAAGCAGGTACAGGCCCGGGTTGAGCAGCACTTCGCGCAGCAGCGGCACGCTGACCGGCGCCGCCGCCGTCACCACCGGCTCGGCAGCGGCCGCGTCGGGGTGTTCGAGTTTCTCCAGCGAGATCTCCAGCTCATCTTCGATCTCCGCCTGACGCCGGGTCTGGGGATGCTGTGCGCTCAGCTGGGCGGCGGTGACCAACTCCAGGCGCGCCTTGGGGTTGTAGCCCGGCTCGTCGGGCATGTTGCCCAGCGGGTCCATACCGCGCTCGCGTAACCGCGCCACCAGGAGCAGCGCCACGATGCAACCCGGGATCTCCATGATGGCCAGCATCACCGGCATGTAGGCGTCGAACGCGATGTCCAATGCCGCCAGGACGCCTAGGCAGGTGGCGAACGTGCCGGCGGAATCCGACCCGTAATAACCGGCCACGGTGGCTCGGTCGATACGTCTCATCCCGGTCATCCGGGACAACATCCCGTAGGCGATGAATCCGATGGTCAGGTTGGTGAAGAACCCCAGCACGATGAAGCCGAGGACCCCGCCGATGCTCGATGCGTCGATGCTGGCGAGCTCCTCACCGCCACGCCAGCCGATCGCCAGCAGCAGATACAGCGTCAAGCCCTGATACAGCACATAAGGGAATTCGAACTGAACTTTCAGGAGGGGAATCAGGAAACCCATGTAGAAAAAGAGGAGCAGTGGCTTGAAGAGGTTGTGGGTGAAGTTGTGCCAGAACTCAAAGAGCATGGGGGTCTCCCGGGTCGATGTCCAGCGGGACAGACTACGTCGCCTGCCTGCCTACAGCCTGCTGTTTCGGTTGCGTATTTGCTGTGAGCGCGGCGACCAGGGGAAACCCCCGGCCTACCAGACGTTGCCGTCGCGCCAGTCGCAGGCCAGTTCGGCAGAGGTGTCAAAGTCCAGGTCAACCGGCATGACGAACACCGTGCCGTCTGCCTCGGGGGTGCGGACCGGCCCGGTCGGCGACAGCACCGACGTCGGCCCGCGCCACGGTAGCCAGCCCCGCGCGGTGTAAAGCCGGCGGCTGATATCGGCCGAACTGAGCGAGCCGAGCTCGAAGGCGCCCCGGATCACCTGTTCGCAGGCGTCCAGCACCGCGGTGGCCAGCCCCCGTCCCCGGTGGTCCTCCCGGACGGCGACGGCCTCGACGTAGCCGCAGCGCAGGGATCGGCCCCGGTAGAGCAGCTGGCGCCGGATCACCGAGCCGTGCGCGATCAGGGCTCCGCGGTGCCAGATCAGGGCGTGCATCCCGCCGAGCGCGTGCTGCCACTCGGCGTCGGAGTACCGGTCGCCATAGGCCTCGATGACCAGCTGATGGGCGCCGCGGCGGGTCTCGTCGTCCAGGTCGGAGGTGTGGATGAGGCGGGCGGTGCGGACCTTGCGAAGCACCCTCCGGCCTACCAGGTCGACTGGTCGGACGGGTGGCGGCGCGGTCGCGACCAGTGCATCCGTACGGTCTGCCCGGGCCGGACCTGCGCCAGCATGTCGATGTCTTCCTCGGTCACCACCCCGACCACGGGATAGGCGCCGGTCACCGGGTGGTCCGGGCCGAGGATGATCGGGAACCCGTTCGGCAGGATCTGGATCGCGCCGCGGTCGGCGCCTTCGGCGGGCAACTGCCGCTCCGGCCACCGGTATTCCAGCGGCATCCCGACCAGCCGCATCCCGACCCGGTCGCTGTGGTTGCTGACCAGCCAGTTGGTGCGCACCATGATGTCCGGATCGACGAACCAGTCGTCGCGCGGCCCGGGCGTCACCCGCAGTTCGACGACGTCGTCGGGGATCGTCGCCACCGGCGCCTGGTCGATCTCGGGATAGTCGCCGACCCGTTCGCCGATCTGCAGCACGTCGCCGTCGCGCAACGGCGCCGGCCCGATCGCGGCCATCACGTCGTAGCTGCGCGAGCCCAGCACCGGCGTGACCTCGATGCCCCCGCGTACCGCCAGATAGGTCCGGAGACCCGACCGCGGTGTGCCCAGTGAGATCACCTGGCCATCGTGGACGCGCTGGATACTGTTGGTGCCGAACGAGATTCCGCTCACCTCGGGGTCGGTATCGGCGCCCGTGACGGCGATGTCGATGTCGCCGCCGCGGACCCGAGCCGCAAAGCCGCCGAACGCCACCTCGATGGTGGCCCGGTCGTCGGGATTGGCCAGCAAACGGTTGGCCAGCTTGTGGGACCGGCGGTCGGCGGCCCCGGACCGGGTGACGCCCAGATGGCCCAACCCGGCCCGGCCGAGGTCCTCGACCAAGGCCAGCGGTCCGGTCCGCAATACCTCCAACGTGGTCATGTCATCCTCCCGGTGTCACGCGGCCCGGAACTGCACCGTGCGCCCCGGTGTGAGCAGCGCCGGGCTGGGCCGTGCCAGATCCCACAGCACCGCGTCGGTGCGGCCGATCAACTGCCAACCGCCCGGCCACTGGCGCGGGTAGATGCCGCTGAACTGGCCGGCGAGCGCCACCGACCCGGCCGGAACGGCGTCCCGCAACTCGGCGCGGCGCGGCACCTGCAGTCGCGGGTCGCCGCCGATCAGGTAGGCGAAACCCGGGGTCGAACCGCCGAATCCGACCCGCCAGGGCGTCTCGGTGTGCGCGTTGATCACCTGGGCGACGGTCAATCCGGTGCGCTCGGCCACCTCGGCGAGGTCCGGGCCGTCGTAGACCACGTCGATCACCACGTCGACCGCGGCATCGGCCGGGGTGGTCGCGATCTCCTCCGCTTCCACGCTCAGCTTGGCCAGCCGGCGTCGGACACCGGTCTGGTAGTCGGGGCCGTCCAGCTTCACCAACACGGTGCGTGACGCCGGCACGATGTCGATCACCCCGGGCAGCGCCGCGGCGCTCAGGGCCGCGGTCCATGCCAGTACCTCGGCGGTGCGGTCGAACTGCAACAGCAGTGCGCAGTCGCCGTAGTCGAGGATTGTGTCGGTCGCCCGGGAGGCCAATGTCGCGCTCATACCCCGACCGTAGCCGCGCGAAGTGATCTAGGCCACAGTTCTGCGGGCTATGCCAGAGGGGCCTTACCAAACGCGCAGAGTCGGGATTGCTACCCGACGATTTCGGCGATCGGCCCCGGCAACTGCTGGGCCACCAGCGGGTAGCTCAGCGGGGAGGCGAAGGCGATCGCCCCCGCCTGGTCCTTGGTGGTGAAGACGCTGCGCGACTCGTAGGCGGCGATGTCGGGATCGTCCAACAGCGCCCGGCGTTCGTCGTCGCTCTCGGTGGTCCAGATCAGCACGTCGGCGCCGCCGAGGGTGGCACCGACCCGGTCGCGGCCGATGACCGCCGGCGCATCGGCGACGGTCAATCCCATCTGGGCGAGGAACTCGGTGCGCCAACCCGTGCCGGCGGTGACGAATCCGTGCCCGGAGTCGCTGTCGGGGCCGCTCTCGAGACGGCCCGCCAGCAGCAGGGCCTTCTTGCCGGCGAAGCCGGGATGCGCCGCGGCGACCTCGGCGAACTGGGCGTCGACGCCGTCGATGAGCGACCGCATCTGCTGAGGCTGGTGTACCGCTGCGCCGATGGCGGTGGCCTGGGTCTTCCACGGCTCGAAGAACGCTTCGCCGCCGGATTGCGGCACGGTCGGCGCGATCGCCGACAGCTTCTGGTAGGTCTCGGCGTCTACCCCGGCGTTGGTCGCGATGATGAGATCCGGCTTGAGGTCGGCGATCTGGTCGACCGCAATCCCGTTGTCCAAGTCCAACACCACGGGTCTGGCCGCGCCGAGGCGCTGTCGCGCCCAGGGCCATACCGCGAACGGCTGGTCGCCGAACCAGGCGGTGACCGCGATGGGTACCACTCCCAGCGCGAGCAGGTCGTCCTGACCGGTGTAGCCGGCGCTGACCACCCGCTTGGGCGGTTCCGGGACGGTCGTCTCGCCGAAGAGGTGAGTTATGGTCACCGGTCCCGGGGCGCCGCGGTCATCATGGCGTTCGGATGCGCAGGCCGCCAACAACGTTGCGGCTCCGGCCGTACTGCAGAGGCCGAAGAAGCCGCGCCGGCTCCACTGATCGCGCATGGCGCGAGATTAACGCCGTTCAGCCGGGTTCGCCATACCCGCCGCCGCCGGGAGTTTCGATCACCAGGGTGTCGCCGGGCGCCACGTCGGTGGAGTCACAGCCGGCCAGTTCGGTCACGGCGCCGTCGGCGCGCTCGATCCGGTTGTGCCCGAGTGCCCCGGGCGATCCGCCGGCCATCCCGTACGGGGCGACGGACCGGTGTCCGGACAGCACGCTGACGGTCATCGGCTCGCGGAACTCGATCCGCCGCACCGCGCCGTCGCCGCCGCGCCAGCGGCCGGCCCCGCCGCCGCCGTGCCGGATGGCGAACTCGCGCAACAGCACCGGGAATCGCATCTCGAGCACCTCGGGATCGGTGAGCCGGGAGTTGGTCATATGGGTCTGTACCACGCAGGCGCCGTCGAACCCGTCGCCGGCACCGGAACCGGAACCGAGTGTCTCGTAATACTGGTGGCCGGCATTGCCGAACGTGACGTTGTTCATCGTCCCGGACCCCTCCGCCTGCACTCCCAGCGCGGCCAGCAGTGCTCCCGTGATCGCTTGGGAGGTCTCGACGTTGCCGGCCACCACCGCGGCCGGGTATCGGGGCGCCAGCATCGTCGCCTCCGGGATCGTGATGTGCAGCGGACGCAGGCAGCCGTCGTTGATCGGGATGTCGTCGACCACCAGGGTGCGGAACACATAGAGCACCGCGGCGGTGGCCACCGACGACGGCGCGTTGAAGTTCGTGGCCAACTGTGCCGACGTTCCGGTGAAATCGATGGTGGCGCTGCGATTGACGCGGTCGACACTCACCCGCACCGCGATGGTCGCGCCGGAATCCATCACGTAGCGGTACTGGCCGTCGTCGAGAGAGTCGATGACCCGGCGCACCGCCTCCTCGGCGTTGTCCTGAACGTGGCGCATGTAGGCCTGCACGACATCCAGTCCGAAATGGGCGATCATGGCATGGATCTCGTCGATGCCCTTCTGATTGGCCGCGATCTGGGCGCGCAGGTCGGCGAGGTTGGTGTCCGGGCTGCGCGAGGGGAATCGACCCGCGGTGAGCAGCGCCCGGGTCTGTGCCTCGCGGAAGTGCCCGTCCTCGACCAGCAGCCAGTTGTCGAACAGGACGCCCTCCTCCTCCAGCGTCCGGCTGTCGGCGGGCATGGAACCCGGAGTGGTACCGCCGATCTCGGCGTGGTGACCGCGGGAGGCCACGAAGAACAGCACCGGGTCGCCGGCTTTCGCGGATTCGGCGTAGACCGGGGTGACCACGGTGATGTCCGGCAGGTGGGTTCCGCCGTGGTACGGATCGTTGACCGCGTAGACCTGTCCGGGTCGCATCTGTCCGGCCCGCCGGGCGAGCACCTCCTTGACGGTCGCTCCCATCGACCCCAGGTGCACCGGAATGTGCGGTGCGTTGGCGACCAGGTTGCCCTGCGCGTCGAACAGCGCACACGAAAAGTCCAGCCGTTCACGAATGTTCACCGATTGCGCGGTGGCCTCCAGCCGGGTGCCCATCTGCTCGGCGATCGCCATGAACAGGTTGTTGAAGATCTCCAGCAGCACCGGATCAGCTTCCGTTCCGGCATCGTCCGGTGCTACCGGGGCGGTGCGCCGCAGGATCAGTTGTCCGTCGGGGCTCAGGCCGGCCTGCCAGCCGTCGTCGACCACGGTGGTGGCGTTGTCCTCGGCGATGATGGCCGGCCCGGTCACGACGTCGGCCGGGGTGAGCGCCTCCCGGCGGTACAGCGGTGCCTCGCGCCAGTCGCCCGCGGTGTAGAGCCGGACGACTTCGGTGGTAGGCCGGCCGGTGCCGGAACGTGCTTGCAGGACCAGGTCGGGTTGTTCGGTCAGGCCGGTCGCCTCGACCGCCACGGCTTCGGCGATCAGCGGGCGGTCCATCAAAAACGAGTACACCCCGCGGTGGACGCCTTCGAATACCGCCGTCATCTGCGTCAGGTCGCCGAGCTCCACCGGAATCGAGGTGTCGGTGCCCTGGTAGCGCAGGTGGACCCGGCGGATCACCTGAATCCGGTCGGCCGGAATGTCCTGCGCGGCAAGGGCGGCGCGAGCCTGCTGTTCCAGTTCGTCGGCGACCGAGCTCAAGTCGAGGGCGGCGTCCAGCCGGGCCTCGACAGATTGTTCCCGTATCACGGTGGTGTCGGCCAGCCCGATGCCCAGCGCGGACAACACCCCGGCCATCGGCGGTACCAGCACCGTGCGGATACCCAGTTCGTCGGCGACCGCGCACGCGTGCTGTCCGCCGGCGCCACCGAATGTGGTCAGGGCGTAGCGGGTGATGTCATGGCCCTTCTGCACCGAGATCTTCTTGACCGCGTTGGCCATATTCGCCACCGCGATGCGCAGGAACCCGTCGGCGACCTGCTCGGGGGTGCGGTCATCGCCGGTGGCGATGAGGATCTCGCCGGCCAGCTCGGAGAATTTCCGTCGCACCGCAGCGGTATCCAGCGGCTGATCGCCGGCCGGTCCGAACACCGCGGGAAAGTGGGCCGGCTGGATGCGTCCGAGCATCACGTTGGCGTCGGTGACCGTCAGCGGTCCGCCGCGCCGGTAGCAGGCGGGTCCCGGATCGGCGCCCGCGGACTGCGGCCCGACCCGAAACCGGCTGCCGTCGAAGTACAGGATCGATCCACCGCCGGCGGCGACGGTGTGGATGTGCAGCATCGGAGCCCGCAGCCGCACCCCGGCGACCTCGGTGGTGAACACCCGCTCGTAACCGCCGGAGTCGGCCCGGTAATGCGAGACGTCGGTGGAGGTTCCGCCCATGTCGAACCCGATCACCGAGCCGAAGCCGGCCAGCGCCGACATCCGCACCATCCCGACGATTCCGCCGGCCGGCCCGGACAGGATCGCGTCCTTGCCCCGGAAGTGGTCCGCGGCGGCCAGGCCGCCGTTGGACTGCATGAACTCGAGGCGCACGCCGCGCAACTGGTCGGCCACCTGCGCGACGTAGCGGCGCAGCACCGGGGACAGGTAGGCGTCGACGACCGCGGTGTCGCCGCGCGGAATCAGTTTCGGCAAGGGGCTGACATCACACGACAGGGAGATCTGGGTGAAGCCGAGTTGGTCGGCCAGGGCGCCGATGGCGCGTTCATGCGCGGGGTTGCGATAGCTGTGCAGGCATACCACCGCCAGCGCACGAATCCCGTCGTCGTGGGCCGCACGCAACGCCTCGCCCAAAGTCTCCAGGTCAGGTGCGCGCAGGACGCTGCCGTCGGCGCCGATACGCTCGTCGACTTCGACGGTGCGTTCATAGAGCTGCTCGGGCAGCACGATGTGCCGATCGAAGATGCGGGGCCGGTTCTGGTAGGCGATCCGCAGCGCGTCACCGAAGCCGCGGGTGATGACCAGCAGCGTGCGTTCGCCGGCGCGTTCCAGCAGGGCATTGGTGGCCACCGTCGTGCCCATCCGGACCGCGTCGATGATGCCGGCCGGAATGGGCGCCTCGTCGGGGATCTGCAGCAGGGCGCGGATTCCGGCGACCGCGGCGTCGCGGTACTGGGCCGGGTTCTCCGAGAGCAGCTTGTGGGTGACCAGTCGCCCATCGGGCCGTCGGGCCACGATATCGGTGAAGGTGCCGCCCCGGTCGATCCAGAACTGCCACGTCGTCGACACGTCTCCTATTGTGCCCAACCACCGTCGGACCAGGGCGCGGACACCGGTCCGGGTCGGCCCAGCAGGGCGACCGCGAACTCGGCGTAGGCGCGCGCGGTCTCCTCCGGTGTCGCGGGTCCGGCGGCGTTGAACCACTGGGGTAGCGAAGTGCACATCGTCGCGATGGCGCGGCCGGCGATCCGGCGGTCCCCGACGTCGCCGAGGACCGTGACCGGCCCGCCGCCGCCCTCTGCGGCTGCGCGGTCGATCGCAGCATCGAGTATGTGCTGCACTCTGTTTCGTGATTCTGCAATGCGCTGCCGATTCGCCGGGGTCAGGCTGCGCATCTCGCTGGCTCCGATGAAAGCCAGCTTCTGGCGATGAGTGTGGAACAGCGCCAAGGCTTCGACGATGCGCCGCACCTCTGCGATGCCCGTCGGCGCCCCGGCGCGGGCGGCCTCGACGCGCCAGTGCAGCTCGGTCATGGTCAGATCCAGGATCGCGACCAGCAGCGTCTGCTTGTCGGGGTAGTGGTGGTAGATGCCCGGAACGCTCATGCCCGCGCGTGCTGCCAGATCGCGCATCGTGCTGCCGTGATAGCCGGTGTCGACGAAGGCATCGATCGCCGCGCTCAGGACACCGTCCAGTGCCAGCGGCGGGAACGTCCGCCAGTCGCCAACCCCCGACCCGGGGTGCTGCACGCTTGCCGTCTGGTCCGGGCGCGGTGCCGGTGCTGCGACGGCGCCCTCCAGGATCTGGGCCGGGGTCAGCCCCAGCGCCCGTGCGCACTCCTGCAGACGCGCCACCGAGATCCCGGTCTTGCCGTTCTCGACCGCACTCACCGTCGCCGCACTCACGCCCAGGCGCTGCGCCAGCTCCCGGAGGGTCAGGCCCCGGGCCCGACGTGCCGCACGGATCGCGCTGCCGCACCCGGCAGGTTCGGCCATACCACCCATGTTCAAGAATTCTGAACTATATCCGGCCGGAGATCCACCGCCAACGCAGTCTTTTGACTGGCACAGCCCTTTATGTCACAGTCCGTACTGTTCGGGCCGAGTGATCGGTCGGTGAATTGCCGGCGGGGATGGAGTGACATGGCAATCGAGTTGAACTACTCGCCAGAGGTGACGGCCCTCGTCGAACGCACCCGGGCGTTCATCGACGACGTCGTGATTCCGGTCGAGGACCGATTCGGCGGGGACATCACGGCCGCGGGCGGCGACACGGTGATCAAGGAGTTGCATGCCGCGGCCCGGGAAGCCGGGGTTTTCGCGCCGCACGCCCCCGTCGAATACGGCGGCCTGGGTTTGAACATGTCCGATCGTGCGCCGGTGTTCGAGGCCGCCGGATATTCGCTGTTCGGTCCGGCCGCGGTCAATATCGCAGCGCCGGACGAAGGCAACGTCCATCTGCTGGCGGAGGTGGCCAGCGCCGATCAGAAGGCTCGCTACCTGGCCCCGTTGGCGGCCGGGGAAGTCCGGTCCGCCTTCGCGATGACCGAGCCGGCGCCGGGCGCGGGGTCGGATCCGGCCGCGCTGACGACCACGGCGCAACGCCGCTCGGGTGATTGGTACATCACCGGCCGCAAGTGGTACATCACCGGTGCGGAGGGGGCGGCGTTCTTCATCGTGATGGCGCGGACCTCCGGGGAGGCCGGGCAGCGCGGTGGCGCCACCATGTTCCTGGTCCCCGCCGACAGCCCCGGCCTGACGGTCGGCCGGCACCTGCCCACCCTCGACCGCGCCATGGTGGGCGGTCACTGCGAGGTGCACTTCGACGATGTTCGGGTCCCCGAGGAAGCGGTGCTCGGCGAGGTCGATCGCGGCTTCGAGTACGCCCAGGTCCGCCTTGGTCCCGCGCGCATGACGCACGTGATGCGGTGGCTGGGCGCGGCACGCCGCGGTCACGACACCGCGCTCGCCCATGTCGTGCAGCGCCAGGCGTTCGGGTCGGCGCTCGGCGATCTGGGCATGATCCAGAACATGGTGGCCGACAACGAAATCGACATCGCCGCGACCCGGGCTCTGCTGGTGCGGGCCTGCTGGGAATTGGATCAGGGCGGCAGCGCTAGCGATGCGACGTCGATCGCGAAGACCTTCGCCGCCGAGGCCATCTTCCGCATCGTCGACCGCAGCGTGCAGATGTGTGGGGCGCGCGGTGTCACCGAGGACCTGCCGCCTGCGCGGCTGTCCAGGGAAGTCCGTCCGTTCCGGGTCTATGACGGGCCGTCGGAGGTGCATCGCTGGGCGATCGCCAAACGCCGGATCGGCGCGGCCCGGCGGGCGCTCAAGGCGACCCAGCAGTGACGGTCGAAGGCGTGGATCCGGGCGCCCTGCGGCAGTATCTGATTGACGGCGGAGTCCCGGTTCGGGGCGACCTCGACGTCGAACTGATCGCCGGTGGCCGTTCCAACCTCACTTTCAAGGTCAGCGACGAGCTGTCGGCCTGGGTTGTCCGCAGGCCTCCGCTCGGCGGCCTGACGCCGTCGGCGCATGATGTGGGCCGCGAATACATTGTCACCCGAGGTCTGTTCGGCACCGCCGTGCCCATCGCCCGGCCCGTCGCGTTCGATGCCGACGGCACGGTGTGCGGTGCGCCGTTAACCGTGACCGAGTTCGTGACCGGCCGGGTATTCCGGCACACCGATGATCTCGGCGTGCTCTCAGATGCCGAACTGGCCGCCAACGCCGCGGCGCTGGTCCAGATCCTCGTCGACCTGCACGCGGTGGACTACCGGGCGGTGGGGCTCGAATCATTCGGCAGGCCTGAGGGTTACCTGCAACGCCAGGTGCGGCTGTGGGCCCGCCAGTGGGACCTGGTCCGGACCCGCGAGAGCGACGATCCGGTCAGCCGCGATGTGGCGAAGCTGGCCACCGCACTCGCCGACGCCATCCCGCGCGGCGCCGAGCCCTCGGTCGTGCACGGCGACTTCCGGATCGATAACACCATCTGCGATCCCGAACAGGCCGGCACGATCCGGGCGGTGGTGGACTGGGAGCTCTCCACTCTGGGGGATCCGCTCACCGATATCGCCCTGATGTGCGTCTACCGCTCACCGGCGTTCGACCTCGTCTTCGGCCACCCCGCCGCCTGGACCAGTAGCCGACTGCCGTCCGCCGATACCCTCGCCGAGCAGTACGCGCAGCTTTCCGGACGCGACCTGGGGGAGTGGAACTTCTATCTGGCGTTGGCGAACTTCAAGATCGGGGTCATCGCCGAGGGAATCACCCACCGGGCCCAGCATGGCGCTGGAAACGTGCTACACGCCGATGAGGCCGCGCAAGCCGCACCGGAGTTCATCGCTGCGGCGCGAAAGGAATTGAACTGCTGATGGATCGAGAAAGGTGAGACGGGTGGGCGTATTGGACAAATTCCGGATGGACGGCCGGGTCGCAGTGGTGACCGGGGCATCTTCGGGTCTCGGCGTGTACTTCGCCCGGGCCCTTGCCGAGGCCGGCGCTGATGTCGTGCTGGCGGCGCGGCGGGTGGAAAAGCTCACCGACGCAGCCGAGTTGGTCGCCGCGACGGGACGTGCGGCCCTGCCGGTGGCGACCGATGTCGCCGACCCGGCGGCGGCCACCCGTATGGTCGAGGCCGCGATGGAGCGCTTCGGCCGAGTCGACGTGCTGATCAACAACGCCGGTATCGGAACCGCGCACCCCGCCACCCGGGAAACACCGGAGCAGTTCCGCGAGGTGATCGACATCAATCTCAACGGCGCCTACTGGGCCGCGCAGGCCTGCGGACGGGTGATGGGTCCGGGCTCGGCGATCGTCAACATCTCCAGCATCTTGGGGCTGACCACGGCGGGGCTGCCGCAAGCGGCGTACGCCGCCAGCAAGGCCGGGCTGATCGGACTGACCCGCGACCTGGCTCAGCAGTGGGGGAGCCGCAAGGGAATCCGGGTCAACGCGATCGCCCCCGGCTTCTTCGCATCGGAGATGACCGACCAGTACCGTCCGGGCTACCTGGAAAGCGTCTCGCACCGCATCGTGCTGGGCCGGATGGGAGATCCCGACGAACTCGCGGCCACGGTCGTATGGCTGGCCTCGGATGCCGGCGGGTACGTCACCGGGCAGACCGTCGTCGTCGACGGCGGGGTCACGATCAACTGAGGTCGTGACGACCCCGGTAGCCTTTGCTGATGGGCGTCGACGGGGTCTGCATTTCCGAACCGGGTCCGAATGCCTGACGACATCGCCGGCATGCTGCTGGCGCGCCTCGGCGATCAGCATCCGGGACTGCGTACCCGGCAGCGGGATTGGACCTGGGACGAGGTGGTGCGCGAGTCCGCTGCGCGCGCCGCGTTGGCATCGGCGTTGCGACGAGACGGGCCGTTCCACATCGGCGTCCTTCTGGACAACACCCCCGACTTCGTGTTCTGGCTCGGCGCGGGCGCGCTGTCGGGCGCGGTCATCGTCGGGATCAACCCGACCCGCGGGGATGCCGAGATGGCCGCCGAGATCCGCCACGCCGACTGCCAGCTGATCGTCACCGACGCGAGCGGATCCGGTCGGCTGCGCGGCCTGGACCACGGCCTGGACCCCGAGCGCTTGCTGGTCATCGACGATCCGGACTATCCCGCGCTGGTCGACGCGCACCGGGGGGAGCCCGCCGCGGCGGCCGGCGTCGGCCCCGAAACGCTGATGCTGCTGTTGTTCACCTCCGGCACCACCGGCGCCTCCAAGGCGGTCAAGTGCAGCCAGGGCCGGCTGACCCGGATCGCCGAAACCGCCACCAACAAATTCGGCCACGTGCGCTCGGATGTCGACTATTGCTGCATGCCGCTGTTCCACGGCAACGCGATCATGGCGCTGTGGGCGCCGGCGCTGGCCAACGGGGCCACGGTCTGCCTGACGCCGAAGTTCTCCGCGTCGCAGTTCCTGCCCGACGTGCGCTATTTCGGGGCGACGTACTTCACTTATGTGGGCAAGGCCCTGGGCTATCTGCTGGCCACCGAGGAACGCCCCGACGACTCGGACAACACCCTGGTCCGTGGCTTCGGCACCGAGGCGTCACCGCAGGATCAGGCGGAGTTCCTCCGCCGGTTCGGCGCCGTGCTGCACGAGGGGTACGGATCCAGTGAGGGCGGCAACGCCGCGCTGCCCGACCCGGCGGCGCCGCCCGGCGCGTTGGGCCGCCCCGCGCACTCCGGCATCGCCGTGGTCGACCCACAGACCCGTATCGAGTGCGTACTGGCCGTCCTGGACGAGCACGGCCGGGTGGTCAACGCCGACGACGCGGTCGGCGAGATCGTCGACAAGACCGGAGCCCGTGACTTCGAGGGCTACTACAAGAACGAGGACGCGGACGCCGAGAAGGTTCGCGGCGGCTGGTATTGGACCGGCGATCTCGGCTACCGCGACGAGGCCGGCTTCTTATACTTCGCGGGCCGGCGCGGCGACTGGATCCGGGTCGACGGTGAGAACACCTCGGCGCTGACCATCGAACGGGTGCTGCGGCGGCATCCGCTGGTGATCACCGCCGGGGTGTACGCGGTGCCCGACCCCCGCTCCGGTGACCAGGTGATGGGTGCCGTTGAGGTCGCCGACCCCGGCGGCTTCGACGTTGCGCAGTTCGCCGCGTTTCTGGCGGACCAACCCGACCTGGGCAGCAAGGGCACGCCCCGGTTCCTGCGGATCTCGACCGGCCTGCCCGTCACCGGTTCGAACAAGGTGCTCAAACGCGAACTGCAGGAACAACGTTGGCACACCGACGACCCGGTGTACCGCTGGGTGGGCCGAGGTGGGCCGGTCTACGCCCGGATGACCGACGACGACAAGCAGACCCTGGACGCCGAATTCGCGGCCCACGGGCGGCAGAGTTATATCTCCGTGCCCCGCTGCTAGCCCTTCCGGTCCTCCCAGGGGCTGTAGTCGGCGATCAGCTCCTCCTGCGGCGGGCGCTGCCCGGCCGGAACGTGCTGCAGGTTGATCCGGATCCGGTACCAGATCGAGCTCGGCCCGCGCATGCCGTCGACCAGCACGTCCTCGGGCGCCAGCCGTTCGGCCGCCGGGGCGTGCCGCTCCCGCCAGACGTCGAGGGCGGCCATCGCCTCGTCGCGGGTCTTGGTGCGGGCGATCTCGATCAACGGCAGCGGTGAGGTGCGCCGGCCGTCGACGTTCTTTCGTGCGCCGCGCGGCGCCTTCTCCGCCGGGCCCTGCGCTTCGGCCAGCTCCAGCAGCGACTCCAGGTCGCCGACGGTGTCATCCATGCCGGCCCACGGGTCACCGATCGCCGCGACCCGCTCGGGCACCGTGGCAATGGTGAACGCCGCCGGATCGGACTCGGGAACCTCCTCCCAGAACAGTGGCGTGGAGACCCGGGCGTCGGCGGTGGCGCGCACCGAGTAGGCCGAGGCGACGGTGCGGTCCTTGGCGTTCTGGTTGAAGTCGACGAAGACCCGGGCGCCCCGCTCTTCTTTCCACCATCGGCTGGTCGCCGACTCTGGCGCGCGCCGCGCGATCTCCCGGGCCACCGCCTGCGCGGCCAGCCGGACCTGCGGAAACTGCCAGCGGGGTGCGAGGCGCGCGTAGATGTGCATGCCCCGCGAACCGGACGTCTTGGGCCAGGCGGTCAGCCCATGATCGGCCAGCACCTCCCGGGCCAGCAGTGCCACCTCGACGATCTGCGGCCAGCCGACGCCGGGCATCGGGTCCAGGTCGACCCTCAGCTCATCGGGATGGTCCAGGTCGGCGGCGAGCACGGGATGCGGGTTGAGATCCACGCAGCCCAGGTTGATCACCCAAGCCAGCCCGGCCGCATCGTCGATCACGACCTCCTCGGCCGATCGACCCGAGGCGTAGCGCAGTTCGGCGACCGACACCCAGTCCGGGCGTTTGGCCGGTGCCCGCTTCTGGAAGACGGCTTCGGCGTCGATGCCGTCGACGAAGCGTTTTAGGATCATCGGCCGCCCGGCCACTCCGCGCAATGCGGCGTCGGCCACCGACAGGTAGTAGTGAATCAGGTCCAGTTTGGTGTGCGGGGCGGTGCCGTCACGGGCCGGGAACACCACCTTGTCCGGGTGGGTAACCGCCACCCGGTGTCCCGCCACGTCCAGCGACAACCCGCCGGCCATGATCGCAATGCTAATGATGAGGTCGAATCCGCTGCCCGGCAGCGACCTGAGTCACATAAGGTTGCTCCATGGCAAAGCTCACCGACCTGCCCGGTCAGGCCGTAACCACGCTCGGCCGCTACCTCGAACGCGGCAACGCCGAGCTGCACTATCTGCGCAAGGTCATCGAATCCGGTGCTCTGAAGATCGAGTCACCGCGAATCATTGCGAACGCACTCGTCGACGGGGCCCGGTGGGGCGAGCTGGGAATGATTCCGGCCCTCAATGCCCGCCGTAACCCCAATGGCCTCGCCGTCATCGACGACGACGGCAGCATCACCTTCAAAGAACTCGACGCGGCCGCCAACGCGGTAGCCAACGGCCTGCTGGCGATGGGCGTGCGGGGCGGCGACGGGGTGGCGATCCTGGCCCGCAACCACCGCTGGTTTCTGATCGCCAACTACGGCTGCGCCCGGGTCGGGGCCCGGCTGATCCTGCTGAACAGCGAATTCTCCGGCCCGCAGATCAAGGACGTCTCCGAGCGCGAGGGCGCCAAACTGATCATCTACGACGACGAGTACACCGCTGCGGTCGCGAAGGCCGACCCACCGCTGGGCAAACTGCGGGCGCTGGGCGTCAACCCGGATTCGGAGGAACCGTCGGGCAGCACCGACGAGACGTTGGCCCAGCTGATCGCGCGCAGCAGCAAGGCGCCGGCGCCGAAGGTCACCAAGCACGCGTCGATCATCATCTTGACCTCGGGTACCACCGGCACCCCCAAGGGCGCCAACCGCAGTACCCCGCCCACGCTGGCGCCGATCGGCGGAATCCTGTCGCACGTCCCGTTCCGTGCCGGTGAGGTGACGTCGTTGCCCTCGCCGATGTTCCATGCGCTGGGCTACCTGCACGGAACCCTGGCGATGTTCTTCGGCTCGACGTTGGTGCTGCGCCGGCGCTTCAAGCCGGCCACCGTGCTGGAGGACCTGGAAAAGCACAAGGTGACGGGGATCGTCGTCGTCCCGGTCATGCTGTCGCGGATCCTCGACCAGCTGGAGAAGACCAGCCCCAAACCGGACCTGTCGCACCTGCGGATCGTGTTCGTCTCGGGGTCGCAGCTGGGGGCCGAGTTGGCGACCCGGGCGATGAAGGACCTGGGGCCGGTGATCTACAACATGTACGGCTCCACCGAGGTCGCGTTCGCCACCATCGCCGATCCGGACGACCTGCAATACAACCCGGCGACGGTGGGACGGGTGGTCAAGGGCGTCAAGGTCAGAATCCTCGACGACAACGGTCACGATCTGCCGCAGGGCGAGGTGGGGCGGATCTTCGTCGGCAACTTCTTCCCGTTCGAGGGCTATACCGGCGGCGGTGGCAAGCAGATCATCGACGGGCTGCTGTCCTCGGGCGACGTGGGCTACTTCGACGAGCGCGGTCTGCTCTACGTCAGCGGCCGCGACGACGAGATGATCGTCTCCGGCGGCGAGAACGTCTTCCCGGCCGAGGTCGAGGACCTGATCAGCGGGCATCCCGACGTGATCGAGGCGACTGCGTTGGGCGTCGAGGACAAGGAGTGGGGTGCGCGGCTGCGCGCTTTCGTGGTGAAAAAGGAAGGCTCCACCGTCGACGAGGACGCCATCAAGGTCTACGTCAAGGAGCACCTGGCGCGTTACAAGGTTCCGCGCGAGGTGGTGTTCCTCGACGAGCTGCCGCGCAACCCCACCGGCAAGATCCTCAAGCGCGAACTCCGCGACCTGTAGGGCGGGTTTCTGGCGCGAGCAGACGCAGAATCGCACGCGGGATGCCCCGCGAATGCGATTCTGCGTCTGCTCGCGGGCTATCCACAGCGGTGAGTGGCGGTTGCTTCGGGGCCTCCGCAGACTGCGGGGATGTATGCGGAGGCCCTGGCCCTACTTCACGAAGCCGGCGGGTTTGCGACGACGCGACAGCTGTTGACGATGATGACCCGCCAGCAACTCGACGTCCAGGTGCGCAAGGGCGGACTGGTCCGGGTCTGGTACGGCGTGTACGCCGCGGCGGAACCCGACCTGGTTGGGCGTCTGCGCGCGCTCGATCTACTTATGCGGCAGCCCGCGGTGGCCTGCCTGGGAACCGCAGCTCGGCTCTATGGCTTTGACACCGAGAACACGACCGCGATTCATGTCCTGGATCCCGGGGTGCGGATGCGACCGACCAGAGGGCTGATGGTGCATCAGCGGATCGGAGCCCCATTGCGCCCGATTGCAGGTCGGCTTGCCACGGCTCCGGCGTGGACCGCCGTTGAGGTGGCGCGCGAATTGCGGCGGCCCCGCGCGCTCGCAACGCTCGACGCCGCAGTGCATGCGGGCCGGTGTTCGCCGCGCGAGCTTGAGCTGGCGGTACTTGAGCAGCGCGGCCGGAAAGGCATCGTTGCGGTGCGTGACCTGCTGCCCTATGTCGACGGGCGCGCTGGCTCGGCAATGGAAAGTGAAGCGCGGCTGGTGATGATCGATTACGGCGTCCCAACCCCCGAGCTTCAGTACCCGATCTATGGGCGGAACGGTGAAATCTGGCTAGCCGATTTCGCTTGGCCGGAAGTGATGGTGGCCGCGGAATACGAGAGCATCGACTGGCATGCCGGCGGCCCCGCCATGCTGCGGGACAAGATCCGCAACGGCGGCATCCAGGACGTCGGCTGGACGTCGATTCCCATTGTCGTCGACGATGTCCGGCGTCATCCCGCCCGGTTGGCTGATCGGATCAACCGCCAGTTGGCCCGCTCCCGGCTGGCGAGTTGACCGAGCACGCTGTCATCGCCGAGCAGACACAGAATCGCACGCGGAAGCTCCCGGGAGTGCGATTCTGTGTCTGCTCGCGGCAAAAAAGCGACCCCTACGGATCGCGGGGTAGGCCCAACAGCCGCTCGGCGATGATGTTCAGCTGGACCTCCGAGGTGCCGCCGTAAATCGTTGTGGCACGGCTCATCAGCAGATACTCGGCCCACCGGCCCGGCAGCTGCTCGCGATCGCCGATCGCGGCGTCCCCGCCGAACGTCCCCACCGCGAACTCGGCGTAGCCCTGCGTGGTGCGCATCGACAACAGCTTGGACACCGCGGCCGCCGGCATCGGGTCGCGACCCGCCAGCGTCAGCAGGGTCGAGCGCAGATTGAGCAGCTTGGCGGCGTGCCCCTCGGCGATCAACTCGCCGGCCCGGCGGTGCTCGCCCTGATCGAACTGGCCGTCGCGCATGAACTCCACGAACCCGTCGAGACTGGCCAGGAACGGCATCTCGGAGCCGCCGATCGAAACCCGTTCGGCCGTCAGCGTGTTGCGGCTGACCTCCCAGCCCCGGTTCGGCTCGCCGAGCACCAACTCGTCCGGGACGAACACGTCATCGATGAACACCGTGTTGAACATCGCCCCGCCGGTCAACTCACGCAGCGGACTGACCGTCACCCCTTCGCTTTTCATGTCCAGCAGGAAGTAGGTGATCCCGTCGTGTTTGGGAACCGAGGAATCGGTCCGTGCCAGCAGGGCGCCCCAGGCGGAGAACTGCGCGGCCGACGTCCAGATCTTCTGACCGCTGATCCGCCAACCCCCGTCGACCTTGGTGGCCTTGGTGGTCAGGCTGGCCAGGTCCGAACCCGCGCCGGGCTCGGAAAACAGTTGGCACCACACCATTTCCCCGCGGAACGTGGGCGGCAGGAAGCGCTGCTTCTGCTCGTCGGTGCCGAACGCCACGATCGACGGGATGAGCCACGCCGCGATGCCCATCGCCTGCCGGCGCACCCGCCCGGCGGCGAACTCCTGCTCGATGATGATCTGCTCGATGGGTTCGGCGGCCCGCCCCCACGGCTTGGGCAGGTAGGGCAGCACCCAGCCGCCCTCGGCGATCGCGACGGTGCGCTCCTCGCGCGGCAGGGCCTTGAGCGCGGCCACCTCGGCGGCGATCTCAGCGCGCAGCTTCTCGGTTTCGGGATCGAGGTCGATGTCGATCTTGCGCATGCCGCCGGCGGTGGCGGTGTCGAGGACCTGTTGCGGGTACTCGGCGCGGCGGCCGAATGAGGCGGCCAGGATCAGCGCTCGGCGATAGTAGACGCCCGCGTCGTGTTCCCAGGTGAAGCCGATCCCGCCATGCACCTGGATGCAGTCCTGGGTGCAGTGCTGCGCGGCCTCCGGAGCCAGGGTGGCCGCGACGGCCGTGGCGAACTGCACCGTCGACCCCGCGGCGTCCCAGCCGTTGCTGTCGGCCTCGTCGATCGCCCGGGCGGCATCCCACACCGCGGCAGTGGCCCGCTCGGTGGTGGCGATCATCTCGGCGCATTTGTGCTTGATGGCCTGGAACTGGCCGATCGGCCGGCCGAATTGTTCGCGGATCTTGGCGTATTCGGCCGCGGTGTCGGTGGCCCACCGGGCCACCCCGACCGCCTCCGCGGACAGCAGTGTGGAGATCAACGCCTGTGCCCGCGCCTGGCTGAGGTTGCTCAAGACGGCCGTGTCGGCGACCTCGACGCCGTTGGCCCGCACGTGGGCGATCGGACGCAGCGGGTCCACGCTGGTCACCGGCTCGATCTCGAGTTGGTCGGCGGCCAGCACCACCCACGCCGCACCACTGTCGATCGCCACGGGCAGCACCAGCAACGACGCCTCGGCGGCCGCCGCGACGGCGCGGGCCTCACCGCGGATCACCAACCCGTCGCCGTGGGCGGTGGCGGTCAATCCCGGGCTGAGCGTGTAGGTGGCGATGGTCTCGCCGGTGGCCAGTCCGGCCAGCTCGGCGGCGGTCGGGTCGTGGGCGGCGATCAGGGCGCTGGCGATCGCCGACGGCACGAACGGGCCGGGCACCGCGCCGTAGCCGAACTCGGCCAGCACCACCGCCAGCTCCAGGATGCCGAAACCCTGCCCGCCGACCTGCTCGGACAGGTGCACTCCCGCCAGGCCCTGCTCGGCGGCGGCCCGCCAGTACGGCGGTGGATTCTGGATCGGGGTGTCCATCGCCGCGTGCAGCAGCTCGGACGGCACCGCCCGGGCCAGCAGGGACCGCACGGAATCGGCCAGGTCCTGATGTTCAGAGGTGATCGCTATCGGCATGATGCGCCTTTCGGTGGGGACGTAGTGGTCAAACTAACAACCAGTCGGTTGGTTGACCACGTGGGTCAGGGGTTGGCCATCTCGCAGCCGACGGCAGTTGTCGACGGCCGCGGTCAGATAGCGCCGCATGGTGTCGGCGGTGTACCAGCTGACATGCGGCGTCAGCACCACGTTGTCCAGAACGAGCAGGGGATTGTCCGCGCCGACCGGTTCGACGGCGAACACGTCGAGTCCCGCCCCGGCCAGCCGCCCGGTCGACAGCGCCTCGACCAGGGCGGGCTCGTCGACGACTCCGCCTCGTGAGGTGTTGATCAGAACCGCGTCCGGTTTCATCCGCTGCAGCCCGGTGCGGTCGATCAGGCCTTCGGTCGCCTCGGTGAGCGGCACGTGCAGCGACACGACGTCGGCTTGGGTCAGCAGCTCCGGCAGTGGCCGCCACCCCGGCCGACCGTCGTCGCGGGTGCTGGTGTGCAGTACGCCGGCACCCATGGCGGCCACCATCGCGGCCACCCGCTGGGCGATGCTGCCGTAGCCGACCAGGCCGACGGTGCAGCCGCCGATGTCGCGGCAGCGCTCGCCCAGGTCGGGATCGGTGGGCCAGCCGCGCCCGGCGCGGGTCGAGCGATCCAGGGGCAGCAGCCGGCGCAGTACCGCCAGCATCAACAAGACGGTGCCTTCGGCCACCGAGGCGGCGTTGGCGCCGGGCATGTTGGCCACCGCGATACCGCAGTCGGTGGCGGTGTCGACATCGATGGTGTTGATCCCGACGCCGAACTTGTGGACCAGCCGTAGTCGGGGGCCGCTGCGCAGCTCTTCCCCGGTCAGCGGCCGCAGCACATGCCAGATCACCTGGGCCTCAGTCAGTTCGCGCCGGAAGGTGGCGTCGTCATCGGCGGCGCACCACCGGATGTCCAGCCAATCTGACTCGGGCGCAACGAAATCGCTGACCTTGGGGCCGGGAACGAAGTGCGCCAGGACCCTCAGCCCCACCGTTGGCCGATCCACTCGGCGATGATGTCGGCCTGGGCGTCACGGGCGCCCGGGGTGGTGAAGTAGTGGTCGGTGTCGATGCTGCGCAGGGTCTTGTCGGTGCCGGCCAGACACGAGTAGATGAGCTCTGCGTCCGAGGGGAACACCCCGGTGTCGGCGTGGGCGTTGATCACCAGCCCTGGTTCGTGGATGCGCGCCAGGTGCGGTTCGGCGCTGGTCTGGGCGGTCCGCAGGCTCCACATCCCGAGCCAGTTGCGCAGCGTGGTTGCCGCGGCGATCCCGCGCGCGGACCGGTTGGCTTTGACCGGCACCCCCGCGTAGCACATGTTGGCTTGGCGGGTGGTGGGTTCCAGGGTGGGATCGACCATGCGGGGGTCGGCCCAGGTGCGCATCACGCTGAACGGCCGGTCGGAGAACCCTGCGGCGCCAATGCGTTTCAGTTCGGTTTCGGCCCAGTCGGTGATGGCGTGGTTGCGGGCGACCTGCGCGGCCCGGTAGCGGGCGATGAACTCCGGTGGGTAGGGCGGACCGTTGTGCTCAGCGAACAGGTCCAGGTCGGGGTCGGAGGGCACGGGGTCGTTCTCGTCGACGACGGCGCCGTCCATCCAGGCGGTCAGCACTTCGGGACGCCCCGGGTGGGCGGCGCTGGCGACATAGCCGTCGGCGGGCAGCAAGTCGGTGAGCCCGGCCGCGGGTCGCATTCCTGGCAGCGGCGTGACGTTGGGTTCATGCGCCTGCGACTGGTAGGCCGCCATCAACGACCCGCCACCGGAGTTGCCCAGCAGCACCACCGTCTTCACGCCGGCGACCTCGCGCAGCCACCGGACGCCGACCCCAATGTCCACCAATGCGTGGTCGAGCAGGAAGCTGCTTTCGAACCCGCGAAAGCGGGTGTTCCAGCCCAAAAAGCCGATGCCGCGGGCAGCCATGAAATCGGCGAGGTAGTGCTCGCTGAAATCGATCTGGTAGTGGGTGGCGATCATCGCCACCTTCGGATTATGGCCTGCGGCACGGTGGTACAGACCCTGACAGGGGTATCCACCGGCCCCGGCCCGCTCCGCGGTGGGGGACGGCAGGCCGATGAATTCCCGGGCGATCTCCGGCATGGTCAGGAACCTTCCTCGGTGTAGATGGCCCGATAGAACACGTTGGCCAGGGTGCGGATGCAGGCCTCGTCATCGGGGTCGGCGGGCGGGGTGCCCGCCGGGCGCGGGGCGGCCAGTTGGACGTAGCAGAACTGGTTGAGCATTGACACGATCGCCACCGCGAGCAGTTCCGGGTCGTCGTCGGTGCAGTGGCCTTCGGCTTGGGCACGTTTCACCATTTCGGTGATGAAAGACGTTGGCTCCGCGCAGATCTCCGCCCAATACCGAGCGAAGTCGTCGTTGACCATCGCCAGCTGGGAAACCCCGACCATCTCGGCAAGCCGGTTGCGGTAGGTGTGCCAGTGCGCGGCGGCGGCCTGCTCGATGCGCTCTCGGTTGGACAGGCCGTGGCGCACCGCGCTGGATGCCCGCTCGCCGGCCTCGTCACGGAACCGCAGTGCCCACTCGCGGACCATGGCCTCTTTCGAGTCGTAGTAGTTGTAGAACGACGCCGCCGACCGGCCGGCCTCGGCCGCGATGTCGGCGATCGTGGTGGCCAGGACACCCTTGCGGGCGATCACCGCACGGGCGGCGGAATCGATCGCGGCCTGGGTGCGCCGGCCCCGATGGGTGGGCAACGGGGCGCGGGGAGCGGGCTGCTCGGAAAGGGTCGCCACCGAATCACCGAATCCTGTCGCTGCGGGGTCTGGATAAGAGCTGAATCTGATGTTAGGTTCAGATTCGGGACTTGACCAGAGGAGTCGCCATGATCAAACCGCACGGTGTCAACACCGAGTTCGAGATCAGTGGGATCAACCACGTCGCGCTGGTCTGCGCCGACATGGCGCGAACGGTCGACTTCTACAGCAATGTGCTCGGCATGCCGCTGGTGAAGTCACTCGACCTGCCCGGCGGGATGGGGCAGCACTTCTTCTTCGATGCCGGCAACGGGGACTGCGTCGCCTTCTTCTGGTTCGCCGATGCTCCCGACCGGGTGCCGGGCATCTCCTCGCCGGCCGCCATCCCCGGCGTCGGTGAGATCACCAGCGCGGTGAGCACCATGAATCACCTCGCGTTCCACGTGCCCGCCGACAAGTTCGATGCCTACCGGCAGCGCCTCAAGGACAAGGGTGTCCGTGTCGGCCCCGTTCTCAACCACGACATGTCCGACTACCAGGTCAGTGCGACGCTGCACCCCGGCGTCTACGTGCGGTCGTTCTACTTCCTTGACCCGGACGGGATTACCTTGGAATTCGCCTGCTGGACAAAAGAATTCACCGGCAACGAGGAACATGTCACGCCGAAGACCGAAGCCGACCGGCGGGTTGCGGCAGCAACCTAATCCCGATACAGCGCCGGGTCCCCGAGCTTGTCCAGCAATGCGGCCAACTGCTCGATCAACCGTTCCGGCTGGAACCGCACTTCACCGGCGAGCCAGGCGCTGATCGTCTGGGCCACCCCGCCGACAACGAAGTGCCCGGCCGCCTTGATCCGGTCGTTCTCCGGCAGACGCAGGACACTGCCGGCGTGCTGACCGGACAACATCGCGAGCAGCGCACTGGATTCCACCCGCTTGCGGACGACGACTGCGTTGCTCAGGTGCACGCCGAACAACAACCGCCCGATCCGCGCGTCGCCGGCGATCGTGCGCACGATGTTGGCCATACCGGCGCGGGTCTGTTGGTCGGGCGGTGCCGACTTCACGATGGACTGGGTCTTGGCGGCCAGGTCCGCGATGACGGAGTCGAAGACCGCGCTGACGAATTCGTCCTTGTCGGCGAAGCTTTCGTAGAAGTAGCGGGCGGTCAGACCCGCCTGCCGGCAGACACCACGCACGGTCAACTCGGGGACCTGCGGCACCTCGGCTCCGAGTAGATCCAGGCCGGCCTCAAGGAGTCGGGCGCGGCGCGACGCGCGCCGGTCGGCGGCGTCGACACCGCCGTACGGACGCGTACCCGAGACGTTGGCGGAGACCATGCCCATCATCTTGACACCGAGGCCGAACCCGGAGCAATATCAGGAAACACACGTTCTCAGAATTGGGGTGGGTGGCTATGACAGCAAGCGCGTTGCTACAGCAGGTGGAGCGTCCGGTCAGCGCACCGCCGGACCCGAATCGTCGCCGTGCCCCCAAACAGCACAAGGGCCTGGACATCTCCGACGGCATGTTCGGCCTGTCGTTGATGGCCGGCTCGGCCAACGTGATCATGCAGTTGGCGCGCCCGGGCGTGGGCTACGGGGTGGTGGAGAGCAAGGTCGACAGTGGCCGCGCGGATCTGCACCCGATCAAGCGGGCCCGCACCACGATCGGCTACCTGGCGGTGGTGGCCCTGGGTACCGAAGCCGAACGGCAGGCGTTCAAGAAGGCGGTGGACAGTGCCCATCGTCAGGTCCGCTCCACCGCGGGCAGCCCGGTCAAGTACAACGCCTTCGACCCGCAACTGCAGTTGTGGGTGGCGGCGTGCTTGTACAAGGGCTCGGTCGACCTCTACCGGATGTTCTACGGCGAGATGGACGAGGAGGAGGCCGAACAGCACTACCAAGAGGCCAAGATCTTCGGTACCGCGTTGCAGATGAACGAGGAGATGTGGCCGGCCGATCGCGCGGCGTTCGACAGGTACTGGCAGGAGCAACTGGACACCAACATCCACATCGACGACACGGTGCGTGACTACCTCTACCGCATCGCCGCGGTCCGGATGCGCGGGGTGACGCTGCCGGGCCCGCTGCACAAGCTGGTGGAGGGGCCGATGTTGTTCATCACCACCGGCTTTCTGCCGCAACGGTTCCGCGACGAGATGCGGCTGCCGTGGGATGCCAACAAGCAACGCCAGTTCGACTCCCTGATCGCGCTGCTGCGGATGGCCAACAATCTGACCCCGGGCCCGCTGCGACGCTTCCCGTTCAATGCCCTGATGGCCGATATGCGGTGGCGGATGCGGACCGGCCGGCCGCTGGTCTGAGGGCCGTTCACTCGTCGCTGCTTCGGCCCCTGGTCAGCGCCGTCAGGTAGTAGGACATCAGATAGAAAGCGGCGAACAGGCCGGCTGAGGAGATCGTCGCGATGACGAACTGCACGGTTTGTCGTTGCGCTAGAGGGTATTCGTTTACCGATTCAATGAATCCCAGTGCGACGCCGAATAAACCGAGGAGTATGAAAATGGATGCGAAAACTATTCGATCGTGTCCGTCGTTCAATAAGGCGTGACCGTGGAGCAGTGAACCCGTGATGGAAGCGTCAAAGACCAACCATAGTCCGGCAATAAACCACCACAGCCCACGTGCGGTCGCGAGCCAGTCTTCGAGGCCGAGTCGCCGACGATTGACCCCTGGCGAAACCCGCGCCCCGTCCACGTCGGCATTCGTATCGGAAGAGGTAAACGCGTAAATTTTGCCCCGAATCCGGATGTAGGGCGTGTAGTAGAACGCGGACCACACCATTACGCCTAACATGAACGCAGCGACACCCAACCCCAGCTTGATTTTCGGATAGGCAGCTAGGAATGCCAGCACCGCGGACAGAACTGCGAGCGACCAATAGATCTGACGCTTCGGTGGCAGAGGTATCGTCAGAAATCCCACAACGATTTGGGCAGCGATACACGCAACCACACCGATGACGAAACCGTTACCCACGCTAATACCCCAACACCTTATCTACTGCTCCTTGGCCCAGTATTGAGCCGCCGATCATTCCACCGGCGACCGCGAAGGGTACGGCAATTTCGGGCGCGACCAAGAAGGACACCAGTAATCCGGCGGTCCATGCTCCGGTCGCACCGCCTGCCCAACGGCCGCCGAACTCCGCTGCGCCCTGCGTGAGCGAGACCTTTCCGCTAACCACATCCATCACGGTGAGTGCGCCATCGAGCGCGGTGGCCGCGCGCCCGAGACTCTTACCGAACTTCGTCAGCGCTTCGGCGTCCGCTTTAGCGAAGGCGTTTGGGTCGACGCTGTGACGCACGGGGGAGACCGCCACGCCGTGTGTCTCCAATCCTTTGCCGACGCTGCCGGATGCATTGGACAGTTGGTTGAAGAACTCCCTGGGCGGCATCCCGTTCTCGATGGCGGTGATGGCCTGCTGGACACCTGCGGCGGAGACGCCGCTACTGCGGAGACGGTCGGCGAAGCCGTTGAGCGCGAACGCGCGGGCGGCCGCTTCGGCGTCGTCGAGGGCCCGGGTGGCCTGGTCTGCGGTCATTGGCGAAAGGTCAGGGATTAGCGATCCGGATTCCAGGCGGCGTTGCAGGTCCACCCGGTTGGCGGCATTGCTCCGCGCGTCACCGCCCAGCACCGGGTCTATCGGCAGCGGTCCGATGAAGGTGGCCATGCGGTAGTCGTCGAGGCGTTCGCCGGCCAGGTGCCGGGCCTCGGGATCGGCGGCCGGATCGGTGGCGGTGGCGTAGTCCCGCAGCCGCGCGGCGGCGGCGGCCTTCTCCGGGGTCATCTGTCCGGGGCGATCCACCAGCGCTTGGTCGTGTTCACGCTGGGTGACGCCGTAGGCGTCGGCGGCGTGATCGGTCTGCTGGCCTTGGTTCGGTTGGCCGTCGCCGTCGTAGCCGTGCAAGGGCGCCGGGTCGTAGCCGTCGGAGAGCAGTTTGCTGGTGGCGTCTTGCAAGACCGCTGCGTAGTCGTCGCGGAGCTTTTCGAGCTGATGCAGGATACCGGCGGTGTCGTCGATGGCGACCTGCTCCAACCCGGCGGTGTCGATCTGCGCGGACTGGTACATCCCGATGCGGTTGTCGATGTCTTGGAGCTGGATCTGCAGGGCGTTGATCTTCGCGGCTGCCGCTTTCTGGGCCTCGGCCAGGGCGGCGGCGATGTTTTCCAGATCGGTACCGATGGTGGTGAGTTGGGATTGCTGAAGGTGCAATCGCTCGGTGGCGCGCTGGACTTCGGCGGAGTCGTTGATCGGATGCTCACCGTTCTCCCGGTTCCAGGCCGCGTGAAAGCGTTGGCGGGCTTGGGCGAAGGCCGCACTGGATTCGGCGGTGCATAATCCGGCGTCGTGGAATGCCCGCGCCAGCTCGTCGACGACGGCCGGGTTGCCGCTTTGCAGGGTGTTGTTGACCTGCCACGGGTCGCCGCCGGCGGCGTCGATCAGCAGCGCCAGGTTTATGTGTTGGAGGTGCACCGCACCGCACGAAGCTGGGCCGCGTTGTGCTGATCCATGCCGGTGAACTCGCGCGCGGCACGGTGCGCCTTGTCGCCGACCTCGGCCAGGGTGCGGCGGTGGTCTGTGAGGGCGGTGATGTGCTCGGCGTGGGCCGTGGATAACGCGCCGTGGAAGACATCGGCGGCGCCGAAGCTGCCGAAAATGCCCGCCGCCACGAAGGTCTGGCCCAACCGCGCCGCCCCGGCCTGAGCATGCGCGCTGGCGCCATGGGTATCCGTCGCGCCCGAACGCAGCATCGCCGGATCGACAAACACTCCCAACCCCTTTCAGGTCAGTCATCGACAACTCTGGCAGCCGGCCCCGCCAGCGTCAATTCACCCGGCGATAATCCGGCGGCCGCCGGACTGCCCGCCGGTAGGCTCAACGCCATGTCATCGGCCACGACACCCGCCGCACTGAGCGGCTATGAGGCGCGATGGCAGCAGCACAACGCCGAACGTCGCACCCAGATCCTGCGCGCGGCGGTGCAGGTGATCGAGGACAGTCCGCCCGGCGCCGATATCTCGGTGCAGGCCATCGCCAAACGCGCCGGTGTCGCCAAGTCGGTCATCTACCGGCAGTTCAGCGGCAAGGACGAATTGGAGCGCCGGATCCGCTCCTATCTGGTCGACGACTTCGCCGCGGTACTCGATGCCAAGCTCGACGTGTCCACCGGTTCGCTGAGGGAGATCCTCAACCGCTCGGTGCTGGCGGTCGCGGACTGGATGGTCGACCATCAGCGGCTGAACGAATTCGCCCGCCGTGGACCGACTTTGGAGGGCTCACGGGACGCCACCGAGGAACTCAAGCGTCGCATCGCGCTGCGCGGGGCCGACATCATCTCCTCGGTCGCCGAGGCGATCGGGGTGGGCGGCGAGGTTTTCGAGTCCGTGCCGTTCGTGGTCGTCACCATGGTGGACGCGACGTTGGCCAGCTGGTTATCGGAGTCCCCGCCGACCCGATCCCGTTCCCAGATGGCTGAAACGCTGGCCGACATCATCTGGTACATCCTCGACGGCGCGGCTCGCTCGATCGGGCTGGTGCTGGATCCGGACGAGGAGCTCACGGCGGTTGTCGAGGCCCTGAGACGGCCCTGACGCAGCTCCCTCAGGCGGCGTGGGCCCGGTCGGGCTCACCGCGGTAGCGGGCGCGCGGGCCGTCGATGCGCAGCAACCGCCAGGCCAGCCGGCTGGCCCGGTTGTTCAGTCCCAATTCGTCGGAGAGGGCCCGCATTTCACCGAAGTAGCCGGCCAGGATCCGGCGAGACGCCGGCCCCCGCCAGAACGCCGCGCGCATCACCTCCGGCGGAATCCCGAACTGCTCGGCGAATGACTTCGGCGGTGCCATGATCTCCCCGGCCAGCCAGCGCATCGCCAGCGGAAACAGCACGCTGATGATCCGTCGTCGCCGGGGTGTCATCGTCGGCACATGGACCTTGAGGAACTCGTTGGCGAACGAGATGTGGCGTGCCTCTTCCGCGATATGAATCTGCATGGTCCGCAGCACGGCCGGCGGCAGGCCGGCGCCCTCGCGGATCAGCGCCTTCTGGAAGTGGTCGATCGGTTCCTCGCCGGCCAGGATGCCGATGACGAAGATGATCGGGTAGCGGCCGCCGACCAGCCCGATATAGGGGGAGAAGCGGCGGAATCGGCGCTTCATGCCCGGCACATCGACACCGATCCGGTTCACCAGCTCCTGGAACATCTGGATGTGGTTGCACTCCTCGGTCATCTCGTGCAGGCGGTAGCGGAATTCCGGTGAGCCATTGGGCAGCTTCATGATGTAGGCCATCAGCCCGCGGATCAGAATGCTTTCGAAGGCCGCGCCCACCTTGATCGAGTTGGCCATGCGCCAGCGGCCGATCTCGATCTGCCGCTCCAGCGGCTGAGCCTGATACCACCGGGTCGCGCCGAGTGAATCGGCCCGGGGTGAAAGCACCCAGCGGGGATCGTGCGGATCGATCGCCATCTCCGGGGCGTCCCACCCGACGTCGGTGAACGGGTCGAAGTGCCGGCGGACCGATCCCTCGGAGAGGACCTGCAAGGCTTGGGTGTAGTCGGTAGAGGTCATCGTCAACTCCTGGGGGACAGCGTTTTTCACAGGGCGCGCGCGATGATTTCCTTCATGATCTCGTTGGTGCCGGCGTAGATCTTCTGAACGCGCTGGTCGGTCCACATCCGCGAGATCGGGTATTCGGTCATGTATCCGTAGCCGCCGAACAGCTGCAGGCACTCGTCCGCGACGGCCATCGCCCGGTCGGTGGTCCACCACTTGGCCATCGCCACGGTGGGAATGTCGAGTTCGCCGCGGATGTGCTGTTCGATGCACTCGTCGATGAACACCCGGGCGATCTTGGCCTCGGTGGCGACCTCGGCCAGCTTGAACTTGGTGTTCTGGAAACCGAAGATGGGCCGGCCGAAGGCCTGACGTTCCTTGGTGTAGCGCAACGTGTGCTCGAGTGCGGTCTCCATGCCGGCCACCGAACCGACCGCGATGATCAGTCGTTCCTGCGGCAGCTGCTGCATGAGCTGGATGAACCCCTGGCCTTCGACGGTGCCGAGCAGGTTCGACACCGGGACGCGCACGTCGTCGAAGAACAGCTCGGAGGTGTCCTGGCCGCGCTGCCCGATCTTGTCCAGCGACCTGCCGCGCCGGAAGCCGGGGCGATCGGCCTCGACCAGCACCAGGGAGATGCCGCCGGCGCCTTCATTGGTATCGGTCTTGACCACCGTGATGATCAGATCCGCCTGCTGGCCATTGGTGATGAAGGTCTTCGATCCGTTGACCACGTATTCGTCGCCGTCACGGATCGCGCGGGCCTTGACGTTCTGCAGGTCCGATCCGGTGCCCGGCTCGGTCATCGCGATGGCGCCGACGACCTCGCCGCTGGCCATCCTCGGCAGCCAGGACTTCTTCTGTTCCTCGGTGCCGTAGGCCAGCAGGTAGTGGGCGACGATCGTGCTGTGCACGCTCACGCCCCATGAGGTGTCGCAGGCACGCGCCTGCTCCTCGATCAGCACCGCTTCGTGGGCGAAGCTGCCGCCGCCCCCGCCGTATTCCTCCGGGATGGACAGGCACAGCAACCCCAGCTCGCCGGCTTTGTTCCACAGGTCGCGATCGACTTGGTGCTGGCCGATGAACTTCTCGGTTGGGTGCGATTTCCTTCTCGCAGAAGGCGCGGGCCAACTCGCGCAGCGCGTCGAGGTCATCGTTCATCCAGGTGGAGCGGCGGTTGGACAAGGCAGATTCCCTATCTGGAGGTCTTCGAGATTTACCGAGACGTGCGGTCCCATCAAACTCGTTCAACGTACTCGACCGCAGCGGCGGGATCAAGAGAATCGGTTCGTTCCCAAACAGAACCTGTGAGGAAACTTGACGCCAGGTCGGGGCAGACCTACAGTTACGCTACCGTCAATAGAAAAAGAATGACGGTTTCAAACAAGGGAGAATTTTCATGAAGTTCCGTGCACTGGGTGTGGCGGTAGGTGGCGCTGCGGCAGCGGCGTTCCTGGCGGCCGGGACTGCCAACGCCGATACGGCCGAAACGCCGGCGCCGACGTGGACGCCGGTCTACCAGATCGACACCGCGGAGGTCCTCCAGCAGGCGAACTCGTTCATCAACACGTGGGCCGTCGGGTCCACCTTCGTCAACGCCGACACCACGCTGGTAGGAACCACGTACCTCACGCCGTCGACGGGTGGGCTCAACACCCTGTTCATCGACGAGGCCACCAAGGACGTCTACAACCAGAATCAGTTGGGTCTGGGATTCACCAACCTGTATTACGACGCCGCCGGTGACGGCAAGGACGTCGTCGACATCCTGAAGACGCCGTTCGGCAACATCGACATGTCCTCGATGGCGTCGTTGTTCGCCCCTGCCGACGTGTCGACGCTGATCGAGGTCTCGCCGGAGAATGCGCTGGAGAGCGCCGGGCTGTACAGCGCGCTGAACCTGGCGTATGGCGAGGACCTTCCGGAGAACCTGACCTGGACTCCGGTGTACGGCGCCGATGACGCGCAGTTGCTCGTCGACCAGGACCCGTTCTCGCAGACCTGGAAGCTGAATGCCACCTTCGTTCCCAGTGAGGGCGACACGCTGGTGGGCACCAACTACCTCACGGAGTCGCTGTTCGGCGCCGGGATCAACGACGTGTTCGTCACCGACGATGGAGACGTCTACGCCCAGAACCAGCTGGGCTTCGGCTTCACCAACCTCTACTACAACGCCGCCGGTGACGACACTGCCGCCGTCGACTTCCTCAAGACGCCGTTCGGCAACTTCGATATGTCGTGGGCGGCGTCGTGGTTCGCGCCGGCCGACTACTCCGACGTCGACGTGATCACGCCCGACGCCGACCTGGCAGCCGCCGGTCTGTACAGCGCGCTCGACCTCGGCCTGCCCACGCCGGACGCGTAACCGACCACAACAGCACGCACGAATGCCCCGGTTCGCCGGGGCATTTCGTGTTGGTCGGATGCCTCACCGCACCACTTCTCGCTGGACGGAATCGATTCGCCGGGTCCAGCCGCGGGCGTCGAGATACTCCAGCAGCGGGATCATCACGCGGCGGGTGGTGGCCAACGCCTGGCGGGCCTGGCTGGCCGTGAACGGCTGATCCAGTCGGGCCAGCTCGCGCATCGCCAGCGCGGGTGCACTGGGCAACAGCACCAGCCCGTCACGCAGACGCAGCAGCCGCCCGGCTCGTTCGGCCGCAGCCAGCTCGCGGGTGCGCAGCTGCAGGGCGGCGAGGTCGTCGGCGTCCGGCGCGCGGAACGGATCGGCGGCCAGGCGCGATTCCAGCTCGGCGACCGCGGCTTCAGCCGGGCCGAGATCGGTGCGTCGGCCTGGCAGCTGGATCAGCCCGTTGTGCTGCTCCAGCCCCGCGCTGCGCACCACATCATCGAGCAGGACGGGATCGGGAAGCTCCAGCAGGTCGACGGCCGCGCCCCGGGATAGCCCGGCGGCCAACGGATCTCGCCTTTTCAGTTCCTGCAGCGCGGCTTGCAGCCGTTCCCGCCAGGCCTCGTGGGCCGGGGCGTGCACCCACCAGTCGCCGACCACCCGGACCCCGGCGGGCACCGTTGGGCATTCGCAGCCCAGCATGCGCAGTCCCTGTTGGGTCACCGCACCGCGGCGCGCCACCTCGGCGCGCGCCCGGGCGACGTCGTCGTCGGGATCGAGATCGGCCAGGGCGGCGGTTCGCCGGGCCGCGTCGCCGCGCCGTCGCAGGGCAGGCGGGTCGGCGTCGAGCACCAGCACCCCGCCCAGCACCCTGCGGTTGCCGGGATGGCGCAGCACCAGCCGGTCCCCGGTGACCAGCGGCAGCGGGTGCTCCAGCGTGAGCCGGGCGTGATCGTCGTCGAATCGCCGCAGTCGCACGGGGATCGCCGCCGTCCCGATATGCGCCATGACCCGTTCCGGGACCGCACCCAGCGCCGCCCCGCTGCGTCGCCGCACGTCGATCACGCCGGTGCTGCGCCACCTGTCCGGCGTTGTCAGCGTGGCACCGCGATGCACCTCGTCGACGGCGACACCGCGCAGGTTTACCGCGACCCGGGCCACCGGCCCCACCGTCGACAGCGGCTCCCCACAGCACTGCAGGCCGCGGATCACCACCGGCACCGGGCGGTTCCCGCCGAGCAGGTCCAGATGGTCGCCGCGCGCCAGCGTGCCGGCGGTCAGCGTGCCGGTCACCACCGTCCCGGCGCCGCTGATCGGGAACGCCCGGTCCACCCACAGCCGCACTCGGTCGCCGGCTCGGGGCGACGGGATGCCGGCCAGTACGTCGTCGAGGACGGTTCGCAGCTCCGGCAGGCCGGTGCCGTCGACCGCGGACACGGCGACGATCGGGGCATCACGCAGGCCGGTCCGGGCCAGTTCGCTCCGGGCTTGATCCGACACGTCGGCGATCCGGCGATCGGCGGCCCGGTCGATCCGGGTCACAACGACCAGACCGTGGGAGATGCCCAGGGCGGCAACGGCATCGCGGTGATCGTCGGATTGCGCCCGCCAGCCTTCGTCGGCGGCGACCACGAAGCACACCACCGGTGCGGGACCGAGTCCGGCCAGCGTGTTGGGCAGAAACCGTTCGTGGCCCGGCACGTCGACGAAGGCCACCTGCCGGCCCGATGTCAGCCTGGTCCAGGCGAAGCCCAAATCGATGGTGAGCCCGCGCCGGCGCTCCTCGGCCCACCGGTCGGGTTCCATGCCGGTGAGTGCGTGGACCAGGGTGGACTTGCCGTGGTCGACATGGCCGGCGGTGGCGACGACGAACACGCTCAGTCGATCCGGTCGAGGGCGGCGCGCACCGCGGCCAGCAACCGCTCATCGTCGGCTTCGGGCACACAGCGCAGATCGAGCAGGCAGGCGCCGTCGTGCAACCGGGGCAGCACCGCGGGATCCCCGGCGCGCAACCGGGCCGCGGCCGCCTCGGGCAGCCGGACCGCCCAGCCCGCCAGCGGCACTCCGGGGGCACCTCCGCCACCGACCCGACCGTCGTGGGCGATGACTCCGGCCCCGACCGCGGCCGCCAACCGTTCGGTGCGGGCGCGCAATCGGTCGGGGTCGGCGTGCAGCGCCTGTGTCACCGGGGGAGCGGGGCCGGCCACCGTGGCCTCGAGCGCGGCCAGCGTCAGTTTGTCCGCGCGTACGGCGCGGGCCAACGGGTGACGGGCCAGGCGGGTGATGACCTCGGTGCGGCCCAGCGCCAGCCCGGCCTGCGGCCCGCCGAGCAGCTTGTCGCCGCTGCCGGTGACCACGTCGGCGCCGTCGGCGAGCGCGGTGGCGGCATCGGGTTCGCCGGGCAGCAGCGGGTCGGGAGCCAACAGGCCACTGCCCAGATCGGCCACCAGCGGCACGTCGTGTTCGCTTGCCAGCGGCCGCAATTCAGCCAAGTCGACGGCGGCGGTGAAGCCGTGGACGGCGAAGTTGCTGGGATGCACCTTGAGGATGCAGCCGGTCTGCGGTCCGAGGGCGTCGGCGTAGTCGTGCAGGTGGGTGCGGTTGGTGGTGCCCACCTCACGCAGCGTCGCACCGGTGGATGCGATCAGATCCGGCAGCCGGAAGCCGGCACCGATCTCGATCAGCTCGCCCCGGCTGACCACCACCTCCCGGCCGGCCGCCAGCGCGGTGGTGGCCAGCACCAAAGCGGCCGCGCCGTTGTTGACCACCAGTGCGTCCTCGGCGGCCGGGCAGGCGGCCAGCAGTGCCGCCCGGGCGGCGACACCACGTTTGGACCGGGCGCCGGTGGCCAGGTCCAGTTCGACGTCCACGTAACCGCTGGCCGCCACCAGCGCCGCGACCGCCGCACCCGACAGGGGTGCTCGACCGAGGTTGGTGTGGACCACCACCCCGGTGGCATTGAGCACCGGCCGCAGCGTGGTCCCGCAACCATCCGAGATACCCTCCAACACAGTGGATTCCACCAGCTCAGGGCTCAGCTCACCGCGCCGCGCCCGGTCCTGGGCGTCACGCACCAGGGCGCGGACGACGTGATCACCCAGCCGGGTGCGCGCCGCGAGCACAGCGGGCAGTGCCAGCAGGGCGTCGGTGCGCGGAATGCCGCGCCGCGGATCGGTCAGGCTCACTGCGCCTCCTGTCGGATGGCGGAGGCGGACGGGAATCGAACCCGCCAGGCCGAGCTGCTCGGCCTCACCGGTTTTGAAGACCGGGGAGCCCACCAGGACCCAAACGCCTCCGCGGATCAACCTAGCCCGGCGACGATGCGGGCGAGGGACGAGCCCGTTGAGGAGGCGGGCGATCGGGACCAGCCGGCGACGATGCGGGCGAGGGACGAGCCCGTTGAGGAGGCGGGCGATCGGGACCAGCCGGCGACGATGCGGGCGAGGGACGAGCCCGTTGAGGAGGCGGGCGATCGGGACCAGCCGGCGACGATGCGGGCGAGGGACGAGCCCGTTGAGGAGGCGGGCGATCGGGACCAGCCGGCGACGATGCGGGCGAGGGACGAGCCCGTTGAGGAGGCGGGCGATCGGGACCAGCCGGCGACGATGCGGGCGAGGGACGAGCCCGTTGAGGAGGCGGTGTGATTAGCCTGGACCGATGACCCCAGAGACCGTCCGGCTCACCGGCTACGCGCGTGGCGGCGGCTGCGCCTGCAAGATCCCACCGGGCGAACTGGAGGATGCGGTGCGCGGCCTGACCGGTCAGGCGCGCGACAACGTGGTGGTCGGGCTCGACGACGGCGACGACGCGGCCGCGGTGCTGGTGCGCGACGACCTCGCGGTGCTGTCCACCGCGGACTTCTTCACCCCCGTCGTCGATGACGCCTACGACTGGGGCCGGATCGCCGCCGCCAACGCGCTCTCGGACATCTACGCGATGGGCGGGACACCTGTGGTGGCGATCAACCTGGTCGGCTGGCCGCGGGAGACCCTTCCCATGGAGTTGATGACCGAGGTGCTGCGCGGCGGGCTGGCGGTGGCCGAGCAGGCGGGCTGCCCGGTGATCGGCGGACACTCCATCGACGACCCCGAACCCAAGTACGGCATGGCCGTCACCGGGGTGGCCGATCCGAAAAAGCTGCTGCGCAACGATGCCGCCTCGCCGGGACTGCCGCTGACGCTGACCAAACCGATCGGCGTCGGGCTGCTCAACAACCGGCACAAGCGCACCGGCGAGGTGTGCGCCGAGGCGGTGTCGGTGATGATCGGGCTCAACCGGGCCGCCGCGCAGGCCGCCGTGACGGCCGGGATCCGGGCAGCCACCGACGTCACCGGCTTCGGGCTGCTCGGCCACCTCTACAAGATGTGCCGGGCCTCGGGGGTGGGCGCGGTGATCGACCGTGGCGCGGTGCCGCTGATCGACGGTGCGGCCGAGGCACTGCGCGACGGGTTCGTCTCCGGAGGCACCCGGCGCAACCTGGACTGGGTACGCCCGAGCCTGCGTCCCGGGCCCGGGATCAGCGAGGACGACCTGCTGCTGCTGGCCGACGCGCAGACCTCCGGCGGTCTCTTGATAGTCGGCGAACTTCCCGGGTACCCGGTGATCGGGCATACCGTGGCGGGCAGCGGAATCGAGGTGCGATGAGCCCGTTCAAGGTCGGCGACCACGTGCGGTGGAATTCCGAAGCCGGACATGTCAGCGGGCGGATCACCAAGGTCCACACCAAAGACACCGACTACAAGGGGCACCGCCGGCACTGCACGCCGGAGGACCCGCAGTACGAGATCAAAAGCGACAAGACCGATCACATCGCCATGCACAAGGGGTCGGCGCTGGAGAAGCTGAAGGATTAGCCCGCCGTGGTGATCGAATCGCCGGTGATGCCCGCCGCCCGTCGTGCCGCCAGGCGGCGTTTCTGCGGCTCGATCGTGTAGCGCGGGTCCTTCGCCGACTCGATGCCGGCCTCGAATACCCCGAAGCGGGTCAGCGCGGACGCTGCCAGCAGCGCCAGCCCCGACACGGCCGCCACCGCCCGGTTCCGCCCGCCCAGCAGCGTCCCGATTCCGCCGGCCACAGCCAGCCGTTCGCTGGCCCACAGCATCGCCCCGGCGCGGCCCCGATGCAGCGGTTCGGCGGCGATCGGGTCCATCCGGTGCGCCATGGCGCGGGTCGCGATCACATCGCCGAGCACCCCGAGCACCGCCAGCCGTCGCGCCGGTCCGGCCTCGTCCACCGGCGTGGTCAGGATCGCCAGCCCCCCGGAGGCCAGGCTCGCCGAACTGACGAACACGAACGGCAGGTCGCGGTGCGCGCCGTGCCAGGTCGGGGTGGCGGTGTCGCCCAGCAACACCGCGGTGTAGACGGCCAGTGGTGCCGCGAACACGGCGGCCTCCAAGCCGGCCGGAGCCTCCGCGGCCCGCAGCACGCCGCGCAGCGGGCCCAGCGGTAACCGCCGGCCGGTCATCCGATCCAGCTCCGCCGCGGCGGCCACCGCGGTGCCCGCACCGAACCCCGACAGGATCCAGGAGCCCAGGCTCATCGGTGAGGTCAGCTTGATGGTGCGCAGCATGTTGACGAAGCGTTCCGGGCGACCGAGGTCGCTGATCAGGGCCGCCGCGCTCAACACGATCGCCACCAGCGCCGCCAGCCGCGAATTGCGCCGCAACACGTTCCGGCCGGTGAGCTGGGCGCCGGCGGCCAGCAGGCCCGAGCCGCCCGCCAGTCCGCCGAGGAACAGGTACGCGGCGATCTCGTGCGACCACGGCGCGGGCTTGACCACCGGGCGCCCGTAGTAGGAGGTGAACTGCACGTCGGGCACCATCGGCATCTCTCGGCCACCGTCCCCACCGCCGCGGCGCCGGCGTCTGCCGCCGCGCCGCGGACCATCCGGCACGGTGCTCACGGGCGTCCCAAGAACGCGAGCGCGGCGGCGGCCAGCATTCCGGCCGCGGCCAGCGCCGACCGCTTGAACATCGTCGGCAGGTCCGCGGTGCCCACCCGCGGGTCCGGTGGCAGGCCGTAGACCTCCGGCTCGTCGAGCAGCAGGAAAATCGACCCGGTGCCGCCGACCCCGTCGTGTTCATTGGCGCCGTAGAGCCGGGCTTCGGTGCGGCCCTGCGCGTGCAGCCGGGCCACCCGCCGGCGGGCGTCGGCGACGAGCTCGTCGTGGTCGCCGAACTTGATCGATTCGGTCGGGCAGGTCTTGGCGCACGCCGGGATCTCGCCGTCGACCAGCCGGTCGTAGCACATGGTGCACTTCTGGGCTATGCCGGAGTTGCGCACCCCGGGGGCTTGGCCGCGGGCGGTCTTCGGTGCCGCGGTGCCGTCGGTGCGGCGCTCGATCACCCCGAACGGGCACGCCGGCACGCAGTTGCCGCAGCCGTTGCAGACGTCGTCTTGCACCACGACCGTGCCGAACTCGGTGCGAAAAAGCGCGCCCGTCGGGCAGACATCCAGACACCCGGCGTGCGTGCAGTGCTTGCACACGTCCGAGGACATCAGCCAGCGGAACTGATCGGTGTCCGGAGGTGCGGTATCTTCTTCGCTGCCAGGCATTTTCGGCATGCCCAGGCTGATCAGCTGCCGGCCCGACTCACGAGCCTCCTCGATCGCGTCGCGGCCCTGCTCGATGAACGCGACGTGTCGCCAGGTGTTGGCGCCCAGCGCACCGGTGTTGTCGTAGGACGACCCGAGCAGCTCCAGCTCGCCGTCGGCCGGGTTGTGATTCCATTCCTTGCAGGCCACCTCGCAGGCCTTGCAGCCGATGCAGATCGAGGTGTCGGTGAGGAAACCCTTGCGCGGGTGTGGCGACGGCCACCGGGCGTCGGCAGTGGGGTCGGTCGGTCCGGACAGTTGGCCCATCAGTCCCGCCTTTCCGGGTCGATAGCGGTGTTGCCGGTCTCCGGTGTTGTGCCGGAACGGCTTTGGTACTCGGCGATCAGGCGCAGCAGTTCCTCGCCGTGCGGGCGCCGGCCGGGCCGGATGTCGCATGACCCGGCCTTGGATTCCTGGATCTGCACGTTGGGGTCAAGGGTCACCCCGAGCAGGTCGTTGGCGGCGTCCCCGCTGACCACGGCGTCGCCGCCGACTCCCCAGTGGTAGGGCAACCCGATCTGGTGCACGGTGTGCCCGCCCACGATCAGCGGTGTCATCCGGTCGGTCACCAGCACCCGCGCCTCGATCGCCGCCCGCGGCGAGATGATGGTGGCCCAGCCGTAGTTCTCCAGACCCCGTTCGGCGGCCAGGGCCGGCGAGACCTCGCAGAACATCTCCGGTTGCAGCTCGGCCAGATACGGCAGCCAGCGGCTCATCCCGCCGGCGGTGTGGTGCTCGGTGAGCCGGTAGGTGGTGAACACGTACGGGTAGACATCGGCGCCCGGCTCCCCGGCGCTCGGAGCCGAAAGATTGTCCTTGCGGGGGAACGTGATTCGGGCTGGGTTGCGCTGCTGGCGATAGACCGCGTTGGCGATCGGCGACTCCTGCGGCTCGTAGTGGGTGGGCAGCGGGCCGTCCACCAGCCCTTTCGGGGCGAACAGCCAGCCCTTGCCGTCGGGCTGCATGATGAACGGGTCGTCGCCGGCCAACGCATCCGGACCTCCCGAGGCCGGATCCGGTCGAGCACCCGGCGCGCGGTCGATCACGAAGTCGGGCACATCATGGCCGGTCCAGCGGCCGGCCTGCGCATCCCACCAGACGTAGCGTTTGCGTTCGCTCCACGGCACTCCGTCCGGGTCGGCCGACGCACGGTTGTAGAGGATCCGCCTGTCGGCCGGCCAGGCCCAGCCCCATTCGGACTGGTTCGGGCTCGGCCCGCCGCGCGGCACCCGGCGGGCGGCCTGGTTGACGCCGTCGGCGTACACCCCGCAATAGATCCAGCAGCCGCCGGCGGTGGATCCGTCGGCGCGCAGCTCGGTGAAGGACGACAGCGGCGCGCCCGCGTCGTCGCCGGTGAGCTGATGGCCGTTGATCTCGGCCAGCACGAACTCCGGGTCGGGGTCCCCGTGCTCATCGACCGGGTAATCCCAGACCAGGTCCAACAGCGGGCGGTCCCGCGGATCGGTGGAGCCGGCGAGCTTGGCGCGGATGCGGTTGCCGAGCGTGATGAAGAATTGCAGTTCGCTGATGCAGTCTCCCGGTGGGGCGACGGCCTGATGCCGCCATTGCAGCAGCCGCTGGGTCTGGGTGAACGTCCCGGCCTTCTCGACATGGCTGGCCGCGGGCAGGAAGAACACCTCGGTCTCGATGTCTTCGGTGCGAAGCTCGCCGGAGGCGATCTCGGGCCCGTCCTTCCACCAGGTCGCGGACTCGATCAGGTTCAGGTCCCGCACCACCAACCACTTCAGGTGCGACATGCCCAACCGTTGCTGACGGCCGTTGGCCGAACCGACCGCCGGGTTCTGGCCGAGCAGGAAATAGCCCTCCACCTCGTCGGCCAGCATTCCGGTCACGGCCTGATAGGTGCCGTGTGGGCCGGTCAGCTTCGGCAGGTAGTGATAAGCCCAGTCGTTGTCGGCGGTCGCCGAGTCACCCCACCACGCCTTGAGCAGGCTGACCAGATACGCGTCGGCATTGGCCCAAAACCCCTTCTGGCTCTTGGAGCCGACGCGGTCCAGGTACTGCTCCAAGGTGTCGTCGCGCCCGGCCTTGGGCATCGGCAGGTAGCCGGGCAGCAAGTCGTAGAGCGTCGGGATATCGGTGGAGCCCTGAATGCTGGCATGCCCCCGCAGCGCCATGACGCCGCCGCCGGGCCGGCCCACATTGCCCAGCAGCAGCTGCAGGATCGCCGCGGTGCGGATGTACTGCGCGCCCAGGGTGTGCTGCGTCCAGCCCACCGCGTATGCGAAACAGGTGGTGCGTTCGCGTCCCGAGTTCTCGGTGACCGCGCGGGCCAGGTAGTCGAACATCGCGGTGTCGATACCGCAGACGTCGCGAACCATCTCCGGTGTGTAGCGCGCGTAGTGCCGTTTGAGGATCTGGAACACCGTGCGCGGGTGGGTCAGGGTTTCGTCGCGCTGCACCCGGGCGTGCTCGAGCGGCGCTCCGGCGGCACCGAGTGTCTCACCGGCTGAGCGCCCCGATGCGCTGACGCCGTGTTCGTGTCCCCCGCCGGGCGAGCCGATGTCGTCCCCGTCGGCGTCCGCACTCTGGTAGGCCCAACTCGACGGGTCGTAGTGCCCGGTCTGCGGATCGAACCCGGAGAACAGCCCACCCAGGTCCTCGGTGTCGCGGAAGTCCTCACTGATCAGCGTTGCGGCATTGGTGTAGGCCAGCACGTACTCACGGAACCACAGGTCGTGGGTGAGCACGTGGTTGATCAGCGCACCCAGCAGCACCACGTCGGAGCCGGCCCGGATCGGAATGTGCTTGTCGCACACCGCCGAGGTGCGGGTGAACCGCGGATCGACGTGGATCACGGTGGCGCCCAGGCTCCTGGCTTCTTCGACCCACTGGAAACCCACCGGATGGCACTCGGCCATGTTGGAGCCCTGGATGACGATGCAGTCGGCATTCGCCATGTCTTGCAGGGTTTGCGTCGCGCCACCGCGACCGAAGGAGGCTCCCAGACCGGGAACCGTGGCGGAGTGTCAAATACGAGCTTGGTTGTCGATCTGTATCGCGCCGGCAGCGGTGAAGAGCTTCTTGATGATGTAGTTCTCTTCGTTGTCCAGCGTGGCGCCGCCCAGCGAGGCGATCCCCATGGTGCGCCGCAGCGGCCGGCCGTCGTCGTCGGTGTCCTGCCACTTGTTCCGGCGTGACGCGATGAACCGGTCTGCCACCATGTCGATCGCGGTATCCAGCTCCAGCGGCTGCCACCGGGTGGCCCGGGGCGCCCGGTAGAGCACGGTGATCTGGCGGCCCGGTGAGTTGACCAACTGTTCGCTGGCCGCACCCTTGGGGCACAGCCGTCCGCGGGAGATCGGCGAGTCCGGGTCGCCCTCGATCTGCACCACCTTCTCGTCCTTGACGTAGACGCGCTGGCCGCAGCCGACCGCGCAATACGGGCAGACGCTGCTCACCACCCGGTCGGCGGTCGCGGTGCGCGGAGCGATGCCACGGGTCTGGTCGGAGGTGACCGCCGGGCCGCGGCCGAACACGTCGCCGGTGCGCAGTTGCCGGATTACCGGCCACTCCAGGAATTTTCGCTGAACCATCCCTGCAGCGTAGTCCCGTGGCCCCGATGCGAGGCGCTGTTGCGCGGCAACCGGGCGCGGCGCAGAACCCGACCCGCGATGATGGAGCGATGAGTCGGATAACGCAGCGTCGGCGGGTCAGCCACCTTGCCGCAGGGGATGCGACGCAGCGGTCCGAGACGCTGGCGGTCGAGGAGCCGCTGGAAATCCGGTTGGGCGGTGTTCCGTTGACGGTCACCATGCGCACGCCCGGATCGGATATCGAGCTGGCGCAGGGTTTTCTGCTCACCGAGGGCATCATCACCGGGCGCGATGACGTGCTCACCGCGCGATACTGCGCCCAGCCGGACGGAACCAACACCTACAACGTGCTGGACGTGACCCTGGCCCCGAACGTACCGCCGCCCGCGGTCGACGTCACCCGAAACTTCTACACCACCTCGTCCTGCGGCATCTGCGGCAAAGCCTCATTGGAAGCGGTGCGGCTTGCCAGCCGCTACGCCCCGGGGGACGACCCGGTTCGCCTTACCGCGGCGGCACTGACGGCGATGCCCGACCAGTTGCGGGCCGCCCAGGACGTCTTCGCCACCACCGGTGGCCTGCATGCCGCGGCGCTGTTTGACTTCGCCGACGGCGGCACCATGCGGGCGGTTCGCGAGGACGTCGGCCGGCACAACGCCGTCGACAAGGTGATCGGGTGGGCACTCGAACACGGCCACGTGCCGCTGGCCGGCAGCGTGCTGCTGGTCAGTGGCCGCGCCTCGTTCGAGCTGACCCAGAAGGCGGTGATGGCCGGGGTTCCGGTGCTGGCCGCGCTGTCGGCCCCGTCGTCGCTGGCGGTGGACTTGGCCGTCGAATCGGGATTGACCCTGGTGGCGTTTCTGCGGGGCGCTTCGATGAACGTCTATAGCCGGTCCGACCGCATCGTCGGCTGACAAATCCGCAATCGCGGGTATATCGCCGGTGAATTATTCGCAGATCCTGTTACATTCCGGACAATTCGTCCTCTGTTATTGACCGAACCTCCTTGCCCGGGCGTACCGTCGTGGAGTGCCGCAGTGGCGCTGCGACGACGCGGCCGCGACGGGTCGCGGCCCGGGAACCGGACCGGCACGGTTCACGACTAACCGGTAGGAGAGAAGGGAGTGCGGTGATGAGTATGTTGGATGCCCATATTCCGCAGTTGGTGGCGTCGGAGTCGGCGTTTGGGGCCAAGGCGGCGTTGATGCGGTCGACGATGGCGCAGGCTGAGCAGGCGGCGTTGTCGGCGCAGGCGTTTCACGTGGGTGAGGCGGCGGCGGCGTTTCAGGGGTCGCATGCGCGGTTTGTGGCGATGGCGGCGCGGGTGAATGCGTTGCTGGATATGGCGCAGGCGAATCTGGCGGATGCCGGTAGCACCTATGTGGCTGCTGATGCGGCTGCTGCGTCGGGTTACACCGGGGTTTAGGGAGGAGCAGTCTGATGTCGCAGATTATGTATAACTACCCGGCGATGTTGGCCCATGCGGCTGAGATGAATGGGTATGCGGGCACGTTGCAGGCGGTGGGTGCGGATATCGCCAGTGAGCAGGCGGCGTTGTCGGCGGCGTGGCAGGGCGATACGGGGATGACGTATCAGGCGTGGCAGGCGCAGTGGAATCAGGCGATGGAGGAGTTGGTGCGGGCCTATCACGCGATGGCGACCACGCATGAGACCAACACCTTGATGATGAACGCCCGCGACACCGCCGAAGCCGCCAAGTGGGGCTGAGCGGGCGGGGAGCGCGGTTCCTCGGGGGATTCCACGCTGGTTACGGCGGCGTAGGGTCACTGGAATGCCTGTAATGCGTAGTGAAGGTGATAGCTGGGACATCAACACCAGCGTCGGTTCGACCGCCTTGTTCGTGGCCACCGCCAGGGCCCTGGAGGCCCGTAAACCCGAACCGTTGGCGGTCGATCCCTATGCCGAGTTGTTCTGCCGGGCGGCCGGCGGGGACTGGGCGGCCGTGATCGAGGGCAACCTGCCGGGTCATCAATTGTTGACCAGTGATTTCGGGGAGCACTTCGTCAATTTCCAGGGCGCGCGCACGCGCTACTTCGACGACTACTTCCGCCGCGCCGTCGAGGCCGGGGTGCGCCAGGTGGTCATCCTGGCGGCGGGGCTGGACTCCCGCGCCTACCGGTTGTCTTGGCCGGACGGGACGACGATCTTCGAGCTGGACCAGCCCCAGGTGCTCGCGTACAAGAGCTACGTGCTCTCGCAGCGCGGCATCAGGCCGGGGGCGCAGCGCCGGGAGGTCGCCGTCGACCTGCGTGAAGATTGGCCGCAGGCGCTCCGCGACAGTGGCTTCGACCCCGAGCAGCCCTCGGCGTGGATCGCCGAGGGATTACTGATCTATCTTCCGGCCGAGGCGCAGGCCCAGTTATTCACCGGCATCGACAACCTCGCCGCGCCCGGCAGCCACGTCGCCGTCGAGGACGGCGCCCCCTTGCCGGCGGAGGCGTTCCAGGCCGCGGTGGAGGCAGAAGTCGCGGCTGGCGACGACAGCCGCATCTTCCATCGACTGGTCTACAACGAGCGCTGCGCCCCCGCCGATGAGTGGTTCGGCGCACGGGGCTGGACCGCGGTCGCGACGCCGCTGGCGGACTACCTGCGCGAGCTGGGCCGTCCGGTTCCGGATCCGGACACCGAGGCGGGTCTGATGATCGCGCGCAACTCGCTGGTCCGGGCCGTCAAAGGGTAGCGACCGCCGGGAATGCCGACCGCCGTCGCCAACGAGGCCCGGGTGCGGTAACGTGCCACTGCAATCGAAAATGATTTTCAATAAGGAGCGAGGAATGGGTTGGAACGATTTCGGCGCGTTTGTGCCGGGTCTACCTGCCGCCGAAGCGCGAAGCGCGGTGATGGAAGCCACTCGACGATCGTCTGGACCCACCTCGACAGTTAGCTTATGCAATGCTAACTTCAGCCGAGTTAGCTTAGGCAACACTCGTGAAGGGGCGGGCCACGCATGAACAACGGTGACGCGGCTCTATTGACACCGCAACCCCGCGTGGACGAGGAAACCCTGAGCCGCTTCGCCACCTGCTGCCGTGCCCTGGGCATCCCGGTGTACCAGCGGCAACGGCCGGCCGACCTGGCCGCCGCCCGCGCCGGATTCGCCGCGCTGACCCGGATCGCGCACGAGCAGTGCGACGCCTGGACCGGCCTGGCCGCCGCCGGTGACCAATCGCCTCGGGTGCTGGCCGCCGTCTCCCAGACCGCCGCCACCGCCGGGGCGCTGCAGCGGCGCCTGGACCTGCCGGCGGGGGCTTTGGGCTTCCACTACGACACCGGGCTGTACCTGAAGCTGCGCGCCACCGAAGCCGACGACTTCCACCTGGCCCACGCCGCACAACTGGCGATGGCCGGCCGGTGCGCCGAGGCGAACGCGGTGGTCGCCGAGATCACCCAGCGGCGTCCGGACTGGAACGACGCGCGCTGGCTGGCGATCGCGGTGAACCACCATGCCGGGCGCTGGTCGGACATGGTCAAACTGCTGACCCCGATCGTCAACGACCCCGACCGCGACGAGCTGTTCACCCACGCCGCCAAGATCGCCTTGGGCATCGCCCTGGCCCGGCTGGGCATGTACGCCCCGGCGCTGTCCTACCTGGAGGAGCCCGACGGTCCGATCGCGGTCGCCGCCACCGACGGAGCGCTGGCCAAGGGGCTGATCCTGCGGGCGCAGGGTGACGACGAGACGGCCGAGGAGGTGCTGCAGGACCTCTACGCCGCCAACCCGGAGAACGAGCAGGTGGAGCAGGCCCTGCTCGACCACAGCTTCGGGATCGTCACGACCACCGCGGCCCGGATCGAGGCGCGAACCGACCCCTGGGACCCCGAGACCGAGCCGAGCGCCGAGGACTTCATCGACCCGGCCGCCCACGAACGCAAGGCCGAACTGCTGGCCGAGGCCGAGCGCGAACTCGGTGAGTTCATCGGGCTGTCCGAGGTCAAGAACCAGGTGCAGCGGCTCAAGAGCTCGGTGGCCATGGAAGTGGTGCGCAAGCAGCACGGCCTGGCCATCGGCCAGCGCACCCACCACCTGGTGTTCGCCGGCCCTCCCGGGACCGGTAAGACCACCATCGCCCGCGTGGTGGCGAAGATCTACTGCGGCCTCGGGCTGTTGAAGAAAGAGAACATCAAAGAGGTGCACCGTGCCGACCTGATCGGTCAGCACATCGGTGAGACCGAGGCCAAGACCAACGCGATCATCGACAGTGCGCTCGACGGCGTGCTGTTCCTCGACGAGGCCTACGCGTTGGTGGCCACCGGCGCCAAGAACGACTTCGGCCTGGTCGCCATCGACACCCTGCTGGCGCGGATGGAGAACGACCGCGACCGGCTGGTGGTGATCGTCGCCGGCTACCGGGCTGACCTGGACCGGTTCCTGGACACCAACGAAGGCCTGCGGTCGCGGTTCACCCGCAGCATCGACTTCCCGTCGTACCAACCGCCGGAGCTGGTCGAGATCGCCTACAAGATGGCCGAGCAGCGCGACAGCCGCTTCGAGCAGTCCGCCCTCGAGGAGATGCAGGCGCTCTTCGGCCAGCTGGCCGAGGCGTCGCATCCCGACGCCAACGGGATCGCCCGGCGCAGCCTCGACATCGCCGGCAACGGCCGGTTCGTCCGGAACCTCGTGGAACGCTCCGAGGAGGAGCGCGAGTTCCGGCTCGACCACTCCGAACAGTCCGGGACCGGTGTGTTCACCGATGAGGAGCTCATGACCATCACGACCGAAGACGTCCGTAACTCGGTGACGCCGTTGCTGCGCGGGCTGGGCCTGGAGGCGAACGCGTGAGCGCCGCTCAGCAAGACCGGACCGATTTGATGGACGGAGAGCGGCGTTCGTTCGCCTCCCGCACCCCGGTCAACGAGAACCCCGACCGGGTCGAGTACCGGCGCGGTTTCGTCACCAAGCACCAGGTCAGTGGCTGGCGGTTCGTGATGCGGCGGATCGCATCCGGCGTAGCCCTGCACGACACCCGGATGCTCGTGGAGCCGCTGCGCTCGCAGGCGCGTGCGGTTCTGATGGGCCTGCTGGTGCTGGCCACCGTCGCGGGCGGCTGCTTCGTGTTCACCCTGATCTGGCCCAACAGTGCGGCCGCCAACGATCCGGTGCTGGCGGACAAGTCGACGTCGGCGCTGTACGTGCGTGTCGGCGACCAGCTGCACCCGGTGCTGAACCTGACCTCCGCACGGCTGATCGTCGGGCGTCCGGTCAACCCGACCGCGGTGAAAAGCACTGGGCTGGACAAGATTCCGCGCGGCAACCTGATCGGCATACCGGGCGCCCCGGAGCGGATGGTGCAGAACGCCAGCCGCGACGCGGACTGGACGGTGTGCGACTCGGTCGCCGGAACGAACGCCGGGGTGACGGTGATCGCCGGGCCGCTGGGCGACGGCGGCTCCCGGGCCGGGGCGCTGGATGCCCAGCGCGCGGTGCTGGCCGACAACGGTTCCGGCGCCTGGCTGTTGTGGGAGGGCAAACGCAGCCGGATCGACCTGTCCGACCGCGCCATCACCGGTGCGCTCGGGATCGGCGAGCGCGGCTCGGTCGTCCCCGCGCCGCGTTCGATCTCCACCGGCCTGTTCAACGTGATCCCGGAGGCGCCCGCACTGACCGCGCCGCTGATCCCCGGCGCCGGTGACAAGCCGTCGTTCGACCTCCCCGCGGCCGCCCCGGTCGGCGCGGTCGTGGCCGCGCACACCCTCGAGGGCGGCTCCGACGCGACCGTGCGCTACTACGCGGTGCTGCCGGACGGTCTGCAGCCGATCCCCGGAGTGCTCGCCGCGGTGCTGCGCAACACCGACTCGCACGGGCTGGAAAAGCCGCCGCTGCTCGGCGCCGACGACATCGCGCGGCTGCCGGTCTCCCACGCGTTGGACACCTCCCGCTTCCCCGAAAAGCCGGTCAGTCTCACCGATCCCGTGCAGGAACCACTCACGTGCGCGCATTGGAGTAAACCCGCCGGCGCCAGCACCAGTGCGCTGACGCTGCTGTCCGGCTCCTCGCTGCCGCTGCGCGACGGGGTGCGCACCCTGGATCTGGTCGGCGCCGGAGTCGGCGGCACCGCCGCGCGGGTCGCACTGACCCCGGGCACCGGCTACTTCACCCAGAGTGTCAGCGGCGACCCGACCGCCGAACCCACTGCGGGGCCACTGTTCTGGATCTCCGACACCGGGGTGCGCTACGGGGTCAGCACCGAAGGCGGCGGCCCGGAAAATTCCAGCGGCGACACCGTGGCTGCGCTCGGGTTGAGCCAGCCCGCGCTGCCCATTCCGTGGTCGGTGCTGTCGCAGTTCGCCCTTGGACCGACCTTGTCGCGCTCCGACGCGCTGCTCGCCCACGACGGGTTGGCGCCGGATCAACGGCCCGTCCGCCGCGCTACGGCCGACCTGGGCGCCACTAACGGGGGAGAGACCCGATGAGTCGTTTGATTTTCGAGGCGCGTCGTCGGCTGCCGGCGCCGCCGACCGACAAGGGCACCATCACCATCGAGCCGCCGCCGGAGTTGCCGCGGGTGGTGCCGGCGTCGTTCTTGCAGCGGGCGTTGCCGGTGGTGATCGTGATTTTGATCGTCGGCATGGTGATCGCGATGGTCGCCACGGGTATGCGGTTGATCTCACCGGTGATGTTGTTCTTCCCGTTCGCGTTGCTGGTCGCGGCGGCGGGTATCTATCGGGGCGGGGACAAGAAGGCCCGCACGGTCGAGGTCGACGCCGAGCGCGCCGATTATCTGCGGTATTTGTCGGTGGTCCGTGACAACATTCGGGGTTCGGCGGCCAAGCAGCGGGCGGCGGCGGAGTGGTCGCACCCGGATCCGTCGGAGCTGGCCGTGGTGCCGGGTTCACGCCGGCAGTGGGAGCGTGACCCGCACGACGAAGATTTCCTGGTGGTGCGCACCGGTCGGCATTCGGTGCCGCTGGCCAGCGCCGTGCGGGTAGCCGACACGGCCGACGAGATCGACCTGGAGCCGGTGTCGCACAGCGCATTACGCAGTCTGCTCGACACCCAGCGCACGGTGCGTGATGTGCCGGTCGGGGTGGATCTGACGCAGGTCTCCCGGATCACGGTGCTCGGGGAGGGCGAGGACGCCGCGGATGAGGTGCGCGCGGCGGTGCGGGCCTGGGTGGCCCAGGCCGTCACCTGGCACGACCCGACGGTGTTGGGGGTGGCGTTGGCTTCGCCGGAGTTGGAGTCGCCGGCGTGGTCGTGGTTGAAGTGGTTGCCGCATGTGGATATCGCGGGTCAGGTCGACGGTGTCGGCCCGGCTCGGTACCTGGCCGGCAGCGCCGAGGAACTGGCGGTGCTGTTGGCGCCGGTGCTGGCCGAGCGGCCGGCGTTCACCGGTGGGCCCGCCGAGTCGGGCCGGCATCTGCTGGTGATCATCGATGACCCGGACTTCGATGTGGCGGCCTCGTCGTTGGGCGCCGCTCGCGCCGGGGTCACCATCGTGCAGCGCGGTGCGGTGGCACCCAACCGGGAGCAGTACTCCGACCCCGAGCGCCCGATCCTGCGGATCAGCGTCGGCGGGACCTCGATCGACCGCTGGCAGAGCGGTGGCTGGCAGCGCTACGTCGACGACGCCGACCGTCTCGGCGCCGAAGAGGCGGCGCATGTGGCGCGGCGGCTGTCGCGGTGGGATTCCAACCCGACGCATGCCGGGCTGCGTTCGGCGGGCACCCGGGGGGCGACGTTCACCACGCTGCTGGGTATCGCCGACGCCTCGCGGTTGGATGTGCCCGCATTGTGGGCGCCGCGGCCCCGTGAGGAGGAGTTGCGGGTGCCGATCGGGGTGACCGCGACCGGGGAGCCCCTGATCTTCGACCTCAAGGACGAGGCCGAGGGCGGCATGGGCCCGCACGGGTTGATGATCGGCATGACCGGCTCCGGTAAGTCGCAGACGTTGATGGCGATTCTGTTGTCGCTGTTGACCACACATTCGGCGGATCGGCTGATCGTGATCTACGCCGACTTCAAGGGGGAGGCCGGCGCGGACATCTTCCGGCACTTCCCGCAGGTCGTGGCCGTCATCTCGAACATGGCCGAGAAGAAGTCCCTGGCGGATCGGTTCGCCGACACGTTGCGCGGTGAGGTGGCGCGCCGCGAGTTGTTGCTGCGCGAGGCCGGCCGCCGTGTTCAGGGCAGCGCCTTCAACTCGGTGACCGAGTATGAGGCGGCGATCGCCGCGGGGCATGATCTGGCGCCGATCCCGACGTTGTTCGTCGTCGCCGATGAGTTCACATTGATGCTGGCCGATCACCCCGAATACGCCGAGTTGTTCGATTACGTGGCGCGCAAGGGCCGTTCGTTCCGGATCCACATTCTGTTCGCGTCGCAGACCTTGGATGTCGGCAGGATCAAAGACATCGACAAGAACACCTCGTACCGGATCGGGTTGAAGGTGGCCTCGCCGAGCGTGTCGCGGCAGATCATCGGGGTCGAGGATGCCTACCACATCGAATCGGGCAAAGAACACAAAGGCGAGGGCTTCTTGGTGCCCGCACCCGGGGCGGCGCCGATCAAGTTCCGCTCCACCTACGTCGATGGGATCTACGACCCGCCGCGCCAATCACGTGCCGTGGTGATGCACGCCCTGCCCGAACCGAAACTGTTCACCGCGGGTGCGGTGGATGCCGGGCAGGAGACGACGATCGTTGAGGCCGAGGATGAGACGTTGGGTCCGCCGCGCAAGCTGATCGCCACCATCGGTGAGCAGTTGGCCAACTACGGGCCGCAGGCCCCGGCATTGTGGTTGCCGCCGCTGGATGAGCCGATCCCGCTGGCAACGACGTTGGCCCGGACCGGAATCGGCGAGCGGCAGCTGCGCTGGCCGTTGGGTGAGATCGACAAACCGTTCGACATGCGCCGTGACCCGCTGGTCTTCGATGCCCGCTCGGCTAGCGGCAACCTGCTCATCCACGGTGGCCCGAAGTCGGGTAAGACGACGGCGTTGCAGACGTTCATGCTCTCGGCGGCGCAGCTGCACTCCCCGCGCGAGGTGACTTTCTACTGCCTGGACTACGGCGGCGGACAGTTGCGGGCGATGCAGGACCTGGCCCATGTCGGCAGTGTCGCATCGGGTTTGGAACCCGAACGGATCCGGCGCACCTTCGGCGAACTCGAACAGTTGTTGACCGCCCGTCAGCAGCGCGGAGCGTTCCGCGACGGCGGTATCGGGTCGCTCAACGACGGCTACGGTGAAGTGTTCTTGGTCATCGACAACCTGTACGCCTTCAGCCGGGACAACACCGACCAGTTCAACACCCGGAACCCGTTGCTGGCCAAGGTGACCGAGCTCGTCAACGTCGGCCTGGCCTATGGCATCCACGTGGTCGTCACCACCCCGAGCTGGCTCGAGGTGCCGTTGGCGATGCGCGACGGGCTCGGGCTGCGCCTGGAACTGAAACTGCATGACCCGCGTGACTCCAACGTGCGGGTGGCCGGGGCCTTGACCCGCCCGGCCGAGGCGGTGCCGGCCAATCAGCCCGGCCGCGGCCTGACCATGGCCGCCGAGCACTTCCTGATCGCCCAACCCGATCTGGGCCAGATCGCCGAGATCAATGCCCGCCACCCCGGCCTGGCGGCCCCGCCGGTGCGGCTGCTGCCGACCAACCTGGCCCCCGAAGAGGCCGGGACGCTCTACCCGGCTGCCGAAACTGTGGTGATCGGGGTCCGCGAAGAAGACCTGGCACCGGTGGCGGTGGACTTCACCGCCAACCCGCTGGTGCTGGTGCTCGGCGATGCCAAATCCGGCAAGACCACCCTGCTGCGCCACATCATCCGCACCGTGCGGGACAACAGCACCGCCGAGCAGGTGGCGTTCACCGTGCTGGATCGGCGCCTGCATCTGGTCGACGAACCCCTGTTCGCCGACAACGAGTACACCGCCAACATCGACCGGGTGATCCCGGCGATGCTGGGCCTGTCGGCGCTGATCGGCTCGCGGCGGCCACCGGCCGGTTTGTCGGCAGCGGATCTGGCGGGGTGGAGCTATGAAGGCCACACCCACTACCTGATCATCGACGATGTCGATGCCATCCCCGACACCCCGGCCCTCACCGGACCGTATGCGGGGCAGCGGCCGTGGACCACCCTGATCGAGTTGCTGTCTCAAGCAGGCGATCTGGGACTGCGAGTTGTTGTCACCGCACGCGCCACCGGCTCGGCACACGCGCTGATGACCAACCCGCTGCTGCGCCGCCTCAACGACCTGCAAGCCACCACGTTGATGCTCTCGGGCAATCCCGCCGACAGCGGCAAGATCCGCGGCCAACGCTTCGGCCGGCTACCCGCGGGCCGGGCGATGCTGCTGGGCGACAGCGACGAACCCACGTACCTGCAACTCGTCAACCCGTTGTTCACCCAGAGTCTGACGCGCTGATGCGCAGCGAAGTGAAGCGATAGCGATAAAGAAGGAGGAGGAACAGTCATGACGCTCAATGTGGTTCCGGAAGGTCTCGCCGCCGCCAGTGCAGCGGTGGAGGCCCTGACCGCTCGTCTGGCGGCCGCACAGGCCAGTGCCGCTCCGCTGATCACCGCGGTGGTGCCGCCGGCGGCCGACCCGGTCTCGCTGCAGACCGCCGCCGGATTCAGTGCGCAGGGCAGCGAACACGCCGCGGTGGCCGCTCAGGGCGCCACCGAACTCGGCCGCGCCGGTATCGGTGTCGGTGAGTCCGGCGTCAACTACGCCGTGAGTGATGGTGCGGCCGCTGCGACCTATGGCGGCGGCAGCGTCTGATGATGTCCGCCCCGGTCTGGATCGCCTCCCCTCCGGAGGTGCATTCAGCATTGCTGAGCAGCGGTCCCGGACCGGGTCCGCTGCTGAGCGCTGCCGGGGTGTGGAATGCCCTGAGCATCGAGTACGCCACGGTCGCAGACGAATTGACCGCGTTGCTCGGTGCGGTGCAGGGCGGCGCCTGGCAGGGCCCCAGCGCCGAGCAGTACCTGGCGGCCCACGTGCCCTACCTGGCGTGGCTGGGCAAGGCCAGCGCCGACAGTGCCGGGGTGGCCGCCCAGCATGAGGTGGCGGCCTCGGCCTACACCACCGCGCTGGCGTCGATGCCGACACTGGCCGAACTGGCCGCCAACCACATGACGCACGGGGTGTTGGTCGCCACCAATTTCTTCGGTATCAACACGATCCCGATTGCGCTCAACGAAGCCGACTACGTCCGGATGTGGATCCAGGCGGCCACCACCATGAGCACCTACCAGGCGGTGTCCGGTGCCGCGCTGGCGTCGGCGCCGCGCCCGGTGCAAGCACCTCCGGTGGTCAAAGCCGACTCGGCGCAGCCCGCGGCGGACACCCCGGTCGGCTCGGACTTCTTCACCCAGCTGTTCAACCAGCTCGGTCAGTTGCTGCAGGATCCGGCCGGGGTGATCCGGGAGATCCTGGGCGGCGGCCCCGCCGCCTTGACGACGTGGTTCCCGCTGCTGTTCTTCATCGCCTACGAGGCGTTCTTCATCCCGTTCGGTTTCACCTTCTGGGGCGTGGTGCTGTCCGCCCCGGCATTCTTGCCGATCATCCTGGGCGCGGCCCTGAGCCAGCTGCCTACCATGGGTGAGCCCGGTGTGGACGACACGGACGAGCCGATGACGCCGGTTTCCGTCGCCCCCTCTGAGCGGCCGATCGCGGTGGTGACCGGTTTCGCCTCCGGTATCGCCACGCCGGGCGCGCCCGTAGTGTCCGGGGCACCGGCCGCGCCGGCGGTGGCGCCCCCGCCACCGGCGACCGGAGTGCTGGGTTTCGGGTACCTGATGGGCGGCACCGACCCGGGCACCGGGCTGGGGCCGACCCTCACCGACCGCAACAAGGCGCAGGCACCGGCCTCTCGGGTGCCGGCGGCCGCGGTGGGGGTGACCGCCTCGGCGCGCGACAAGGCCCGGGCGCGACGGCGCCGGCGTGCGGTGCTGCACGACCACGCCGACGAGTACATGGACATGGATTCGGGTCCGGCCGGTCCGGTGGAGCAGCCGGCCGCTTCCGGCTCGGATCGCGGGGCCGGGGCGCTGGGCTTCGCCGGAACGGTGGGCAAGCGCAGCACCTCGACCGCGTCGGGCCTGGCCACCCTGGCCGACGATGGCTTCGGTGGGGGCCCGAGCGTGCCGATGTTGCCCGACACCTGGAGTGAGAACGATCGTGGCGGTCCGGAATCGGAATCGCCAGTAGAAGTATCGAAGGAAGAGAAGGGAGTGCGGCGATGAGTATGTTGGATGCCCATATTCCGCAGTTGGTGGCGTCGGAGTCGGCGTTTGGGGCCAAGGCGGCGTTGATGCGGTCGACGATGGCGCAGGCTGAGCAGGCGGCGTTGTCGGCGCAGGCGTTTCACGTGGGTGAGGCGGCGGCGGCGTTTCAGGGGTCGCATGCGCGGTTTGTGGCGATGGCGGCGCGGGTGAATGCGTTGCTGGATATGGCGCAGGCGAATCTGGCGGATGCCGGTAGCACCTATGTGGCTGCTGATGCGGCGGCGGCGTCGGGTTACACCGGGGTTTAGGGAGGAGCAGTCTGATGTCGCAGATTATGTATAACTACCCGGCGATGTTGGCCCATGCGGCTGAGATGAATGGGTATGCGGGCACGTTGCAGGCCGTCGGTGCGGATATCGCCAGTGAGCAGGCGGCGTTGTCGGCGGCGTGGCAGGGCGATACGGGGATGACGTATCAGGCGTGGCAGGCGCAGTGGAATCAGGCGATGGAGGAGTTGGTGCGGGCCTATCACGCGATGGCGACCACGCATGAGACCAACACCTTGATGATGAACGCCCGCGACACCGCCGAAGCCGCCAAGTGGGGCTGAGCCAGGTGATCCGCTCGACGAAGGAACACTGCTCCCCATGAACAGGGGTGCTGAGCCCAACGCCGCTGAACTGACCGTCGAGCAGGCCTGGTACATCGCGGAAACCATTGGCGCCGGGTCTTTCCCGTGGGTATTGGCGATCACCATGCCCTACACCGACGCCAGGGAACGCGGTGCATTCATGGCGCGCCAGCGCGATGAACTCACCCGGATGGGAGTTGTCTCGCCGGACGGCACGGTCAATAAGAGCGTGGCCGACTGGATCCGGGTGGTGTGCTTCCCGGACCGGTGGCTGGACCTGCGTTACGTGGGTTCACCGTCCAGCGGGACCACCGAGATGCTGCGCGGCATCGTGGCGCGCCGCGACCAGGGCAGCGGTAAGCCCACCCGGACGGTGGTGGCGCTGCGCAACGCTCAACTGGTCACCTTCACCGCGATGGACATCGACGACCCGCGGCTGCTGGTACCGGTGCTCGGGGCCGGGTTGCGGCAGCGCCCGCCGGCGAAGTTCGACGAGTTCACCTTGCCCGCCCGGGTCGGTGTGCGCGCCGACGAGCGGTTGCGCGCCGGGGCCCCCCTCGCCGAAGTCCTTGACTACCTGGGCATTCCGGCCTCGGCGCGACCGGTCGTGGAATCGGTGTTCTCCGGTCCGCGCAGCTATGTAGAGGTTGTCGCGGGCTGCGCCCACAACGGCCGGCACACCACCACCGAGGTGGGCATGAGCCTGGTCGACGCCGACGAAGGCCGCATCCTGGTCACTCCCTCGCAGGCCTTCGACGGCGAGTGGGTGTCGACCTTCCGGCCCGGAACCGACTTCGCGACGGCTATCGCGATCGAACAACTGACCGCCACGCTGCCCGACGGGCAGTGGTTCCCCGGTCAGCGACTGTCCCGAGATTTCACCACCCAGCTGACCTAAACAGAGATAAAGAGTAGGGAACATCAATGACCGACGCCCCGGCGCTGACCAGCGCCGTCATGCCGATCGTCCGCATCGCGGTGCTGTCCGACAGCCGGCTGACCGAGATGGCCGTACCCGCGGAGTTGCCGCTGCGCGAAATCCTGCCCGCGGTGCAACGCCTGGTGGCTCCCGACACCGATGACAGCGAACCCGCCGACGGTGCGACCGCACGTCTGAGCCTGGCGCCGGTCGGCGGCGCACCGTTCAGCCTGGACGCCAGCCTGGACACGGTCGGGGTGGTGGACGGCGACCTGCTGGCGCTTCGCCCGGTGCCGGTCGGCCCGGCTGCGCCCGGCATCGTCGAGGACATCGCCGACGCCGCCGTCATCTTCTCGGCGTCCCGGCGTAAGCCCTGGGGGGCCAGCCACATTCAGCGCGCCGCCCTGGCCGCCGGGGCCGGGCTGATCTTCGCGGCCACCGGGCTGGCCACCGCCCATCGCGCGCTCACCGGCGAACCGGCGGGCCTGTTCGCGGTGATCGCCATCGCGGTGGTCACCGTCCTGGCAGCGCTGGCCGCCCGGGCGCGTTCGGCGGAAGCTACGCTGCCGCTGTCGATCGCGGCGTTGGTTCCGGTCGCCGCCGCAGGCACGCTGGCGGTACCGGGCCTGTTCGGCCCGGCCCACCTGGTGCTGGGCGCCGCCGCGGTCAGCGCGTGGTCGTTGATCTACCTGATCGCGCCCGCAGGCACGACAGACCCCGGCTCGCTGGACGGCCGCGGTGAACGTGGGATCGCCTTCTTCACCGCCGCCGTGGTCGCCGGCCTCGGCGTGCTGGGCGCGGCGGCCGTGAAATCCTTCTGGGAGCTTCCGCCTCTCAGCCTCGGCTGCGGGCTGATCACCGCCTCGCTGCTGCTCACCGTTGCCGCTCCGCAGGTTTCGGCGTTGTGGGCGCGACTGCCGCTGCCGGTGATCCCGGCTCCGGGCGACCCGACCCCGTCGGCGCTGCCGCAGAGCGTGCTCGCGGACCTGCCGCGCCGCGTTCGGGTCACCGAGGCCCACCAGACCGGCTTCATCGCCGGCGCCGTGCTGCTGGCCGTACTCGGTTCGGTGGCTATCGCCTTTGAGCCCGAAGGACTTTCGGGCTGGGCCTGGTATGTGGTGGCCGGCATCGCGGTGGCCTCGGTGCTGCGCGCCCGGGTGTGGGATTCCGCGTGGTGCAAGGCATGGCTGCTGGCCCAGCCGCACCTGACCGCCGTCGTGCTGCTGATCTGCTACGCCGCGACCGGGCGGTATGCGGCCGCCTTCGGTGCGGTGCTGGTACTGGCCGCCCTGGTGGCGGTGTGGACGGTGGTCGCGCTGAGCCCGACCGTCGCATCGCCGGACAGCTACTCGCTACCGGTGCGGCGACTGGTGGGTTTTTTGTCCTCCGGTGTCGACGCCACCCTGATCCCGGTCATGGCCTACCTGGTGGGCATCTTCGCCTGGGTTCTGTCTCGATGACAAGATCCACCACCAAGGCCGGAATGGCCGGCGCGGCAGTGGCATTGACGCTGCTGCTGGCCGGTCCGCCGGCGTCGGCGATCACCCCGCCGAAGGTCGATCCGACGGTGCCGCCGCCCAGTGGGGCACCCGGCCCCGTCGCGGCGATGGAGCAGCGCGCCGACTGCGCGAGTTCGGGCCTGCTGCCCGGCAGCGACGTCAGCACCGCACCCGCCGGACAGCGGATGCTCGACCTTCCCGCGGCGTGGCAGTTCACCCGCGGCGAAGGCCAGACGGTGGCGGTCATCGACACCGGTGTGCGGCCGGGCCCGCGGCTCCCGGCGGTGGAGCCGGGTGGCGACTACATCGGCACTACCGACGGCCTGACCGACTGCGACGGGCATGGGACGCTGGTCGCCGGGATCATCGCCGGTCAGCCCGCGCCGGACGGGCAGGACGGTTTCACCGGCGTGGCCCCGGCGGCGCGGCTGTTGTCGCTGCGAACCGCCTCGGCGACCATCTCGCCGAGGTTGGCCGGGGACGACCCCCGCACGACCCGCGTCGTCGTCGACATCACCGCCTTGTCGCGGGCCATCGTGCACGCCGCCGACCTCGGCGCACGGGTCATCACCATCTCCACCACGACCTGCCTGCCGGCCGACCGCAACATCGACCAGACCGAGCTGGGTGCTGCGCTGCGCTACGCGGCGGTGGAGAAGGACGCGCTGATCGTGGCGGCGGCCGGCGACAGTGGGCAGACCGGATCGGTCGGCGGCGGCGGCGAGGCCTGCGAGTCCAACCCGCTCACCGACCTCAGCCGGCCGCATGACCCGCGAAACTGGACGGGCGTCACCTCGCTGTCGGTGCCGTCATGGTGGCACCCGTACGTGCTGTCGGTCGCGTCGCTGTCCCCGGCGGGGCACCCGTCGGCGTTCACCATGGCGGGGCCCTGGGTGGGCGTCGCCGCCCCGGGCGAGGACATCGTCTCGGTGAGCAACCGCGACGACGGTTCTCTGGCCAACGGGCTTCCCGGCAACCAGGGCAGGCTGGTGCCGCTGTCCGGCACCGGGTATGCCGCCGGGTATGTCGCCGGGGTGGCCGCGCTGGTCCGCAGCCGCTACCCCGAGCTGAATGCCATGCAGGTGGTGCACCGGATCGTCTCCACCGCCCACAACGGCGCTCGCGCCCCCTCGGGCTTGGTGGGGGCCGGCACCGTCGATGCGGTCGCCGCTCTGACCTGGGAACTGCCGCCGGTTGCCGATCCGGCCGACTCGCCGTCGAAGAAGCTCTCCCCACCGCCGGCTCCGCAACCCGAGGACCCGGCGCCGCGGATCGTGGCCTTCGCTGGCACCGCGCTGCTGGCCGGGCTGGTCGCCGCGGTCGCCGTCGGTGCCGCAGCAGCCGCCCGCCGACGAAAGGAAAACCAGCTGTGAGCCCGCACCGTTCCACCATTCCCCGGCCCGGGCCGGCGCGAATCACCCTGGTGCTGCTGGCCGTCGTGCCGGCGGTGCTGGCCTACCCCTGGCCCACCACCCGGGACCGCTGGGTGCTCGGTGTGGGTGTCGCCGTGGCGCTTGTCCTGCTGAGCTGGTGGCAGGGACTGCATCTCACCACCATCGTGCGCCGCCGGCTCGCCATGTTGCGCTCCCGCAGCGGCGCGCACACCGACCGGCGCGCACACTCCGGCGCACGGGCCACCGCGGCGCTGCGGATCACGGCCTCGGCGGCCGGAGGCACGCTGCCGCTCTCGCTGATCGCCGGCTACCTGAACCGCTACGGCCTGCGGGCCGACGCGGTACGCATCGCCAGCCGCGGTTCGTCGCCGGAGGGCGACGCGGCCGGCTCGGACACCTGGATCGGCCTCACCTATTCGGCCGCACCGAATCTGCCGGCGCTGCAGGCCCGTTCGCCCAAGATCCCGCTGCAGCGGACCGCTGAGATCGCGGCCCGGCGGCTGGCCGACCATCTCCGTGAGATCGGTTGGGATACCGCACTTGTCGACGGCGACGAAATCCCCTCGCTGATTGGCGCGGGGGCGCGGGAAACGTGGCGGTCGGTTGTCGACGGCTCCGGCGGTCACGTCGCCGCATATCAGGTCGCGATCGATGCGGCGCTGACCGACACGCTGAGCCGGATCCGGGCGTCGAACGCCGAGGAAACCTGGACCACGCTGGAATTCGCCGACGAGGCGGGTCAACTCACCGTCGCCGCGGCGTGCGCCCTGCGCACCGGTTCGGCACCCGACGGCGCTGCCCCCCTGGCCGGTCTGGTGCCCGAGCAGGGCAATCACCGCGCGGCGCTGATGGGTCTGCATCCGCTGTCCGGGAGTCGCCTCGACGGCCACCTGGGGCTGTCGGAGGGCGAACTCGCCGGGCTGAGCTGGCCCGTCGCGGCAGCCGGTGTGGCCGCCCGCTAGAACATGTAGCCCCGCAGGAATGCCGTCATCCGGCGCAGGTAGGCGGGCTGGCTGACGTGCAGTATGTGGTTGCCGGGGAACCAGTGCAGTGCGCAGTGATCCCAGTGCCGCCACAGCATTTCGGACTGTTCCGGTGGCGCGAGCCGGTCGCCCAGGCCGGTGATGATCAGCCGCCGGTCCTTGGCCACCAACGGGGAGTAGTTCAGCGGGGAGTGGTAGGCGGTGGCGGCGGTGAAATCCTTGTGGGGGACGCTGCCCAGCCGTTGACCGGCATGTACCAGCATGTTGGCCGGAAACCAGTCCCGGATCTCCGAGTCGACCGAGACCACCGGCACATTCGGAATCACCGCCTGCAGTCGAGGTTCGACGGCGGCCAGCAGCGCACTGGTGTAGCCGCCCAATGACAGCCCGGTCAACGCGATGCGGTCGACACCGGTGAATTCGAGATAGTCCACCACCGAACGGAAGTCGAAAACGGCTTGGGCCATCGCCTCGGCGAAGCCGGACATGCCGTGCGAGAAGATGCCGTATCCGCTGAAGGGGGAGTACTTTTCGGCACGCCGCCCGTGGAAAGGCAGGGTGAACAACACGACGTCATAACCGGATCGGTAGAACCAGGGCAGCGAGAAGAACAGGCCGTTGAACAAATACGCCGACCCCATGAACCCGTGGATGACGCACAGTGTCGGCCGTGGCCCGTCGTCGTGGCGCCAATGCTGAAATCGGGCGAGGTTGTTCTGGGACAGGGCACTCCAGGAGTCGCGCATGGCCGGGTTGACCGCCTCGAAACCGCTGTGGAAGGCCACGTTCTCCACCACCCCGCGCGCCACCCGTTCGGCGAGCGGATTGGCCCGTCGAGACGAGATCCGGGGCAGCGATGCCGGGGCCGCAAACGAGCGGGCCGGGTCGTGTTCGGCGGCCAACTCGGCGTAGAACGCCAGCCGGTCCCGCTCCCGCCGCGACTCCTCGCGCCCGAAAGCGGTGGTCAGTATCGACGGGATCATCGCCGCGGCGACCATCGAGGCGACCGCGGTGCGCAACCCGATATCGGACACCGCCGAGGCGTCGACGATCAGCTTGTCGCGCAACGACAACTCGCTGCGGTCCGGCAGACCGTGCGCGCCGGCGTCCTCGCCCGCGATGTCGGGGATCGGGATGGGCGGAGTGAGGGGGGTGGCGTCAGGGGTCACGGTCGCCGGCCTTTCTCGGGTGCGGTCGCCCCCGTGGAGGCGCGGGGCACCGTCAACCGGATGGTAGCGCGACCCCGAACAGGTGCGCGGCATTGTCGTGGAGAACCCCACGCAGCCAGGCATCGTCGATGCCGGGAACCGCGGTGATCGCGGTCAGCGCCTCGAGATAGCCGTACGGGATGTTCGGGAAATCGCTGCCGAACACGATCCGGTCGCCCGCGGCGCGGACCCGCGCCTGTTCGCCGGCCGGAAACGGCATGAGTTCGTCGACGAACGCGGTGAACGCCATCGTGGTGTCCAGGTGTACGGCGACCGAATCCAGGCAGATATCGAGGAAATCACGGTATTCCGGCATGCCCATGTGCGCGATGATGAGGGTCAGCCGCGGATGGCGTCGCAGTAGCCGCCGAATCGGTTCCGGGCCGGTGAACCGTCCGGGCTGTGGCCCCGAACCGCAGTGGATGACGACCGGAATGCCGGAATCCTCGATCACGCCCCAAACCTCGTCGAGCAGGGGGTCATTCGGGTCGTAGTCGCCGACCTGGATATGTGCCTTGAACACGCGGGTACCCGAACGGATCGCCGAAGCGACGTACTCGGCCGCGCCCGGCTCCGGATAGAACGTCGCGGTGGCAAGACAATCCGGTGTCTCACGGGCGAATTCAGCCGACCACTGATTGAGCCATTCGGCCATCTGCGGTTTGTGCGGATAGACCAGCGAGGTGAATCGGCGCACCCCGAACGCCCGCAGTGCTTCGACGCGGGCGGCCTCATCGGTGCGGTAGGTGATGGCCCAGCTGCGGCCCACCATCGGGCCTGCCGAGTCGAAGTAGTTCCACACCTTGTCCATCACCGATTTCGGCATGAAATGTGTGTGCACATCGATGATCCCGGGCAATCCGAGCCCGCCCCAGATCCGTCGCACCGTGGTGGCTTCATCGTCGTGTGTCACGACTGCTCCCAGCTGTTCTCGGAGACGAACTCGTTCAGCGGTTTCCGGTACGCCCAGTCGTCGAGCTCAAGGGCCGGGCGGTCGGGGAACTCCGGGACCGGGCCCAGACACAGGATCGCCACCGGCTCGGCGTCGGCGGGCATGCCCAACAGCTGCGCGAGCGGCTGCGGTTCGAACAGCGACACCCACCCCATGCCCAGGCCCTCGGCACGGGCGGCCAGCCACAGGTTCTGGATGGCGCACGACACCGACGCCAGATCCATCTGCGGCAACGTCCGGCGCCCGAAGATGTGGGCCTGCCTGCCCTCGCGCAACGCCACCACCAACAGCTCGGCGCAGTCGCGGATACCCTCCACCTTCAGCGCCAGGAATTCCTGTTCCCGCTGCCCGAGCGCACGCGCGGTGCGGTGGCGCTCCTCGTCGACCAGGGCGTGGATGGCACGCCGCAGGGTGTCGTCGGTGATCCGGACGAAACGCCACGGCTGCATGAGCCCCACACTCGGTGCGGCGTGCGCCGCCGCCAGCAGGCGCGCCAGCACGTGCGGATCGACCGTGCTGTCGGGTATGAACCGGCGCATGTCGCGTCGTTCGGCGATCACCCGGTAGACGGCTTGGCGCTCCGGTGCGCTGAAGGAAGGATCGGCCACGCGATCATGGTAGGAGCCACACGAAGGGACACCCGCGATGAAACGTCTGGAACTGCTCGGCCAGCTGCCCACCGGCGATGCCGGGAGCCTGGTCTACGGCGAACCGCACCACACCCCCGACGGCACCACCGTCATCACCGCCACCCGGATCCAGGCCCCCGGACCCGACGGGGCCGCGGTGACCGCCACGCCGGTGGGCGTTGTGGTGATCCGCGGTGACCGGGCCAGGTGGGTGGCCGCGGTCAACGCGGACCGAATCGCGCTGCTGGGGGTGCTCACCGGCCTGGTGTCTGCGGTGATCGCCTCACTGGCGGTGCTGCGCCGCCCACCGTGGCCGGACCTGCGGGCCGCCGTCGTTCGCCGCGAAGGCGATGTATGACGCGTTCGGCGGCGCGCACGACGGTTCTGGTGTCGGTGGCCGCCGCCGCGGCGGTGTATGTCCTGATGCTGCTGGGCTACCGGCAGGGCTGGGGCTGGCTCGCCGCCGTCGACTCCGCCGCGCTGGACGCGAGCCACGACATCGGCATCAAGCATCCGGTCTGGGTGCGGTTCTGGGACGGAGTGTCCACGGTCTTCGAACCGGCGGTGTTCCGGCTGGTGGCCATGGCCGCGGTCGTGGCCGAGGTGGTGCGGCGCCGGTTGCGCTCGGCGCTGTTCCTGCTGGTGGCGGTCGAGATGAGCGGGTTGCTCACCGTGCTGGCCAAGGGTTCGGTCGATCGGCCCCGGCCGGTGACCGCGTTGGCCGCGGCAACGTCGTCGTCGTTTCCGTCCGGGCACGCCCTGGGGGTGACGGTGGGGGTGGGCGCACTGCTGGCGCTGACGCTGCCGATGCTGCGGCGCGGGGCCCGGGTGGCCGCGGTCTGCGCCGGCGTGCTGGTGGTGGCCGCGGTCGGTGTTGCCCGGGTGGCGCTCAATGTGCACCATCCGTCCGACGTGCTGGCCGGCTGGGCCATGGGCTGGGCGTACCTGGTGATCTGGGCGGTGCTGCTCAGGCCGTGGCGGGTTGACCGGCCGGGGCCCGCACCGCAAGATGATCTTGATGACCAGCTGTGAGCCCGACCCGGTCGGGGCGCTCGTCTGCTCCCGCAAGGGCTGCAGCGCCGAAGCGACCGTCGGCATGCTGTGGAACAACCCGAAGCTGCACACCCCGCAGCGGCGCAAAGTCTGGCTGACCTGCCCCGAACACCGGGAGTACTTCCGCGGCTACCTGTCCTCGCGCGGGCTGCTCAAATCAGAGGTCCCGGTCGAAGATCTCGAGCGTCGCGCGGAACCGTAACAGCCCGGCGCGCCGGGCCCGGTGTTTGACCTGCCCCCGGCGGGAACCGATGATGAGCCAATGCGCCGACTGCTGAGCCTGTTCTGCGCTGCGCTGTGCACAGCCGGTTTGACGCCGGTCGCATCGCCGAGCGCCCGGGCCGATGTCAACCCGTGGTTCGCCCAGTCCGTCGGCAATGCGAGCCAAGTGATTTCCGTTGTCGGGGTGGGTGGTTCGGACGCCAAGATGGACGTCTACCAACGCGGTGTGACGGGCTGGCAGCCGGTCGCCGCGGGAATCCCCACCCATGTCGGCTCGGCCGGAATGGCGCCGAAGGCCAAGAGCGGCTATCCGGCGACGCCGATGGGTGTCTTCACGCTGCCGTACGCGTTCGGTACCGCACCGAATCCCGGTGGGGGACTGCAGTATGTCCAGGTGGGTCCGGACCACTGGTGGGACGGCGACGACCACAGCCCGACCTTCAACACCATGCAGGTCTGCAAGAAGGCGCAGTGCCCGTTCGATACCAACGAGAGTGAGAACCTTCAGATCCCGCAGTACAAGCACGCGGTGGTGATGGGTGTCAACACCGCCCGCACCCCGGGCGACGGCGCGGCCTTCTTCTTTCACACCACCGACGGCGGCCCGACCGCGGGCTGCGTGGCCATCGACGACGCCAAGCTGGTGCAGATCATTCAGTGGCTGCGCCCCGGCGCGGTCATGGCCATCGCGCAGTAGGGCGCAACAGCGGTCGTCAGGCCTCGGCGCAGTACGTCGAACGGGCGATGCTGACGAACTGGTGCGCCTTGGTCAGGGTCAGGCTGGGGTTGGCGTTCTTCACGCCTTTGGCGGCCTGGTTGGTGCTGTGGCCGGAGGCGAGATACTCGCACACCGTGTGGCCGCCGGCCACCGCGTCGACGGGGTTCGGGTAGGAGATCCCCACCTGGTCTAGTGCGCCGAGGAACCCGCTGTCGGAGGGCTCGGCGGCCGCCGGTGCGGCCAGGCCGAGCAGACCGGCCGCTGTGACTGCGGCCAACACGGGTTTGCGGACCTTCATGACATCCTCCGTGGGTTTCAGCTGGGGCAGAACGCGCTTCGCGAAAACGCCACGAACCGGGCGGCGTTCTTCACCGAGAGGCTGCGGTTGGAGATCTTCAGGGCACGCGCGGCGGCGTCCGGTCCATGCCCGGACTGCAGATAGTCGCAGACCTGCCTGCCGACCGCGACGGCCTCCTGGGGATCGGTGTACTCGATGCCCGCCTGATCGACCGCGGCGAGAAACACTGCGTCAGGGTCGTTCTCGGCGTGTGCGGGTGCGGCCAGGCCGACCAATGCGGCGGCTCCGACCGCTGTCACCATCCATCGTGCGTACTTCACAATGCAATGAGCATCGCTGCCCCGAATTAACCGATTGCAGCGTCAAAATGAATGCCAGGTGAACACCATCCGTCTGGTGCGCGACGTGCCGTCACATAGGGGCCGCGCGCTCAACAATTCATCGGCACGCCACCGTGTTGACCACCTCGTCGTAACCTCCGGTTCACCTGGCGCGCGTTACGTGGAACCTCGCGCAAGACCGCCGAAGACCACAGGAGCTGAGCGAGGAGACGCCGTGTACCTGGACTACGGGGTACTGCCTCCGGAGATCAACTCCGGACGCTTGTACACCGGCCCCGGCTCCGGATCGATGATGACCGCCGCCGCCGAGTGGGAGAAGCTGGCCGCCGAGGTGCACGCCGCCGCGGCCGCCTACGACTCGGTGACTTCCGGATTGGCCACCGGCCCCTGGACCGGCCCGGCGGCGACGGCGATGGCAGCCGCCGCGCAACCGTACGTGACGTGGCTGCGCGGTACCGGCGCCCAGGCCGAACAGACCGCCCGGCAGGCGCTGGCCGCCGCGGAAGCCTATGCGACCGCGCTGGCGGCCGTGGTCCCCCCGGCGGTGATCACCGCCAACCGCACCATGCTCACGCAGCTGGTCGCCACGAACTTCTTCGGGCAGAACTCGCCGGCGATCGGTGAGGCCGAGCGTCAGTACGCCGAGATGTGGGCCCAGGACGCCGCCGCCATGTACCGCTACGCCGGTTCCTCGGCCGCAGCGTCGGCGCTGACCGCCTTCAGTCAACCGCCGCAGACCACGAACGCGGCCGGCCAGCTCGCGCAGTCCGCCGCGGTCACCCAGGCCGGGTCCACCGCGGTCGCCGGCAACACGACCACGGCGCTGTCGTCGCTGACCTCGATAATCGGTCAGGTGTCGCCGTTCACCGGGCTGGCGACGCAGGGGATGAGCGCCACGATGACGGGCTGGTCCGGCACGGCGAACTTCCTCAGCAACCTCAACAACGGCATTGGTCTGACGGCCTTCAACGCCGAAAACCCGGGCGGCCTGGGCGAGATCCTCAACCCGCCGTTTCTCGGCCCGGCCGGCCTGGGCCCGGGCGGGCTGAACCCGGGCGGGGGCCTGGGGAGTGCCGGTCTGGGCGGCGCCGGCTTGTCGGCGAGCGCGGGCAACGCCCTCAAGATCGGTGGACTGTCGGTGCCGCACGGCTGGGCGATGCCGGCCACCCTGGCCTCCAATGTCACCCCGGCGGGCCTGGCTGCCCCGGCGTCCGGCGCGCCGATGGCTCCGGCCGTCTCCGGCGGCGTGCCGGGCACGGCATTCGGCGAGACCCTGCTCGGCACCCTGGCCGGTCGCGGCCTCGGAGCCGCGACCGCCCGAGCCGCTTCGAACCGTCGCACGGTGGTGCCGCGCCCACCGGCAGCAGGCTGATCCGAAACCGACATGGATTTTGCGTTACTTCCTCCCGAGGTCAACTCCGGAAGGATGTACACCGGCCCGGGGGCAGCACCGATGCTCGCGGCGGCGGCGGCCTGGGACGCCCTGGCCGCCGACCTGGAGACGGCGGCCGTCGGCTACTCCGAGGTGGTTTCGAGCCTGATCGGCCACGAATGGTCCGGCCCGGCGTCGGCGGCGATGGCCAAGGCCGCGGCGCCCTACATCGCGTGGCTGCAGCAGAGCAGCACCAAGGCCGAAGAGACCGCGATCCAGGCCAAAACGGTTGCCGCAGCGTATGAGACCGCGTTCGCAGCGACGGTGCCGCCGGCGGTGGTGGCCGCCAATCGGACGTTGCTCGCGACACTGGTCGCCACCAATTTCTTCGGGCAGAACACCCCGGCCATCGCCGCAACCGAAGCGCACTACGTCGAGATGTGGGCGCAAGACGCCATGGCGATGTACGGCTACGCAGTTACCGCGGCACCCGCCAGCACACTGCCGCCGTTCGACGAGCCACCGCAGACCACCAACCCGGCCGGGCTCAGCGCCCAGTCCGCTGCGGCGTCACACGCGGCCGGCACCGGCGGCCAGACCCAGCTGAATGCCGCGATACAGGCGGTGCTGCAACAACTGTTCCCACCGGCCGGCTCGTCGGATACGGCGCCGGCGTCGCTGGCCGACCTGATCAACCCGCTGACGCCCTACACCAGCGTCGCGGCCAGCGGGATCAGCTTCGACTCCAGCATGTACACCGTGGTGAGCAACGGTGCCGGCTGGGGGCGGCTGCTGTACGTCCGCGGCGGCGTCGGGGGCGCATTGACGTTTGAGGGGCTGGGACCACGCGGTGTGCTGTCGGCGGCCACGACACCGGCGGTGGGGGCGGGCCTGGGC
>NZ_MVHU01000128.1 GCF_002086285.1 Mycolicibacter kumamotonensis | reverse complement strand
TCGTCAACGTCCACCCCGTGTCGGTCACGTCGTCGACCAGCAACACCGGGCCGATTTCCGCCGGCAGGTCCGCCGGCGGCAGCCAACTGCCCTGCAGCGCGGCGACCCGGTAGGCAGAGTTGGCTGCCGCCGTCGCCCGCCGGCTCGGTGCATACCGCAAGGTGTCCAGCCGGGTCAGTCGCCCGAGTTCGGCCAGCCGGTCGGCCAGCGAGG
>NZ_MVHU01000127.1 GCF_002086285.1 Mycolicibacter kumamotonensis | reverse complement strand
GAGGCGTTGGAACGGGCCGGGATCGCCCCGGACTCCCTGCGCGGCACCACCACCGGCGTCTACGCCGGAGTGATTCCACCTGATCGCAGCGCTGGACATGAGGTCGCCCCGGATCTCGAAGGATACTTACTGACGGGGATCGGCGGCAGTGTGGTGTCGGGTCGGGTGGCGTATGCGTTGGGGTTGGAGGGCCCGGCGGTGTCGGTGGATACGGCG
>NZ_MVHU01000126.1 GCF_002086285.1 Mycolicibacter kumamotonensis | reverse complement strand
GGAGGCGTTGGAACGGGCCGGGATCGCCCCGGACTCCCTGCGCGGCACCACCACCGGCGTCTACGCCGGAGTCATGCAAAGCGACTACGCCATCGGCGGCCTAACCAACGAAGAGATCGAAGGCTACGTGTTGACCGGCGTCAGCGGCAGTGTGGTGTCGGGTCGGGTGGCGTATGCGTTGGGGTTGGAGGGCCCGGCGGTGTCGGTGGATACGGCG
>NZ_MVHU01000125.1 GCF_002086285.1 Mycolicibacter kumamotonensis | reverse complement strand
ACTGACTCTCCTCGACACGGCACTGCACTCAGACCGCGCCGTCGTCGCCCCCATGCTCCTCGACTCCGCCGCCCTGCACCGCCTCACCCGCGCTGATCTTCTGCCAGCGGTACTGCGGGGACTGGTGCGGAAGGCCGCGAGGCGCCGACCTGGCGCTGGCTCCCTTTCGCGTCGGTTGTTCGAGATGGCGGAGTCCGATCGTGATGGCTTCGTACTGGATTTGGTGGGTAGGGAAGCC
>NZ_MVHU01000124.1 GCF_002086285.1 Mycolicibacter kumamotonensis | reverse complement strand
GCTCCGGAGAACCCACCCCACCCGGATACCGACACCCCATCCCCACAATCGCAATCGGCTCATCCACACCGACAACGTGCCGCGGCATCGTGGTGTCGGCCTTCGTTACCCCTTCAGCCTCATGCCGTATGAGTGTGGCGACGGCGGTGGGTGTGGGGTGGTCGAAGATGAGGGTGGCTGGGAGTCGCAGTCCGGTGACTTGTGCCAGTCGGTTGCGTAGTTCTACGGCCGATAGTGAGTCGAA
>NZ_MVHU01000123.1 GCF_002086285.1 Mycolicibacter kumamotonensis | reverse complement strand
GATGGAGCGACAACACACCCACCCCCACCAAGGGGGCAACAACAGGCCTGTTGCCTCAGGACCCAACAGTGTGCCCAGCAAACGCCGGCCACCAGAACCACAAGACTTCTGGCGGTTGATGATTTCTTAAAGCTTGATGTTGTCGTGAAACTATCTGCACCACCGGACAACCCACTACAGGCGCCGGCAAACCTATCCCAACCATCACTTCCCGCACGGTTGCGGGGACGGGGGAAAAAATGGTGCTCCTTAGAAAGGAGGTGATCCAGCCGCACCTTCCGGTACGGCTACCTTGTTACGACTTCGTCCCAAT
>NZ_MVHU01000122.1 GCF_002086285.1 Mycolicibacter kumamotonensis | reverse complement strand
GATGGAGCGACAACACACCCACCCCCACCAAGGGGGCAACAACAGGCCTGTTGCCTCAGGACCCAACAGTGTGCCCAACCCACAAAGGCCGGCCACCAGAAACGATAACGCTCCCGGCGGTTGGTGATCAAAGCTGTTGCTGTTCGTAAATTATCTGCACCACCGGACAACCCACTACAGGCGCCGGCAAATGTATCCCAACCATCATGAATCCCACACGGTTGCGGGGACGGGGGAAAATGGTGCTCCTTAGAAAGGAGGTGATCCAGCCGCACCTTCCGGTACGGCTACCTTGTTACGACTTCGTCCCAAT
>NZ_MVHU01000121.1 GCF_002086285.1 Mycolicibacter kumamotonensis | reverse complement strand
GCCGCCAACGAGTCGAAACCCGCCTCCTTAAACGCCCGACCCACATCCACCGCCGCCGACGACTCATACCCGAGCACGTCGGCGACAGCGCTGCGAACGAGCGCGAGAACGATCTCGGCTCGGTCACCTTCGGGTGCACCGGCTAGCTGTTGGGCGAGAGCGCCCCCGGGCCGTCGGTTCACGGTCGCCCCGATGACCTCGCTGAGGAACGGTTGAAGAGCCCCAACGCGTGCCTGTGCGCGCAGGGCGGCGGAGTCGAGGAGCATGGGGGCGACGACGGCGCGGTCTGAGTGCAGTGCCGTGTCGAGGAGAGTCAGT
>NZ_MVHU01000120.1 GCF_002086285.1 Mycolicibacter kumamotonensis | reverse complement strand
GGCGGCACCGGCGGCGCGGGCGGCACCGGTGGGGCCGGCGGCGCGCTCGGCGGCAATGGTGGGCACGGCGGCGCGGGCGGCATCGGCGGAACCGGTGGGACCGGCGGCAACGGGACCGACGGAGCGGCCAACGGTGTTGCCGGCGGAGTCGGCGGCAACGGCGGTGACGGCGGCCGCGGTGGCACGGGCGGCACCGGCGGCACCGGCGGCGCGGGCGGCACCGCCACCCACGGCGCGGCGGGCCAGCAGGGCGTGGGCGGAGCCGGGGGCACCGGCGGCACCGGCGGCGCGGGCGGCACCGGTGGGGCCGGCGGCGCGCTCGGCGGCAATGGTGGGCACGGCGGCGCGGG
>NZ_MVHU01000011.1 GCF_002086285.1 Mycolicibacter kumamotonensis | reverse complement strand
CCGCAGCCTGTGGCCCCGCCGCCCCCACCGCCGGCCCTGCCGCCGCCACCGCCACCGATGATCCCCAACCTGGAGATTCCCGGCCTGCCCGGTGGTCCGCCCATTCTCGGGCCGCCGAAAAAGGGCGGTTGGGGACCCGGCCCCGGTTGGAATCCCGGCCGGGGCGGACCCGGCCGCGGCGGTCATGGCGGTGGGCACGGCGGTGGCCACGGCCGCGGCGGCGGCGGAATCCCGATCCCGCTGCCCATTCCGGGCCTCCACTTCTGAGGTGGGGATTTAGCTCGCAAACCGATAAGATGGGCTAACCAATCGAGGCCGTAGGGAGGAGGTGCGATGGACATCGTTCTCGGCGTGTCGATGGCACCGCCGTCGGTACGGATGGTCCTCGTCGAGGGTGAGAACGCCGGTGGCGTCACCGTCGACGAGGACGGCTTCGAGGTCGACTCCGGCGGCGCCGCGTTTCCCGACCAGGTGGTGTCGGCCATCCTGGGCACCCAGGAGAGCGCCCAGCAGAGCGGCTACCGGCTGGCCTCTACCGGAGTGACCGTCGTCGACCAGTCGCAGGCCGGCCAGCTGCGCGACGCGCTGGCCGACCGCAAGGTGGAAAACGTCATGCTGGTGTCGGCGTTCTTGGCGGCGGCCGCGCTGGCACAGACGGTGGGCGGGACGATCGGTTACCAGCGCACCGCGTTGATGTTCATCGAGCCCGACGGCGCAACGCTGGCTGTCGTCGACTCATCGGACGGCTCGATCACCGAGGTGCGCCGGGTGGCGCTGCCGCCCGACGACACCGCGGCCCTCGGTGAGTTGACCACCCTGGCCGCGCAGGCCGGCCGGCTCCAGTCCCGGCCCGAGGGCTTGTTCGTGGTCGGATCCGGAGTCAACGTCGGCCTGGTCAAGCCCGAATTGGATGCGGCCAGCCCGCTCCCGGTCAGCGTCCCCGAGGAACCGGAGACCGCCCTGGCGCGGGGCGCAGCGCTGGCCAGCGCCCACGCGCCGCTCTTCGATTCGTCGACCTCGGCGTTGGCCTGGGCGCGTGACCCGGGCACCGGTGTGATTGATCCGGACCTGGTCGCGCTCGGCTACGCCTGCCCGGCGGGCGGCGACTACGACGCCACTATGGGCGAGTACGCCTTGGCCTACAGCGCCGTCCCCGACGACGCCGAGGCTGACTACCTGGCGTTCTCGGACACCGGCAGTACCCAGAGCGCCGTGGTCGAGGACTACGCGCCCAGCTCCGGTGTGCGGTTGTTCGGTGACGCCGAGGACAGCGAGCACCCCCGCCGCCGCAACCCGTTCCTGCTGGCAGGCAGCGGACTGGCCGCCTTCTTCGTGGTCGGAGTGGTCTCCTTGGTGGTGGCGTTGGCGGTCAGTATCCGGCCCACCGCATCCGACCGTCCCGCTCCCAGCCAGCACATCGTGGTTCCCACCCAGCAGGCGCCGGCCCCGGCTCCGGTTCCCGAGGCGGCGCCCGTGGTGCCACCTGCCGCGCCGGCCCCGGCGGCTCCTGCTCCGGCGGCCCCGCCGCCGCCCGCCCCGAAGGCCCCGGCGGCTCCCGCTCCGGTGCCCGCGGCGCCTGCGCCCGCCCCGGCGGCTCCGGCGGCCCCTGCACCGGTGCCGATTCCGGTGCCGATCCAGGTGCCGGCTCCGCCACCGGTCGAGATTCCGGCACCGGCCGCGCCGGCCGCACCGGTTCCGAAACAGCCCGAGCTGCCGCCGATCTTCAAGCCGCCCGCCCAGAGTCCGCCGAAAAACGACAATCCGTCGTGGCTGCCCGGCAATAACGGCGGCAACAAGGGCGGGAATCCGTCGTGGCTGCCCGGCGACAGCGGCGGGGGCAAAAAGGGTGGTAACCCCTCGCCGTGGCTGCCCGGTGTCGGCACCAACGGCGGCGGAAACAATCCCTGGTTGCCGGGCCTGGGTAGCGGTGGCAGCGGCGCCCGTGGCGGTGGCGGTGGCTCGTGGTTCCCCGGCCTCGGCGGAGGCGGCGGCGGCTGGCCTTTCTGAGCCGGCGCCCCGTCCACTAGCCTGACGGCGTGGATTACGCCGCTGCTTTGCTCGATGAGAACCGTGCCTTCGGTGAGCTGGTCCGGGCCGGTGATCCCGGGTTGGCGATCCCGACCTGCCCGGAATGGAACCTGACGCAACTGTTCCGGCACGTCGGACGCGGAGATCGTTGGGCCGCACAGATCGTCGCCGACCGACTGGACCACGCGCTGGATCCGCGCGAGGTCGTCGAGGGCAAGCCGCCGGCGGACCCCGACGCGGCGATCGACTGGCTGCACGATGGTGCCCAGCGGGTGCTCGACGCGATCACGCACATCGGGCCGGACAATCCGGCATGGACCTTCCTGGGGCCGCGCCCGGCCGGCTGGTGGCTGCGCCGCCGGTTGCACGAGGTGACGGTGCACCGAGCCGACGCCGCACTGGCGCTCGGCCACGACTACACCCTGTCGCCGGAGTTGGCCGCCGATGGGATCTCCGAATGGCTCGACCTGATCACCGGGCGACTCGGCCGCGACGGGCACGCGGCGCTGGCCGGCGAGCACAGCGTGCACCTGCACGCCACCGACGAGGGTCTGGGGTCCGCGGGCGAGTGGACGATCAACCGGTCGGCGGACGCCGGCACCCTGAGTTGGTCACATGAGCACGGCAAAGGGTCGGTGGCGTTGCGCGGCACGGCCCGCGACCTCTTCCTGGCGATCCTGCGCCGGGTTCCGGTGGCCGACACCGACATCGCGGTGTTCGGCGACGCCGCCGTGTGGCAGGGCTGGGTCGACAACACCACGTTTTGAGGGCCCCACGCGGTATTTTGCAGAGCATGACCACATCGGAGATCGCGACCGTCCTCGCCTGGCACGACGCCCTGACGACCGGTGACCTGGACACCCTGGAGCAGCTGTCCAGCGACGATATCGAGGTCGCCGACGCCGACGGTGCCGGGCAGGGCCATCAGGCGCTGCGACGGTGGGCTGCTTCGGCGGAGACCACCGCCGGGATCGGCCGGATGTATGTGCGCGGCGGCGTCGTGGTGGCCGAATTGACCCCTGCCGGGGAGGGCCCGGCCCGGGCGGTTGCTTTCCGGGTGGTGCACGACCACGTCACGGCGGTGTTCCGCCACGACGATCTCGACGCGGCGCTGACCGCCACGGACCTCACCGAGGCGGACCGCGCCGACTGACTGCGAGCGGCAGTTAGGCTCTACCCCATGCGCGGGATCATCCTGGCCGGTGGCTCAGGCACCCGCCTGTATCCGATCACGATGGGTGTCAGCAAACAGCTGCTCCCGGTCTACGACAAGCCGCTGGTCTATTACCCGCTGTCCACCCTGATGCTGGCCGGTATCCGCGACATCCAGGTGATCACCACGGGCCACGACGCGCCGGCCTTTCAGCGATTACTCGGTGACGGCAGCACATTCGGGGTCCACATCACCTATGCGGTGCAGGATCAGCCCGACGGGCTGGCGCGGGCGTTCGTCATCGGCGCCGACCACATCGGCAACGACTCGGTCGCGCTGGTGTTGGGGGACAACATCTTCTACGGACCGGGTCTGGGAACCAGCCTCCGCTGCCACCAATCCGTTTCCGGCGCAGTCATTTTCGCTTACTGGATGGCCGATCCGTCGGCCTACGGTGTCGTCGAGTTCGACGCGGACGGTACGGCGGTGTCGGTGGTGGAGAAGCCGGCGGCCCCCAAATCGCACTATGCGATACCGGGTCTGTACTTCTACGACAACGACGTCGTCGAGATCGCCCGGGGCTTGAGGCCATCTGGGCGCGGCGAGTACGAGATCACCGATATCAACCGGACCTACCTCGATCAGGGCCGGCTGCGGGTTGAGACACTGGCCCGGGGCACCGCCTGGCTGGACACCGGAACGTTCGACTCGCTGCTGGACGCCGGCGACTACGTCCGCACCATCGAGCGCCGCCAAGGCCTCAAGATCGGCATCCCCGAGGAGGTGGCCTGGCGGATGGGTTTCATCGACGACGCCCAACTGGCGGTCCGTGCCGAGGCGCTGCGCAAGTCGGGCTATGGCGACTACCTATCGGGGCTGTTGGAGCGCCGGTAGCGGACCGCGGGCGCGTTATCCACAGCCTCGTGGCGGGACCCGCCGTTATCCACAAGGTGAAAACCTGACCAAGGTCCGCGTCACCCGAAGCGAGTATTATCGAACATATGTTCGCCTTCGACTTGCCGGAACCGGATGACCTGTCCGGTGTCGACGAGCGAGCTCTCATAGCGGCGGTCGCCGGGTGGAGCCGGATCGAGGCGGCAGCCGCCGCGCGGCGGCTGGCGGTGATCGCCGAGCTGGTGGACCGCAGAACCTCGGGGGAGGGCGCGCGTTCACGCTGGGCGTGCGACGGCTGGGATGCGACCGCAGCGGAGGTGGCTGCGGCTGCGGGTTCGACCCGCGGGCGGGCGTCGAATCAGATGTATGTGGCCACCGCCCTGCGCCACCGGCTACCGCGGATCGCCCGGCTGTTCGCCGACGGCACGCTCAGTGCGGCGGTGGTGGGCGCCATCGTCTGGCACACCACATTGATCGAGGATCTCGGCGTGCTGGCGCGTGTCGATGCGGCCCTGGCCGGTGAGGCCCGCTACTACGGCCAGTTGTCGGCGGCCAAAACTATCGCGGCCATCCACGCGATCATCGAAGCCCACGATCGGGCCGCGGTGCGGCGTAGTCAAGCCGCGGCCCGCAGCCGCGATCTCGTTGTCGACACCAACAACACCGAATCGGGTACGACCCCACTGTGGGGGCGGCTATATGCCCACGACGCCGCCGTCCTCGATCGGCGGCTGGCCGCGATGGCCCACAGCGTCTGCGACGACGACCCGCGCACCGTGGGACAACGCCGCGCCGACGCCCTTGCCGCCCTGGCCGCCGGCGCCGACAGGCTGACGTGTACCTGCGACAATCCGCTCTGCCCCACTCGAACCGGGCCGCAGGATGCAGGCGCCGGCGCCGCGTTGGTCTATGTGCTCGCCGATGCCGACAGCATCGAGAGCCCTGTTGACCCGCTGAACAACGGTGAATTCCGACAGTGTCGGCCCGGCGGCCTCGACAGACCGGCTGACGAACCCGCGGCCAACGTAAAGCCCGCGCAGATCGTGGGCGGGCCGATCATCCCCGCATCCGTGCTGGCCGAACTGGTCCATGGCGGCGTCACGGTGCGCCCACTACAGATTCCCGGATCCGATAGCCAACCCGAACCGCACTACCGGCCCTCGGCCAAGCTGGCGGACTTCATCCGCTGCCGTGACCTGACCTGCCGATTCCCCGGATGCGACCAGCCCGCCCAACGCTGTGACATCGACCATGCGATCGCTTGGGCTGACGGCGGGCCGACCCACCCGTGCAACCTCCGGCTGCTCTGCCGAAAACACCACCTGCTCAAGACGTTCTGGGGGTGGCACGACCGCCAGCTTCCCAACGGCACGATCGTTTGGACCAGCCCCACCGGGCACACCTACACCACGCATCCCGGCAGCAGGGTGCTCTTCCCGGCCCTGTGTCAACCCACCGGCGGACCCCGGACTGCCGTGCCGCCGCCGCAGCGGGCGACGGACTGCCGCACCCTGATGATGCCCATCCGAAGACGCACGCGCGCGCAGGATCGTCAGGCGGCCATCAAAGCCGAGCGCGCGCTCAACCGTGCCGACACCGACGAAGTACCGGCCGAACGCAACAGGCCTCCGCCGTCGTAGGGTGTCGGCACCGCCGATCATGTTTGGTGAGGGCGGTGGCGGTGGTAGAACAACCCAATGAGGAACACGAACCGGGTTGCGGCAGCTCTAGCGACGGCGGCGTTAGGTTTCGTTGCCTTGGGCACGGCGGGTGCGGCGCAGGCCGAACCGCGCTACCACTGGTGCCCGGGTGAGCAGTGGAGCGGGTGGATGGGCTTCAACTGGAACGTCAACTACTGCCACGACAACCACTACCTCGACAACGTGCCGCACGACCCGGAGCACTGGCAGAACGGCGGCACCTACGACCCGAACTGGCCGCCGCTATCGCCCTACACGCGGTAGCCGACCAGGAAGTTGCCCAGGCGTTCGATAGCGCTGGCGAGGTCACGCGCCCACGGCAACGTCACGATCCGCAAGTGGTCGGGCGCCGGCCAGTTGAACCCGGTGCCCTGGGTGACCAGGATCTTCTCCTGCAGCAGCAGATCCAGAACCAACTGCTCGTCGTCCTCGATCGGGTAGACCTCGGGATCCAGCCGCGGGAAGGCGTACAGCGCACCGCTCGGTTTGACGCAGGAGACACCTGGAATCTCATTGAGCTTGGCCCAGGCGACATCTCGCTGTTCGAGCAGCCGGCCACCCGGCAGCACCAGATCGTCGATGCTCTGGTGACCGCCCAGCGCCACCTGAATGGCATGCTGGGCAGGCACATTCGGGCACAGCCGCATGTTGGCCAGCAGGTTGATGCCCTCGAGGAAGCTGGTCGCGTGCTCCTTGGGGCCGGTGATCGCGACCCAGCCCGCCCGGTAGCCCGCCACTCGGTAAGCCTTCGACAGCCCATTGAAGGTCAGGCACAACAGATCCGGCGCGACGGTGGCCATATTGGTGTGCTCGGCGTCGTCGTAGAGGATCTTGTCGTAGATCTCGTCGGCCAGCAGCAGCAGTTGATGCTTGCGGGCCAACTCGGCGATCTGGCCGAGCACTTCGCGGCTGTAGACCGCGCCGGTGGGGTTGTTCGGGTTGATCACCACCAGCGCCTTGGTGCGCTCGGTGATCTTCGATTCCATGTCGGCGATGTCGGGCTGCCAGCCCTGGGTCTCGTCGCATAGGTAGTGCACCGGTGTGCCGCCGGCCAGCGAGGTCGACGCCGTCCACAGCGGATAGTCCGGCGCCGGGATCAGCACCTGGTCGCCGTTGTCCAGCAGTGCCTGCAGTACCAGGGAGATCAGCTCCGACACCCCGTTGCCCAGGTACACGTCGTCGACGTCGAAGCGGGGGAAGCCCTCGACGAGTTCGTAGCGGGTGACCACCGCGCGGCGGGCGGGCAGAATCCCCTGCGAGTCGGAGTAGCCCTGCGCGTACGGAAGTGCCTGGATCATGTCGCGCATGATGACGTCGGGCGCCTCGAACCCGAACGGTGCGGGGTTGCCGATGTTGAGCTTGAGGATGCGGTGGCCCTCAGCCTCCATCCGCGCGGCCTGGGCGTGGATCGGACCGCGAATCTCATAGAGGACGTCCTGCAGTTTGGTCGACTGCGCGAACGTGCGCTGCCGCAGCTGGCTGCCGGGCGCAGGCCAGGGCATCTGGTGGGGCAACTGGTGAGCGGTCACGTCGACAATGGTCCCATAGTTGTCCAATCAAAATTTGCCCGAGAAACAGATCGGGGCCGTATGTGCACACATACGGCCCCAACCCGTTATCTCAGCGTTTGCCCGGCGGCTTCGCTCCGCGCTGGATGCCCAGCCCCTTCACCGGAGGCTGCTCCTTGGGCGCTTCGGCCTGCGGAGTAGCCTCGGAAGCTTCCTCGGCGGTGGCGGTTTCCGCGGCCGGTTCGGCCTGGGCGGGCTCTGCCGCCGGAGCCGCCGGAGCCGCCGCCGGCTTCTTGGCGCCGGGTTTGCGGGCGCCCGCCGCCATGCCGAGCCCCTTGACCGGTGCTGCCGGAGCCGCCGGTTCGGCAGGTGGGGCGGGGGCCGCCTCGGCGGCCGGAGCCGCCGACGCTGCGGGAGCGGCCTTCTTGGCGCCCGGACGCTTGGCCCCGCCGGCGATACCCAGCCCCTTGACCGGCGCTGCAGGTGCGGCGGGGGCCGACTCGGCGGCCGGAGCCGCCGACGCTGCCGGAGCGGCCTTCTTGGCGCCCGGACGCTTGGCCCCACCGGCCATCCCCAGCCCCTTGACCGGGGCCGCGGTCTTGGCCTCGGCCGCCGGCGCCTCGGCCGGCTTCTTCTCCACCGTCGCGGTGGCGGTGGCGGCCGGAGCGGCCGGCGCCTCCTTCTTCGGGGCACGCTTGGCGGCGGCCTCGGCCGCTGTGCCCTTGGCCGGCAACGTCACTCCGGACAGATCCAGCGAGTCCAGCAGGATCTGCGCGATGTCCCGCACGTCCACCCCGGTGCGACCGGAGGCCTCGATACGGTCGTCGAGGCCGTCGCTGATCATCACCCGGCAGAACGGGCACGCGGTTGCGATGGTGGTGGCGCCGGTGGCCAGTGCCTCGTCGACGCGGTCGTGGTTCACCCGCTTGCCGATGTGCTCTTCCATCCACATCCGCGCTCCGCCGGCCCCGCAGCAGAACGAGCGGTCGCGGTTACGCGGCATCTCCACCAGATTGCCGCCCGAGGCCGTGACGAGCTCACGCGGCGGCTCGTAGACCTTGTTGTGGCGGCCCAGGAAGCACGGGTCGTGGTAGGTGACGTCCCGCGACATCGGAGTGACCGGAATCAGCTTCTTGTCGCGGATCAGCCGGTTGAGCACCTGGCTGTGGTGCAGCACCGTGTATTCGCTGCCCAGCTGCGGGTATTCGCGGGAGATGGTGTTGAAGCAGTGCGGACAGCTGGCGATGATCTTGCGGTCCGGCTTGTCCACACCGTCGAACACCTCATTGAGCATCTCGACGTTCTGGGTGGCCAGCTGCTGGAACAGGAACTCGTTGCCGGACCGCCGGGCCGGGTCACCGGTGCAGGTCTCGCCGGTGCCCAGTACCAGGAACTTCACGCCGGCCGCGGCCAGCAACTCAGCGGTCGCCTTGGTGGTCTTCTTGGCCCGGTCTTCATAGGCGCCCGCGCAGCCCACCCAGAACAGGTACTCGAACCCGTCGAAGCTGTCGACGTCCTGGCCGTAGACCGGGATGTCGAAGTTGAGCTCGTCGATCCAGGAGGTCCGCTCGCTGGCGTTCTGCCCCCACGGGTTGCCCTTGTTCTCGAGATTCTTGAACAGCACCGCGAGTTCGGAGGGGAACTCCGACTCCACCAGGACCTGGTAGCGGCGCATGTCCAGGATGTGGTCGACGTGCTCGATGTCCACCGGGCACTGCTCGACGCAGGCACCGCAGTTGGTGCACGACCACAGCACGTCGGGGTCGATCACGCCGCCCTGCTCAGCGGTGCCGACCAGCGGCCGGACCGCTTGCTCGGGGCCGGAGCCGCCGATGCGCTCGAAACCCTTCTCCGGCACGTGGTGGCCCGCCAACGGCTTGGCGTCGGCAAGGTCGATGTCCATGTCCGGCGCGTCCGCGGTGCCGAGCAGATACGGCGCCTTGGCCATCCAGTGGTCACGCAGATCCATGATCAGCAGCTTGGGGCTCAACGGCTTGCCGGTGTTCCAGGCCGGGCACTGCGACTGGCAGCGACCGCACTCGGTACAGGTGGCGAAGTCGAGCATGCCCTTCCAAGAGAAGTCTTCGATCTTGCCGCGGCCGAACACCGCGTCCTCCGGCGGGTTGTCGAAGTCCAGCGCCTCGCCCTCGTACTCGATCGGCAGCAGCGGGCCCAACCCGTTGGGCAGCCGCTTGAAGGTGACGTTGATCGGGGCCAGGAAGATGTGCAGGTGCTTGGAGTGCAGCACGATGATCAGGAACGCCAGCGCCACCGCGATGTGCAGCAGCAGGGAGACGGTCTCGATGGTCTCGTTGGCCGAGAGCCCCAGCGGCGCCATGATCTTGCCCATCAGCTGTGACAGGTACGCCCCGTTGCCGTAGGGCAGGCTCCCGGTGTTGACCGCGGCCCCGCGCAGCAGCAGGAACGTCCAGACCACGTTGAGGATCATCACCAGGATCAGCCAGGCACCGCCGTTGTGCGAGCCGTAGAAGCGGGACGCCCGGCCGATCTCGCGGGGGTTGCGGATGATGCGGATGATCATGAACGCGAAGATCGACAGGGTGACCGCGGTGATGAAGAAGTCCTGCAGGAAGCCCAGCGCGTCCCAGTGGCCGATGACCGGGATCGCGAAGTCGTGCTTGAACAGCTGGCCGTAGGCCTCGATGTAGACCGTCAGCAGGACGAAGAACGCCCACATGGTGAAGAAGTGCGCGATTCCGGGGATCGACCACTTCAGCAGCTTCGCCTGGCCGGCGACCTCGCGGATCTGCGTCCAGACCCGCCGGCCGACGTCACTGGTGCGTTCAGCCCCGACCTTCTGGCCGGTCATCACCAGCCGGTACAACCAGAACACCCGGCGCGCGGAGAAATAGCCGACGAGCACCGTCATGGACAGGCCGACCACCAGCCTGATCATCATCTGGACATTCTCGGTCACGGAGCGCCTCTCCCATTCACAAGTTACCGGTCAGTAACTTAGTTATGGTTACTGACGGGTAACTTACCGCCAATCTTGCGCAATACCAGTTCAAGCGCAGCTTGATGCTCGCTCATAGTGCCACCCCGCTCCGGCCCAGCGCGACGCAGGCTGGCCTAACTGTATCGGCTGGCGAGGGTTTGGAGGGGCTTTCTCGGCGCGTGAGGGGGCCGTTCACAGTCCGGGCGGCAGCGGGATGACGATCTCCGACGGCGGTTCGGCCGCAGCGGTCGTGGTGGTGGGCGCCTGGGTCGTGGTCTGGGCCGTCGTGGTCGGGGGTTCGGTGGTGGTCGGCGCCGTCGTGGTGGTGGTCGGCGATTCGGTGGTGGTCGTGGGCGTTTCGGAGCTGGAAGACGGCTCGGTTGTCGTGGCCGGCGGCGTGTTGTCGTCCGTCGTGGTCTCCGGCGCGACCGGCGCAGGCGCGACCGGTGACTCGCCCGGCGCCACCGTGGTGACGGTGACCGACGTCGTCGCCGGTGTGGTGTCCCCAGGGTTCTTGTTCACCAGCCGGACCATGCCCCACACCAGTGCGGCGATCAGCAGCGCCGTCAGCACACCCCAGCCGATCAGCGCGACCGGCTGCAGGTACCAGGGCGTCGGTGGCGGTTCGGGAGGTTGGGACCAGCTGACTTGCGGCTCGGCGGGTTCGCGGTACTCGCCGTAGTAGCCCGCCGGTTCGCCGTAGTCGCCGCTCCCGCGGTAGTCGTAACCGGCCATCCGGGTCGGTTCGTCGTTCGGATCGTCCGGCGTTCGTTCCACGCGACCCGATGGTAGGTGCCGCGGCTGACGAAATGCCGCGATACCACCTGACGAGTAGCTGTGCCGTCTACCGGTCCGGCGGCCGGGTCACCCCCGACCGGTGCCAGTCCGTCGCGCGAGGAACTCGACCGCGGCCCGCCAGCCGAGCAGCAAGACGGCGGTCACCGTCGATGCGACCACCACGAACGTCCACGCCACACCTGCCGACGTCGCCTGGCGCAAGATCATGCCGACCAGCACCGTCGATATCCAGACGATCAGCCCCGTGGGCACCAGTGCCGTGGGCCGGCGCCAGCCGCGGGACACCACCCAGCCCAGCACCGTACCGCTGAGGAACGGCCAGGCCGTGGCCGCCAAGCCGCCGAGATCGACGCCCTCGTCGTGGCTGCGGCGGCCGAGGGCGCAGAACAACACAACGGCCACCAGATCGATCCCGAGCCAAGCCGGCGTGCGCTGCGGTCGCATGCGAGAGTACTGGGCGATGCGGCCGCTACCGGCGCGGCGGGATGGTGATCACCGTCGGCAGCTCCGGAACCTTGGGGATCGGCGGAATGGTGATCACCGACGGCAGTGGCGGCAGGTGCGGGCGGCGGTGGTGCGAATCGCCGGGGGCCGGCGGCTGCTGGGGCGGCGCCTGTTGCGGGGGAGCCTGCCGGGGCGGGGCCGCCGGTGCCGAGGTGCTCGAGGAACTCTCCGTGGTGGTGGTGGTGGTGGTCGTCGTCGTTGAGCTGCTCGTGGTCGTGCTGGTGGTACTCGACGAGCTGGTCTCCGGTGCGGTACTGCCGCCCCCGGGTCCGCGGCTGGTCAGCTGGACAATGCCCCAGATCACCAGGCCGAGCATCACCGCGATGAGCCCGAACCAGGCGGTCAGCACCGACCGCCGGCGAAACCACGGCGTGGGTGTAGCCGCGGCGAAACCGGCGGTGTCGGCATCGGAGGCGGGCTGCTGTTCGAACGGGTTATAGGCGGGGTTGTACTGGGTCGGTGCATTGCCGGGGTGATAGCCCGGATCGCCGGGGTTCTGCCGCGGGCCGGCGGGGCCGAACGGGGCCGGCGGTGGCCCGGGTGGCTGAGGGCCGCTTCGGGAGTACTGGGTGGATCGGGTCGGGTCGTCGCCGGGTGTGCCGGAGCCGTCTGAAGATCCGAAGCGCGCCATTCCAGCGATCGTAATCGAAAGCGGTGTCCGGCGACCGGCGCCGGAGGTCAGAACGTTTCGACGTCGTCGATGCTGACGAACATGCCGTGGCCGGTGCGTTCGTTGGTGAACCGGGTGCCGTCGATGTCGGCCTTGATCGTCCAGCCCTGCGCCACGTAGGTCAGGTAGTCGATGGTGACGACCGGGATGTCGCCCAGGTTGCCCAGCACCCACTGCACGGTGCCGTCCGAACTGACACTGACGCCGTTGGCGTGCTGGCCGTCCTTGAGCGGGGTGTTGGTGAACTCCGCCTCGCAGTCGACCTGCGGCGTCGAGATCTGGCAGCGGGTCCTGCCGGACTTCGTCTCGATGAAGACGTAACCCTTGTCGTCGGGCGGGAGAAAAATGGCGTCACCCGGCTTGTTCGGGGTGCTGGCGGGGGGCGGCTTGGAGGGAGCCGGGGTGCTCGGCGGTGCGGTGGTGGGACGGGGCGTGCGGAAGGACGGCTCCGCCGGCCCGCCGCCGCCGGGAGCCGCGGTCGGGTCACCGTCGATGGTGGAGGTGCAGCCGGCCAGCAGCAGTGCGGCCATCAGCGTCAGCTGTCCGATTGACTTCGTTCTCACCTGATCCGCTACCCGCACACACTCCCCCGCTGACATAGGTTGACGCCCAGCCTACGCATCATGTGACACGAGTGGCTGTAGTGACTCGCGGGCGAGCGGGGGCCGGCTACGAGAAATCCCGGAACGCCAACACTCCACCGGTCACCGCAGTCACCGCGGCCAGGCCGTAGCCCAGCACCGACCACCAGCCGACGTGCAGATAGGCGGTGATGGCCACGATCGCGATCGCGCAGAACACCAGTGCCATGCCATACAGCGGAGGTTTGGCCGCATACCGGTTGGGGGACATGCCTTTTCGACCTCCTACTCGTCGGTTTCGGCCGGTGTTGTCACCGCAGGCGGTTGCTCGGGCGAGGTGGGCGGTGGTTCGGCCGCGGACGTCACGCGGTCGCGCACCAGAAACCAGCCAAGCGCCAGCGCCGGTGCCCCGACGAGCACCGCGGTGCGAATCCAGACGCCGTACTCGGGGTCGAACATCATCAGTGCCAGCACCGCGGCCAAGAAGGCCAGTGTGGCGTAGCCGCTGTAGGGGGCCAACGGCATGCGAAATGCCGGCCGTTGCAGGTCGCTTCTCTTCGTCAAAGCGAAGAATCGCAGCTGGCAGGCCACAATCGTCGCCCACGCCGCTATCACGCCCAAAGCCGCGATGTTGAGCACGATTTCGAAGGCATGCTCCGGGACGACGGCGTTCAGTGCCACCCCGAGCAGGCCGATCATGCCGGTCAACAGGATCCCGCCGTAGGGCACGCCGTTGCTGGACAACGGTGCGGTGAACTTCGGCCCGCTGCCGTTAACCGCCATCGACCGCAGGATCCGCCCGGTGGAGTACAAGCCGGCGTTGAGGCTGGAAAACGCGGCGGTGAGCACCACCAGGTTCATCAGGCCGCCCGCGCCGGTGAACCCGATCTTGGCGAAGAACGTGACGAACGGACTCTCACCGTGCTTGTACGCGGTGTAGGGCAGCAGGAGTGCCAACAGCACCACCGAGCCGACGTAGAAGATCGCGATCCGGGCCACCACCGAATTGATCGCCCGCGGCATGATCCGTTCGGGGTCGGCGGTCTCGCCGGCGGCGGTGCCGACCAACTCGACAGCGGCATAGGAGAACACCACACCCGAGGTGACCAGCACCACCGGCAGTATTCCGGTCGGCAGGAACCCGCCGTTATCCACCCACAGGTGCAGGCCGGTGGACTGGCCTTCGACCGGAAAGCGCCCGCCCAGAAACACCGTCCCGACGACCAGGAACGTCATCAGAGCCACCACTTTGATCAGCGCGGCCCAGAACTCCAGCTCGCCGAAGAGCTTCACCGAGATCAGGTTCATCGACACCACCGTCACCAGCGCGATCAGTGCCAGCACCCACTGGGGAAAGACGTGGAACACACCCCAGTAGTGGAAATACGTCGCGATCGCGGTGGTGTCGACGATGCCGGTCATCGACCAGTTCACGAAGTACAGCCAACCCGCCGTAAAAGCTGTTTTCTCACCGAAGAATTCGCGCGCATACGACACGAAGGACCCCGACGTGGGACGGTGCAGTACCAGCTCGCCAAGTGCTCGCAGGATGAAGAAGACGAAGACGCCGCAGATCCCGTAGACCAGAAACAAACTGGGGCCGGCCTCGTGCAGGCGCCGGCCGGCGCCCAGGAACAACCCGGTGCCGATCGCCCCGCCGATGGCGATCATCTGTACCTGGCGCGGGTGGAGATCTTTGTGATAGCCCTCGTCTTCGCGGGCCAGGACGGCCGGCGAAGGCAGGCGAGGGTCGGGGGCGTGGGACATCGCGCTCATGGTGTCAGAGGTGGCCGCACGTTGCCAGCTAGACAGCCGCGACAGTCCGGTCGGAGTTTACGCCGGCGAGCGGGCTCAAGACGTTCTCGAACCAGAAGAAGGCCGCCGACGGCCGGTTGGGCGGCGGCGCCGGCCGGCGAGGATCAGTGCGCACCGCCCCCCGGCTTGACCAGCCGTGCACCCAGCTCGCCGGGCTCCACCCGATGGTCTTCGGCGCAGCGCAGCTCGACCGACACGTCGGCGCCGCAGCCCAGATGGGTCAGGCCGATCCTGCCGCGGTTGGGCAGGTGGCGCTGCCCCCACTGGAACATCGCCCAGACCACCGGCATGAAATCGATCCCGGCCTCGGTCAGGACGTATTCGTCGCGACTGCGCTGGCCCGGCTCACGGTAGGGCTGCCGGGCCAGTAATCCGAGATCGACCAGCTCGGCCAACCGGGTGGCGGTCGCGGCCTTGGTGATACCCACCCGCTGGGCGAAGTCATCGAAGCGGGTGGTGCCGTAGTACGCCTCCCGCATGACCAGCATCGCGGACTTGGTGCCGACGACAGCCATGGTCTTTTCGACCGGGCACTGCCCGATCGCCGACCAGGAATCCCGGTCGGCGAGGGACCCCTGCAGAAAAGTCATCTCGATCACCTCACTCCTGAGTTGACTCTACTATACCCAGGGTGTATAGCTAGGTATAGAGAACAATACTCAGCTAGCGGGAGGATGCGCGATGACCGGATACCAAGGCCGTGACGCCGTCATCGTCGGTGCCGTTCGCACCCCGATCGGCAAGGGCAAGCCGGGCGGCGCTCTGCACGGCGTCCTGCCTGCCGACCTGCTGGCGCACAGCCTGCGGGAACTGATGCGGACAACGGGCATCGATCCGGCTCGGGTGGATGACGTCATCGCCGGTGCGGTCACCCAGGTGGGCGATCAAACCGTCAACATCGGCCGGAATGCATTGCTGGGGGCGGGATTTCCCGAGTCGGTTCCCGGCACCACCATCGACCGGCAATGCGGCAGCAGTCAGCAGGCGATCAGCTTCGCGGCCCAGGGCGTGCTGGCCGGCGCCTATGACATCGTCATCGCGGCCGGGGTGGAGTCGATGAGCCGTGTCCCGATGGGCAGCTCGGTGCTACCGGGTAGCAACCCGTTCGGCGAGGACATGACGCGCCGCTACCCCGAAGGGCTGGTGCCGCAGGGCATCAGCGCCGAGTTGATCGCCGCCCGGTGGGGCCTCTCCCGGGCCGAACTCGACGAGTTCTCCGCCGCCAGCCACGAGAAGGCGGCGCGGGCGACCAAGGAGGGGCTCTTCGACGACGAGCTCGTTCCGATCGCAGGCCTGACCACCGACGAGATCATCCGGCCCGGCACCACCGTCCAGACGTTGTCGGCGTTGCGTCCGGCGTTCTACGACGAGGCCGTGGAAGCGCGCTTCCCGCAAATCAATTGGGAGATCACCGCCGGTAACTCGTCGCCGCTGTCCGACGGCAGTGCAGCGCTGCTGATCGCCAGCGGCGAAGTCGCCCGCAAGATGGGCCTGCGGCCACTCGCGAGAATCCACACCACCACCGTCGTCGGCTCGGATCCGCTCTACATGCTCACCGGGGTGATACCGGCCACCGAGAAGGTATTGCGGCGTGCCGGGTTGAGGCTGGCCGATATCGACCTGTTCGAGGTCAACGAGGCGTTCGCCCCGGTGGTGCTGGCCTGGGCGAGGGAAACCGGCGCAGATCTGGCGAAGACGAACGTCAACGGCGGCGCCATCGCGATCGGGCATCCGTTGGGCGCCAGCGGCGCACGCCTGATGACCACCTTGGTAAACGCGTTGCAGCACAGCGGAAAACGCTACGGATTGCAGACGATGTGCGAGGGCGGCGGCATGGCCAACGCCACGATCATCGAGCGCCTCGACTAGAACGCACACATGAAAGAAGGTTTGACGACAATGAATGAGATCCGAGCCGCCGCCGTACAGATCAGCCCGGTGCTCTACAGCCGGGAAGGAACCGTCGAACGAGTGGTGGAATGGATCGAGCACTTGTCGCACCACGGTGTGCGGTTCGCGGTCTTTCCCGAAACGGTGATCCCGTACTACCCGTACTTCGCGTTCGTGCAGCGTCCGTTCGAGATGCGTCCGCAACACCTCACATTGATGGAGCAGGCCGTGACGATCCCATCACCGGAGATCGACGCGATCGCGGCCGCGGCGAGACAAGCCGCAATGGTGGTTTCCATCGGTGTGACCGAGCGCGACGGCGGCTCGCTGTACAACACCCAGCTGCTGTTCGATGCGGACGGCACCCTGCTGCAGCGGCGGCGCAAGATCATGCCGACGTATCACGAGCGGATGATCTGGGGGCAGGGTGATGGCAGCGGTCTGCGTGCCGTCGACAGCGCGGTCGGACGGGTCGGGCAGCTCGCCTGCTGGGAGCACTACATCCCGTTGGCCCGCTATGCCTTGATCGGCGACGGCGAGCAGATCCACTCGGGCATGTGGCCGGGTTCGTTCGCCGGGGAGTTGTTCGCGCAACAGGCCGAGTTCAGCGTGCGCAATCACGCACTCGAATCGGGTGCCTTCGTCGTGAACTCCACGGCCTGGCTGGACGCCGACCAGCAGGCCCGGATCATGGCCGACACCGGGTGCCCGATCGGCCCGATCTCGGGCGGGTGCTTCACCGCGATCATCAGTCCGCACGGTGAACTGCTCGGCGAGCCACTGCGTTCCGGCGAAGGTGAGGTGATCGCCGACCTGGACTTCTCGTTGATCGATGCGCGCAAGTCGCAGATGGACGCCCGCGGCCACTACAGCCGTCCGGAACTGCTGAGCCTGCTGGTGGACCGCACACCCCGCGCCCCTCTTCAGGACCGCTTCGAGGAATTCGCGCCCGCCGATGCCGAGGAGGTGGATCGTGTCGCGGTCTGATCCGAGCGAGGTCCGCTTCTCCGGAGTGCGGGTGCGCTATGCGAGCACGAAGAGCTACGACGAGCTGGTGGCCGCATTGTTCGCCGACGTCGGCGGTCGGCCGGTGCCGATCGATGACATCGCGAGGAATTTCCTGAGCTGGGACTCGTATCGCAATGAAGTCCAAACCCACGTCGGATCGAGCGGGTTCATGCTGTTCGCGGTCTTCGATCACGGCGGCTGGATCGCCAAGGCGGGCATCGACCGGGCAGCGTTGCGGGTCATTATCGGCAACCCGCTGATCGCGATCACGATGTTGCGCCACGACGTGACGGCGGGCCTGTTCGCGCCGGTGGAGTTGCTGATCGTCGGCGAGGACGACGGCAGCAGCAGTTTGACCTATGTCAAGCCCTCATCACTGATGGTCATAGCACCCCACCCGGCGCTGCTCGCGGCCGCCGAAGGGCTCGACGCCAAGCTGGCGGCCCTGGCCGCGAAGGTCGCGGGATGAGCGCCGCCGGAGGCGGCAGGCGGATCTTCTTCGCGGGCGCCTCGGGTGTGATCGGCAGTCGGCTCGTACCGCTGCTCATCGAGGCGGGCCATACCGTCGGGGCACTGACGAGGTCGGCCGGGAAGGCCGACGGGTTGGCTTTCCTGGGTGCCCAACCGATCGTCTGCGACGTCTTCGACCGTCCGGCCCTGACCGGCGCCGTTCGCGCCTTCTCACCCGACCTGGTTCTGCATCAGCTGACGGATCTTCCCGACGACCTGGATGATCTGCCCGAGGAGTCCGCGCTCAATGCCCGGATACGGGTGGAGGGCACCCGCAACCTCATCGGCGCGCTGGAGGGCTTGTCGCCGACGAAGATCGTCGCCCAAAGCGTCGCGTGGACGATGCGCCCCGGGCTCGAAGCCGACGCGGTGGTCGCACTCGAGGAAGCCGTGCTCGCGGCGCACGGCGTGGTCCTACGCTACGGATTCTTCTACGGGCCCGGCACCTACTACCAGCAGAAACTCCCGCCGGCGCCACGCGTGCACATCGACATCGCAGCCGCGCGAACCCTCCAGGCCCTCGACGCGCCACCGGGGATCATGACCGTCGTGAGCAGCTGACCGTCTCCCGGGAACAAACTCCGAATCCGCCCCGTTGACCACTACGACAAGTTGAGTCACTAACACTCAAGTCTGGGTTGACAGCAGGGCCGCCGCAGGCGCATCCTTGAGCGCAGTCCGCTCAGACTAGGGAAGCGTCTATCAGGGAGGAAACCACAATGGCTCGTGCGGTCGGAATCGACCTCGGGACCACCAACTCTTGCGTCTCGGTGCTGGAGGGCGGCGATCCCGTCGTCGTAGCCAACTCGGAGGGCTCGCGCACGACCCCGTCGGTCGTGGCGTTCGCCCGCAACGGCGAGGTGCTGGTCGGCCAGCCCGCCAAGAACCAGGCGGTCACCAACGTTGACCGCACCATCCGCTCGGTCAAGCGCCACATGGGCACCGACTGGAAAGTCGAGATCGACGGCAAGAACTACACCGCGCAGGAGATCAGCGCCCGCGTGCTGATGAAGCTCAAGCGTGACGCGGAGGCCTACCTCGGTGAGGACATCACCGACGCGGTCATCACCGTGCCCGCCTACTTCAACGACGCCCAGCGTCAGTCCACCAAGGAAGCCGGCCAGATCGCCGGTCTGAACGTGCTGCGCATCGTCAACGAGCCGACCGCGGCCGCGCTGGCCTACGGCTTGGACAAGGGCCAGAAGGAACAGACCATCCTGGTGTTCGACCTCGGTGGCGGTACCTTCGACGTCTCGCTGCTGGAGATCGGCGAGGGCGTGGTCGAGGTCCGTGCCACCTCCGGTGACAACCACCTCGGTGGCGACGACTGGGATGACCGCGTCGTGGATTGGCTGGTCGACAAGTTCAAGGGCACCTCGGGCATCGACCTGACCAAGGACAAGATGGCGATGCAGCGGCTGCGCGAAGCGGCCGAGAAGGCCAAGATCGAGCTGTCGAGCTCGCAGAGCACGTCGATCAACCTGCCCTACATCACCGTCGACGCCGACAAGAACCCGCTGTTCCTCGACGAGCAGCTGACCCGGTCGGAGTTCCAGCGGATCACCCAGGACCTGCTGGACCGCACCCGCAAGCCGTTCCAGTCGGTGATCAAGGACGCCGGTATCTCGGTGTCGGAGATCGACCACGTGGTGCTGGTGGGTGGTTCCACCCGGATGCCCGCGGTGACCGACCTGGTCAAGGAGCTGACCGGCGGCCAGGAGCCCAACAAGGGCGTCAACCCCGACGAGGTTGTCGCCGTGGGCGCCGCGCTGCAGGCCGGCGTGCTCAAGGGTGAGGTGAAAGACGTTCTGCTGCTTGACGTCACCCCGCTGTCGCTCGGTATCGAGACCAAGGGCGGCGTGATGACCAAGCTGATCGAGCGCAACACCACGATCCCGACCAAGCGCAGTGAGACCTTCACCACCGCCGACGACAACCAGCCGTCGGTGCAGATCCAGGTCTACCAGGGTGAGCGCGAGATCGCCTCGCACAACAAGCTGCTCGGCTCCTTCGAGCTGACCGGTATCCCGCCGGCCCCGCGGGGTGTCCCGCAGATCGAGGTCACCTTCGACATCGACGCCAACGGCATCGTGCACGTCACCGCCAAGGACAAGGGCACCGGCAAGGAGAACACGATCAAGATCCAGGAGGGCTCCGGCCTGTCCCAGGAGGAGATCGACCGGATGATCAAGGACGCCGAGGCGCACGCCGACGAGGACCGCAAGCGTCGCGAAGAGGCCGACGTTCGCAACCAGGCCGAGTCGCTGGTCTACCAGACGGAGAAGTTCGTCAAGGAGCAGCGTGAAGCCGAGGGCGGCTCCAAGGTCCCCGAGGACACGCTGGCCAAGGTCGACAGTGCGATCGGCGACGCGAAGAAGGCGCTGGAGGGCACCGACATCGGTGCCATCAAGGCCGCGATGGAGAAGCTCGGCGTCGAGTCGCAGGCGCTGGGTCAGGCGATCTATGAGGCCACCCAGGCCGAGCAGGCCGCCGGGGCAGACGGCGGTGCGTCCGCCGGTGCCGATGACGTCGTGGATGCCGAAGTAGTCGATGACGGAGACACCAAGTGAGCGAAGGAGATTCACGCGATCCGTCTCCGGAGACGATCACCGTGACCGACAAGCGGCGTATCGACCCGGAAACCGGTGAGGTGCGCGCGAGTTCTGCCGGGCCGGCCCCAAGTGGGCCGGCGCCGGCGGAACCGGCCGCCGGCGACGACCAAGCCGGTGAGGTCGACCAGGTTGCGGAGCTGACCGCCGACCTGCAGCGGGTACAGGCGGATTTCGCCAACTACCGCAAGCGGGCGCTGCGCGACCAGCAGGGCGTCGCCGACCGGGCCAAGGCCGCGGTGGTGACCGAACTGCTGGGGATCCTCGACGACCTGGACCGCGCCCGTAGTCACGGCGACCTGGAATCCGGGCCGCTGAAGGCGTTCGCGGACAAGCTGACCGGCGTGCTCACCGGGCTGGGTCTGGCGGCGTTCGGCGCCGAGGGCGAAGAGTTCGACCCGCTGCTGCACGAGGCCGTCCAGCACGAGGGCGACGGAACCCATTCGGTGATCGGCACCGTCCTGCGGCAGGGCTACAAACTCGGTGACCAGGTGCTGCGCCACGCGATGGTCGGCGTGGTGGACACCGTTCCGGACGGTGACGAGGGCAGCGACGACCAGACCCGAGGTGACGACGAAGACGCCGGCGACGACAATTGATCAAGGTGAGGAGGTGACGCGTCATGGCTCAGCGTGAATGGGTCGAGAAAGACTTCTACAAGGAGTTGGGCGTCTCCTCCGACGCCAGCGAGAAAGAGATCAAGAGCGCCTACCGCAAGCTGGCGTCCGAACTGCATCCGGACCGCAACCCCAACAACCCGTCTGCCGCGGAGCGGTTCAAGGCCGTCTCCGAGGCCTACAGCGTCTTGTCCGATGAGGCAAAACGCAAGGAGTACGACGAGACCCGGCGATTGTTCGCCGGCGGCGGGTTCGGACGGCGCTTCAACGGCGGCGGGTTCGGTGGCGGCAATTTCGATCGGTTCACCACCGGCGGCGACGGCAGCGAGTTCAACCTCAACGACCTGTTCGGCGCCGCCGGCCAGACCGGTGGCGCCAACATCGGTGATCTCTTCGGCGGCCTGTTCGGCCGCGGCGCCCAGCAGCGGCCCAGCCGGCCGCGGCGCGGAAACGACCTGGAGACCGACTCTGAACTGAGTTTCCTGGAAGCCACCAAGGGCGTGGAGATGCCGCTGCGGCTGACCAGTGCCGCGCCGTGCACCAACTGTCACGGCAGTGGCGCCCGGCCGGGCACCAGCCCGCGAGTGTGCTCGTCGTGCAACGGATCCGGAGTGATCAGCAGCAACCAGGGTGCCTTCGGGTTCTCCGAGCCGTGTACGGACTGCCGCGGCAGCGGGTCGATCATCGAGCACCCGTGCTCGGAGTGCAAGGGAACCGGGCGCGCGGCCCGCACCCGCACCATCAACGTGCGGATCCCACCGGGCGTCGAAGACGGCCAACGGATTCGGCTGGCCGGCCAAGGCGAGGCGGGTCTGCGGGGAGCGCCGTCGGGCGATCTGTACGTGACGGTCCGGGTGCGTCCGGACAAGGTCTTCGGCCGCGACGGGGATGACCTGACGGTCACCATCCCGGTCAGTTTCTCCGAACTCGCCCTGGGTACCACGCTTTCGGTGCCGACGTTGGACGGCAAGGTCGGTGTGCGGGTGCCCAAGGGAACCGCCGACGGCCGGATTCTGCGGGTGCGCGGGCGCGGTGTGCCCAAGCGCGGCGGTGGCCACGGTGATCTACTGGTCAAGGTGAAGGTCGCGGTCCCGCCGAACCTGGAGGGGCCCGCGCAGGAGGCACTCGAGGCGTATGCGGCAGCCGAGCGGGCCAGCGGGTTCGACCCGAGGGCCGGATGGGCGGGGAACCGATCATGAGTAAATCGGAGAACTCGCGTACCTTCCTGATCTCGGTGGCAGCCGAGCTGGCCGGTATGCACGCCCAGACGCTGCGGACCTACGACCGGATCGGTCTGGTCAGCCCGCGCCGCAGCTCCGGCGGCGGACGCCGCTACTCCGAGCGGGATGTCGACCTGCTGCGCGAGGTGCAGCGCCTCTCCCACGATGAGGGCGTCAACCTCGCCGGGATCAAACGGATCATCGAGCTGACCAACCAGGTCGAGGCGCTGCAGTCGCGGGTCAAGGAGATGGCGGCCGAGCTGGAGACCCTGCGCGCCAAGCAGCGCCGCGAGATCGCGGTGATGCCCAAGAGCACCGCCGTGGTGGTCTGGCAGCCGCGTAGGTGATTTCTTCTGGTTGACTCTGCGTCTACGGCGTGCCCTACTCGCACTTTTGCTCCGTAGGCGCAGAGTCAACGGACTCGGATCGAGAATTGGGCCACGCCGGGTTCGCCGGGGCGGGCCATCCGGTAGCCGCCGCGGCGTAGCGCGTCGGTGGGCGCGGCCATCGGTTCGAAGCAGATCACGTCCTCGGTGGTCGGCGCGTAGATCTGTGCCGCCGGGTAACCCTGCTCGAAGTGCACCTCGATGCGCCGACCGCCGCCGCTGACCGCGAACACCGCCCCGGCCGGCACTTCATCAAACCCGTCGTCAAACGCCTGCTCGCCCAAGACGTCCGAGGTCTGCGGCCATTCCGACGTCTCACCGGTCGGCAGCGCACGCTCATCGAGGCCCACATGTCGCATCGCCGGCGTCTCGATGCGCCAGTCCGCGCGGGCAACGTCCGGCAGTTGCAGGTACGGGTGGAAGCCGAAGCACAGCGGCACCGCCGTGCCGGTGGAGGCGGTGACGGTGGTACGCACCGTCAGCGTGCGGTCCGCAAGGCTGACAGCCATGCTGAGCCGGTGCGGAAACGGGAAGGACGCCAACAACTCCGGCCGGGAACCGAAGTCGAGTTCGGCGGCCAAGGCCGTCGCCGATCGCTTTATCACCCGCCACCCGGGATCTCCGGCCAGCGTGCCGTGGATCGGGGCGCCGTGCTCGTCGGTGTGCACTCCGCCGCTGCCGGGGGTCAGCGCGACCTCGGTGTCGCCGACGCGGAATTCCTTGCCGCTCAACCGGTTCGCCCACGGGTACAGCAGCGGGATGCCCATGGTCTTGTGGTCCAACACGTAAGCCTGCAGGCCCCTGCGCTGGCCGAGCAACTCCACCCCGCCGTCGGACAGCGAGGTGCCGATCATGACCGCACCCGGGACGAAGGTGGCCGTAAGATCCGACGACGGATCGGCCAATGTGCACGGTTCGAATTCGGTCACTTCTCACTCCGACAGCGGGTCGTGTTGAATGCGTTGCTCGGGAGCGCCTTTGGCGACCAATGCCGCCTTGGTGGCGCGGGTCATCTCGGGGCCGCCGCAGATCAGGATCTGGCGGTCGCTCCAGTTGCCATAGCGGGTGACCACGTCCGGCAGCCGGCCGGTCTGCCGCAGGTGCAAGCCCCGCGGCGGTGTCACGTCCGGGTAGTCGGCGGCCCAGTTCGGGTCACCCGGGTACTCCGACACCGGGGTCGCCGACAGCCACGGGTTGTGTGCCGCGATCTGCCACAGCGTAGGCAGGTCATAGAGCTCGCAGGGGTATCGGCCGCCGAAGAACAGGTGCACGCGCGGGTTCACACCCCACCGGGTCAGGTCCATGATGATCGCCCGCAGCGGCGCCAGGCCGGTGCTGCCGGCCACCATCAGCACGTCACCGGCCTCCCGGTCGACATGCAGGCCGCCGTGCGGGCTGGACAGTCGCCAGCGGTCCCCGGGCCTGGTCTCGTTGACGATCGCGGTGCTGACCAGCCCGCCTGGGACCCCGCGCAGGTGGAATTCGATCGCGCCGGTCTCGTCGGCCGGCATGGAAGGCGACAGGTAGCGCCAGGAGCGGGGGCACTGTGGCACCTCGACTTTGACGTACTGGCCCGGGTGATAGGGGAGCGCGTGGTCCAGCTGGATCCGGACGACGGCCAAGTCGCGGGAGACCCGTAGGTGTTCCACCACGGTGCCCTCCCACCAGGCCGGGCCCTCTTCGGCGTCGGCGGCGCCGCCCATCACCCCGATGATCAGATTCAGCGACTCGCGGGCCGCGTCCTCGACCGCGGGCGTGAAGTCATCAGCCAGCTCGTCTCGCAGGGCGGCATAGAGCACCCGGCCCATGGTGTCGTAATGATGTTGCGTCACACCGTATTTACGGTGATCACGACCGAGTTGCGCCAAGAACGCGACGGGCTCTTGGGCGCGCTGGGCGACCAGCTCGCCGTACACCCAGCTCATGGCCTGGGCGAACGCCGCGCGGACGGCGGACAGGTCGGCCGGGAACAGATCTCGGGCCGACGGGTCGGTTCCGAACCAGCGGGTGAACAGGCGGCCGACGAAGCCGTCGGTGCTGTTCGAGGTGCCGAACGCGTCGCGCAGCACCAGCAGCGCGTCACGGTCGTCTAGGCCCACGGCCGCGATTTTATGCTGGCCCGGCGCCCTAGCGGCTACAGCGCGTGAATCCCGTTGTAGGTCACCATCGCACCGATGAGGACGAGGATGACGGCGACGAGCGCGGCGTGCTGCTGCTCCATCCAGTCCTTGAGCCGGCCCAGCGCGGGATCAAGCCGGTGACTGGCGGCAAGGTAGCCCAGGATCGGGATCACGACCGTGGACGCGGCGACGGCGACGAAGAACGCGGCCGCCTGCCAGGCGCCCGCCGCACCGAGGCCGGCGCTGCCGATGGCCAGGCCCGCGGCGGCACACATGAACAGCACCTCGGGGCGGATTGCGGCCAGTACCGCGGCCATCAACCCGGCGCGCAGTGGGGTCATCGTCGTGAATGAGCGCATCCAGCCCGGCATCTCGCCGTGTCCGTGCCGGGCGGTCCAGCGGTAGATGCCGAACGCGATCAGCGCCGCACCGACCGCGATCCGCAACCACGACGCCCAGGCCGGCGGTGTCTTGTCCAGGCCGCCCAGCAGGCCCGATCCCGCTACGAAGGCCGCGGTGAGTGCGGCCAGGCCCGCCAGCCAGCCGATCAGGAAGGTCAGCCCCGTCTCGCGCGGGCGCGGGGTGTGCAGCACCAGTATCGCCGGAATGACGGTGATCGGGGAGAGCGCCACCACCAGTGCGAGCGGAATCAACGCGGTCCATACGGAACCCAAGCCGGACGTCATGGCAGCACCGTATCGGTTCGGTGCCGTCCGCCGGCGACAGCAGCACAGAGCTTGCGCTATACCCATACGGGGTATAGGTTCACAGAAGGTTTCGACGGAAGGTTTCGACGGAAGGCGGATATGCCACGCCCAGCAGAATGTCCTGATCGGCGCCGGCTGCGCTCCACGGCGGGCCGCCGGTTCGGGCTGGCGGGTGTCATCGCCGCCTTGACCTGCACGCTGGCCTGCTGCCTGCCGGCCATCCTGGTGCTGCTGGGCGTGGGGGCGTCCGCGTCCGCCGGCATGGGCCATGCTGCGCACGGGGGCGCGGACGCCCGGGGCTGGTGGGGCGGCCTGCTCGACGTGCTGCACCGGATCAGCCCGGGTCTGCTGATCATTTCGATCGTGCTCGTCGCCGGTGCGTTCGCCGTGAGGCGCCCCGTGGCGGTACTGCCGGCGCTGTTGGCCGGTGTCGTGCTGTACCTCAGCGTGCACGGCCAAACCGATCCGGCCGTGATGTACGCCGGGATGGCCGTCGGCTATGGCGCCTGGCTGGCTCTCTACTTCTGGACGCGGCCGTCCGCCGAGGCCTGCGAGCACCAGCCCGGTTGGGTAGCCGCCGAGCCCGGTGCGGCTGACCGGGAGCCGCCCGCCGGCCCAGTCCAGGGCCAGGGCGGTGAGCGCGCCTGACAGTGCGCTGGCGTGCAGGACCGCATGCGGCAAAAAAATGGACTTGAGCGGAACAGACTCAACCTTGACGCCGTTGAACAAGCCGAGAAGCATTTTTGTCGGGCCCTTCTGGGTCCGCTCTGACCCCGAATGGAGGTGTCGTGGACTCGTTCAACCCGACCACCAAGACGCAGGCGGCCTTGACCGCGGCATTGCAGGCGGCCACCGCCGCCGGCAACCCCGAAATCCGGCCCGCACACCTGCTGCAGGCTCTACTGACTCAGAACGACGGGATCGCCGCGCCGCTGCTGGAGGCGGTCGGTGTGGTCCCGGCGACGATCCGCGCCGAGAACCAGCACCTACTGGACCGGCTACCGCAGGCCAGCGGAGCCAGCGCGCAACCGCAGCTGTCCCGCGAGTCGCTGGCGGCGATCACCGTCGCCCAGCAGCTGGCCACCGAGATGGACGACGAGTACGTGTCCACCGAGCACCTGATGGTCGGGTTGGCCACCGGGGACTCCGATGTCGCCAAGCTGCTCACCGGCCACGGCGCGTCGCCGCAGGCGCTGCGGGAGGCCTTCGTCAAGGTGCGCGGCAGCGCCCGGGTCACCAACCCCGACCCCGAGGCCAGCTACCAGGCGCTGGAGAAGTACTCCACCGACCTGACCGCCCGCGCCCGCGAGGGAAAGCTCGACCCGGTGATCGGCCGTGACACCGAGATCCGCCGGGTGGTGCAGGTGCTGAGCCGGCGCACCAAGAACAACCCGGTGCTCATCGGTGAGCCCGGCGTCGGCAAGACCGCGATCGTCGAAGGCCTGGCACAGCGCATCGTCGCCGGCGACGTCCCGGACAGCCTGCGCGACAAGACCGTCGTCGCGCTGGATCTGGGTTCGATGGTGGCCGGTGCCAAGTATCGCGGCGAGTTCGAGGAGCGCCTCAAGGCCGTCCTCGACGAGATCAAGAACGCCGCCGGCCAGGTGATCACCTTCATCGACGAGCTGCACACCATCGTCGGCGCCGGCGCCACCGGCGAGGGCGCGATGGACGCCGGCAACATGATCAAGCCGATGCTGGCCCGCGGCGAGCTGCGGCTGGTCGGCGCGACCACGCTCGAGGAGTACCGCAAGTACATCGAAAAGGACGCCGCCCTGGAGCGCCGCTTCCAGCAGGTCTACGTCGGCGAGCCGTCGGCCGAGGACACCATCGGCATTCTGCGCGGGCTCAAGGATCGCTACGAAGTGCACCACGGGGTGCGCATCACCGACTCCGCGCTGGTGGCCGCGGCCACCTTGAGTGACCGCTACATCACCGCGCGGTTCCTGCCGGACAAGGCGATCGACCTGGTCGATGAGGCCGCCAGCCGGCTGCGGATGGAGATCGACTCCCGGCCCGTGGAGATCGACGAGGTCGAGCGGCTGGTGCGCCGCCTGGAGATCGAAGAGATGGCGCTGGAAAAGGAGGAAGACGCCGCGTCCAAGGAGCGCCTGGAGAAGCTGCGCAGCGAGCTGGCCGACCACAAGGAGAAATTGGCGGAGCTCACCGCACGGTGGCAGAATGAGAAGAACGCCATCGACGTCGTGCGGGAACTCAAGGAAGAGCTGGAAACGCTGCGCGGTGAATCCGACCGTGCCGAACGCGACGGCGACCTGGCCAAGGCGGCCGAGCTGCGCTACGGGCGCATCCCCGAGGTGGAGAAGAAGCTCGAGGCGGCACTGCCCAAGGCCGAGGCCCGGGAGCAGGTCATGCTCAAGGAGGAGGTCGGACCCGATGACATCGCCGATGTGGTGAGCGCCTGGACCGGCATCCCGGCCGGGCGGCTGCTGGAAGGCGAGACCGCCAAGCTGCTGCGCATGGAGGACGAGCTCGCCAAGCGGGTCGTCGGGCAGCGCAAGCCGGTGCAGGCGGTTGCCGATGCGGTGCGGCGCAGCCGGGCCGGGGTCGCCGACCCCAACCGGCCGACCGGATCGTTCCTGTTCCTGGGCCCCACCGGGGTGGGCAAGACCGAGCTCGCCAAGGCGCTGGCCGACTTCCTGTTCGACGACGAACGGGCCATGGTCCGCATCGACATGAGCGAGTACGGCGAGAAGCACTCGGTGGCACGGCTGGTCGGTGCGCCTCCGGGCTACGTCGGCTACGACCAGGGCGGTCAGCTGACCGAGGCGGTGCGCCGCCGGCCCTACACCGTGGTGCTCTTCGACGAGGTGGAGAAGGCGCACCCGGACGTGTTCGACGTGCTGTTGCAGGTGCTCGACGAGGGCCGGCTCACCGACGGCCAGGGCCGCACCGTCGACTTCCGCAACACCATCTTGATCCTGACCTCCAACCTGGGATCGGGTGGCAGCGACGAGCAGGTGATGGCCGCGGTGCGGGCCGCGTTCAAGCCGGAGTTCATCAACCGGCTCGACGACGTGCTGATCTTCGAGGGCCTCAACCCCGAGGAGCTGGTGCAGATCGTCGACATCCAGCTGGCTCAGCTGGGCCGGCGGCTGCAGCAGCGCCGGCTGACCCTGGAGGTGTCGCTACCGGCCAAGAAGTGGCTGGCGCAGCGCGGATTCGACCCCATGTACGGGGCGCGGCCGCTGCGCCGGCTGATCCAACAGGCCATCGGCGACCAGCTGGCCAAGTTGCTGCTGGCCGGTGACGTGCATGACGGCGACACCGTGCCGGTCAACGTCAGCCCCGACGGCGACTCGCTGATCCTGGGCTGACGGTCGGTTGAGAGTAAGGCCCCCGCCGCCCGGCGGGGGCCTTACTCTTTGCCCGGTTGTAGGTGCAGATGCGGTGGCGAAGTTAATCGGTTAACGTAACGGCTGCTGAGAAAGTCCAATGTTTTCCAATTTCGTCGTTAATCCGGAGGCATGTCATGTCGGGTCGTCGTCATCGCCTGGTCGGGGCAGTCGGTGCGGTAGGTGCGTTCCTGGCGGTGGGCGTGGCGCCACTGAACACCGCGCCGGCGGCGAACGCGGACTTCGACGACTTGTTCCAACCCATCATCGATGCGTTCAGCTGGGTCGATCCCGGCATTGCCGACGCTACCGAGCCGGGTTCCGCGCTGGCCTCGTTGGACACCCTCTTCGACGGCTGGTACCAGGACCTGGTCTACACCCCGCTGCACGGCATCGCACCGTGGCTGTTCGGTCCGGACCTGCCGGGCAGTGCTGTCGCCTACGACGCGGACAGCACCACGCTCCCGGACAGCTTCACCGTTCCGATGGACGTCAACCTCACCACCCAACCGGTGATCAGTGTCTCGGTCGGCGGCGGCGCGCAGACGGACGTGCTGGTCGACACCGGGGCGGCGGGGCTGGTCTTGCCGATCTGGAACATCAACCCCTTCGGCATCACCGGCCTGCCCACCGGGTTCAACATCGGCCAGTTCGGCGGTGCGCTGAACTACTTCTATCTGGAGCTGCCCACCACGGTCACGTTCACCGCCGAGAACGGGGACACGGTCACCGCGGACACCACGGTCGATGCCGTGCTCTTCGCGTTCCCCGCAGACCTCAATCCCTTTGGCTCCTGGTCGATTTACGACTACCTGGCCGGCTCCTCCACCGGGGTCCTGGGGATCGGACCCAACGCGCTCGGGCCCACTCCCGACCACATTCCCACCGCCGATCTGCCTGGAACTCTGGGCAACGGCGTGCTGATCGACCAGCCGGGCGGCCGATTGATCTTCGGGGACAACCCGTTGGCGGGGGGCACGGTGGTTGAGGGTGCACCGTGGGCCGACCTCAAGGTGAGCATCAATGACTCGACGCCCACCGACGTCCGCGGGGTGATCGACTCGGGCGGGGTGTACGGCACCATGCCGTCGTCGGTGCTCGGCGGCGTCACGCCGACCGCCAACGGAACGTTGCCCGACGGGACGACGATTGCGGTGTACACCAAGGACGGAACGCCGCTGTACTCCTACACCGTGGGTTCCCAGGCGGGAGAGGTGCGCAGCCCGGTCGTGATCGGCGCCAACGGGGGCATGAACACCGGAAACTGGCTGTTCGGCCAGCAGCCGGTCTACATCAACTACCTCGTGCCCGGCGGGCAGACCATTATCGGTGGCACTCCCATCGAACCGTGATGGCGTAACGGCCTGCGCTGAAGCCCCGAGAATCTTGGCTGTTTCTTGGGTGAATCCTCTGGTGTTCTGCGCCCTATAGGGAGTTAGCGTGACCGCGGGCGGTCGCGGCTGTTCGCGGCCCTCGTGCGCGGGGAGGTCTCCGAGATGGCAGTTCATCGCCGCCAAGTGGTAGGTGCGACCGCGACGGTCGGGGCGTTCCTGGCGTTCGGGGCCGCCCCGGCGGCGCACGCCGACTTCGACGACCTGTTTCAGCCGATCATCGACGCGCTCAGTGCGGTCGACCCCGGAATCGCCGTCGATACCGACCCCGGTTCGGCTCTGGCCTCGCTGGACTCCCTGCTCGACGGCTGGTACCAGAACCTGGTCTACACCCCGATCAACGACCTCGAGCAGTGGCTGTTCGGCGGGGCGGCCGACACGAGCACGGCCGGCAGTGCCGTCGCCTCAAGCTCGGACACCGTCGTCCCGGACACCTTCACCGTCCCCATGGAGGTCAACGCGACCACCGAACCCGTGGTGAGCGTCTCGGTGGGCGGCGGCTCGGCAGCGGACGTTCTGGTCGACACCGGCGCGGCCGGCCTGGTGATGCCGATCTGGAACATCAACCCGTTCGGCATCACCGGACTGCCCACCGGGTTCAACATCGGTCAGTTCGGCGGTGCGCTGGACTACTTCTATGTGGAGTTGCCCACCACCGTCACCTTCACCGACGCGGCCGGGGACACGGTCACCGCCGACACCAGTGTCGACGCCGTGCTGTTCGCCTTCCCGGCGGACTTCAACATCTTCGGGCCGTGGTCCATCCAGGACTACTTGGGCCCGGCCAACGTCGTCGGCGTGCTGGGGGTCGGACCCAATGCGCTCGGGCCGACACCCGATCACATTCCGACCGCCGACCTCCCGGGGGATCTCGGAAAGGGTCTGTTGATCGACCAGGCCGACAAGGAGTTGATCTTCGGCGCCAACCCGTTAACGGGCGGGACTGCGGTCGCAGGGGCACCCTGGACCACCCTGGACCTGAGCATCAACGGCTCGACGCCCCAGCCGGTCTCCGCGGTGGTCGACTCCGGTGGGGTGTACGGCACCATGCCGTCCTCGGTGCTCAACGGCATCCAGCCGCAGCAGAACGGCGGCCTACCGGACGGCACGACCATCGCGGTCTATCAGCACGGCACCAACAACCTGCTGTACGAGTACACGGTGCATAACGTGAACGGGGTCTTCAACTCCCCGACGGTGACTTCCGGAGACACCATGAACACCGGCAACATCCCGTTCGCCCAGCAGCCGATCTACATCTCCTACAGCCCGGCCGGCGGCGGTCAAACCATCTTCGGTGGGGTCGGGCCGAATACCATTGATGCATGACGTTGACCTGTTGGAACGGTCCTGATGCACGGTTGTGACCGGCAAGCGTTCTCGCTTCCGGGCCGACAGCAGATACGCTAGGCACGATGGTCCCGCTCTGGTTCACGCTGTCCGCGCTGTGCTTCGTCGGCGCGGGCGTGTTGCTGTACGTGGATCTCGACCAGCGCCGCGGCCGCAGCCGCCGCCGTAAGTCCTGGGCCCGCTCGCAAGGCTTCGACTTCGAACCGGAATCCACCGAGATCCTGCGACGCTGGAAACGTGGCGTGATGTCGACGGTGGGCGACGCGCCCGTGCGCAACGTGGTGCTGGGCCAGATCCGCGGCGAGGCGGTCTACATCTTCGACCTCGACGAAGTCGCAACGGTGATCGCCCTGCACCGCAAGGTCAGCACCAACGTCGTCGTCGACGTGCGGCTCAAGGGCCTCAAGGAGCCGCGCGAGAACGACATCTGGCTGCTCGGGGCGATCGGCCCGCGGATGGTCTACTCCACCAACCTCGACGCGGCACGCCGGGCGTGTGACCGGCGGATGGTCACCTTCGCCCACACCGCCCCGGACTGCGCGGAGATCATGTGGAACGAGGCGAACTGGACCCTGGTGAGCATGCCGGTCACCAGCACCCGCGCCCAGTGGGATGAGGGCCTGCGCTGCGTGCGCCAGTTCAACGATCTGCTGCGGGTGCTGCCGCCGATGCCGCGCCGCCAGCCGGTCGAAGCTGGCGCTGCCTCCGCCAAGCCGGCGGCCCGGCGCAACGGGCAGCCCAGCCGCCCGCTGGGATCGGGCGGTGCGGTGGAGTCTTCGGAGGACAGCGCCGCCGAGCAGGCGCCGTCTGCGCCCCGGTCGTCCGCTCCACCATCGGCAAACACCGCCGCCGAACCTCGGCCGCGGCGCCGGACGGCCCGCGAGGAGCCGTCGGGCATGCTGCACGCCCCAGCCCCCGGCCGCAACGGGCGGCAGACCGCGCACTATCAGCGCTGACATACGCTATCCCTCATGTCACGACCCACGGCCCTGGTCACCGGGCCTACCTCCGGGTTGGGCGCGGGCTACGCGCGCCGGTATGCCGCGGACGGCTATGACCTGATCCTGGTGGCCCGCGATGCCGAGCGCCTGGGGGCGATGGCGGCCGAACTTCGGGGCAGGCACGGCTGTGATGTCGAGGTGCTGCCCGCCGACCTGGCCGACGCCGACGACCGGGCCAAGGTCGCCGAGCGCCTGCGCGCCGGGGTGCGGGTGCTGGTCAACAACGCCGGTTTCGGCACCTCCGGCGAGTTCTGGACCGCCGACCCCGCGCTGCTGCAGGCCCAACTGGACGTCAACGTCACCGCGGTGATGCAGCTGACCCGGGCCGCGCTGCCCGCGATGATCGCCGCCGGCGCCGGCACCGTCGTCAATGTGGCCAGCGTCGCCGGCCTGCTGTCCGGGCGCGGCTCCACCTACTCGGCGTCCAAGGCCTGGGTGGTGTCGTTCACCGAAGGACTGGCCGGCGGGCTCAAGGGCACCGGCGTGGGCATCCACGTGGTCTGCCCGGGCTATGTGCACACCGAATTCCACCAGCGCGCAGGCATCGACATGGCCACGCTGCCGTCGTTTCTGTGGATGGAGGTCGACGACGTCGTCGCAGCCAGCCTGGCCGACATCGCCCGAGGCGAGATCATCAGCATTCCGGGCCTGCACTACAAGGCGCTGGCAGGCGCCAGCCGACTGATTCCGCGGGGACTGTCGCGGACACTGACCAACACCTTCGGGCGGGGCCGTGGGCGCACTTAACAGCGACGAACGCGACGAACTTGCCGCACTGGTCCGCGAACTCTCGGTGGTCCACGGGCGCGTGACACTGTCCTCGGGTGCCGAAGCCGACTACTACGTCGACCTGCGCCGCTCCACCCTGCACCACCGGGCCGGCGCGCTGATCGGCCGGCTGGTCCGCCAGCTCACCGACGACTGGGACTACGTCGCGGTGGGCGGACTGACCCTGGGCGCGGACCCGGTCGCGACCGCCGTCATGCACGCCCCGGGACGGCCGATCGACGCCTTCGTGGTGCGTAAGTCGGTGAAAACCCATGGCATGCAACGTCTTATCGAAGGCGCCGAGGTCAGTGGGCGCCGAGTCCTGGTGGTGGAGGACACCAGCACCACCGGCGGCTCGGCGCTGACCGCGGTGCGTGCGGTGCGAGAAGCCGGCGGGCACGTCGTCGGGGTGGCCACCGTGGTGGACCGTGCGACCGGAGCGGCCGAAGCCATCGAGGCCGAGGGTGTGCCCTACCGCAGCGTGCTCGGCCTGGCCGAGCTCGGATTGGGCTGAGCCCGGTTGTGCGGACATTGATCACGGCGTTGCTGACGTTGGCCGTTGCCGCCGTGACGGCCTGCTCGGGGCCGGCTGCGACCGGTCCCTACGGGGCCCAGGGCACCCGGCTCGGGGAGGCGCTGACCCTGCTGGGCTGGGAGCTGACGCTGACCAACCTGCGCTGGGAAGTCGACCACGTGCTGATCGACGTCAAGGGTCGTCTCGCCGACCCGGACGCCGAGCACGCCGCGGCCAACGACCTGCGGTTCGGGGTGTACGGCACCCCGGCGCGCCCGGTGGAGGCCACCGGACTGGGCAGCTGCGACGCGCTGGGGGAGTTGACGCCGACGCCACTGTCGGACCGCGAACCCGATCGGTTGGACGGAACCGTATGCCTGGGCCCGCTGAAGGAACGCAGCGCGGTGCGCGGGATCTACGCCTACTCGCCGGCCGACCGGATCAAGGACACCACCGTCGCCTACGGCGCGGCGTTCCCGGTGGGGCTGCCGCCGATCAACCCCTACGACACCGGCCTGGTGCTCACCACCCAGGGTGTGGCCGCCTACCGGGCCGACGGTGTGCCGCTGGCGCCGGCCGCCCTCGGGGACCCGAAAGCCTTCTCGGGCAACGGATATATGGTGATCAGCCTGACCGCCGACGCGCTCGCCGCGCAGTACCGGGACGACGCGAAGGCACGCGGTGGGCCGTTGATGCTCCTCGCCGGACCGTCCACGCCGATGCCCGGGTTGGGCCCGGATTGCCTTGCCTTCGGCTCATCGGTGCTGATCCTGCCGGAGGCGTCGCTGAACTCGGTGCATGTGCCGACGTCGCTGTGCACCCACGGGGAGATCAGCGCCGCGGTGCTCTACGCCTCGGTATCGGTGGTGGGCACCCACGCCGCGGTATGGACGACCTCGTGAACGACCCGGTGGATCATCCCGGGCCCACCGAGTGGTTCCCGCCCGCCAACGGCGTCGGGCCGTGGCCGGGCGAGCCGCCCGCCGACCCGCGCTACGACCCGGAGCTGCTGCGGGACGGCGATGCCCGCAACGTCGTCGACGCCTACCGCTACTGGACCCGCGAGGCGATCATCGCCGACATCGACCGCCGGCGGCACGCCCTTCACGTCGCGATCGAGAACTTCGGGCATGACGCCAACATCGGCTCGGTGGTGCGCACCGCCAACGCGTTCGCGGTGCACACCGTGCACATCGTCGGGCGGCGGCGCTGGAACCGGCGCGGCGCCATGGTCACCGACCGTTACCAGCGGCTGCAACACCACGACGATGTGGCCGGACTGCTCGACTTCGCCGCGCGACAGGGCCTGACGGTGGTCGCGGCGGACAACGTCGCCGGGGCGGTGCGCCTGGAGCAGACCGCATTGCCGGCGGACTGCCTGCTGGTGTTCGGCTCCGAGGGCCCCGGCCTCAGCGACGAGATGCGCGCCGGCGCCGACGTGCTGGTGTCGATCGCCCAATTCGGCTCGACCCGCAGCATCAACGTCGGGGTGGCCGCCGGGATCGTCATGCACACCTGGATCGCCCAGCATGGCAATCTGGAAAACGCCTGGTAGCAGCGACGGTGAATCAACGGGGAAGCCAGGCATGGTCAGAAGCACATTCAGGTCGCTGAAGGTCTTCAACTATCGGCTCTGGGCGGGCGGGGCCCTGGTCTCCAATATCGGTATCTGGATGCAGCGCACCGCCCAGGACTGGCTGGTGCTGACCGAGCTCACCGCCCGCAGCGGAACCGCCGTCGGGGTCGTCATGGGCCTGCAATTCGGGCCCCAGCTTCTTTTGCTGCCCTGGACCGGTTACGCGGCCGACCGTTTCGACCGGCGCAGACTCCTGATCGCCACCCAGGCGGCGTTGGGATTCCTGGCGCTCGTCCTCGGTGTCCTGACCGTCACCGGCCTGGTCGAGCTGTGGCACGTCTACGTCCTGGCGTTGCTGTCGGGCTGTGTCAGCGCGGTCGACATGCCGGCGCGCCAGACGTTTGTCTCGGATCTGGTGGAAGACGACGATCTCTCCAATGCGGTGGCGCTGAATTCGGCGTCCATCAATGCCGCGCGGATGATCGGCCCGGCCGTCGCCGGTGTGCTGATCGCCGCCGTCGGCACCGGATGGGCGTTTCTGATCAATGCGGCGTCCTTCGGCGCCGTGCTCGCCTCGCTGGGGCTACTGCGGGTGCGCGAACTCCATCCCAACCCTCGTGCGGTCGGACCGGCCCGGGGCAACCTCATGGAGGGCTTGCGCTACGTCTGGGCGCGCCCAGACCTCAAGGCGATCCTGTGGATGCTGTTTCTGATCGGTACTTTCGGACTCAATTTCCCGATCTTCATCTCGACCATGTCGGTCACGGTCTTCCACGGCGGCGCAAACCAATACGGGCTGTTGTCCTCGGTGATGGCGGTCGGCACGCTCGCCGGGGCACTGCTCGCCGCGGGCTGGGAACGGCCCCGCTTCCCGTCACTGCTCATCAGCGCGGCGGTCTTGGGCGTCGGCTTCGCATTCGCGGCCGTGGCGCCCGGAGTCTGGCTGTTCGGCGTCGCGCTCGCGGTGATCGGGGTCTGCACGCTGACGTTCACCAATGCCACGAACAGTCTGATGCAACTGACCACCGACCCGGTGATGCGCGGGCGGGTGATGGCGCTGCGGCTGGCCATCGCGGTGGGTACCACACCGATCGGTGCGCCCCTGATCGGTTGGATCGCCGACGCGTTCGGCCCGCGCTGGGCGCTGGGTGTCGCCGCGTTGTCCGGGCTCGCCGCGGCGGTCGTCGCGCTGGCCTACCTGATGCGGCGTCCGGGGCGGGCAGCCAACGACGGTTGTGGCCGTGCGACCTGAGCTGGTAGGGCAGGATCTTCGGCTATGGATCTGCTTTGGGCGAATCGGGCCGCCAGCGCCGAGGCCGCCGTCACCGCCAGACACCTCAAAGCGCTGTGGCATCTACCGGGCACCCAGCTGGGCGTGGTGGCCTGGCCGCCGATCCGGCGCGCCCCGCACTGGCACTACTGGTGGCAGGCGCACCTGCTGGACTGCCTCGTCGACGCACAATGCCGCGACCCGCAAGCCGAGCGGGTCACCCGGATCAAGCGGCAGATCCGCAGCCACCGGATCCGTAACGTATTCCGTTGGGGCAACGCCTATTACGACGACATGGCGTGGTTGGCGCTGGCCATCCAGCGGGCCTGTGCCGTCACCGGTATCGACCGGCACCGTGCGCTGCGCACCCTGACCCGGGAACTGACCGACTCCTGGATGCCCGAGGCCGGCGGCGGGATCCCCTGGCGCAAGGATGAACAGTTCACCGAGCCCTTCTTCAACGCCCCGGCCAACGGGCCGGCCGGGATCTTCCTGGCTCGCGAACCCGAGTGGCTCCAGCGCGCGACGGAGATGGGCGACTGGATCGATGCCACCCTGATCGACCCGGACACGCACCTGGTGTTCGACGGCATCAGGGCCGGTTCGCTGGTGCGGGCCCAGTACACCTACTGCCAGGGCGTGGTGCTGGGCCTGGAGACCGAGCTGGCGGTGCGCACGGGGTCGCCGGACAGCGCGCGGCACGCCGCCCGCGTGCACCGGCTGGTCGCCGCGGTGCACCAGGAGATGGCCCCCGGCGGGGTGCTCAAGGGCGCCGGCGGCGGCGACGGCGGCCTGTTCGCCGGGATCACCGCCCGGTACCTGGCGTTGGTGGCCACCGCCCTGCCGGGTGATTCCACCGCCGACATCACCGCGCGCGACACCGCCGCCGAGCTGGTGCTGACGTCGGCGAAATCGGCATGGGACTACCGGCAGTCGGTGGACGGGCTGCCGCTGTTCGGGGCGTTCTGGGACCGGGCCGCCGACCTGCCGCGCGCCGACGGCGCGGTGGCCACCTCCATCGCCGGCGCCGTCTACGAGTCCGAGGTGCCCGAACGCGACCTCTCGGTGCAGCTGTCGGGCTGGATGCTGATGGAGGCCGCCCACGCGGTGGCCTCGACCCGCCCGAGCGGACCTACTCCGGGGTCGGCGTACTGAGCGCGGATTCATCCTCCGGTGTGTCGGCCGCGCGGTTCCGCCGGCGCGCCAGGTAGGCCTTGGTCGCCGAGAAGATCGCCGGGAGCAGCGAGACGAACAGGATCCCGAGGATGATCAATTCCAGGTGGTCGGTGATGCCGGGAACCTTGGTACCCAGCAAATAGCCGGTCAGCGTCATCCCGGCGCCCCACAGGATCCCGCCGACGATGTCGAAGGCCAAATAGACCGGGTAGCGCATGTAGGACACGCCGGCGATCGCCGGGACGAAGGTGCGTGCGAACGGCACGAAGCGGGCCAGGATGATCGCCACCGGGCCGTATTTTTCGAAGAAGGCATGTGAGTCGGTCACATAGTGCTTCTTGAAGAAGCGCGAGTCTTCCTTCTTGAACAGTGCCGGCCCCAGACGGCGGCCGATGAAATAGCCGGTCTGATCGCCGAGGATCGCCACGAGCGCCACCGCCGGCGCCAGCACCCAGATGTCGGGGTTGCCCGCCGCGGCCAGCAGGCCACCGGTGACCAGCAGCGATTCGCCCGGCAACAGCGGGAACAGCAGACCGGTTTCGACGAAGACGATCACCAGGATGGCCGGCAGTACGGCGTGCTCGAATACCCCGCCCTGCCCGATCCAGTACATCGGATCCAAGATGTGGGGCATCGCCGCCACCGTCGTGCTCATGACGCACCAACATACCCGGGGCTGCTGCGGAAACCGTCCCTGAGATACTCGAGGGCAGGTTCGGTCAGCCAGGAGGAGAGAGTTCCATGCCTATCGCCACCCCGGAGATCTACGCCGAGATGCTGCGGCGCGCCAAGGAGAACTCCTACGCGTTCCCGGCGATCAACTGCACATCGTCGGAGACCATCAACGCGGCGATCAAGGGCTTCGCCGATGCCGGCAGTGACGGCATCATCCAGTTCTCCACCGGTGGGGCGGAGTTCGGTTCGGGCCTCGGCGTCAAGGACATGGTGACCGGCGCGGTGGCGCTGGCCGAGTTCGCCCACGTCATCGCCGACAAATACCCGATCAACGTGGCCCTGCACACCGACCACTGCCCCAAGGACAAGCTGGACGGTTTCGTGCGTCCGCTGCTGGCGATCTCCGCCGACAGGGTCAAGGCCGGCAAGAACCCGCTGTTCCAGTCGCACATGTGGGACGGCTCGGCGGTGCCGATCGACGAGAACCTGACCATCGCCAAGGAGCTGCTGGCCAAGGCGGCCGCCGCCAACATCATCCTGGAGATCGAGATCGGCGTCGTCGGCGGCGAAGAGGACGGTGTGGAAGCCGAGATCAACGAGAAGCTCTACACCACCGCGGACGACTTCGAGAAGACCATCGACGCCCTGGGCATCGGCGACCACGGCGAGTACCTGCTGGCCGCCACCTTCGGCAACGTGCACGGCGTCTACAAGCCGGGCAACGTCAAGCTGCGTCCGGAGATCCTGGGCGAGGGCCAGAAGGTGGCGTCGGCCAAGCTGGGCCTGGCGGCCGGCTCCAAGCCGTTCAACTTCGTCTTCCACGGCGGGTCCGGCTCGCTGAAGTCCGAGATCGAAGAGGCGCTGCAGCACGGCGTGGTGAAGATGAACGTCGACACCGACACCCAGTACGCGTTCACCCGTCCCGTCGCCGGGCACATGTTCACCAACTACGACGGGGTGTTGAAGGTCGACGGCGAGGTCGGCAACAAGAAGACCTACGACCCGCGCAGCTACCTCAAGAAGGCCGAGGCGGCCATGACGGAGCGGGTCATCGAGGCCTGCAACGACCTGCACAGCGCCGGCAAAGCCCTCAGCAGCTAACCGGTTTCCGCGCCCAGCAGACACAGAATCGCCCAATTCCCCCGGGAATTGGGCGATTCTGTGTCTGCTCGCGGGGTTGTTACCCGGCGTGTGACTGGCAGATCTTCCACTGGTCGTCGCGGAACTGCAGGTCGAAGCTGCGGGTCGAGCGGACCCGCGGCTCGTAGGCCATGAACGCGGTGACGTTGGCTTCGGCGTGCCCGTCGTTGACGACGACCTCGTCGATGCTGGCGACCACCGGATACTGCTTGGCCGCCGCGATCCGGCGGTAGGTGTCGTCCCAGGCCTTCTGGTCGTAGTTGACGTAGCGGTCCCGGATGTCACCGCAGGTCAGACTGCGCAGCGCGGCCAGGTCGCCGGTCTGCATGGCGATGTCGAAGTTCTGGATGGTGCCCCGGACCCGCTCCTCCTGCGAGGCGGCCTGGCGCTCATCGCGGGTCAGCCACAGCGTGCCCAGCACCGCGATGACCGCCAGCGCCAGGATGATCAGGATCACCGCCATCACCCAGCCCCAGCTGCGTGAGACGGTGGCGGGCAGCCTGCCGCCCAACCGCGGCGGAATCTGTTGCGGTATCGCCTTTCCGGCTCCGCCACCCTGCTGGGCGATCAACTCGGTATCGGCGTCGCCCACCGACGGGATGACCTCGGTCTGCCCGGCGTCGAAACCGGGCGCGGTGAACCGGCGCTCCGGCGGTGCGTCCGCGGCCGGGCCGTGCGGTGTCGCCTCGGTGGCGATCACCTCGGTCACGGCCTCGGCGTTGGCCTGGTCTGCGGACTCGGTGGTCTCGGGAATGGCCCCGGCGGCGGACTGATCGTCCGCCGGGGTGATGCGGTGGCCCTCGGTGACCTGTTCGTCACCGTCGGGTTGCCCGCTCGGCTCGGTGGGGTCCGGCTCCGGTGGGTTCGGCATGAGTGGCTGTGTCCTCCAATGTCCTCCGGCTGATCGGAACGGCCGACGCTAGTGGCAGCTTACTGACCGAACCTGGCGGGTTTCTGCAGTGCGGACCGCGTGTGGTGTCAGCAGCCGATGGGGCAGTCCGCACCCTGCCCGGGCGGCTCCACCTGGACGGTGGCATGGGTCAGGCCGCGGGCGGCCAGCACCGCTCGCGCCTGGCCGAGCACCCGGCCGGGGTCGGTATCGGCGCGCAGGTGGGCGGTGGCCATGTCCTGGCCCGGCACCAGGGTCCAGACGTGGAGGTCGTGCACGTCGGTGACCCCGTCCACGGCGGCCAGGGCAGCCCGCAGTTCGTCGACGTCGATGTGGCTCGGTGATGCTTCGGACAGGATTCGCAGCGCGGCGCCGGCCAGTGCGAAAGCCCGGGGCAGCACCCACAGCGCGACGAAGACGGCGACCACCACGTCGGCGTAGGGCCAGTCGGTGGTCACCGTGACCACACCGGCGATCAGCACCCCCACGCTGCCGACGGTGTCGGCGACCACCTCCATGTAGGCGCCGCGGACCGCGAGGCTGTCCGCCGAATGCGAACGCAACAGCAGGGCCACCCCGGTGTTGACGGTCATGCCGGCGACCGCGACGACGATCATCGGCACGCCGGGAACATCCGGTGCGGTGCCGATCCGGCGGATCGCCTCGGTGAGGATGAACGTCGCCATCCCGATCAGCAGCACCGCGTTGGCCACCGCGGTGAACACCTCGGCGCGATGCCAGCCGTAGGTGCGCGACGGAGATGCGCTGCCGCGCCGCGCCAGCACCACCGCGACCACCCCCATGAACAGGGCGGCCAGGTCGGTGAGCAGGTGCCCGGCGTCGGCGAGCAGCGCGATCGAGTTGATCACCACGGCCGTGGTCAGCTCGATGGCGAAGAAAGCGGTCAGGACCACCGCCCCGATGATCATCCGGGACAGCCGGGAGTCGGTGTGACGGTGATCGTGACCGGTGGCCATGGCTAGCAAATATATGTTGCGCGCCCGCCGTGGGCGCTGCGCTCGTCAGAACCAGGCGTTCCAGAACTGGGTCAGCGACAACCCCCACGACACCAGCAGGCGCGGGACGTCGAACAAGTCGAAGAACCACAGCACCATCCCGAAGAACTTTGCGTTCAAGGCGGGCGACGAGATCAGCAGCACCAGCAGCACCAACAGGCCCCACTGCTGAAACGGCGCCACGGCGCGGCGGGTCGCCGGGCTCAGGTGCGGCTCCAGCGCGCCGTAGCCGTCCAGCCCGGGCACCGGCAGCAGGTTCAGCACCACCGCGGTGACCTGAAGGAAGCCCAGGAACGCCACCGCTGAGAAGAACACCGGGTGCGCGGGGTCGTAGAACGCCCGGGTGGCGCCCAGCAGCAGCGCCGCCAGCACCAGGTTGGCCGCCGGGCCGGCCAGGCTGACCAGGGTGCGCCGCAACGGAGTCATGAACGAGGTCTGCACGTACACCGCCCCGCCCGGCAGACCGATGCCGCCCAGGGCGATGAACAACATCGGCAGTACCAGCGACAACCCCGGGTGCGTGTAGCGCAGCGGGTTCAGCGTCAGATAGCCGCGCATCTCGACGCCGCGATCGCCGAATCGCCAGGCGGTGAAGGCGTGGCCGAACTCATGCAGGCACAGCGACACCAGCCAGCCGGCGATCACGAACACGAACACTCCGGCGTAGGCCAGCGGCGCGATCTCGGCGGCCGCCCGCCAGGCCAGGACTCCGCCGACGGCGGTCACGGCCACCAGTGCCAGAAAGACCGGGCTGGGCCGTACCGCTTGGCCGCGCAGCGGGCTGACATTCACCGCACGAACCTACCGACTGTGCTGACGGTGGTCATCGGACGAGCAGCCAGTCCTCGATGTGCCGATAAAAGGTGGACCGCTTCACCGTCCGGGTGCCGTAAACCCCGTCGCGCACCACCAGCGCACCGGTGGTGCCCAGTTGCGCGGCCCGGCCGCTCACCCAGCGGCGCACCCGGCCGCGCCGGGACTCGATCCCGGCTCGCAGCCCCGGTGCGGTGCCGAGCGGCTCGATGAGCACCCCGGCCACGTCGCCGTCGAACAGCGCGGTGTCGTCGACGATGCCCTCGCCGCGCAGCACGACGCTGCCGTCCACCGGCACCCAGCGGCCCGCACCGGCCAGCACGGTCCCGGCGTCGTCGCGGATCAGCGGCACCGCGACGGCGGTGCCCGCGCGGGCTCGCCGCGCCGCCCTCCAGCCGGCCGGGAGCCGGTAAGCCCTGGTGGCGGGGGTGCGCCCCGACGGCGCGTAGCCCACCTCGACATCCAGCCGGTCGGCGCGCAGCAGCCGGGTCAACACCCGCGCCAGCTCGGCGTCGCCGCCCACCACCACCAGCCGGCGGTATCGGTCGATCGCCGCGTCGATGGCCTCCGGGGCGGTCGCATCGTCGTTGAGTAGCACGGCCGGAAGCCCCCGCAACGAGCGTGGCAGCGGGCGCCCGGCAAACTGCAGAACGGCGGTTTCAGGGCCGTTAGTGGTGTTCAACGCTCTCCTTGTGAATCGCTTCAGATAGGCTCAGACCCCGGCTGGACCACAGTAAGCCAAGACAGTTAGCGAGAATCCATGCCGGCAATCGTCGTCATCGGCGCCCAATGGGGTGACGAGGGCAAAGGAAAAGCCACCGACCTACTCGGCGAACGAGTGCAGTGGGTGGTGCGCTACCAGGGCGGCAACAATGCCGGCCACACCGTGGTGCTGCCCACCGGGGAGAACTTCGCGTTGCACCTGATCCCGTCGGGGGTGCTGACACCACACGTCACCAACATCATCGGCAACGGTGTGGTGGTCGACCCGGGGGTGCTGCTCGACGAGCTGGCCGGGCTGGAGAACCGCGGCGTGGACACCTCCCGGCTGTTGATCTCCGCCGACGCGCACCTGCTGATGCCCTACCACGTCGCCATCGACAAGGTGACCGAGCGCTACATGGGCAGCAAGAAGATCGGCACCACCGGCCGCGGCATCGGGCCCTGCTACCAGGACAAGATCGCCCGGATCGGCATTCGGGTCGCCGACGTGCTCGACCACGAGTCGCTGGCCCAGAAGATCGAGGCCGCCCTGGAGTTCAAGAACCAAGTGCTGGTCAAGATCTACAACCGCAAGGCGCTGGAGCCCGAACAGGTACTCGAGGATCTGCTGGCGCAGGCCGAGGGCTTCAAGCACCGCATCGCCGACACCGCCCTGCTGTTGGGCGCCGCGCTCGACCGCGGCGAGAACGTGTTGCTGGAGGGCTCGCAGGGCACCCTGCTCGACGTCGACCACGGCACCTACCCGTACGTGACGTCGTCCAACCCGACCGCGGGCGGGGCGGCCGTGGGCTCCGGTGTCGGGCCCACCCGCATCACCACGGTGCTGGGCATCCTCAAGGCCTACACCACCCGGGTCGGCTCGGGTCCGTTCCCCACCGAGCTGTTCGACGCCAACGGTGCGTATCTGTCCAAGGCCGGCGGCGAGGTCGGCGTGACCACCGGACGCCAGCGGCGGTGCGGCTGGTTCGACGCGGTGATCGCCCGCTACGCCACCCGGGTCAACGGGATCACCGACTACTTCCTGACCAAGCTCGACGTGCTGTCTTCCCTGGAGACGGTGCCGGTCTGCGTCGGCTACACCGTCGACGGCAAGCGCACCGACGAACTGCCGATGACCCAGGACGAATTCGCCCGCGCCGTGCCGGTTTACGAAGAGCTTCCGGGCTGGTGGGAGGACATCTCCACGGCGCGTACCTTCGAGGACTTGCCCGCCAACGCCCGCGATTACGTGTCGCGTCTGGAAGACATCGCCGGAGCGCAGGTTTCGTGCATCGGTGTCGGGCCCGGCCGGGAACAGACCATCGTGCGCCGCGACGTCGTGCGGAACCACACGTGAGCGAAGAACGGCCCGAGCAGCTCGATCCCGACTACGCCAGCCACGGCGGGTTCCCGGACTTCGCCGTCGTCGACCCCAGCCCGGGCTTCGCACGGTTCGTCTCGACGATGCGGCGCCTGCAGGACCTGGCGGTGTCCACCGCCCCCGACGACGCCACCTGGGACGACGCCGCCGACCGCGTCGAGCAGCTGGTCGGGTTGTTGGAGAAGTTCCCGGCACCGCAGGCGGTCGCCCCGGCCGGGCGTGCGCCGTCGCTGCCCGGCATGGGCAGCCTGCTGCTGCCGCCGTGGCGGATCACCCGGTTCGAGAACGACGGCGTCTCGATGACGGGATCGTTCAGCCGCTTCCATGTGGGCGGCAACTTCGCGGTGCACGGCGGTGTGCTGCCGCTGCTGTTCGACTGGATGTTCGGGATGGTGGTGCACGCCGCGAACCGCCCGATCAGCCGGACGGCGTTCTTGCACGTCGACTACCGCAAGGTCACCCCGATCGACACCCGGCTGCTGGTTCACGGCCGCATCGAGAAGGCCGAGGGCCGCAAGGCGTTCATCGGCGCAGAACTCACCGACACCGACGGCACGGTGCTGGCCGAAGCGCAGGGGCTGATGGTGCGGCTGCTGCCCGGGCAGCCTTAGCGGCGGGCCGGCCGCAGCGTCATCGCCGCGAACAGCGCCAGAAACGATGCGGCCGGGACGGTGTTGGGGATGCTGTCGCGGACTCGGATGTGGGCGCCCACCGCGAGCACGAAATACAGCGTCAACGCCGCGGTGGTGATCCGGGCCAGCACCGGGAATCGGTTCACCGAGAGCAGGCCGATCGCCGAGGCGACCTTGACGATCGGCAGGATCGGGCGGATCTGCTGGGGGCACCCGACGGTGTCGAGTGCTTTGGCGATGAAGGGCAGCGGGACGGCGCAGGCCACCGCGTCGGCGGCTTGAAAGGCCGCCAAACCCTTGTATGTCGTCGGCGAGGTCAGAACACTCATGGCCCCACTGTATTCAGCGGCGCGAATCTGTTGCGGGAGGGGAACTAGTCCAGATTCAGCGTCGCCTCTTCCAGATCCAACCCGTGCAGCAGGGTGCGCAGCACCTGGTCGTCGATGCGGCCGTCGTCGCGTTCGGTGATCAGCGCGGCACGCTCGGCGGCCAGCATCTCCAGCCGTAACCGGCGAAAGGCTGCCGCGGCGGTCTCGTCGCTGTCGTCGTTATCGGGGTCCAGGCGCCGCAGCCGTTCCCGGGCCGCGTTGCGCCGGCGGGCGTTCCAGGTGCGCAGGGCGTCGGCGGCGCGCTCGCTGGCCGGTGACGGCTCACTGGAGGCCAGCACCTCGTCGAGCCGGTCGGCGGCGGCGCGGGCCGCCTTGTCCTGCGCGGACGCCGCAGCGATCGCATCCCTGCGGTCCTGGTCGGTACGGACCCCCAGTCGCCGGATCAGCCAGGGCAGGGTCAGCCCGTGCAGCAGCAGCGTGCCGATGACCACGACGAAGGTCAGAAACACCAGTTGGGGGCGGCCCGGGAATTGCTGCCCGGCCAGCGTCGTCAGGGGCACACCGAACGCGGCCGCCAGCGACACGACGCCGCGCATCCCGGCCCACGCCAGGATGAACACCTGTCCGGGCGTCGGGGCGGGCTCGCGCTGCCGGATCCCCGCCGACAGCATCCGGGGCAGGTAGGAGAACGTCACCACCCAGACCGCCCGCACCGCCAGTGCGGCGGCGAAAACCGCCACCGATGCGACGGTCAGAGTCGAGAAGCGCACGCCGTTCATGTTCTGTACCACGGTCGGCAGTTGCAGACCGATCAGCAGGAACGCCAACGATTCCAGCACCAGTTGCACCGCACGCCAGACCGCCTGGTCCTGCAGCCGGGTGGCGTAGTGGGCGCGGGTGTAGCGCTGCCCGAGGATCAGTGCGGCGACCACCACCGCGAGCACGCCGGAGCCACGGACACCCTCGGCCACCAGGTAGATGACGAACGGGGCCACCAACCCGACCGCGCTCTCCACCAGCGGGTCGGCCAGCCGGGCCCGGATGACCACGATGAGTGCCCCGAAGACGACGCCGACCACCACACCGCCGACGGCCGCCAGCGCGAATGTCGCCAGCCCCATACCCCAGCCGGTCGCGGCGCCGATCGTCGCGGCCAGCGCCACCTTGTAGACGGTCAGCGCGGTGGCGTCGTTGAGCAGGCTCTCACCGCCGAGCAGGGTCATGATCCGCCGCGGCAAGCCGACCCGGCGGCCGATGGCGGTGGCCGACACCGCATCCGGCGGTGCCACGATCGCGCCGAGTGTCAGCGCGGCGGCCAGGGTGAATTCCGGCACGGTGTAGTAGGCGACCACACCGACCGCGACGGTGGTGGCCAGCGGCAGCCCGACCGCCAGCAGCATGATCGAACGGCGGTTGCGGCGCATGTTGATGAACGAGCTCTCCAGCCCCGCCGACCACAGCAGCGGCGGCAGGATCACGAACAGCACCAGGTCGGGACGCAGCACGATCTCGGGCATCGCCGGAATCAGCCCCACCAGCAGGCCGGCGATCACCAGGACCAGGGGCGCGGACAGCTGGCGGTGCCGGGCGATGGCTGCCACCAGCACCGCACCCACCAGCGGACCCAGCAGCACCGCGTTCACCGTCGTTCGCCCCTCCGTTCGTGTTCACCCTTATCCTTGAGCACCATGCAACATTGCCTTGGCGCGGGAGGGTAGGGCAGTGAGCGGAGAAGCGGGTGAGTCCGCGACCGAGCGGGTGCCCGCTGCCGGTCCCAGCCGCACCAGGGTGGCGCTGCTCGGCTCCGGGGAGCTCAGCCGCGAACTGGTGACGGCGCTGCAACGCCTGGGCGCCGAGGTGATCGCCGTCGACCGCTACGCCGACGCCGCGCTGCACGGGATCGCCGACCGCTCCGTGGTGGTGGACCTGAGCGACAACGACGAACTGGCCGCGGCGATCAGGTGGTTGCAGCCGAAAGTCGTGGTGGTCGGCTCCGAGGTGGTGGCCACCGATGTGCTGAGCGCCGTGGTCGACACGGGTTTCACCGAGTTGGCGCCCGGCATCCGCGCCGCCCGACTGGCCGCCGACCCGGAGGGGTTGCGGCGGCTGGCCGCCGACGAACTCGGGCTGCCGACCGCGCCGTTCTGGTTCGCCGGTTCGGTCGAGGAACTGCGGGCGGTGGCCGAGCACGGCGGATTCCCGATGGTGGTCAAGCCGGTGGGCGGAGCGCTCGGTGAGGGCCGCTCGGTGATGGTGCGCGACAGCGACATCGAGCCGGCCTGGCAACGTGCCGTCGCGGCCGCCGGTGCGGGGGTGCCTCCCCGGGTGCTGGCCGAGACCGTGGTGGAGTTCGACAGCGAGGTCACCCTGCTGGCTGTGCACCGCGACGGCGCGGATGGCCCGGCACTGGACTTCTGCGCGCCCATCGGTCATCGCACCGAGGAGAACCCGAACGGGCAACTGACGGTGGAGCTTTGGCAGCCGTACCCGATGAGCGCGGTCGCGCTGGATGCGGCCAAGTCGGTCGCGGCGCGGGTCGCGCGGGCGCTCGGCGGGCGGGGACTGTTCGGGGTGGAGCTGCTGGTTCACGGCAACGAGGTGTACTTCACCGGCGTCAACGTCCGGCCGTATGATGCCGCGCTGCTGACGGTGCGCACCCAGCGGCTCTCCGGGTTCGAACTGCAGGCTCGGGCGATCCTCGGGCTGGCGATCGACGCCATCATGGTCTCGCCCGGTGCCGCCCGGCTGCTCTACTCCCGGCGCCCGCCGGGCCCGTCCGCCGCCGAGACCGCCCCCGACGGCGTGGACGTGGTCGCCGATGCGCTCAGCGTGACCGAAAGTGATGTGGTGGTGTTCGGCCACCACGAAGGCCACCCCCGCCGCCGGCTGGGTTTGGCGCTGGCCACCGGTCCGGACGTGGCGGTCGCCCGCGACCGGGCCGGGCAGGTCGCGGCTGCTCTGGGCAAGCTCTGGCCCTGACCCCCCCGTGGCGTGAGCCCGCCGCGAGTGCGAGACTTCCGCAGGTGAGCTACGCAGGAGACATCACACCCGAGCAGGCCTGGGCGATACTGCGCGACGACCCGACGGCGACGCTCATCGACGTGCGCACCGACGCCGAATGGCGTTTCGTGGGGCTGCCCGACCTGACCGAGTTGGGCCGCGAGGTGATCTGCATCGAGTGGGTTCACTCCGACGGCACCGCCAACGCGGACTTCGCGCGCGAGCTGGCCGCCCGGGTCCCGGCCGGGCCCGCGGTTTTCCTGTGCCGCTCGGGCAACCGCTCCATTCCGGCCGCCCAGACCGCAACCGCGGCCGGCATCGTCCCGTCCTACAACGTGCTGGACGGTTTTGAGGGCCAGCTCGACGAGCACGCGCACCGCGGCGGCACCGGTTGGCGCGCGGTGGGTCTGCCCTGGAAGCAGTCGTGAGCGAGCGTTCGGGTTCGTGCGCCCCGAAACCGCTGCCGGACGGCGTCAGTCAGGCCACTATCGGGGTGCGCGGCGGGCTGCTGCGCTCGCAGTTCGACGAGACTGCCGAGGCGCTGTTCCTCAATTCCGGTTACGTCTACTCGTCGGCGGCCGACGCGGAGCGGGCGTTCACCGGTGAGGTCGACCGATTCGTCTACTCGCGCTACGGAAATCCGACGGTGTCGATGTTCGAGGAGCGGCTGCGGCTGATCGAGGGCGCCCCGGCGGCGTTCGCCACCGCCAGCGGCATGGCGGCGGTGTTCGTCTCACTGGGTGCGTTGCTGGGAGCCGGCGACCGGTTGGTGGCCGCGCGCAGCCTGTTCGGATCGTGCTTCGTGGTGTGCAACGAGATTCTGCCCCGCTGGGGCGTGGAGACCGTGTTCGTCGACGGCGATGACATCGCCCAGTGGGAGCAGGCGCTCTCGGTGCCCACCACAGCGGTGTTCTTCGAGACGCCGTCCAACCCGATGCAGTCGCTGGTCGACATCGCCGCGGTCACCGAGCTGGCCCATGCCGCCGGCGCGAAAGTGGTGCTGGACAACGTCTTCGCCACCCCGCTGTTGCAGCAAGGCTTTCCGCTCGGGGTGGACGTGGTGGTGTATTCGGGCACCAAGCACCTCGACGGGCAGGGCCGGGTGCTCGGCGGGGCGATCCTGGGCGACCAGGAGTACATCGACGGTCCGGTGCAGACGCTGATGCGTCACACCGGACCGGCCCTGAGCGCCTTCAACGCCTGGATATTGCTGAAAGGCCTTGAAACAATGGCGGTTCGGGTTGACTACGCCAACGCTGCGGCGCTGCGGATCGCGGAATTTCTTGAACAGCATCCCGCGGTGCGCTGGGTGCGGTATCCGTTTCTGGCGTCGCACCCGCAGTACGACCTGGCGCGCAAACAGATGTCCGGTGGCGGAACCGTCATCACCTTCGAACTCGACGCCCCCGAAAGTGCCGCCAAGCAGCGGGCGTTCGAGGTGTTGGACAAGCTGCAGCTGATCGACATCTCCAACAACCTCGGGGATGCGAAGTCGCTGATCACCCACCCGGCGACCACCACTCACCGGGCGATGGGGCCCGACGGGCGCGCCGCGATAGGCCTCGGTGACGGGGTGGTACGGATCTCGGTCGGCCTGGAAGGCACCGACGATCTGATCGCCGATCTGGATCAGGCGCTGGGCTAGTCGTTCTCGATGACGCCGGTGGCATGCTGGGCGCGGTCTTCGTAGGCCTTCCGGGCCGCGGTGTCGAACTGCAGGAACACCGTGTCGTTGCCGGTCTTCTTGTTGAGCCAGCGGCGGCCCCGGTCGGGCAGCAGGCTCGCCAGGATCGCGGTGCGGCGGCCGAAACCGGGCACCGACACCAGTGTCTTGGGCTTGTCGAGCACCTTGACCACCGCGGCGGCGATGTCCTCGGGCTCCACCGGCTTCTGCGCCGCCGACGGGTTGGTGCCCGAGATCAGTTCGGTGTTGGTGAAGGTCGGTAGCACCGCGGTGACCGCGACACCCTGCGGTGCGAACTCGTCGGCCATCGCGGTGCTCAGGCCGACGACGGCGAATTTGGTTCCGGCGTAGAGCACCTGGCCCGGCACGGCGACGATCCCGGCCATCGAGGCGATGTTGATGATGTGGCCGGCGCGGCGTTTGACCATCTCGGGAAGTACCAGCTGGCAGCCGTTGAGCACGCCGTAGAAGTTGACCTCGGTCGCCGAGCGAATGGATTCCGGGGTCTGCTCGAGGAACGGTCCGACGGGCATCACGCCGGCATTGTTGATCAGCACGTCGATGCGGCCGTCGCCGTCGGTCCGGGCCTTGTCCAGAAACGCCGCGAACGACTCACGGTCGGTGACGTCGAGGGGATAACCGGTGACCGGCCTCCCCGGGCCTAGGCCGTGTATCGCCTTGTCGAGGGCGCTGACGTCGCGGTCGCCGATGACGACCCGGGCGCCGCGGCGCAGCAGGGCGGTGGCGGTCGCCAGCCCGATCCCACGGGCGGCTCCGCTGATGGCAATGGTCTTACCGCGGATGTTGTCCACCCGAGAAACTTAACAGGTGTCAAGTTCGTCCGTCGAGGGTCTCCCGGTGCGCACCGCAGACCGCCGCGGTCTCAGGCCCAGCGGCCCAGCACCTCGCCGGCGTGCTTACCCAGTGCCACCTGCAGCAGCGGCCCGAAACTGACACGCCCCACACCGACTTGGGCGAACGAGGCGGGGTCGTCCTGATCGGGTGCGGCCAGCGCGTTGATCGGCTTGGGCAGCCCGGCGGCCAGCACACGCAGGGTCTCGCCGTCGTGACGGCCGACCGGGTAGAGCACGTCGGCTCCCGCCGCGGCGCACTCGGTCAGCCGGGCGATGACGCGATCGATGCGGTCGGTGTCCTCGCCGTCCTTGCGCAGGAACAGGTCGGTGCGGGCGTTGATCACCAGGTGGGTGCCCGCGGCGTCGGCGGCCTCGCGCATCGCGGTCACAAACTCGGCGTGCTCGGACGCCGACCGCAGGCGCTTGTCCTCGCTGTGCACCGAGTCCTCGATGTTGCAGCCGACGGCGCCGGCGTCGAGCAGGCCTTCGACCAGCCGCTGGGGGGACTCCGCGTAGCCGGCCTCGATGTCCAGCGACACCGGCACGTCGACGGCGTCGGTGATCTGGCGGACTCGGCGCAGCACCTCGGCGAAGGACATCCCCTCACCGTCGCTCTTGCCCCTGGACTCGGCTACCGGCTTGCTGCCGATCGTCAACGCGGCGAACCCGGCGTCGACCGCCAGCTTCGCCGACCACACATCCCACACGGTGGGCAGGACCACGGGATTGCCCGGCTGGTGCAGTGCCAGGAACGCTGCGGCCCGCTGCCCAAGATCTTCGCGACTCGTCATTTTCACAACTCTTCCATGTGTTATTTGCCGGTCGATCAGCGGGGCTCGGTTGTGGGCGGCCCCGGGGGTCGTCAGAGCCGGAGATCCTTGGCGATGATCGTCTTCATGATCTCGTTGGTGCCGCCGTAGATGCTCTGGATACGGGCGTCGACGAATGCCCTGGACACCGGATACTCCCGCATGTAGCCGTATCCGCCGTACAACTGCAGGCAGCGGTGCGCGGTGCGGAACTGCACGTCGGTGGTCCACCACTTGAGCTTGGCGGCCCGCACCGCGGTCAGCTCACCGGCCAGGTGTGCTGCGATGCAGTCGTCGAGATAGGTTCGGGCGACGTCTAATTCGGTCGCCACTTCGGCCAGGACGAACTGGGTGTTCTGGAAGCCGGAGATCTCGGTGCCGAACGCCCGGCGGGACCGGACGTAGTCCAGGGTCTCGGCGAGCACCCCCTCGGCGGCCGCGACGGCACCCACCCCCAGGGAGAGCCGCTCCTGGGGCAGATTGTGCATCAACTGATAAAAGCCCTGCCCCTGCGCCCCGAGCAGGTTCTCGACGGGCACCCGCATGTCGGTGAACGCCAGCTCGGAGGTGTCCTGGGCGTGCAGACCGATCTTGGCCAGGTTGCGGCCGCGATGGAATCCGGGTGTGTCGGGCTCGACGACCAGCAGGGACAGCCCCTTGTGCCGGTCGGGTCCGGTGCGGACCGCGACCACGAACAGATCACCGGTCTGCCCGTTGGAGATGAAGGTCTTGGCGCCGTTGACCACGTAGTGATCGCCATCCCGGTGCGCGGTGGTGGTGATGCCGGCCAGGTCGCTGCCGGTACCCGGCTCGGTCATCGCGATCGCGAGCACTGTCTCGCCGGTCACCACCCCGGGCAGCCAGCGGCGCTGCTGGGCGGGGGTGGTCAGGTCGGTCAGGTAGGGCAACACCACGTCGTTCTGCAACGAGAACGCGATGGCCTCCGCGGCGGCCCCGGCTCGCTGCAGTTCATCGACGACGATGGCGTGGTAGCGGAAGTCGCGGACTCCCGGGCCGCCCAGGTCCTCTGATACCGGGAACCCGAGCAGGCCCAGCCGGCCGGCCTCGAGGAATATCGAGCGATCCCAGCTGCCGTCACGTTCGGCGTCTTCGTGGCCGGGTAAAACGGTGTTGCGCACGAAATCCCGGACCAACTCCCGGAATTGGCGATGCTCCGAGCTGTAGCTCAGCATCAGCGGAAGGCGCCCACACCAGTGAAGGCCTGGCCGAGCACCAGTTGATGCATCTCCGGGGTGCCCTCATAGGTCAGCACCGACTCCAGGTTGACCATATGCCGGATCACCGGATACTCCAGCGATATTCCATTGCCGCCCAGGATCGTTCGTGCGGTCCGGCAGATCTCCAGTGCGCTGCGGGTGTTGTTGAGTTTGCCGAAGCTGACCTGCTCGGGGCGCAGGCCGCCGCGGTCCTTCAGCCGGCCCAGGTGCAGCGACAGCAGCTGCCCCTTGTGCAGCTCGACGGCCATGTCCACCAGCTTGGCCTGGGTGAGCTGGAAACCGGCGATCGGCTTGCCGAACTGCGTGCGCTGGATGGCGTAGTCGCGCGCCGACCGCCAGGCCGAGCGGGCCGCCCCCATCGACCCCCAGATGATCCCGTAGCGCGCCTCGGACAGACTGGCCAGCGCGCCCTTGACACCGCGCGCTTTCGGCAGCATCGCATCGGCGGGCAGTCGCACGTCGTCGAGCACCAGTTCGCTGGTGACCGAGGCGCGCAGCGACAGCTTGTGGTGCACGGTGTTGGCGGAGAACCCGGGCGTGTCGGTGGGCACGATGAAACCGCGGATGCCGTCGTCGGTGGCTGCCCACACCACGGCGACGTCGGCGATCGATCCGTTGGTGATCCACATCTTGCGGCCATTAAGAACCCAATCGGATCCAGTCCTTTTGGCCCGGGTCGTCATCGCGGCCGGATCCGAGCCGACGTCGGGCTCGGTCAGTCCGAAACAGCCGATCACCTCACCGGTGGCCATCGCCGGCAGCCACTGCTGCTTCTGCTCTTCGGAACCGTTGTTGTAGATCGAGAACATCGCCAGTGAGCCCTGCACGCTCACCAGGGAGCGAATGCCGGAGTCGGCGGCCTCCAACTCGGTGCAGGCCAGCCCGTAGTGCACCGCCGAGGCCCCGCTGCAACCGTAGCCGTGCAGGTGCATGCCCAGCAGCCCGAGCTTGCCGAATTCCCGGGCCAGTTCGCGGGCCGGCAGGTCGCCGATCTCGAACCACTCGGCGATGTGGTCCGTGACGTGCTCGGCGCAGAACTTCGCGACGGTGTCACGCAGCGCGATCTCGTCGTCGGAGAGCAGGGTGTCAAGGCCCAGCGGGTCGAGCGGGTCGAATGGCGCGGTGGTGTGGGTACTCATGGTTTCAGCCTGCCATCGTGAGGCCGCCGCTGACACTGAGCACCTGACCGGTGATGAACGACGCGGCGTCCGAGGCGAAGAACAGCACCGGGGCGGCCACCTCCTCGGGGCGCGCCAGCCGCCGGAACGGGATCGCCTTGACCAGCGCCTCTTTCAATTTCTCCGGTTGGGCGGCGAACAGCGGGGTGTCGGTGGGGCCGGGACACACGCAGTTGACGGTGATCTGGTGGCGGGCCATCTCCCGGGCCAGGGACTTGGTCAGGGCGATCACCCCGCCCTTGGCGCCGGCATAGATGGTCTCACCGGCGCTGCCCACCCGCCCGGCGTCACTGGCCAGGTTCACCACCCGGCCACCGCCACCGGACTCGATCATGCCCGGCAGGAACGCACTGCACATGTGCACCGGGCCCAGGTAGTTTATTGCCACCACTTTCTCGGCGAATTCAGGTGTGGCATCCAGGAATTGGGCGGTGCGATCCCAGCCGGCGGCGTTGACCAGCACGGTGGGCGCGCCGACATCGGCGAGGACGGCGTCGCGTAGCGCGTCGACCCTGCTGCGATCGGCGACGTCGACGCCCAGCGCGGTGATGTGGTCCGGGTCCACCGCGGCGGTGGCCTGCGCGGCCGATTCGTCGAGGTCGGCGGCGATCACCCGATCGCCCTGCGCGGCGAAGCCCAGCGCGACGGCCCGGCCGATCCCGGAGCCGGCGCCGGTCACCACTGCGATTCTGTCGATCATCTTCGGACTCCCGTGTCTGGATTTTCTAGCAGGGTAGTACCGCCGCCAGGTTCCGTCGCCTTCTAGTCATCGAACTGAATCTGAAATCACCTCGCGCAGCTGGTATTTCACAACCTTTCCGGACTGGGTGCGGGGCAGCGCGTCGACGAACTCCAGCCGAATCGGCAATTTGAACGCCGCCAATTTGTCCCGGGCGAACTCGCGCAGCTCGTCGAGTGTCAGCGTAGTACCGGGTCGCAACGCCACCACCGCGGTCACCGCTTCACCCCACTTTTCGTGTGGGGTGCCCAGCACGGCGACTTCGGCGATGGCCGGATGCCCGTAGAGCACGTCTTCGACTTCGGCGGGGTAGACGTTCTCGCCGCCGGAGATCACCATGTCTTTCACCCGGTCGATCACCCAGACGTAGCCCTCCTCGTCGGCCTGGCCGATGTCGCCGGTGTGAAACCACCCCTCGGAGTCGATCACCGCCGCGGTGGCTTCGGGATTGCGCCAGTAGCCGGCCATCACCTGCGGTCCGCGCACGCAGATCTCTCCGCGCGCCCCGGCGGGCACCGGGGCGTTGTTGGCGTCGACCAGCCGCACATCCGACAGCGGCAGCACCTGATTGCCCGCGGCGCCGATCTTCACGCCGACCTCGTCGGTGCGCAGCACCAGTGCCAGCGGCGCGGTCTCGGTCAGCCCGTAACCCTGCGCGAACGGGATGCCCCGCTCGCCGTAGCGGTGGATCAGCGCCTCGGGCACCGGCGCGCCGCCGCAGACGAAGTTGCGCACGCTGGACAGGTCGGATTCGGCGAACTCCGGGCGCTGACTCATGAACAAGAACATCGCCGGTACCCCGAACATGGTGGTGACCCGATGTTCGGCGATGAGCCGCAGCGCTTCGGCCGGATCGAAGGCGGGCATCAGCACGATTCGCCCGCCCTTCTGCAGCGTCAGCAGCGTGGTGACGTTCAGCCCGCCGATGTGAAACAGCGGCGCGCAGACCAGCGACACGTCCTGCTGGCTGGTGTCGAACGTCAACAGCGCATTGATGTTGTTCCAGAACAGGTTTGCGTGGGTGAGCATGGCCCCCTTGGGGCGTCCGGTGGTGCCCGAGGTGTACATGATCACCGCGATGTCGTCGGGCTCGGCGAACACCGGGTCGGCCAGCGGGGCGCGCTGGGCGAGCAAGTCGTCGGCCACCTCCCAGCCGGGCACCGGGGTCAGGGCGATCGCGCGCTGTAACCCGGCCTCGGCGCGCACCGGGTCGATCACCGCGGCACGCTCGGCGTCGGCCAGCAGCGTGTGCACTTCGGCGTTGCCCAGGATGTAGCAGAGCTCGTCGGCGGTGAGCCGCCAGTTCAGCGGCACGAATGCCGCGCCGATCCGGGCGGCGGCAAACAGTGTGACGAGAAAGTCGGGGTGGTTGAGGCCGACATAGCCGACCCGGTCGCCGCGGCGCATGCCACCGGCGACCAATTCGGCCGCCAGCCGGTCGATGCGGTCCGAGAAATCCCGATACGTCCAGGTGGTCTCGCCGAAGGTGATCGCCGGCAGCGTCGGAGTTGCCGCCGCCCGCCGGGCGATCCAGGAACCGAGGTCGATAGGAGCTGTGGTCACCTTCAGAACGCTAACGGCGGAGCCGTCGGCCGGGGCGCGATTCGCCGCGCCGGAGCCGTGGGCGACGGGTGGCGGCATTTAACGCTCGGCCTGATTTTTTGTGCCCGCCGATCCCCGATCTTCAACAAAGGATGTGAGCGGCGAGGGCTTTTATGTGGGAAACGGAATTGTTCAGGGTGATTTTAACTGTGAACCATTGTGACGGTCGTCTCATTCACCGTTCCGACCTGGGGAAATGGTGGTCGGTGCGTCGATTGTGGCTTGACGGATGACGACAGGTGAACGGCTATTGAACATTGTCTTCGCGAGCCTTTTCGGCTCGCGTAATCGGAAGCGAAGCGGCTAGGTTCGTCCTCGCCGAGCCGACCATTGCTCGGCGCGGTAGCGGAAGGGTTTCGCGGATGAGCGGTCGCGGTTCGGTTCGAGGAGTAGTCACGGCGTTTTTGACGCTGGGCTGCTGCCTGCTGGCCGGACCGACTGCGCATGCCGACTTCGACGACCTGCTCGACACCGTGGTGGGCGCGGCAACGGCCGGCGCCGACGTGGACCCGGCCGGGCTCCTGCCCGCTGACCCCGGCGAACTCGGCGACCTCGGCGTCCTTCAGGACCGGCTGGCCCAGCTCGACCAGTTGTTCCACGACGCACCGGGCACCGCCGACGCGACTCCCGGGTACGGCACCCCCGACAGCCCCACCGACGCGACTCCCGCCGACGGCACTCCCGGCGGTGCCGAACACGGCTCCGAGAGCGACGATTCCAACAACACACCCAGCCTGCCCAAGTTCAGCCTCCCCAGCACCGGTAACGGCTCCGGGGGATCCGGCGGCAGCGGTGGCGGTCCCGGTGGCTCGGGTGGCTCTTCGGCCGGTAACGGCGCGAAGAAGGCCAACTCCAGCGCCAGCAAGCCCGTCGACGGCCTCGGATAGCGCTGCCCGAGGGCGAGTCTGGCCGTTGGCGAGGGCGTCGGGGGTGGCAGGCTGAACCGGTGCCCGGTTCGATCTGCGACATCCTGCCGTCCGCGGCCGCTGCGCTCGGAACTCCAGGCGCGACCGACATCCTGGGCCTGCGAGAGCGGATCGGCGACGTGCGCCGGCTGGCAGTGGTCCTGGTCGACGGCCTGGGTTATCACCTGTTGCCGCAGCTGGCCCCCGATGCGCCGCTGCTGGCCTCGGTGCTGGCCGGCGACACCGGGCAGCTGGCCCAGCTGACCTGTACTTTCCCGTCCACCACGCCGACCAGCCTGGTGTCGCTGGGCACCGGCGCGCTGCCGGGGGAGCACGGGGTGCTGGGCTTCACCGTCAACGTGCCCGGAACCGAGCGGGTGCTGACCCACATCTTCTGGGCCGCCGACCCGCCGCCGGACACCTGGCAGCCGGTGCCGACCTGGTTCGAGCGGCTACGCGGCGCGGGCATCAGCGCCCGCGCGGTGCTGCCGGAGATGTTCATCGGCAGCGGGCTGACCGAGGCCGCCTACCGGGGCGCTGAGTTCCGCCCGACCGCCAAGGGCGAGCACTATGCCGCTCGGGTCGCCGCGGAACTGGCGGCGGCACCCGGTCTGGTCTACGGCTACACCGCGGCGCTGGATCACGCGGCGCACGTCTCGGGCATCGGCTCAGGCCACTGGCACACCGCCGCGGCCAAGGTCGACGCGCTGCTGCGGCACCTTCTCGAACAGCTGCCGGACGACGCCGCGCTGGTGGTCACCGCCGACCACGGGGGCCTGAACGTACCGGACCAGGCGCGCATCGACCTGGATGCCGACCCGCGTCTGGGCGCGGGAATCCGGGTGGTCGCCGGCGAGCCCCGGGTGCGCTACCTGCACACCGAACCCGGCGCAACAGCAGATGTGCTGGCCGCCTGGACCGAACTGCTCGCCGGTAAGGCCCTGGTGCAAACCCGCGAACAGGCCGTCGCCGCAGGCGTGTTCGGGCCGGTGCGCGAGGAGCACCTGGCCCGCATCGGCGACGTCGTGGTCACCTGTAGCGACGACACCGCGATCCTGGCGACCGAACACGAACCGCCGCAGACGGCGCAGCTGGTGGGCTTCCACGGCGGCCTCACCCCGGCCGAGACCGCGATCCCGCTGATCACCCTGCGCTAGCGAGCGGGGCTCACTCCGAGTCGCCGTACTCGTCGAACCAGTGGGCCAATTTGCCGCGCCGGCTGACCGCCCGCAGCCGGCTTTCCGCTAGGGCGCGGGTCTTGCTGGTGGTGACGATGAGCAGTTCGTCGCCCACCGCGATGCGGGTATCGGGCTGCGGAACGAAGGTGTCGCCCTTGCGGATGATCAAGGTGATGACGCTAGGGTCGGGCAGCCGCAGCTCGAGCAGCGAGACGTTGTGCAGCTTGGATTCCGGCTGCACCGTCATCGTCAACAGCTCGGCTTCCAACACGTCCAGCGGCGCCGCCTCGACCTGGATCTCGCGGGTGGTGTCGCGCGGTATCAGCCCCAGCCAGTGGGCGAACAGACCCAGGCTGGGGCCCTGAACCACGGTGTAGACCACCACCAGGATGAACACGATGTTGAGCAGCCGATAGCTGTCCGGCACGCCCTCGACGATCGGGAACGTGGCGAGCACGATCGGAACCGCTCCACGCAGACCGGCCCAGGACAAGAAGATCTGCTCACGCCAGGGCACCCTGAACCAGATCAGCGAGGCCACCACCGATATCGGGCGGCTCAACAGCAGCAGCACCGCCCCGATCAGCAGCGCCGGCACCAGCTCCTCGGAGAGCTGGCTGGGGCTCACCAGCAGGCCGAGCAGCACGAACAGCCCGATCTGCGCCAGCCAGCCCAGCCCCTCGGCGAACGAGCGGATGGCCGCGCGGTGCGGCAGCCCGGAGTTCGCCAGCACCACCCCGGACAGGTAGGCGGCGATGAAGCCACTGGCGTGCACCGAGGCGGCGGCGGCGAACGCCACCATGCCCAGCCCGAACGTCGCCAGCGGATACAGGCCGGACGCCGGCAGTGCGGCCCGCCGCAGCATCATCGCCCCGAGCAACCCGGCGACCAATCCGATCGCCGATCCGATCACCAACTCGAAGATCACGTCGCCGACGGCGTGGATCGGTGCGATCGTCAGCGGCATGGTGCTCAGCATCAGCACCACGATCGCCGCGGGCGCGTCGTTGAAGCCGGACTCGGCCTCCAGCAGACCGGCCACCCGCCGCGGTAGAGGCAGCACGCGCAGGATGGAGAACACCGCGGCGGCGTCGGTGGGCGAGACGATCGCGCCCAGCAGGAAGGCCAGCTGCCAGCTGATGCCCAGCAGCAGGTGCGCGGCCACCGCGATCACCGCCATGCTGGTCACGACGCCGACGGTGGCCAGCACCGCCGCCGGCGCCAGCAGTTTGCGGATGTTGGCGAAGCGCGTCGTCAAACCGCCCTCGACCAGGATCACCGCCAGCGCGGTGGTGCCCAGGTCACTGGCCAGTTGCACGTCGGAGAAGTCGAGACCCAGCCCGTCGTTGCCGATCGCCACCCCGACCAGCAGGAACAGCAGCAGGCTGGGCAAGCCGACTCGATCCGCCGCCCGGGTGGCGATGATGCTGGCCAGCAGTACCAAGCCCCCGATCAGCAGAGCCAGGTACAGCTGCTCCAGGCTCATCTGATCCCCATTCGGGCCGGCGGTGGCGGTCGAACCCACTCGTGTGATTCGCTCAAAGTCAGCGGGTTCGTGTTATCTGTCAGTAAATCAGTAGCGCTGTCACAACCGTGTTACGCCCGGAGCGGCCGGGGGCAGCCCGGGGACGAGGGGAGCGATCATGCGCATCGGAATCGCCGGTGCCGGCGCGGTCGGACGATCCGTCGCACGGGAATTGATCGGCGACGGCCACCGGGTGCTGCTCATCGAGCGCAATCCGGCGCACTATGAGCCGCATTCCGTCCCCGAGGCCGAGTGGCTGCTCGCCGACTCCTGTGAGCTGTCGGCGCTGCAGGAATGCGGTATCGAGATCTGTGACGTGGTGATCGCCGCCACCGGTGATGACAAGGCCAACCTGGCCACCGCGCTGCTGGCCAAGGCCGAGTTCGGGGTGGCCCGGGTGGTGGCCCGGGTCAACAACGCGCGCAACGAGCCGCTGTTCACCGAGGACTGGGGTATCGACGTGGCGGTCTCCACCCCGCGCGCGATGGTCGCCGCGGTGGAAGGCGCCATCGACGTCGGCCACCTGGTGCCACTGATGGGCTTGCGGCGCGGCCAGGCGAGCCTGACGAAGCTGACGCTGCCCGACGACAATCCGCTGATCGGCCGCAAGGTCTGCGACATCGAGCTGCCCGAGGGCGCCGCCCTGGTCGCGGTGCTGCGCGGCGACGGGGTCATCCTGCCGCGGGCGGCCGATGAGCTGCGGGCCGGCGACGAGATGCTGTTCGCCGCGGCGAGCGGGATGGATGATCGGGTCCGGGCGGTCGTGCACGGGGTGCCGGCCGGCAGAAGGATGCACTGACCGTCGTGCCGCCACGGTGGACTCCCATGAGCACGGCGCCCGCTTCCCGGGATGACACCGGGAGCCTGGCCACCGGCGCCGGCGTCATCGCGACGGTGCTGGCCGCGGCGCGGGCCGCAGCGACGTCTCGGGGCCTGATCAACGACCCGTTCGCCGCGCCGCTGGTGCACAAGGTGGGGCTGGATTTCTGTATTCGGGTAGCCGACGGTGATCTGGACATCAGCCGGCTCGGCAAGGACGGCGGGTTTCCGCGGCTGGCCGAGTTCTCCGCGGCCCGCACCACATTCTTCGACGCCTTCTTCACCGACGCCGCGCGCGGGGGGATCCGCCAGGCGGTGATCCTGGGATCGGGACTGGACACCCGCGCCTACCGGTTGTGGTGGCCGGCCGAGACCATCGTCTACGAAGTGGACCACCCTCCGGTGGTCGACTTCAAGGCCACCACCATGCGGGCCTGGGGCAGTGCGCCGAGCGTCAACCGTCGTGCGGTCGGAGTCGACCTGCGTGGCGACTGGCCGGCGGCGCTGCGGCGGGTGGGTTTCGACGCCACCGCACCCACCGCATGGGTCATCGAGGGCCTGCTGGTCTGGTACGTGCCCTCGGATGCGCAGAACCGCCTGCTCGACGGTGTCAGCGCGCTGAGTGCCCCGGGCAGTCGGCTCGCCGCCGACCATGCGGTGCCGCCGAGCCGGCCGCAGGCGGTGCACAACGAATCCCTCGTCGAGCGCTGGCGGCGCCGCGGCCTGAGCCTGACCGGGCCCGGACCGTTCTATTCCGGAGAGCACACCGATGTGGTGCGCCACCTGACCGAAAGCGGCTGGATGACAGTCGACTCCGGGATCGCGGACCTGTTCGCCGCCGCCCGGCTGCCCCGGTTGACCGACCGTGAGCTCGATGGCGCCCCGGCCGCGATCCGCTACGTCGCCGCCACCCGTAGCTAGCCCTCTAGTTACGGGAAGTGTTGCGGGCGAATTTATCTCGCATAACGTGATATCTAATGCGAGACTCGTCACTACGCCGTGGTGACCGTCCGGTGGCGCGCCGAATTACTACAGCCAGGGTTCGTAGATGTGCCGAGGCTCTAATACCGTTGCGGTATAACGGAAATGCTCTGGACCGGGTCTTGCCGGATAAGCGCGGGGAGACTGGTGGCGTGCGTGACCTTCCTCACTCGGTTTGTCCAACAGGGACTTTCGAAATTCATTTCCCAGTCCTTACACAGCAAATCCGTGGAAAGTGGTCCTAGTTTGAGTGTTCGTCGATCGGCGGACAACTCGGCGATGAGGCGAATAACCCGTATTTCCAGGAGGTTACGTAGTGATCACACCTCGCAACGCACGGGTACGTCCGTCTGTCGAGCATGTCGTGAGAGCCGCATCGTTGACGGGCGCCTGGGCGCATGCCGTTGAGGGCTACCTGCAGCGCCGAATACACCGGCCGTGGCGTAAGCGGGGCTCCTAGCCGCCGGAGTTCCCCATGACCGGTGCCGGCGCACCGCCCTCCGGGGCTCGCAGCCGGCGCCCAAAGCATTCACTGCGAACGACCCACCTCGCGGCACCGGAGCCGGCGTGGTGACCCCGCATCTGTTGAGGCGTTTGTCAAAGGTTGGGTGAACATGGATTTCGGAGCGTTACCGCCGGAGGTGAATTCCGGCCGGATGTATTCAGGGGCCGGCCCGGGCCCATTGCTGGCCGCGGCATCTGCCTGGAGCGAGCTGGCCGCCGAGTTGCACTCGGCGGCATCGGGATACGGGGCCGTCCTGGCAGACCTGTCGGCCGACTGGCATGGGGCGTCCGCGGATGCCATGTCGGTGGCGGCCGCCCCGTATGTCGAGTGGATGAGCGGGCTCGCCGGCCAGGCCGAGCAGGCGGGGGCCCAGGCGGCAGCGGCCGCCGCCGCCTACGAGGCCGCGTTCGCCGCGACCGTTCCGCCACCGGTGATCGCCGCGAACCGCAGCCTGCTGATGACGCTGATCGCCACGAACATCCTGGGTCTCAACACCCCGGCCATCGCGGCCACGGAGGCGCATTACGCGGAGATGTGGGCTCAGGATGCCGCGGCCATGTACGGCTACGCCGGAGCCTCGGCCGCGGCCACCCGACTGACACCGTTCGCCGAGCCGCCGCCGACCACCGACCCGGCCGGCATCACCGATCAGGCGGCCGCGACCGCGCAGGCCGCCGCCACCTCGGAAGGCTCAGTGGGACAACAGGTCTCCCAGATGCTGAACCTGCTGCCGAGCGCGCTGAAATCGCTGTCGGCAAACCCGGCCGGAGCCACGTTGCCCGGAGCCCTCAACACCGACCTGGGCAACTGGAACACGATCATGTCGGCCCTCACTGGGGCATACAGCCCGCTGTTGGGATGGTCGACCATCCCGGGCGGTCCATTGCTGTCGTTCGGCCAGATCTGGAGCTGGCCGATCAATGCGATGGGTGTCAGCTCCTACCTGGCCGGGCCGAAAGCCATCACCGGCGCGCTGACCCCGTTGTCGTCCTTGGCGCACGAGGCCGTTCCGGCGGCAGGCCTCGGTGGACGGCCCGCGGCGGCCGCTCTCGGCCGAGCGGCGCTGGTCGGAAAGCTGTCGGTACCGACGGCCTGGGCCACGTCCGCGCCGGTGACCCATCCGGTCGTCCTGGCCATGCCGGCGAGCGCGGCCGCCCCGGCAGCGGCATTCGCCGCTGAGGACGCCATGTTCGGTGAGATGGCCTTGGCCAGCCTCGCCGGACGCGCCATGGGCGCCACCACCGGCCGGACCGTCGGCGCGACGATGACCCGGGCCGCCGGCTGCGGAGTCGGCGCCGATGTCGTGCCCGCCATCGCCGGTGAGGCAGACCCCGCGGCGGCCACCATCGTGGTGATCCCGGCGCTCGACGATGACTGACGGTGTGAAGCCCGCTCATAGCCCAACTCACGCCCTGTGGGCGTGCATCACGAAGGGAGAGGCGAATGTACTTTTCTTGGCTACCGCCGGAGACCAATTCGGGAAACCTCTACGCCGGTCCGGGATCCGGGCCGCTGCGGGCGGCGGCGGCGTCGTGGGACCGGCTGGCCGGTGAATTGCAGGCCGCGGCAGCCGACTACGCCGCGGCCGTGGCGGGACTGACCGCCGAATCATGGAGCGGGCCGTCGGCCGAATCGATGGCGGCCGCGGCGGAACCCTACGCGGCGTGGATGTCGGGAACCGCGGCGACGGCCGCGGAGGCGGCCGCGCAGGCGCAGGCCGCGGCAGCTGCCTACGAAACCGCCTACGCTGCCGTCGTACCACCGGAAGTGGTGGCGGACAACCGCGCTCGACTCATTTCGTTACTCGCGACGAACCTGGTCGGGCAGAACACCGCGGCGATCGCCGCTACCGAAGCCCAATACATGGAGATGTGGGCCCAGGATGCGGCGGTGATGCAGAGCTATGCGGTCTCGGCGGCGGCGGCCACCAAGATCAGCGCCTTCACAGAACCGCCACAGACCACCACCGGAAACGCGCCGGTCGCCAACCCGATACTGCAGGCCGGTGCCGACCTGGCGAACAAGTACACCGCGTTCTTCAACAACATGCTGAACAGCCTCACCGGCGCACCCGACGCCGGCTCGACGTTTGCGGCGATGTATTCGGCGCTCAAGGTCCCCCTCGGCTTCACCACTCAGTTCAACGACGTCTCCATGCTCGCCAACTTCCCCATCCAGAACTTTCTGAAGTTCGCGCCACCGCTCGGACGTGCTCTCGTCGATATTCCAGCGACCCGGCTCGGTGCCGGACTCGCGCTGCCGTCGTCCGGGGGTCTGGCCTCGGCGGTGTCGGCCGGCATGGGTGAAGCCAACCTGGTGGGCTCGCTGTCGGTGCCACCTGCTTGGGCGGGCCAGAGCCCGGCGATCAGGTTGGCGGTCAGCGCGATGCCCGGTGTCGGCGCATCCGGTGCGTCGGCAGCCGTGCCCGGCAGCCTGATGAGTCAGATGGCTCTGGGCGCCATGGCCGGTGGCGCCCTCGGCGGTGCGGCGCCCAGGGTGGCCGTCGCGGCAGCGGGGCGAACCCGCGTCACCATGGGTTCCAAGACGCCGGCCAAGCTCGACCAGGTGCTGGCCAAACTGCGGCATCAACCCGACTCGGTGCAGCACTGGAACACCGACCAAGCCGGACTGGACACCTTGCTCGACGAGCTGTCGCGCAAGCCGGGAATCCACGCCGTGCACCTTCGGGGCAGCAGAACCAAGGCGACCACAAAACCTGTGACCTGACATGCGCCGTCCCCGCGCCACAGCACGTTGAATCTGGAGACCTCGATGCACATGCTTTGGGAGTTCTGGCAGAACTTCACCCATAACCTGTTCAAGCCGCTACTGCTGTTCTTCTACCTCGGCTTTCTCATGCCGATCCTGAAGGTGCCCTTCGAATTTCCGCCGGCGATCTACCACGGGCTCACCATGTATCTGCTGCTGGCCATCGGATGGCACGGCGGCGAAGAACTCGCCCAAGTCGACATGTCCAGCATCGGCGGCATCCTCGGATTCATGCTGACCGGATTCGTACTGAACTTCGTCATCGGCGCGTTGGCGTATGCCATCTTGAAGTACACCACGAAGATGCGCGATGTCGACCGGGCAACGGTCGCCGGCTATTACGGCTCGGACTCGGCCGGCACGTTCGCCACCTGTGTCGGTGTGTTAACCACCGCGGGCATCGCGTTCGACTCGTATATGCCGGTCATGCTGGCGATCATGGAGATTCCGGGTTGTCTGGTCGCGCTACTTTTGGTGGCCTGGCTACGGCGCAAAGGAATGGACTCTACCGGTCTGCTACGGGTGGCGCACCAGGGTGCACCGGATTCCAGCTATTCCGTTGCACTCGAAGACCTTCCGGAACATCCGGGCAAACAGTCCGCGATCTCCGGTGCGATGCTTCGCGAAGTCTTTCTCAATCCGGGACTGTGCCTGCTCATCGGCGGCATAGCGATCGGATTCATCAGCGGGTTGCAGGGGCAGACGGTCACCGCTGTCGACGACCCGGTGTTCTTGACCGCGTTCCAGGGTGCCCTGTGCCTGTTCCTGCTGGAGATGGGGGTGACCGCGTCCCGCAAGCTGAAGGACCTGAAGGCGGCGGGGCGAGGGCTCATCCTGTTCGGGGTGCTCGCGCCGAACCTCTTCGCGGCGATCGGTATCACGGTGGCTCACTTCTATTCTCGACTCACCGGGTTCCACTTGGAAACCGGAACCTACGTGCTCTTCGCGGTGCTCTGCGGTGCGGCGTCCTATATCGCGGTTCCCGCGATCCAGCGGTTGGCCATTCCCGAAGCCAGTCCGAGTCTGCCGTTGGCCGCGTCACTGGGCCTGACGTTCTCCTACAACGTGACGGTCGGCATACCGCTCTACATCGAACTGGCCCACATGTTGGCGCGGGTCTGAGCGTCGCAGGTGATGATGATCGTGCAGAAAGCCTTGATGGCAGGGGGCCTGGCAATCGCGATTGCCGGTGCTGCCGCCCCGGCTCAGGCGGACCCCCAGGGCGCAGACAACGATACGGCTTTCATTGCTTCCCTTCGGCAATCGGGCATCACGTTCGCCGGCGAAGGGCAGGCGATCGCGGCGGCCCGCGCGGTCTGCGGGCTGATCAACAACGGGGAACCCGCGTTGCAGGTCGTCAGGGATCTGCAGAGCGATAACGCCGCACTGACTTTGGACGGCGCCGCGCAGTTCGCTGCGATCGCCGCGAATGCTTATTGCCCCGCCCAACTGCAGAGTCCCAAGTCGTGATCGCGCCGACAGCGGTCGGCCCCGCTCCTACTGCCCGCGGCACTGCGGGCAGTAGGAGCTGTCTCAGGGGTCTCGGCTCACATGCGAGTAGCCGCGGCGTTATCCCGCCATGAATTCGGCGTAGGCGGAGGCTAATTCGGGAGGAAGCACCGCCGTCTGGCACTGCCGTTGCTTCTCACCGATAGGCGCCAGGATGCCGCGCAACTCGTGGTACTCCTGCGGGTGAGCGGTGAAATAGCTGCGCACGTCGGCTGCGGCCTGGGGCCGCGGCGAGGTAATGGCCTGGCTGACCACGGCATTGGCGCCGGGGTGGGCACTCAGGTACTGCCGAGCCGAACCGGTGACCGAGTCGACGGTGTTCGTCACCGACGCTTGACTGCAATCCGGTGCCGCTGATGCCGCCGGTGCGGCGATCAGGGTCGCGGCAGCGGCACCCAGCAGTGCGGTTCCGAGGCCGAGTCGCCGAATCATGGTGGTGTCGAGGGGTTTCGACATAGATATTTCCTTCCGGGTCAGTAACTGCAATTCCCGTCCGGAGCCCAAGGTACGCGTGGCCACCGTGGCGGACATGTGTCCGGACGCACAGCCGAAAGTGCGGCGGGGCAACAGGTCATCACTCGCCGGTCGAATCGGGGCAGGCGTGCCGCAGATGCGGATCCAGTTGATAAGGCCGCTCTTAAACTCCGTGCTCAGCACTTATCGGATCGTGACCTTAAGATTTGCCCGCTCGCTCGATCGCGGCCTCGGCGGCCTCCCGGATCGGCCCGCGCCAGACGTCTCCGTGACCGGGTGCCAGCACGTCGGTCTCCAGCAGCGCCAACGCCGCCAGGCTACGAATGCAGTCTTCCTGGCTGTGGCTGAACAGTGCCGGCAGCAGCTGCGGTCCGGTACGCGCGAGCACCGGGTGGCCGGTGATCAGGGCGTCGCCGCTGGCCAACACCCCGTCAACCAGGTAGGAGCAGTGCCCGCGGGTATGGCCCGGAGTGGGGATGGCCACCGGCTGGCCGGGCAGACCGGCGGCGATGTCGCCGTTGAGCGACTGGGCGGACGGGATGCCCTCGCGGTTCAGACCGCCGCTGCGCAGGACATGGACGGTCCACCGGGCCCAACTCGGCCGCCACAGGTGCGGGGCCAACGCCAGCGGCGAGGCCTGCTCCAGATACTCGCGCTTGGCGTGGCCCACCTCGTCGGCGTGGCAGTAGACCGGTGTCCCGTACGTTTTGGCCAGCCAGATCGCGGCGCCGAAATGGTCGACGTGGGCGTGGGTGAGCAGCACCGCACGCACATCGGCGGCGTGGTAGCCCAGGGCGCCCAGCGAGGCCAGCACGTCGGTGCGGTCTCCGGGGTAGCCGGCGTCGATCAGCAGCACGCCGCTGTCATCGGCGACCAGCAGCCAGTTGACCGCCTCGCCGCGGGCCAGGTGGACCCGTTCGGTCAGCGGAACAAGCTCGACCAGCCTCTCACCCATGCCCGTGAGTCTAGGAAGACCGCGGGAGAGTAGAAAAGGTGGAATGGCGGAACTCAAACTCGGATACAAGGCGTCGGCGGAGCAGTTCGGGCCGCGGGAACTGGTGGAGCTCGGTGTTGACGCGGAGGCGCACGGCATGGACAGCGCCACCGTCAGCGACCACTTCCAGCCCTGGCGCCACGAAGGCGGGCACGCCCCGTTCTCGCTGGCCTGGATGACCGCGGTCGGGGAGCGCACGACGAAGATCCAGCTGGGCACCTCCGTGCTGACCCCGACCTTCCGATACAACCCGGCCGTCGTCGCGCAGGCGTTCGCCACCATGAGCTGCCTGTATCCGCAGCGGGTCTTCCTGGGGGTGGGCACCGGGGAGGCGCTGAACGAGATCGCCACCGGTTTCACCGGGCAGTGGCCCGAGTTCAAGGAGCGGTTCGCCCGGCTGCGCGAGTCGGTGCGGCTGATGCGCGAGTTGTGGCGCGGCGATCGGGTGGATTTCGACGGCGACTACTACACGCTCAAGGGCGCCTCGATCTACGACGTGCCCGACGGCGGCGTTCCGGTCTACATCGCGGCCGGTGGGCCGGCGGTGGCCAAGTACGCCGGGCGGGCCGGCGACGGCTTCATCTGCACGTCCGGCAAGGGCGAAGAGCTCTACACCGAGAAGCTGATGCCGGCGGTGCTCGACGGCGCGGCCGCGGCCGAGCGCGACGCCGACGGCATCGACAAGATGATCGAGATCAAAATCTCCTACGACCCGGACCCGGAGCTGGCGCTGAACAACACCCGATTCTGGGCGCCCCTGTCGCTGACCGCCGAGCAGAAGCACTCCATCGACGACCCGATCGAGATGGAGAAGGCGGCCGACGCGCTGCCGATCGAGCAGATCGCCAAGCGCTGGATCGTCGCCTCGGATCCCGACGAGGCGGTGGAACAGGTCGGCCAGTACGTCAAGTGGGGCCTGAACCACCTGGTGTTCCACGCCCCGGGCCACGACCAGCGGCGTTTCCTGGAGCTGTTCAAGACCGACCTGGAGCCGCGGCTGCGCCGGCTGGGGTAAGCCCCGGCGCCCGGCGGCTTTATGCCGAGTGTGCGGTTTGGTACGCGACACGCCGAGACCGGCGTATCAAACCGCACATTCGACGGCGCGGGCGGCGGTGGACCAAATCGCCTGCCGCAGAGGTAGTTTGGTGAGGCGAAGACGGCTCGTCATCCAGCAGGAGTCTGCTTAGCGCTCTTGTCGGTATCGCGGCGGACGCTTGCGATGAGTATGCCGATGGTGATGACGAGGGGGAGGGTGAGATACCAAAACGTGAGCAGGAGTATTGGGCTCCAGAACGTCAGGAACATCACCGCAAGCTGGACATATTCGCCGGTCGTAGTTGGGTCTGAATCATTACGGCCGGTGACGATGGCGCCGACAACGTAGGCGCTGCTCACGACTACATCGCAGGCGACTGCAACTGCGACCATCGACCAGAGCGCCCGCCGCAACGACGGTTTGGCGAGGTGAAGACGCGTCATTGCCCGGTAGAAGTCTGTTCGGTGCTGGCGCCGGTCTCGCCACGGCGGACGCTTGCGATCAGCAAGCCGATGGTGATGATGAACCAAGGGATCAGCAAGTACGCCTGACCCCATAGCACGATGGACCAGATGTAAATCCGGATGTATTCGCCGACCGAATACGGGTATTCGTCGGTGAGCGCCGAGACCGATAGTGCGGTGCCAGACGCCACGCTGGCCGCGACGTAGACAGCAGTGACTGAAAGAGCCAGCCGCCCCAGCAACGGCCGGGCGAGGTGATAGCTCATCGTTCCAGAGGCGGCGGCTCGCTGCTCTCGCGGCGGCGAAGGGAGGAGAAGAATCCCCCGAGAGCCACCACCAGGGGCGCACTGATGAACCAAAACATTAACGCGTAGATTGGCGCAGCGAAAAGCGCATCCCACGCCAGAAATACGTCACGATCCTTTGTCGATGATATCGGATTTTCATTCGTAATTGAAGCTAAAATGCAAACTACGATTACCCACATCACGTAAACAACGAATGTCGCCAAAACGAGGCACCAAAAGGCTCGCCACGGAGACGGCTTAACAAACCGAAGGCGGCTCATCGTCCGGTAGGAGCAGGCTCTGTGCTCTGATTTGTCATGAGGCGGCGCGCGCTGGCGACGAGTACAGCGACGGCGACTGTCGCGGGAACACTGACGAACCAGACCATGAGCAGCAGGGAAGGTCCCCACAGCAGGAGTGCCACGAGATACAGCCGAATGTAATCGCCTGCCGTGGTGGGGATGGGATCATCGCTGGATACGACGAGGGCATCGACAAATAACGCGCTGCCCGCGATCAACCAAACTGCGAGCGCAACCGCTGCGGTGGACCACAGGACCCGCCGAAATGACGGTTTGACGAGCTGAAAGTGTGTCATCTTCCCATCTTTACTGTCGGAACAACGTTCTTAAACGGGTCCGTAAGTTGTGTCGTATTGCTAACGAAGGGGTCGTCAAAAAAGGGCAGAGCGTTGTAAGGCACCGCGTTTTCCAGCTCCCACTTCCAGCTCGGCATGTCAGGGCGCACAGCGCGGATCGAGGTGTCACCGATCCAGTGGTGGCGTTCAAGGCTGGTACTCGGTCCCCACGGGCTACCCGAGTTTGCGGGGGTCCATTGCAACTGGGCGGGAGCGACACCGTCGCGATACTGGTAGGTCTCCATGCTGGGGTAGATCGTGGTGTTCCCACCGAGACCTACCGTGCCGTCCACGCGTGGATCGAATGTTATCCGCCCGTTGACCGTCAGATTTCCCAACGTCCCCAAGGGGAACTCGTACGCATCGTGCGCGTTGTAGTCGATGGTCAAGCGGCCGTCGGGTGCTTGTGCAACATGGACATTCGGTACTGCTGCCGCCGCTCCTCCGCGTTGCCCGTCAATCGCCGATGTCGGGTTCTGACGGACCGCCACCACGCCGTGATCGTAATCAACGAACACTGATACCCGCGAGGCGTCGATGTCCGCATTTGCGCTCGGACCACGGTAGTCGCCGCCGTTCGAGGGGAAGATACGTCCCATCCGTACATCGGTGAGGTCTCTAAACGTGTTGTACACGTGATCAGCAGGAATGAACATATTGGACCGGACAACCCCCTTGCCCGGCTGCGGTGTGATCCTGCCCGCGACGATCTCCGGCGGCACCCCCTGGTACTTGGGGTCGTAGCTGTGCGGGTCTAGCGCTGCCGCCATGCGCCAGTCGTTGTCGCTCACGGGGTCGCGGCCGTAAACCCTGTTGAACGCTTCTCGTTGGTTGCCGGCCCGGTCGGCGTCCGTCTTCCAACGGTCATCTAGCGGCACCGCGTGTGGCTGCCCATCGGCAGCGCCCGCCCCTCCGTCTGCCCCTTCGCCGGGGAAGGCGAATTCGTGTAGTCCCGCGGTGGCGGTGGTGAGGCTGCCGGCGATCTCGGTCTCCTTGGCGACCAGGTTGGCGGCACGGGATTTGATGAAGCTGGCGTGGGCTTGGGCGGCCTGTTCGCGGGTCTCCTGCTCTGCCGCCGAGGTGTAGTAGGTCCAGGTGTCGGTGACGGAGTAGTCGTCGCCCACCCGGAAGTCCTCGCGCTCAGCGGCATCCACGGCTGACAACACCAAACTTCTGCCGGCTGCCTGAGTGTCGTAGCCGCACTCGGCGATTCCGGCGGCGTTGACCAGCATGTCGGAAGCGCTGCGCACCGTCACCACATCGGCGGCGGCGCGGTGCTGGAAAGCTTCGGCGCCGGCGCCGGTCCACGCGGTGCCGCCGGGACGCGCCGAGGCGTCACGGACTTCGGTGAAGGCGGCTTCCCAGCAGTGGGCGAGGCTTCTCCAGGCGGCGGCGCTGGTCTTGAGGTAGTGCCAGTTCGCGTCCTTGATCTCGGTCAGCGTCGGAAAGGTCATCGCGGGCTACCTCGGTAAGCCGAACCCAGCAGCCGCACCGCCGTCGGCGCCCGAGCCGCGCGGGGCCAACGGGGTGAAGCCGGCTGCGCCGCGAGGGACTGCGGCCAGGGCAGCGACACCGTCGTTGTCCATCGCCTCGTAATCGTGAGCGGCCGTCGTGAGCTTGTTCGAGGCCGCCGTCATCCGGCCGCGCATTGCCGTCGCGGCACTACTCCCGCCGGCGTTGGCGGTGTTCGCCGCCGCCGCGCTGGCCTGCCAGCCCGATGCAGTTACAGCGGGCAGCATCGGCGCGACCCGAGCCGCCAGCGCCTGGCAGCGCTGTGCCAACTCGCGCAAGCTGGCCGGGGTGACCTGCAGGGGTGCGGGGGAGGTCATGAGAAGAGCGTAGTGGGATTTTCAACGATGTCAGTTCACGATATGGGGGGCTGATCGCCGAGGGCCCTCGACCGCCGAGTGTGCGGTTTGGTACGCGACACGCCGAGACCGGCGTACCAAAGCGCACATTCGACGGCCGGGTAGCCAGATGACAGGGGCGGCCGGTCAGAACGTGCTCATCGGCCGCACCGCGTTGGCCATGTCGACCAGCGCGTAGCGGTGCGCCTGGGTGGGCGCCAGCCGGGCCAGGGCGCGCAGCGCCGTCTCCACCCCCAGCCGCAGCCCGTGCTCGGTGAACGGGAACCCCAGGATGTGGTTGGTGCTGGCCTCGTGCTCGGTCAGCCAGTCCATCGCCGCGCCCAGCACCAGCGCCCGGATCTGCAACACCCGCGGCTCGGTCTCCGGCAGTGCCTCCACCCGGCGCGCGGCATCGCGGATCTGAGCCTCGGTGATCTCGTTCGTGGACCGCCCGGACAGCAGTGTCACCGCGCTGGTCAGCCGCGCGGTGGTGAAATGCCTTGAGGTGGCGGGCACTTCGTCGAGCGTGCGAACGGCTGCAATGCGGTCACCCTCGACCGAAAGAGCGCGCGCCAGGCCGAAGGCTGCCGAGATCACGCTGTCATCGGTGCGCCACACCGTCTCGTAGAAGGCGCGCTCGTCTTCGGTGCCGGCCAGCTCGGCGGTGGCGGCCAGCGCCATCTTCGGCGCCAGCTCACCCGGGAACATGTCGAGCACCTCGGTGAAATCCTTGCGCGCCGCCTCGTAGTCGCCGGTGAGTAGTTCGGCCACCCCCCGGAACCACACCAGCCGCCACCGCCAACCGACCTGCTCGGCGAGTTCGTCGAGCTTGCTCATGGCCTTGGTGACGTTGCCCAGATCCAGCAGCGCGCGCACCTCCATCAACGGCAGCCCGATGGACTCCGACAAGTCGATGCCCTCGGCTTCCAGCGCGCTGTTGCGCACGGCGCGTAGCGAATCCAGCGTCTGCACCGGTTCGCTCAGCTCCATCGACGTCAACAGGGGGGCGGCGACGTCACCCGGGTCGATCAGCGGCACCTGCAGGGCGGTGACGATCTCGCGGGCGGTCAGATTCTGCGAGTGCACATGCCCGTCCAGATAGACGTCGGTGTGCGCGACCAGCAGGTGCTCGCCGAACGTGGACCGCGACCGGGTGAACACCGTCGACAGCCCGGGCCGCGGTATCCCGGTGTCCTCGGCGACCACCTCGCGCAGCACCCCCATCAACTGCGCGGACATCTCCTCCGCGGAGGTGAACCGGCGGCGCGGATCCGGGTCGATGGCGCGGCGCAGCAACCGGCGGTAGGAGTCGTACTTCTTCAGAACCGGGTCGTCGTCGGGCAGGCCCTCGACATAGCGGCCCTCGCGGGTCCGCAGTTTCAGCGTCAGCGCGGCCAGGGTCCGCCCCACCGTATAGATGTCGGTGGCCACGGTCGGTCCGGTTCGGACGATGTCCGGTGCCTGATACCCCGGTGTGCCGTAGAGGTAGCCGAACGAATTGATACGCGACACCGCGCCGAGGTCGATCAGCTTCAGCTGCTCCTCGGTGAGCACGATGTTCTCCGGCTTCAGGTCGTTGTAGACCAGGCCCAGGGAGTGCAGGTATCCCAGCGCGGGCAGGATCTCCAACATGTAGGCGATGGCCTGTGCCACCGGCAGCCGGCTGCCGCGTCGCTGCTTGAGTGACTGCCCGCCGACATACTCCATCACGATGTAGCCGACCGGATCCCCGCGGGAATCCGGGTGCTGAACGAAGTTGAAGATCTTCACGATCGACGGGTGGGTCACCTCGGCCAAAAACTGGCGCTCGGCCATCGCGATGGCCTGCGCCTCGGCGTCGCCGGAATGCACCAGGCCCTTGAGAACCACCGGGCGCTCGTTGACGTTGTGGTCGACCGCCAGGTAGACCCAGCCCAGGCCACCGTGCGCCAGGCACCCCTTGATCTCGTACTGCCCGGCCACCATATCGCCGGGCTTGAGTTGCGGCAGGAAGGAATACGGGCTACCGCAGTGCGGGCACCAGCCTTCCGAAGCGCCCTTGGCGTCCCCGGTCGAACGGCCCACCGGCCGGCCACAGTTCCAGCAGAAACGCTTGGACTCGGCGACGACCGGATCGGCCATCAGCGCCTGGAGCGGATTGATCTCGGGGACCCGCGGTATCTCCACCAGCCCGCCGCCCAGACGCCGCCGCGGGGCGACGGTGCGCACCACCGTCGCCTCGTGCGAATCGTCGTCGTCGGATACCGCCGAGCTCAAACCCTCACGGGGGCGGAAGATCGCCTGGGTCGACATCGGACGCCGCACCGACGACGATTCGGCCAGCACATCCGCGCGCTGGGTGGCCGGACCGTTGTCGTCGAAATCGTCGGCCTCGCCGGGGGACCCGGGCCGCTCGTCGGCGCCGCTGATGCCGGAATCGTCGCTTGCCATCAGTCCGAATACCTCGGCGTAGGTGGCACCGGCGCCGGGCCCAGCACCGTCAACCACTTGCGGTACAAGGTGTTCCAGGTGCCGTCGCGGCGGATGCGTTCCAACGTGCCGTTGACGAAGCGAACCAGCCCGGTGTTGTGCAGATTGATCCCGATGCCGTAGGGCTCCTCGTCCATGCTGGGCCCCACGATATGCAGATACGGGTCCTGGGCCATCAAGCCGGCCAGGATCGAGTCGTCGGTGCTGACGGCGTCGACCTGACGTTGCTGCATCGCCACCAGGCAGTCGGCCCAGTTCACCACCGAGACGATGATCGGCGCCGGGGAGATGTGCCGGATGCGGCGCAGTGAGGTGGTGCCCTGCGCGACGCAGACCCGCTTGCCGGACAGATCGCCGGCCTGGCGGATCGAGGAGTCACGCGGCACCAGCAGCCGCTGATTGGCGACGAGGTACACCGTCGAGAAGTTCACCAGCTTCCGTCGGCTGCAGGTGATGCTCATGGTCTTGACCACGATATCGACTTCGGACTTCTCCAGCGCCGCAATGCGTTCGGCCGACGCCAGAATCCGGTACTCGACCTGCGACGGGGTGCCGAAGATGTCGCGGGCCACCTCACCGGCGATGTCGACGTCGAAACCGGTGATCTCCCCGGTGATCGGATCGCGGAAGCTGAACAGGTTGCTGCCGATGTCCAGGCCGACGATCAGCCGGCCGCGGTGGCGGATCTTGGCCACCGCCTCATCGGCCTCGGCCTTGCTGCGGAACGGGCGCAGGCTGGCGGTGGCATCACAGTTCTCGGTGCCCGGTTCCGGCGGCCGTGGCGCCTCGGGCGTCAACTCCTGCATCCCGGCCGGTGTCGGCGGTGGCAGCGTCGGCACTGCAGTGGGCGTCACGAACTCGGAGTGGCCGCACCCGGTCAGCCCGGACAACACCAGCACCGCGCCGAGTGCGCCGGCGAGCAGACGGGACCGGTAGCGGGTCATCATTTGTACTCGTTCAGTCGAGGCCACAAGCCGAGCGCCACCGCGATCGCGGCCCCCATGCTGAGCACTGCGCCGCCGACCGGAGCGACCGACAGTACCCGCCGGGCGTTGAGGATATCGCTGCGCAGCTGGTTGCGGCTGTGCTGCAGCGCCTTGTCCAAGGCCGCGTCGAGCTGGTCGAACGCCGGCGTGGAGTCATCCCCGCTGCCGCCCAGCGCCACCTGCGTGGCAGCCCGGTAATTGCCCACGGCGATATAGGAGTTCATCCGGTCATTGGCCTGCCGCCAGCGGGCCAGCAGCTCCCCGGCGTTGGCCAGGCCGGCCTTGTCGACGGCATCACCGCGCTGAAGGTAGCCGTGCAACTGCTCCTGCATGGTGTCGATGCGCTGATAGAAGGTCTGCTTGCGGGTCTCCTCGTCGCCGCGCCGGATCAGCGACAGGGTCTCGTCGGCGCGCGCCTGCTGTGCGGTGATCGCCAGGTTGGTGATCGCCTTCAGGGATTCGGCGGCGGTGTCCTTGGCGGTGCGGCTGCCCGCGGTGGAGATCACCAGCACGGTGCCGACCCAGATCACCATCAGCAGGATGGCCAGACCGCCGGTGACCAGCCCGGGGTTGATCCGGCGCCGGGTGTGCCGGGCCAGCCAGCGATGCGCGAACGCACCGAAGAGCACGGTGGTGGCCACCACCAGGATCACCGGGGCCGGCACCCGGGTCGAGGCCGTGGTCTGGACGTCGACCGTCGCCGACGTGGCCTGATAGAGCCGCTGGGCATCGGGCAGGATGGTGTGCTGCATCAGTTCGGAGGCTTCCGACAGGTACGACGAGCCCACCGGATCACCCGATCGGTTATTGGTCCGGGCGGTCTCGATCAGGCCGGTGTAGACGGCCAGTTCGGCGTTGATTCGTCCCAGCAGCGCCAGCAGTGGCTCATCGCTGAGCCCGCCGGCGGCCCGGGTCACCGCCACCGCGGCCGCGGTGATGGCCTGCTCGTAGCGTTCCCGCACCGCCCGCGGCTCGCCCTGGGCGATGAAGGCGGTGGCCGCCGCGGCGTCGGCGACCGACAGGGTGGTGTAGAGCTGGCCGGCGGCGTACGCCAGCGGCTCGGTGTGGTCGAGCACGGTGGTCAGGGTGTTCTGCCGATTGTTGATCGTGGTGGCGGTGGCGAACGCGCTGATGCCGCCGAGTGCGGCCAGGATCAGGCCGATGGCCAGGATTTTTCCGGGGGTGGTGGTGAAGAACCACCAGCGGGGTCGGGCCGATTCGGTCGGCGACCGTAACCCCGCCGGCTCGGTTGACGGATGCGCCAACTCAACGGTCACGTCTGTTCAGACTCCATCCCTGGTCGCGTCACTAACGATCATAAAGGGATTCTAAGAGCGCAGGTGTCGTCCGCGCCGACCTGTGCGGGGGATGTTGCCGAAATAGTCGCGCGATCTAACCACAACCGAGACATTGTCTGCCTATACGCTTCCAGGCGTGCGTGGTGACGGCGATGGGTGGGCGTTTTCCGACACCGGTGTCCGCTTCTGGGGCCGGCACGGCGCGGCGGGCCTGCTGCTGCGGGCCCCCCGGCCCGACGGCATCCGCACCGTGCTGCTGCAACACCGCGCCTGGTGGAGTCATCAGGGCGGCACCTGGGCGTTGCCCGGCGGGGCCCGCGACAGTCACGAGACCGCCGAGCAGGCCGCGATCCGCGAGGCGCAGGAAGAGGCCGGCCTGCCCGCCGACCGCATCGTGGTGCGCGCGGCCGTGGTCACCGCGTCGGCCAGCGGCACCAGCTGGACGTACACCACGGTGGTTGCCGACGCGGACGAGCTGCTGCCGGTGGTGCCCAACCGGGAGAGCACCGAGCTGCGCTGGGTCCCCGAGCATGACGTGGCCGCGCTGCCGTTGCATCCCGGTTTCGCCGCCAGCTGGGAGTCGCTGCGCGGGCTGCGGCTACCGGGCTGAGGCGACACACGTCGAGTGTGCGGTCTGCGACGAAAAGTCGGCGATTTGCCGACGAAAACGCACAGTCGACGCGACAGCCCGATCACCCCGGCGCGAGCCCCGCACGCAGTGCTTCTGCTGCTGCCCGCGGATCCTCGGCGGCGGTGATCGCCCGCACCACCACCACCCGGTCGGCCCCGGCTCCCAGCACCTGCGGCAGCCGGTCGGCGTCGATCCCGCCGATGGCGAACCACGGCTTGGTGTCGCCTGTTTCGGCGGCGAACCGCAGCAGCTCCACTCCCGGGGCTTCCCGGCCCGGCTTGGTCGGGGTGGGCCAGCACGGCCCGACGCAGAAGTAGTCGACCGGTTCGGCCAGTGCGGCGCCGACCTGGTCGCGGTCGTGGGTGGACCGGCCGATCAGCACCTCGGGGCCGACGACCTCGCGTGCCACCGGCAGTGGCAGGTCGTCTTGGCCCAGATGCAGCACATCGGCGCCGGCGGCGCGGGCGATGTCGGCGCGGTCGTTGACCGCCAGCAGTGCGCCGTGGCGGTCAGCGGCGTCGGCCAGGACCTGCAACGCCGCCAGCTCGTCGCGGGCCTCCAGCGGGCCGAACCGCTGCTCGCCGGGGGAACCCTTGTCGCGCAGCTGGATGATGTCCACCCCGCCTGCCAGTGCGGCGTCGGCGAACGCGGCCAGGTCGCCACGCTCGCGGCGGGCGTCGGTGCACAGGTAGAGCCGGGCTTGATCGAGACGGGCGAGTCGGTCGGAGCGTTTGTGCACACCGCGACGCTAGCGGCTAGCTTGGTGAGTTGACACGCGGGTGGAAGGGAGCAGCACATGCCCGGACCCTCGCTCGGGTCACTGGCCGTGATCGGCGGCGGCGTCATCGGGCTTTCGGTGGCGCGGCAGGCCGCCCGGGCCGGGTGGGCGGTGTGCGTCCACCGCACCGCTGAGTTCGGCGCTTCCTGGGTGGCCGGCGGCATGTTGGCCCCGCACAGCGAGGGCTGGCCGGGCGAAGACCAGCAGCTTCGGCTGGGCCTGCGGTCACTGGAGCTGTGGCGCGATTTCCTCGAAGGACTGCCGGCCGAGGTCGTCACGGCGCGCGAATCCCTGGTGGTGGCCGCCGACCGGGCCGACGTCGCCGACCTGCGGACCGTTGCCGACTGGCTCTCGGCGCAGGGCCACCCGGTCGTCTGGGAGTCGGCGGCCCGCGACGTCGAACCGCTGCTGGCCGCCGGGATCCGCCACGGTTTTCGGGCCCCCACCGAGCTGGCGGTCGACAACCGCGCGGTGGTCACCGCCCTGGTGGCCGCCTGCGAGGAACTCGGGGTGGCGTGGGCCGGGCCCGTGCATGATCTCGCCGAGGTGAGCGCCGATGCGGTGGTGATCGCCAACGGCATCGACGCCCCGGCGCTGTGGCCCGGCTTGGCGATCCGGCCGGTCAAGGGCGAAGTGCTGCGGTTGCGCTGGCGCAAAGGCTGCCTGCCCGCGCCACAGCGGGTGATCCGGGCCCGGGTGCACGGCCGGCAGGTCTATCTGGTGCCGCGCCCCGACGGCGTGGTGGTGGGGGCCACCCAGTACGAGCACGGCCGCGACACCGCCCCGGTGGTCTCCGGGGTGCGCGACCTGCTCGATGACGCCTGCACCCTGGTGCCGGCGCTGGGCGAGTACGAGCTGGCCGAATGCGGGGCCGGGCTGCGGCCGATGACACCGGACAACCTGCCGCTGGTGCATCGGCTCGACGAACGGACCTACGTCGCCGCCGGCCACGGCCGCAACGGCTTCCTGCTGGCACCATGGACCGCTGAACAGGTTGTGTCCGAACTACTTCCGGTTGGAGTGCGGTGATGATCATCAACGTCAACGAGAAACAGGTCGAGGTCGCCGACGCGACGACGGTTGCGGCGCTGCTGGCGTCGATGGGCTACCCGGAACGCGGCATCGCGGTGGCGGTGGACCAGGCGGTGCTGCCGAGATCACGGTGGGCCACCGCGCTTTCCGACGGCGCCCGGCTCGAGGTGGTGACGGCGGTGCAAGGTGGTTGATGACGCGAAGCTGACCATCGCCGGTCGTGAGTTCGGTTCCCGGCTCATCATGGGAACCGGCGGGGCGCACAGCCTGGCCGTGCTCGAGGAGGCGCTGGTGGCCTCGGGCACGGAGCTGACCACGGTTGCGATGCGCCGGGTCGACGCCGAGGGCGGGACCGGGATGCTGGATCTGCTGAGCCGGCTGGGCATCACGCCGCTGCCCAACACCGCCGGCTGCCGCAGCGCCGCCGAAGCGGTGCTGACCGCACAGTTGGCGCGCGAGGCGCTGGGCACCGAATGGGTCAAGCTGGAGGTGATCGGCGATGAGCGCACCCTGCTGCCCGATGCCGTCGAATTAGTCTGCGCTGCAGAGCAATTGGTGGACGACGGGTTCGTGGTGCTGCCCTACACCAATGATGACCCGGTGCTGGCTCGCCGGCTCGAGGACGCCGGCTGCGCTGCCGTGATGCCGCTGGGTTCGCCGATCGGCACCGGACTGGGCATCGCCAATCCGCACAGCATCGAGATGATCGTGGCCGCCGCCGGGGTCCCGGTGGTGCTGGACGCCGGAATCGGGACCGCCAGCGACGCCGCGCTGGCCATGGAGCTGGGCTGCGACGCGGTGCTGCTGGCCAGCGCGGTCACCCGGGCGGCCGACCCGCCGGCGATGGCGGCGGCGATGGCAGCCGCCGTCACCGCCGGATACCTGGCGCGCCGGGCCGGGCGTATCCCGAAGCGCTTCTGGGCGCAGGCATCGTCTCCGGCGCTGTGACGCCCGCATCCCCCTCCCGCGTCACCCGCGCGAGCGTGCGTGTTTGTCCCCGACACGCCGCGAACATTCGTACAACTGCGCACGCTCGAAACCGGCAATGAATCGCTATGTCGCCCTGGGTAGTTCCATGGCGGCGGGCCCCGGAATCCGGCCCGGCGTCGCCGCTGCACCGCGGGCGGCGCGACGGTCGACCCGCAACTACCCCCACCTGGTCGCGAACGCGCTGAACTTCGAGCTCGTCGACGTCACGTTCTCCGGCGCGACGACAGCCCACCTGCTGACCGAACGCCAGCACGGCGCGACGCCGCAGATCGAGGCGCTCGACGGCTCGGAGACCCTGGTGACCATCACGATCGGCGGCAACGACGTCGGCTACGTGCCGCTGCTCATGGCTGCCACGCTGCCGAGGGTGACGCGATTGTTGCCGACGATCGGTGCGCTGCTGGATCGCGACAAGCGCCAGCAGGCGCTCGACGAGGTGCAAGGCGCGCTGCGCGCGGTCGGCACCGCGGTCAGACAACGGGCCCCCCGCGCTCGGGTGATCTTCGTCGACTACCTGACCCTGTTGCCACCGGCCGGGATCCGGGCGGGCGGGCTGCCCGAGCACGTTGTCGAGCTGGCCCGCCACGTCGCCGACGAATTGGAGCGGCACACCGCCACCGCCGCGGCCGCCACCGGCGCCGAGATCGTGCGCGCCGGGCAGGCCAGCCGCGAGCACCACCCGTGGTCGGCGCAGCCGTGGACGGTGGGTGCGGGCCTGCCGCTGCCGTGGCGGCCATGGCCGTTTCACCCCAATGCCGCCGGAATGGCCGCGGTGGCCGACATGGTGACGGCACGACTGGCCGGGCCGGGGATCCCGCCCGCCGATTAAGACGTGACGCCGGGTGCGCCCGGTTGGCCGGGAGTGCCCGGGCTGCCGTGGACGGTGCCGGGTCCGGCGTTGCCGGCCGGGCCGCCGAGGCCGCCGGTTGCCCCGTCGCTGCCGGCCCCACCGTCGCCGCCGTTACCGCCCGCGCCGCCGTCGCCCCCGAAGCCCACGCCGGGGCCACCGCCCCCGCCGTGGCCGCCGGTCCCGCCGATGCCACCGATGCCGGCAGCGGCGCCACCGGCCCCGCCGTCGCCGCCGGTACCGCCGTTGCCGCCGAGAACCCCGAGAACGATGCTGGTGCCGCCGCCGCCCTTGCCGCCATCGCCACCGGCACCGCCGGTGCTGGCGGTTCCGGTGGCCGCCCCGCCGTCGCCGCCGGTCCCGCCGTGACCGCCACCGGCCGGGTCGCCGCTGCCGCCGACTCGACCGCCGTTGCCGCCGTCGCCACCGGCACCGCCGGTGCTACCGGTTCCGGTGGCCGCACCGCCGTCGCCGCCGTGGCCCCCGTGGCCGCCGCCGCCGAACAGTTGGCCACCGTCGCCGCCGGCTCCGCCTGCGCCGCCGGCCCCGCCGATCAACGAACCCTCCGCTGCGGCCGAGCCGTTGCCCCCGTCGCCGCCCGCGCCACCGTTGCCGTACAACGACCCGCCGGCGCCGCCGGCGCCCCCGTGGCCGCCCGCGCCGCCGTCGATTCCCGCCGCGCCGTCGCCACCGTCACCGCCGTCGCCGAACATGCCGGCGCTGCCGCCGTCGCCACCGGCCACGCCTGCCACGGTGGAGGTCCAGCCGTCGCCGCCGTCGCCGAACAAGACGCCGCCGTTGCCGCCGTCGGGGTCGGCCTCGGTGCCGTCGGCTCCGTTGCAGATCAGCCCGCACGCATCGGGGTAGAGCGGGGCGAACATCTGGTTGAGCGGGGTGAGGACCTGTTCACCGAAGTCGGAGGTGATCCAGTTCTGCAGGGCCGCGTGCAGCGGCGTGTAGAAGTCGAACGCGACACCGCTGCCGGCGGCCGACCCGATCAGCGCGTCCCCGGAGAGGTCCCAACCCGGTGAGCCGAACAGGCTGTCGAAGTCGCCGGACAGGTTGCCCCACGCGGCCGGATCGAACAGATCGGTCAACAGGTCCTCGAAGTCAGCGTCGGCAGCCGGGGTGGGGGCCAACATTCCCAACGCGGTGGCTGTGAGGATGGCCAGCAGGGGTTGGCCAGTTTTCAGCAGTGCGTGACGTGCCCGGAAGCGGCGCTGTCGCGCAGTGCCACGAACTTGTGTCATTGGGTGGACCTTCCTCGACTACTGGACAACGATAGCCCAGGTCAGCCAGTGTCTCCGCCGCCCCGGATCCGCCAAAACAGACTATTCGTCTGAATTCTGCGTTCTTATTGCACTGTCGGTAGACAGTTACCCAGTGTCAGATACCGTGCCTTTCCTAAGGGCACAGTAAACGACGTGTTGTGGTGCTGGGGGCGATCGGGGAGGACGCGGGGATGGTTAGTCCAATGGTGTGACGGGGCGCCCGGCTCGGCGGGATCGTGCGGTGGGTGCTGCCGCGTCCGTGGCGGCGTTCTTGGCGTTCGGGTTGGCGCCGATGGCGACCGCGCCGGTCGCCAGTGCCGACTTCGAGGACCTGTTGACCGATCTGTTCGATCCGGCCGCGTGGGGCAACCTGTCCGGAGACTTCGACAGCCTTTTCACCTCGTCCGGTTGGGACCTGGCGGGGTCGGCCGATGCCACCGGCATGGCACAGATGTGGGAGACCGCCTTCTACACGCCGCTGCACGCGGCGCTGCAGAGCTGGATCGACTCTGACTTCGGTTCGCAGGTCAACAATGTGATCAACCAGTTGACCGCCCCATTCACCGAGGGCTTCTGCGGCATGATCTGCAACGGTGTCGACGGCACCGAGGCCGACCCCGACGGCGGCAACGGCGGCCTGTGGTTCGGCGACGGTGGTGACGGCTGGACGTCGACCATCGAAGGCGTGGCCGGTGGCAACGGCGGGCACGCCGGCGGGATCGGCGACGGCGGTGCCGGTGGTGCCGGCGCCCAGCCCGCTCCTTAAGGAATCGCAGCAGGCAGCCCCGCACGGCATGGCCGTGCGGGGCTGCTGCATTCGGTGCAATCAGCGGCGGCACCCAGCCGTGCCTGGCGCGCGTCGCGCCGCCCACCCACTAACGTGGACGCGGTGGATTACCAGAAGAAGCTGATGCCCGTCCTTGGTGCCGTGGTGCTCGGTGCGCTGTTCACCGGTGGTTGCAGCAGCGCGCCGCGCAGCACCGTTGAGAAGGCACCGGACGCCGCGGCGGCGGCGGAGTTCGCGAACACCTTGAGCGACAAGGTCACCATCGACGCGATGATGGCGCACCTGCAGAAGCTGCAGGACATCGCCAACGCCAACAACGACACCCGCGCCGTCGGCACCCCGGGGTATGACGCCAGCGTCGACTACGTGGCCAACACGTTGCGCGAGCACGGTTTCGATGTCCAGACCCCCGAATTCATCGCCCGGGTGTTCAAGGCTGAAAAGGGCTCGGTGCAACTCGGTGACAAGACCGTGGAGGCTCGCGCGCTGCAGTACAGTCTCGGAACTCCGCCCGACGGCGTTACCGGGCCGCTGGTCGTCGCGCCGGCCGACGACAGCCCCGGCTGCAGCGCAGAGGACTACGACGGGCTGACGGTCTCCGGCGCCGTGGTGCTGGTCGACCGCGGAACCTGCCCGTTCAAGGAGAAGATGGCCATCGCCGTCGACAAGGGTGCGGTGGCACTGGTGATCGCCGACAGCATCGACGAGGAGAAGATGGGCGGCACGCTGGGCGAGGCCACCCAAGTCAAGATCCCGGTGGTGAGTGTGACCAAGGCCGACGGCGCGATGCTGCGCGGCGGGCACGGCACCATGACCGTCAAACTCGATGCGCACACCGATGAGATCCCGGCGCGCAACGTGATCGCCCAGACCAAGACCGGTTCGACCGAGAACGTGGTGATGCTCGGCGCCCACCTGGACAGCGTCCCCGAGGGGCCCGGCATCAACGACAACGGCTCCGGGGTAGCCGCGGTGCTGGAAACCGCTCTGCAATTAGGTGATTCGCCTGATGTGCAGAATGCGGTGCGGTTCGGGTTCTGGGGCGCCGAAGAACTCGGCCTGATCGGATCGAGGAAGTACATCGAGTCGCTCGACGTCGAGCAGCTCAAGAACATCGCGCTGTATCTGAACTTCGACATGCTCGGCTCGCCCAACCCGGGCTACTTCACCTATGACGGCGACCAGTCCCTGGACCCCGACAAACGCGGACAGCCGGTGGTGCCGGAAGGCTCGGCCGGCATCGAGCGCACCCTGGTGGCCTACCTGAAGTCCGCCGGCAAGGAAGCGCGCGACACCTCGTTCGACGGTCGCTCCGACTACGACGGGTTCACCCAGGCCGGTATCCCGTCCGGCGGGCTGTTCTCCGGTGCCGAGGTGAAGAAGTCGGCCGAGGAGGCCAAGCTGTGGGGCGGTGCCGCCGATGAGCCGTTCGACCCGAACTACCACCAGAAGGGCGACACCATCGACAACATCGACCGCGACGAGTTGGCCGTCAACGGCCGAGGCGTGCCCTACGCCGCCGGGATCTACGCGCAGGATCTCAGCGGCCGCAACGGCGTTCCGGTTCGGGACGACCGCACCCGCCACGTCGTCACCACCCCGTGATCCGTCCGGCGGGCGCCCTACTGGTCGCAACCGCCCTGGTGGCGGGCTGCTCGCCGGAGGCCGTGCAGCCGCCGCTGTCGAACCGGCTCGCCGGTCAGGTCAAGGTCGACGCCATCATGGGGCACCTGCAGCGCTTGCAGGAAATCGCCGATGCGCATCAACAAAACCGGGCTGATGGCACACCGGGCTTCGACGCCAGCGCCGACTACGTGGTCAATGCCCTGCGGGACAAAGGCTTCGACGTGCAGACCCCGGAGCTCACCCGGCTGGATAACCGGGCGCCGGGCAAGCCGACCCTGACCGTCGGGGGTATCGGCTATCCCGTCGACCAGGCGTCGCTGCTGGTGCGCACCCCGGCCGGGGGAGTGACCGGCCCGGTGATCCGCCCGACCCGGTCGGCCGGGTGTGCGGCGGCCGACTATCCGGCCACGGTGCCCCGCGGCGGCATCGCGGTGGTCAGCGACGCCGGCTGTTCGGTGGTGGTCAAACAGAACGTGGCCGCCGAACGCGGTGCCGCCGCCCTGATCGTGGTCAGCCTGCCCAGCCGCAACGGCGCGCCCGCCGGCCTGTTCCCGCCGGACTACTACGATCAGCTCACCATGCCGGTGGCGGTGGCCGGCCGCGACGGGGACCATGCGCTACGCCGCACCACCGGCAAGGTGCGGCTCGTGCTGGACGCCACCACAGTCAAGGTCACCTCCCGAAACATACTGGCGCAGACCAAAACCGGATCAGAACATGACGTCGTGATGGTGGGTGCGCACCTGGACGGCGCACCGGGTGGCCCGGGAATCAACGACAACGGTTCCGGCGTGGCCGCGGTGCTGGAGACCGCGCTGCAGCTGGGACCGTCGCCGGCGGTGACCAATGCGGTGCGGTTCGCTTTCTGGGGGGCAGCCGAGCAACAGCTCGGCGGCTCCACCGACTACGTCTTCGGACTCGACCGCGACCAGCTCAACGACATCGCGGTCTACCTCAACTTCGACATGCTCGCCTCCCCGAATCCGGGCTTCTTCACCTACGACGGTGACCAGTCCGCCCTGCCGGGCCGCGACATCGCCCCGGGCGACGTCCCCACCGGATCGGCGGGTGTGGAACGCACCCTGGCCGGCTACCTCAACCTGGTCGGGGTGCGGCCCGCCGACATGCCGTTGAGCAGCGACACCGATTACAGTCCGTTCGTGGTGGCCGGTGTGCCCGTCGGCGGCATCACCACCGGGGCGTCCCAACTCAAGACCACCGCGCAGGCCCGGCTGTGGGGCGGCAAACCCGGCGCCGCGTTCGACCCGAATTATCACGGCCCCGGCGACACCATCGCCAAGATCAACCGGCATGCGCTGGCGCTCACCGGTTCCGCGGTGGCGTTCGCGGTGGCGACCTATGCGCAGTCCATCGGCGGCCCCAACGGCGTTCCCGTCCGAGACGCGCGTCACCGGGTACCGTTGGCCCCATAGCTGTCGCAGCCAGGGCGGCGTCGAACCCGGATGCCTCGCCCTGCGTGGTCGACCCGGGTGTGTTAATAATGCTCTGCAAGCAGAGCCGGTCGGGATTGATTAGGGGTGGTTATCACGCTTGGTGCCACGAACGACCCGGCCGAACGTGCGGGTGGCCAGATCAGGAGGCGCCCCAAGGACCGCAAAGCACAGATCACCCGTGCGGCGGCGGAAGCGTTCAGTGCGCAGGGTTACCACGCGACCAGCATGGAGGCGATCGCCAGCAGGGTTGGGATATCCGCGCCGGCGCTGTACCGGCACTATCCCAGCAAGTACCACATGTTCGCCGTCGTCGTCGGGGCGCTCGGCCAACAGCTGGTCGACTGCACCGCCTTCCTCCTCGACGTCTCCGACGCCGAATTGGAGCAGGACCCCGCGGCGGTGCTGGACCGCATAGTCGAGGCGCTCCTGGAAACGGCGCTTCTCAACCGTCAGGCCGGCGGGTTATACCGGTGGCAGGGCCGCTACCTGCAGCCCGACGACCAGGCCAAGCTGCTGGCGCAGATGGCCACGGTGAATCGGCGCATTCAGCGTCCGATCGGCGTGCTGCGCCCGGAGCTGAACGCCGTGGAACGTTGGACCCTGGCGGCGAGCCTGCTCAGTGTCGCCGGCAGCATCCTGGGCCACCGGCTGCAGCTGCCCGACGAAGAAATCCGGCCGATGCTCATCGAGGCCGCACGCGCGCTGGTGGCCACCCAGCTGCCCCAGCCCGGAGACGTCGGGGTCAATCGGCTGACCGTGTGGCGCATCTTCACACCCGACGCCGGACCCTACGAGGCCCTGCTGCACGCGGCGATCCTGCTGTTCGGCAAGAAGGGGTATGCCGAGACCAGCGTCACCGAGATCGCCGAGGCCGTCGGTGTCCCCGCATCCGGGGTTTACCGGTACTTCTCCAGCAAGGCCGACATCTTGACGACGGGCCTGCAGCGCGCCATGGACCGGATCGCCGGTGAGATGTCGGCCATCGCCAGCGTCTTCGCCGACCCGCGGGAGGCGCTGGCCCGCTTGGTCGAGGCATACGTGGCCACGGTGTTCGCCAATCCGGAACTGGCGGCCGTCTACGACACCGAGCGAGTGAATCTCGCATCGGCGGAGCGGGAGCTGCTCCGGGATTCCGAGCGCGCATTCATGGACACCTGGGCCAAGCCGCTGATCATGGTGCGGCCGGGACTGGACAGCGACCACGCCAGGTTCCTGGTGCACATGGTGGCGGTGCTGGTCGACGACCTGGGCCGGGTGGCGCGTGAACGCAAGGCGAAGTACGGCGAGGATTCCGACCCCGGCGGGCCGGGCTACGCGCAGGCATGCCTGCGCAAACTGATGGAGTCCATCGTGTTCGGCCCGGCTCAGGCCTGACGCCTGATTCATCCCACCGCTCAGGCGATCTGGTAGTCCTCCAGGGGAAACCGCGAGCCGTCGCGCACCGCGTTGCGGACGGTGGTCGGCCGCAGCAGCGAGGCCTCACCGGCGGGGTTGAAATAGTAGGACCGCGACGTCGCGCAGTCACCGCTGTAGAACACCGAGGAATCCAGCCGTTTGGTCATCTCGTCGAGGAAGCGGGCGTTGGCGGCCTCGGTCACCTCGAACGTCGTCGCGCCGCGGCGCTGCACTTCGCCGAACAACCGGCCCATGTGGCGCATCTGGTATTCCATCGTGTTGAAGAAGGACAGGCCGCAGAAAGCGTACGGGCTGGCCAGGCTCAGGAAATTCGGGAAGGCTGGAATCGATACGCCCTGGTATGCCTGGAATCGGTTCTCCCGCCACCACTTACCCAGATTTCGGCCGTCACGTCCGACGATCTCGATGGCCGGGAAGTTGGCCTCCCACAGGTCGAATCCGGTCGCCAGCACCAGGGTGTCGATCTCGGTCTTGCGCCCGTCGCAGCCGACGATGCCGTCCGGTTCGATCCGCTCGATGCCGGCGGTCTCCAGGTGCACGTTGGGCTTGGTGAAGCTGCGGTAGTAGTCGTTGGACCAGCTCGGCCGTTTGCAGCCGATGTCGTAGCTGGGGGTGAGTTTGGCCCGCAGTTCCTTGTCCCGGATCTGCACGAACCGGTGAATCTTGCACAGGTCCATCGCGGCGACCGAAAGCCGGCGGAAATAGGGGAAGTTAAGCACCCCGACGAAAGTCATGAACCCCAACATGTTGTCGGTGACCCAGCGCACCGCGCGCTGGGTCAACGGCACCCGGGCGAAGATCCGCTGAATGAACGGCGAGATGTTGAAGTCGAGTTTGGGGGCGACCCAGATCGGGGTGCGCTGATACACCGTGAGGTCGGCGACCGTTTTGGCCAGCTCCGGGATCAGCTGCACCGCGGTGGCGCCGGTGCCGATCAGGCCCACCCGCCGGCCCGCGAAGTCGTAGCTGTCGTCCCAGGCGGTGGTGTGCACCACCTTGCCCTGGAAACCGGCGATGCCGGGGATGTCGGGGGTGTGCGGCTGGGACAAGAACCCGGTCGCGGTGATCAGGTAGCGGGCGCTCAGGGTCGCGCCGTCGGCCAGGCTCACCTGCCAGCGCTGGGCCTCGTCGTCCCAGCGGGCGCCCTCGACGGTGGTGTTGAACCGCATGTGGCGGCGCACGTCGTACTTGTCGGCGACGTGCTCGGCGTAGCGCTTGAGTTCCGAGCCGGTGGCGAACAGCCGCGTCCAGTGCGGATTGGGCTCGAACCAGTACGAGTAGGTGGTCGACGGGATGTCGACGGCCAGTCCCGGGTAGCGGTTGACGTGCCAGGTCCCGCCCAGATCGTCCTCACGCTCCAGCAGGACGATGTTGTCGTAGCCGAGCTTCTTGAGCTCGATCGCCGCACCCATCCCGCCGAAGCCGGCACCCACGATGACGACGTCGAACAGCTCCGTACTCATGAAAATTACGGTACCTGACTCACCGGTAACCAGCGAGGCTCACGGGCCTCGGCCCAGCAGTCGCAGCGCGGCGTCGACCGCCAGCGCCGGCACGTCCAGCGTCTTGGAGGCCAGGTCGTGGCGGGCGCCGGTGATCTCAACGACCTGGTGCGGGGCCGGAATCAACGCGGCGGCGTCGTGGACCTCGGCGCACGTGCCGAAGGGATCCGAGCTGCCGTGGGTGAACACCGTGGGCACCCCGATGCCGGGCAGGTGTTCGGTGCGGGCCCGCTCCGGCTTGCCCGGCGGGTGCAGCGGGTAGGAGAACAGTGCCAGTAGATCCACCGGCGTGCCTCTGGCGGCCACCACCATCGAGGTCTGCCGGCCGCCGTAGGAGTGTCCGCCGGCGATCAGCGGACCGCCGGACAACCCGCGCGCGTACGCGATGGCCTCGGTGATGCCCTCCCGGTCTCCGGCACCCGATCCCGACGGTGGGCCCTTCGGGCGGCGCCGACGAAACGGCAGGTCGTAGCGGATCGCCACAAATCCGCGCCGCGCCCACTCGCCGCAAAGCCGTTGCAGCATAGACGAATCCCGGTTGCCACCGGCGCCGTGCGTCAGCACCACCACTCCGGCGGGGGTGCCGTCTGGGCGGTGAGCGATACCGGCTATCTCCTCCAGGCTCACCGGGCGCCCCGTCCTAACCGGAACAGCGGCGAGACGGGGCCGTGCCCGTGGCCCAGCGGGTAGGCGGCACGCAGGCACTCGGTCACCCAGCGTTTGGCGAAGTCCACCGCTTCGGGCACGGATGCCCCGTGCGCCAGCGCGCACGCGGTCGCCGCGGCCAGCGTGTCACCGGCGCCGTGGTCGTCGGCGGTGGCCACCCGTGGCCCAGGGAACTCCTGAAAGTCCGTGCCGTCGAACAGCAGATCGGGACTGTGCTGCGCCGACGGCAGATGCCCGCCCTTGACCAGCACCCACCGCGGCCCCAGACCGTGCAGTGCCCGGGCGGCCGCCCGTTGCGATTCGGCGTCCACCACGTCGATGTCGACCAGCAACCGAACCTCGTGCAGGTTGGGTGTCACCAGGGTAGCCAGCGGAAACAAGTTGTCGCGCAGCGCATCCAGGGCCGAGGACGCCAGCAGGGCATCACCGTGCATGGACGCCGACACCGGATCGACCACCAGCGGAACCGGCAGTGCGAGTTCTCGCCATGTCGCGGCAACCGTGGTGATGATCCGCGCCGACGCCAGCATCCCGGTCTTGGCGGCCTGGATCCCGATGTCGGGTACCACCGCGCTGATCTGGGCGGCGACGGTGTCGGTCGGAACCTCGTGAAAGCTCTTGACTCCCACGGTGTTCTGCACCGTCACCGCCGTGACCGCGACACATGCGTGCACTCCGAGCAGCGCACAGGTGCGCATGTCCGCCTGGATGCCCGCGCCCCCGCCGGAATCCGACCCGGCGATGGTGAGCACCCGCGCCGGGGTCGAGCCGGGAGCGGCCAGCGGCAGGAACTCCACTAGGAGGAGATGGGCAGGTACACCCGGTTGCCGTGTTCGGCGAACTCGGCGGACTTCTCGTCCATGCCCTTCTGGATCGCGGCGTCGATGTCCTCCTGGGTCTGCAACCCGTTCTCGGCGGCGTAGTCGCGCACGTCCTGGCTGATCCGCATCGAGCAGAACTTCGGCCCGCACATCGAGCAGAAGTGCGCGGACTTGGCGGGCTCGGCGGGCAGTGTCTCGTCGTGGTACTCCCGCGCGGTGTCGGGGTCCAACGACAGTGCGAACTGGTCATACCAGCGGAACTCGAAGCGCGCCTTGGACAGTGCGTTGTCGCGATCCTGAGCGTGCGGATGCCCCTTGGCCAGGTCGGCGGCGTGTGCGGCGATCTTGTAGGCGATCACGCCGTCCTTGACGTCCTTGCGGTCCGGCAGGCCCAGGTGCTCCTTGGGAGTCACGTAGCACAGCATGGCGGTGCCGGCCTGGGCGATGATCGCCGCCCCGATCGCCGAGGTGATGTGGTCGTAGGCCGGCGCGATGTCAGTGGCCAGCGGCCCGAGGGTGTAGAACGGCGCTTCGTCGCACAGCTCCTCCTCCAATCGGACGTTCTCGACGATCTTGTGCATCGGAACGTGGCCCGGACCCTCGATCATTACTTGGGCGCCACGGGATTTGGCGATCTTGGTCAGCTCACCCAGGGTGCGCAACTCGGCGAACTGGGCCTCGTCGTTGGCATCGGCGATCGAGCCGGGACGCAGCCCGTCGCCGAGGGAGAACGTGACGTCATAGCTGGCCAGGATGTCGGCAAGTTCCTCAAAGTTCGTGTACAGGAAGGATTCCTGATGCCGCGACAGGCACCACGCCGCCATGATCGAGCCGCCGCGCGACACGATCCCGGTGACCCGCTTGGCGGTGAGCGGCACATACCGCAACAGCACCCCGGCGTGCACGGTCATGTAGTCCACACCCTGCTCGCACTGCTCGATCACCGTGTCGCGGTACAGCTCCCAGGTCAGCTTGGTCGGGTCGCCGTTGACCTTCTCCAGCGCCTGATAGATCGGCACCGTCCCGATCGGCACCGGGGAGTTGCGCAGAATCCACTCCCGGGTCTCGTGGATGTCCTTGCCGGTGGACAGGTCCATGACGTTGTCGGCGCCCCAGCGGGTCGCCCACACCAGCTTGTCGACCTCTTCGGCGATCGAGCTGGTCACCGCGGAGTTGCCGATATTGGCGTTGATCTTCACCTTGAAGGCCTTGCCGATGATCATCGGCTCCAGCTCGGGGTGGTTGTGATTGGCCGGGATCACCGCGCGGCCGCGGGCCACCTCGTCGCGCACCAGCTCGGCGGGGAAACCCTCGCGGGCGGCGATGAACGCCATCTCGGCGGTGATCTCACCGGCCTGGGCGCGCTGCAACTGGGTGCCCCGGTCCTTCACCACGCCCGGTCGCGGCGGCAGCCCGCGGTGCAGGTCGATCTCGGCATCGGGGTCGGTGTAGGGGCCGGAGGTGTCGTAGACGTCGAAGTGCTCGCCGTTGGTCAGGTTGATCCGCCGGAACGGCACCTTCATGACCACCCCGCCGGGGGCTTCGATCTCGCGGTAGTGCTTCTCGCTGTAGGGGATGGGCCCGGTGGTCACCTGCGGGTCGACGCGGACATCCGAGACATCGGTCATGTTTGTTCCTCTCCCTTGCCGGCATTACCCGGTCAGGTTCGTACGGTCGACGGCCCCGGCCGTCCTCTCAGCGCACTGGTTGCGCTCCCGCGGTTTGGATTGCTGCACTGGCATCACTGCCCTGCCACGCTATCGCAGCACGGCAGCCGATGTAAGCCGCTGACCAGGCTGCGCACCGCGCAGATTAGGCATCCGATCCTTTGCATAGCTAACATATGTGCCTCAGCTTATGAGAGACACGGGTGAATCGATGACGGCGCAGATCGACAGGGCACATGTCGATCCCGGCGCCGTTGCCACCACCGGCCGCCGGCGGCGCTATGACCGCGACCACCCGCGTTACAAGTGGATCGCCCTGTCCAACACCACGCTGGGCGTGCTGCTGGCCACCATCAACGGCTCCATCGTGCTGATCTCGCTGCCGGCGATCTTCCGCGGCATCGGCCTGAATCCGCTGGATCCGGCGAATGTCAGCTACTTGCTGTGGATGCTGATGGGTTACCTGCTGGTCGGGGCGGTGCTGGTGGTGTTCTTCGGCCGGCTCGGGGACATGTTCGGGCGGGTGCGGATCTACAACGCCGGTTTCGTGGTGTTCACCCTCGCGGCGATCGCGCTGTCGATCGACCCGTTCGACCTCGCCGCCGGCGCCCAATGGCTGATCGCCTGGCGCGTGGTGCAAGGGGTCGGCGGGGCGATGCTGTTCGCGTCGTCGTCGGCGATCCTCACCGATGCCTTCCCGGCCAATCAGCGCGGCATGGCACTGGGCGTCAACCAGGTGGCGGCGGTCGCGGGCTCCTTTGTGGGCCTGCTGATCGGTGGGCTGCTCTCGGAATGGGACTGGCGCGCGGTGTTCTGGGTGGGGGTGCCGATCGGGGTGCTGGGCACCGTCTGGTCGGTACGGTCACTGCACGAACTGGGCGAGCGGGCACCGGCCAAGCTGGACTGGGCCGGCACCGTGACGCTGGGGCTCGGCTTGACCGTGGTGCTGACCGCGATCACCTACAGCATTCAGCCGCACGGGAATTCGCCGACCAGCTGGACCAGCCCCGCCGTGCTCGGCTCGCTGGCGCTCGGGGTGGCGCTGCTCGTGCTGTTCTGTGTCATCGAACTGCGGGTCGCCGCGCCGCTGCTCGATGTGCGGCTGTTCCTGATACCGGCGTTCGGCATGGCCAACCTGGCGGGTCTGATGTCGGCGATCGGGCGGGGCGGCCTGCAGTTCATGCTGATCATCTGGCTGCAGGGCATCTGGTTGCCGTTGCACGGCTATAGTTTCGAATCCACCCCGCTGTGGTCGGGGATCTACCTGCTGCCGATGACGGCCGGCTTTCTGTTGGCCGGGCCGGTGGCCGGGTCGCTGTCGGACCGGCACGGCGCCCGGCCGTTCGCGGTCGGCGGCATGGTGCTGATGGCGGTGACGTTTGTGGCGCTGCTGCTGCTCCCGGTCGACTTCGACTACCGGGTGTTCGCGGCGCTGGTGTTCCTCAACGGGCTGGGCGGTGGAATCTTCACCGCGCCCAACAGTGCCGTGGTCATGTCGAGCGTTCCGGCCGATCAGCGCGGAGCGGCTTCGGGCGTGCGCGCCACCTTCTTCAACGCCGGCACCTCCTTGTCGATCGGTGTCTTCTTCTCGCTGATGGTGATCGGTCTGGCCAACACGCTGCCCGCCGCGATGGGCGCCGGGCTGCAACAGCAGGGCGTGTCCGCGGCGGTGGCCGATCAGGTGGCCGGGACTCCGCCGGTGGGCAGCCTGTTCGCGGCGTTTCTGGGTTACAACCCGATCGCCGAGTTGCTCGCCCCCTCCGGGGCCCTGAACCAACCCGGTGTCGACGTCCACTCGCTGACCGGGCACAGCTTCTTCCCGCAGCTGATCTCCGGGCCGTTCCACACCGGCTTGGCGGTGGTGTTCGCCGCCGCTGCGGTGATGATGGTGCTCGGGGCGCTGACCTCGTGGGTGGCGCCGGGGCGCTACGCCGCCGAACCGGTGAACTTCTCCGACAGCGGCAGGGGCTGATCGCTGCGCCGTGCCCACCGGGCGCGATGCCACTGTTGCCAAAGTGACGTGTGAGATTACGCCTCGCGTCCCGTTTCGGGGCGCATTCGGGCACGTCAGAAGCCTCCGACACGCCCGGGAGTCGCGGAGTTGACCGCGGCCTGCCCGTCATGCACTATGGACCACGCAAGCACCTCGTTAGGTGAGGCGTCTGCACGGACACAGGCCACTGACCCCGAACGTCGAAAGACGCCCCGGGTCAGGACAGCTCCTCCCGGCTTAAGGGTTGAGCCCAAGTGGCTTCCGTCCCGCGGTGTTGTCGCGGGCCCGGACACGCCGTGCAGTGCCGAAGCTCTGACGAGAGGGGTGCGGTCTTCCGACACTCGTCGGAGCTGCCTCCCGAGCATGCGGTGAAACCGGCACATCCAGGTGTGCCCGCGACCGAGAGGAGGTGAGGGACGAATGAGTTCCGGTGATAGTCCGAGCCGATATCTGACGTCTGTTCCGTCCCCATCCGAACGGTCGCATACCGCCTCCAGCTGAGCCATAACCCTGGACTCCTCGCTGGGCGCGTAGCGCCGTTACGCGACTAGGAGGCCATCATGGTTGCAATCGCTTACAACGACATCTCGGCTCCGGCCCCGCGCGCCGCAAACACGTCCAAGAAGCTGGACACCCGACGGGCCGCGCCCGCCTCAGACCCGGTCGTCGACATGACCACCCGGCTGCTCAGCGGTCCGCTGCACCAGATGTATGCACTCCTATGGCGCGTCGGGGTGCTGACCGTCAACGACTGAGGTCCAGCGGGTGAACGACCCGAGGCCTGACCGGGCGTCTGCTAGGCGTCTTCTAGGGCCTCGCCGAGTTGCTCGAGCACCTCGCTGCGGTGGTTGTTGGCCAGAATGTGGCCGGCAGCCACCGCAACGGCCACCGGCCAGTCGATGATCTCGAACGCCGCCAGCAGCGCCAGTCCCCCGTAGTAGGCCAGCTGCTCGGGACGCGGCACCGTCACCTTGCCGACCAGGGGAAGCTCGACTGCGAAACCCTCCGCGTCCCGGATGCGGGCCACCGCTTCCCGCTGAGATGTGCTGCGACGCGGCTTGTCCGCCATCATGAGCCTCCTGGTGGCGACAGGTCGCCGGATGATCGGGCCGCGGCCGTTCCGCGACGAGAGCCGGTGTCCCCATTGTGCACAAGCCGCAGCCGTGGCGCGGGGTGGCCGTCGGACGCCGGGGTGCCGTCCGGCCGGCGCGGCCCCGGGACCATGAACTCGGTGGGCTTGTCCGCGGCGTCCTGCAAAGCGGACAGCAGCCGGGGCACCACGGCGGCGCCGACGGTGGCCGCCGTCGCCGTACCCAGCGCCTGGGCCCAGCCCAGCGGGCCCAGTGGGGTGCAGCCCAGCAGCTGGCTGACGCCGGGAATGGAGATCAGCGTTCCCATCGCGCCGAGCGAGCCGACGGCGGTCGCCACCACCAGCGGGTCATGCGAGTCCAGCAGGGTCTGCCCCAGCTGGGTGGCGACCAGGGACACCAGCGCCACCGTGGAGGCACGCTGTTGACGGCCGGTCACCGATGCCATCGCCCACGCGCCCACCGCCGCCGACGCGGTCGTCACCCCGCGGACCGCCACCGTGCGCCACAGTGCGCGCTCGTCGGGGCCGTGCCCGCCGTTGGCGGCCGCCTCACTGAGCGAACTGACCGCCAGCGCGGTGGCCGGCAGCGCGTCGGTCAGCATGTTCACCAGCAGCAGCTGACGGGCGTTCAGCGGTGAGCGCCCGGTGAGCGCGCTGCCGATGATCGCGAACGCCACCTCGCCGGCGTTGCCGCCCAACAACACCGCCACCGCCGCCTGCACCCGCTGCCACAGCTCGCGGCCTTCGTCCAGCGCGTCGAGCAGGGTGTGGATCCGCCCGTCGAGCAGCACCACATCGGCGGCGGTGCTGGCCGCCTCGCTGCCGTGCGCGACCACCGCGATTCCCACCGTGGCGGCCCGGATGGCCGCGGCGTCGTTGGCGCCGTCACCGACCATCGCCGACACCTTGCCGGTGCGTTCCAAGGTCTGCACGATCTGCACCTTGTTCTCCGGTGACATTCGGGCGAACAGCACCCGCTCGGCCACCGCACGCTCCTGGCCCTTGCGCGACAACGCATCCCATTCCGCGCCGCTGATCACCTGATCGCTGGTGACCTGCAGGCCCAGCTCCCGGGCGATCGCGGTGGCCGTCAGCGGGTGGTCGCCGGTGATGAGCCGCACCGGGATGCGGCGCCGTTCCAAGTCGGCGAGCAGGTCGGCGGCCTCGTCGCGCGGGGTGTCCGACAGCCCCAGCAGGCCGACGAACGTCAGTCCCTCGCTGCAGAACTCGGCAATCTCGTCGGGTTCGGGATCCGCGCCGAGCGATGCCACCTGCTCGGGTGTCAGGTCGCGGCGGGCGACCGCGATCACCCGCAGGCCGGCGGCGGCGAGCGCGGCCACCTCCTGCTTGACGGCCGGACCGGAGCCGGTGCACGCCAGCACCACCTCCGGGGCGCCCTTGAGCGTCAGTTCGGTTCCGAGCACCGAGGCCGAGAACTGCCGCCCGGAACGGAACGGCAAGTGCGCGCCGAGGCCGGTGGCTGCACCGGCGACTCCCGCCTCGGCGGCGCCCTCGATGATGGCGGTGTCGGTGGCGTGCGTTTGGCGGTTGCCGTTGGCCGCCGGGGCCGCTGTCGCGGCGTAACGCAGCACGTCGTCGTCGGTGAAACCGTCTGCCGGATGCACCTGAGTCACCCGCAGCCGGTTCTTGCTCAGCGTCCCGGTCTTGTCGAAGCAGACCACGTCGACCCGGCCCAGAGCCTCGACCGAACGCGGAACGCGCACCAGCACACCGGCTTTGGTCAGCCGGCGTGCCGAGGCCTGCTGCGACAGGGTGGCCACCAACGGCAGCCCTTCGGGGATGGCGGCCACGCTGACCGCGATGCCGCTGGCCACCGCCTGACGCAATCCGATACGGCGCGCCATACCGAGCCCGGTGACCAGCGCACCGCCGGCCAGACTGATCCGCCACGCTTTTCGGGTCAGCAGGCTCAGCTGGTGCTGCAGCCCGATTTCCGACTGATCGCCGGCCACCAGGTCGGCGGCCCGGCGTCCGTGGGTGTCGCCGCCGGTCGCGGTCACCAGAGCCACCGCGGTTCCGGTCACCACGGTGGTGCCGGCATAGACCATGCATTCCCGGTCCGCCAGCTCCGCGCCCGGGGTCGCCTCGACCTGTTTGACCACCGTCAGCGATTCCCCGGTCAACGACGACTCGTCGACTTCGAGGTCGATGGCCTCGATCAGCCGTCCGTCGGCGGGCACCACCTCGTGGGGCCGGACTTCGATCACATCGCCGGGCCGCAGCTCCTCGGCGGCGACTTCGCAATGCCCGCCGTCGGGAAGGACCTTGCGCGCCGGCGGGACCTGTTCGTTCAGCAGCACATTGAGCCGGCGCTCGGCCACCAGGCGTTGCGCGGCGGCCAGCATGGCGTTGCCGCTCACCACCGAACCGACCAGCATCGCGTCGACCGGTGAACCCAGTACCGCGCTGGCCGCCGCCCCCAGGGCCAGTACCGGTGTGATCGGGTCGGACAGCTCACTGCGCACGGCCTGGGCGAACTGCCAGAACAGTCGGGGTGGGGCGGTGCGCTGCGCGCCGCGGCGGGCCAGATCGACCGCCGCCAGCGCGGCCGCCGCCGCGGGGGCATGGTGGGCCTCGGCGGGGATCTCGCGATCCGATGGCGCAAGCACCGCCCGCACCTGGTCGACCGACATGGCGTGCCACTCGTGTACCGCCGCCGGCCGGGGCGCCGCCGCGTCCACGGCACGGCGGGCCAGCCAATAGCCCGACAGGGCGCCGGCCGCCGCGCCGGTGGTCACCGGGCCGGGCCCGCTGCCACGTACCCCGGGAAGCATCAGCAGCGCACCCAATGTCGAAGCGCCGGTGGCGATCTCGACGCCGCGGCGGCTGGCGGAGCGGGCCGCCGGCAGCGCGTGCAGCACTCGCCACGCCGCGTCCAGATCGGTCAGTAACACATCGGAGCACCACGGCGGGCAGCCCTGCGCCGGCACCATGCCCAGTGCCACGTCGGCGGCGGCGAGTGCTTCGACGGCGGCACTCGACAGCACGGCGACGTCGTGCCCGTCGGCTTGATATGCGGTCACCGCGGCGGCCAGCGCCTCATCCAGCGAGGCTCCGTCCAGCGGGCGGATGTCATCGAAGATCGGCCGCAACTCGCCGAGCGCCTCGACCTCGACCGAGACCACTTCGATGTCGGCGTGCCGGGCTTCGGTGACCACCGCGGCGGCCAGCGGCAGCAACGCGGGCTGGAACGACGCCTGCACGCTGTGGCGCGGGCCGATCCGGTGCCAGCCCGGTGTCAGTCCGGGCTCGCTGAGCCGGGCTTGGGCCTGCGCCCACACGGCGCGCAGTTCGTCGTCGTCGGCGCCGCGCACCTGCGTCACCCGCAGGTCGTCGCCGCACAGCACCCGCGGGTCGATGACCACGGTGTCGATCCGGTCGAGCTCACGCAGGCTGCCCGGCCGCAGCACCACCGCGCCATGGCGGTCGGCCAGGCCGCGGCCCAGGGTCGCGGCGAACGACTCGCGCGCGGTGCGGGTGCCCTTCGGCGCGGCCACCGCTGCTGCGGTGCCCGCCAGGTCGGGACTGCGGGTCGCGGCGCCGATCACGCCGCCCCCGACGACCTGTGCCCAGGCGCTGCGGGTCAGGTGCCGTTCGACCGGACCGGGCGGCCGGGGTGCCGGCCGCGGCGGGATGGCCACCGGAGGGTGGTCGGCGTAGTCGGCGAGTTCGGCTTCGCGGCGACGCCAGGCCCGCGCCGCGGCGCGTTCCTCCCCGGCGCGCATCGCCTCCATCGACAGGTCCACCGCCAACGCGGTGGGCGCCTGGTTGAGGGTGTGTATGCCCGCGCTGGCCAGCGATAACAGGGCGTCGGTTGCCTGCTTGCCGACGCTCTCTTCGAGCAGCCTGCGCAGACGCGGCTGATAGTCGACGACGACGACCCCGGCTTCCAGGCCCAGCGGTAGTCCCGGCAACCGCAGCAGCCGGCCAAGCGTCGCCAGGCCCAGACCGGCGGCGTTGGCGCCGAGGGTCAACGTCCGCAGCATCTGCGTCATGCCGTCACCGGGCAGGCTGGCCGGCGGGCGCTCGCGGTGGGCCGCCCGGCGGTAGTGGTTCTCGGTGTCGGCGACGACCCGGCACAACTCCCGCAACGACACGACGTCGGGGGCCGACGAGTCCAGCCCGACGACCAGGCGGGACAACGGATGGTTCAACCGAACCGAGGTGACCCCGGGCAACGCCCGCGCCGCACTGAGCACGGCGGTGGCGAGTTCGGCTCCGGTGGCGCCCTCGAGCCCGCGCACCTCGACCCAGGCCCGCTGCTCGCCGCGGAAGCACCGCCGGGTCAGCGACCACCCCGCCTCGCTGGTGCGGCGGGCGGGCTGGGTGGCGAGATCGGCTATCCCGGTCGCAGTCTGGATCGATGCGTCGACCAGCGCGGAGGTGAGTTGGACACCGAAGTTGGCTGCCCGCAGCGGAAAAGAGTGCCTGATGGCACGGCCTAGATCCACTCGGCCCCGATCAGCGGGGCGCGCGGGTGCCGCTGCCGCCGCTGCGCGACTGCCGTGCTGGGGTCTTCTTGGGCTGCGGGCCGCGCCGCGGGGCCGTGGAACCCGCCGGCTTGCCCGACTTCACCGACTTCAGCGGCCGCGCCGTGGCGGCCGGAGCCTTCGCGGGGGCCGCTGTCGATGCCTTGCCGTTCTCGGACCGCCCATTGAATTGCTTGAGCACCAGTGCGGTGCCGCCTACCGCCACCAGCACCGGCCATTCGACCAACCCGGTGACGCCGAGAGCGCCCAGGGTCAAGGCGGCGGCGGGGGTCGAGTGGCTGCCGGTGCGCAGCCCGCGTTGCGCACCGCTGGCTGCACCCTTCAATCCGCCGATCACTCCGTTGAGCGCGGCCCCGCCGATCGCGCCGGCCGCCTCGGTGGTCATGGTCGCCGCGCGGGTCGCCGCTCCGGCTACCTTCCGTACCGTCCCTGCGACGGCGTTCATGGGTATTCCCTGCCCTTCAAATGAGCACATCGGTTAACCCAACCCATCCTATGCGCTATTCGGCGAATGCCGCCGAATCCACACGGAATTCATAACCGCTCGAGCGCGGGCCTCAGATCCGTTGAATGTCCACCAGCACCGGTGCGTGGTCGCTGGGCGACTTGCCCTTGCGTTCTTCGCGGACGATCTCGGCGTGCGAGACCCGGGTCGCCAGGGCGGGGCTGCCCAGGATGAAATCGATGCGCATGCCCTGCTTCTTGGGGAACCGCAGCTGCGTGTAATCCCAGTAGGTGTAGACCCCGGGGCCTGGCGTGAACGGGCGAACCACGTCCAGGAACTGCGCCTCGGTCAGCGCGCGGAACGCCGTGCGCTCCGGTTCAGAGACGTGTGTCGCGCCTTCGAAGAACTCCATGCTCCACACGTCGTCGTCCTGCGGGGCGATGTTCCAGTCGCCGACCAGCGCGATCGGCGCCGACGGGTCGTCGGCCAACCATCCTGCGGCGGTATCGCGCAGCGCGGCAAGCCATTCCAACTTGTAGGTGTAGTGCGGGTCGTTCAGCGCGCGGCCGTTGGGCACATACAGGCTCCACACCCGCACCCCGCCACAGGTGGCACCCAGCGCCCGCGCCTCCACCGCTGGGTCGGCATCCGGCTTGGCCCAGACCGGCTGGCCGGGGAATCCGACCTCGATGTCATCGAGTCCGACCCGGGAGGCGACCGCCACCCCGTTCCACTGGTTGTGGCCCACATGGGCCACCTCGTAGCCCAGCTCGTGAAACGGCAGCGTGGGAAACTGCGCGTCAGTGCACTTGGTCTCCTGCATGGCCAGCACGTCGACCTCGGCGCGGGCCAGCCAATCGGTCACCCGGTCCACCCGGGTGCGGATCGAGTTGACGTTCCAGGTGGCCAGTCGCAACGCAGTCACGTGGTCACCCTAGATCCCTGGCGTCGAGGTAGCGGGTGCGGTGCTGGCCGGCGAATCCGATCGCCTCGCAGAAATCGAACGCGGCCGAACCGCTTGGCACCTGCGCGTAGCCGCGGGTGGCGCCGCGGTCGGACCCCCAGGTTTGCAACGCCGCGCAGATTGCCCGCCCGTGACCGGCTCGGTGCAGTCCGTCGGCCACCCGCACCGCCGACAGGCCCAACCAGCGGGTGCCGTCCGGGGCCTCGGTGAGCGCGCCGCGCCCGACCGCGACCCCGGGGATCGAGGCGAACACCACTTCGCCGTCGACGACCGCGGTCAGCACCTCGACCGGCTGCCCGCCGCCCAACGCCAGCCATCCGGCGTCGGGTTCGGCGGCCAGCACCACGTCGCCGACGGACTCCGCGGCCGACAACTCGCGTACCAGGGTGCGGGTCTCATACCGCGTCGGGATGTTCTCGGGCAGCCGCAGCAGGCGTTCGGGCACCGCCAGGCACGGTGGCAGATCCCGCTGCGCATACCAGTCGATGATCGCCGAGACGGTACTGGCATGCGCGAACATGTCCAGGGGCACAGCGGAATTGGCTTCCACCCCGGCACCGGGGCCGGCCCGCAACAACCAACCGTCGAGCCACTGGTGTTCGCTGCCCGGCCAGGCCAGGGCGGCGGCGTGCTCGACGGACCGGATCGCCGAGTTCTTCACCGGCCGATCGGTCAGCCGCCGGACATAGAGGACGTCGGCGCGTCGGCAATCATGGATCGCCCCGTCCGCCGAGCGGACCCGCACCATCGGCCCGGCCTGCACCAGATGGCCCACCACATCGCCCATCGGCGGTTCGGAGCCGGGCGGGCGCAGATAACGCAGGCTCACCCGGGCGCCGACCTCGGGCAGCTCCGGGGGCAGTTCCGGGGGCCGGGTCATCGCCGGCTCATTAGTGGCCGAACGGATCGGGCACGTCACCCGGCATCCAGGACAGGCCCGGCACCCCCCAGCCGTTGGCTTTCACCGTCCGCTTCGCCGCGCGGGCATGCCTGCCCACCAGCATGTCCAGATACAGCAGCCCGTCCAGGTGCCCGGTCTCATGCTGCAGCATCCGGGCGAACAACCCGGTGCCCTCCAGCGTGACCGGGTTGCCGTCGGCGTCCAGGCCGGTGACCCGCGCCCACTCCGCCCGGCCGGTCGGAAACGATTCGCCGGGCACCGACAGGCAGCCCTCGTCGTCGTTGTCGGGGTCGGGCATGGTCTCGGGGCGCTCGGAGGTCTCTAGCACCGGATTGACCACCACGCCGCGGCGCCGGGTGGTCGAGCGGCGGTCGTCGGCGCAGTCGTAGACGAAGAGCCGCAGCCCCACGCCGATCTGATTGGCGGCCAGTCCGACGCCGTTGGCGGCGTCCATGGTCTCGTACATGGTGTCGATGAGCTCACCGAGATCGGCGGGCAGTGAGCCGTCTTCGGCGACGGGGACCGGACTGGTCGGGGTGTGCAGGACGGGATCGCCCACGATGCGGATGGGTACGACGGCCATGACTGAAAAGCTTAGGTGGGCGGTTTAGCGAGGCTCGACGGAGGAGAGGCGAAGCTGGAACCGCCGGGTTTGTGGCTGCCATCGGTCCACTGCAGCGGCCACGGCGACTCGCGGGACCGGCTCCCGGTTCAACACCACCAGCCGTGATTGAATATTCGCTCAGGACACGCCGCCGAAAAACGCAACAACGTTCGAACCACAGAACTTTCCGGAAGGGTCCAGGAAACGATATGGACGGCGCCATGGCGCAAGCGAATCGCTCAGGGGACGATTCGGAGCCCACCGACGGCCTGAGTCGCCGCGAACACGACATCTTGGCCTTCGAGCGGGACTGGTGGAAGTACGCGGGCGCCAAGGAAGAGGCCATCAAGGAGCGGTTCGCGCTGTCGGCGACCCGCTACTACCAGGTGCTCAACGCGCTGGTCGACCGGCCAGAGGCCCTGGCAGCCGACCCGATGCTGGTCAAACGGTTGCGCAGGCTGCGGTCGAGCCGCCAGAAGGCGCGAGCGGCCCGGCGGCTCGGTTTCGATATCACCTGAATCACCGAAACCACTGATCAGCTGGAAACCTTGATAGCTGGGCGTTTATCGATCAGGGCCTGCTCCTGGATACAGTGGGCGCAATGAACGAACACGTTCCCGACTCGTCCAGACTCCCGCTGCGGGCCATGGTGATGGTGCTGCTGTTTCTGGGCACCATCTTTCTGCTGGTCGGGTTCCAGGCACTCGGATCATCGGGAACCGACGACGAGACGAGCCATTCGCCGACGTCGAAACCCATGACCACAAGCTCGGCGACCGCCAAACCCGAGCATCTCGCCCACAAGTCCGATGTGCGCGTCTACAACATCTCCGAGCAGGCCGGACTGGCCGGGCAGACCGCGGATCAGCTGCGTGAAGCGGGCTGGAACGTGACCGACGTCGGGAACCTCGAACTGCCCGAGGTCACCGAGACCACCGTCTACTTCAGTGACGCCCAGGGAGAACACGACTCGGCCACCCGCGTGGCCGAGGTGCTGCACGCCGCGGTGGAACCGCGCATCCCCGACGTAGCCGAGCAGCCACCGGGCGTCATCGTGGTGGTCGCGGGTTAAGCTCCTCGCATGGTCACAGGTCACCGCAGAGTTCTCGCCGCCGCTGTCTTCGCCACCCCGGTTGTGCTGTTGGCGGCGTGCAGCCCCCCCAACGAGCAGCCGTCGGACGCGCCGGGCACCACGCCGGCCATCTGGACCGGATCGCCCGCGCCGTCCGGCCACGCGAGTGAGCCGGGAGAGCAGGGCGGCTCGAACAACCTCGTCGCGCACCTGACTACCCCCGAGGGCACCCAGGTCGCCACCGCGACCTTCGAGTTCACCAAGACCGGCGGCCAGGAATTCGCCACGATCACCGTGCAGACCACCAACGCCGGTGTGCTGACGCCCGGTTTCCACGGCATGCACATCCACGCGGTCGGCAAGTGCGAAGCCGACTCGGTGCCGCCCGGCGGCGGGGCACCCGGTGCCTTCCTGTCGGCCGGGCCGCACTTCCAGGCTCCCGGTCACAACGAGCACCCGCAGAGCGGCGACCTGACGTCACTGCAGGTGCGTTCCGACGGCAGCGCGCTGCTGGTGACCACCACCGACGCGTTCACCCGCGACGAGCTGCTGGCCGGCGAGAAGACGGCCATCATCATCCACGCCGACGACGACAACTTCGCCAACATCCCGGCGGACCGCTACACCCAGGTCAACGGCACGCCCGGCCCGGACCAGACCACGCTGACCACCGGAGACGCCGGCAAGCGGGTTGCGTGTGGTGTCATCGGCGCCGGATAACGCGCCCGGCCGCGGGGCTTCCCCCAGGTCAGAAGCCCGGATCGAGTTCGCCCACTGCGCTCGGCCCACCCTGGGCGTGGAATGGGAGCTCGCGCTCGTCGACGCGGCGACCCGCGACCTGAGCAACGAGGCCAGCGCGGTCCTGTCCGAACTCGGTGAGAACCCCCGCGTCCACAAGGAACTGCTGCGCAACACCGTCGAGCTCGTCACCGGTATCCGCGAGACCACCGGTGAGGCGATCGAGGATCTGCGGCAGACCCTGCTGACCACCCGGCCCATCGTGCACGCGCGCGGTATGGAGTTGTTCGGTGCCGGCACCCACCCGTTCGCGCAGTGGTCGGCGCAGAAACTGACCGACGCGCCGCGCTACGCCGAGCTGATCAAACGCACCCAGTGGTGGGGCCGGCAGATGCTGATCTGGGGCGTCCACGTTCACGTCGGAATCTCCTCGGCGCACAAGGTGATGCCGATCATCTCCTCGCTGCTGCTGTACTACCCGCACCTGCTGGCACTGTCGGCGTCGTCGCCGTGGTGGGGCGGTGAGGACACCGGCTACGCCAGCAACCGGGCGATGATGTTCCAGCAGCTGCCGACCGCGGGGCTGCCGTTCCAGTTCCAGACCTGGGCGGAGTTCGAGGGCTTCGTCTATGACCAGAAGAAGACCGGGATCATCGACCACACCAACGAGATCCGTTGGGACATCAGGCCTTCCCCGCACCTGGGCACCATCGAGGTGCGGGTCTGCGACGGGGTGTCCAATCTGCGCGAGCTGGGTGCGCTGGTGGCGCTGACCCACTGCCTCATCGTGGACCTGGACCGGCGGCTGGACGCCGATCAGAACCTGCCCACCATGCCGCCGTGGCATGTGCAGGAGAACAAGTGGCGCGCGGCCCGGTACGGCCTGGACGCGGAGATCATTCTGGACGCGGACAGCAACGAACGATTGGTCACCGAGGACATCGACGACCTGCTCAACCGGTTGGAGCCGATCGCCGCGCGACTGCACTGCACCGACGAGCTGGCGGCCGTCGCCGACATCTACCGAACGGGCGCGTCGTATCAGCGCCAGCGCCGGGTCGCCGAGGAACACGACGGCGATCTGCGCGCCGTGGTCGATGCGCTGGTGGACGAGCTCGATATCTCGTGATGGAACTGCCGATGTTCCCGCTGGAGTGGGTGCTGCTGCCCGGCGAGGAACTGTCGCTGCGGATCTTCGAGCTGCGCTACACGGTGATGGTGGGCGATCTGGTGCGCAGCGGCGATCCGCGCTTCGGGGTGGTGCTGATTGCTCGTGGCCGCGAGGTGGGTGGGGGCGAGCAGCGCAACGATGTCGGCGCGATGGCCAGCATCACCGCGTGCACCGAGCTCGGCGGCGGCCGTTACGCATTGCGGTGCCTGACCGGCGAGCGGATCCGGGTGCACGAGTGGCTGCCCGACGATCCGTATCCACGGGCCCTCATCGAACCGTGGCCCGACGAGCCGGCAGAACCCGTGAGCGACGAGCAGTTCCGCGAGCTGGAAGACCGTATCGTCGTACTGCACAAGCGGATGGCGGTGGCCCGTCGCCGGTGGGTCATGCCCGGGCGCAGCTCCCTGCTGGGCGGGCGCCGGCTGCGCTCGCTGGATCCGGTGCAACGGTTGTACTCGCTGGCCTGCCGGGTCCCGATGGGGGAGGCCGACCGCTACGCGGTGCTGGCGGCACCCACATTGTCCGACCGGATGACGGCGCTGCGCGAGGCGATCGAGACGGTGTCGGCCCGCGTCGAATTCGATATCCCTCGCTGACTCTGCGGTGAAGGCGACGAAGTGCGAGTAACCTCCGCCCGCACCGCAGAGTCAACGCTTATTTGAGCATGCTGCCCGCGTCGACGGTGAGCGGAAGCCCGGTGACGTAACGGGATTCGTCTGAGGCCAAAAACAGCACTGCGTTGCTGATGTCCTCCGGCTCCACCCAGCCGATCGGCAGCACGTGCATCAGCTGCGCTGCGACGGCCATGTCGTCGGGGCCGGGATTCTCCAGATCCGGGCGGAACAGCTTCATCGTCCCAGAGTTCATGAACAGTGGCGTGTTCACGTTGGTGGGGTGCACCGAGTTGACCCGGATGAAGTGCTGTCCCAACTCGAGGGCGAAGCTGCGCATCAGCCCGACCACGCCGTGTTTGGCCGCGATGTAGTGGCCGGTGTGTGGATAGGCCTTGAGGCCGCCCACCGAGCTGGTCAGAATGATCGAGCCGCCGCTTCCCCCGGAGATGAGGTGTGGCACACCGGCTTTCACGGTCTTCCAAACACCTGACAGGTTGACGTCGATCATGTCCTGCCAGTCGGCTTCGGAGGTCTTGTCCAGGGTCGCGCCGCCGTTGCCGATTCCGGCGTTGGCCACGATGACATCGAGGCGCCCGAGGTGCTCCACACCGCTGGTGACCGCCGCTTTAAGCGCGTCGAAATCGCGCACATCGACCTGTGCGGTGACGATACGTCGGTCCAATCCCTTGATCAGATCGGCGGTTTCGGCGAGATCATCCGGCGTCGCCGGAGGGATCACGGTATTGCTGCTGATCGGAGCGCACACATCGAGGGCGATGATGTCGGCGCCTTCCTGTGCCAGCCGCACCGCGTGACTGCGGCCCTGACCGCGCGCCGCCCCGGTGATGAAAGCGACCTTGCCCTCGACTCGTCCACCCATGTTGGCACCCCGCCTTGTATTGGTCGATCGATCAGCAAGGCTGGCATCAACGAGCCCGGGTTGTCAACCATCGCTTGCTAGACGGTGGGCGGGACCGCCAGCCGGCCCAGCTGACGCTCGACGAGAGCGCGCAACTCCTCGTGGCCACGGGTGACACCGACGGCGTCTTCGTTGCACAGGCTGCGGGCGATCTGGGCGATCAGCATGGCGACGGCGGCGGGGGGATACTCCTGCAGGTCGGCGCCGCTGGCGCGCAAGGCCACCGTGACGGCCGCCGTCTCGATGTCGCGGACCCGTTCGGCGTAGGCCTTGAGCTCGGTCCGGATCACCTTGCGGTGGTTGGCCAGTGCCATGAATTCGGTGTTCAGGCTGGACATCCGGGCGTCGCTGTTGATCGTCCACAGGGCCCGGAGCGGGTCGTTGTCGGTGAGGGCGGCGCGCATCCGATCCAGCGCGACGTCGGCCCCGGCGCGCAGCACCTCGACGAACAGGTCATCCATGGTGGGGAAGTAGTAGTAGACCAGGGCCTGCTTCACCCCGGCCTCGGCGGCCACTCGCCGCGAGGTGGCCGCCGCGTAGCCTTCGTCTCGCATCAGCCGGGCGGTCGCTTCGATCAGCCGGCGCCGGGTGGCGCTGTCGGTCGATTTGGCCTTGCGCGGTGCCGTCATTCAGAACATCCCGACGCTGCGATTGCTTGACCATCCCGCGCCGCACATGGTAGGCATGACGCATTCTAGCAATTTTATCGATCGATCAGCACGACGAGGTCGTGATACGAGCGGAAGGGCGCATCGCGTGGTGACGGATCTCGCGTCGGTCGACTACTTCTCCGACCCGGCGATAACCCAGAACCCCTACCCCTATTACGAATACCTGCGCGGATGCGGGCCCGTCTTCACCGAACCCCACCACGGTGTCGTCGCCGTCACCGGCTACGACGAGGTGCACGCCGCGTTCAAAGACCACGACTCGTTCTCGGCGGTCAACGCCATCGGCGGCCCTTTCCCGCCGCTGCCCTTCGAACCCGACGGCGACGACATCACCGAGCAGATCGAAGCGCACCGGCATGAATTCCCCATCTTCGAACATGTCGTCGTCCAGGATCCGCCGGCACACGAGCGCACCCGGGCGCTGCTGGGGCGCATCCTGACTCCGGTCCGGCTGAAGGAGAACGAGGAGTTCATCTGGCGGCTCGCCGACCTGCAGCTCGACGAATTCATCGCCGGGGGACGCTGCGAATTCCTGATGGACTACGCCAAACCGTTTGCGACGCTGGCGATCGCCGACCTGCTCGGGGTGCCCGACGACGACCGCGCCGAGTTCCGCCGGGCGCTGGGTGCCGGCACTCGACCGGGTGCGCGCGTCGGCGCCCTGGACGGCGAGCCGGTCGGGCTCAACCCCCTGGACTACCTCGACGACAAGTTCAACGGCTACATCTCCGATCGGCGCAGCAACCCCCGGGCCGACGTGCTGACCATGCTGGCCGAGGCGACCTACCCCGACGGCTCGATTCCCGACGTGATGGAAGTGGTGCGGCCGGCGACCTTCTTGTTCGGTGCCGGTCAGGAGACCGTCACCAAACTGCTGGGGACCATGGTGCAGGTCCTCGGTGAGCAACCCGAGCTGCAGCAACGGCTCCGCGACAACCGCGATCTGATCCCGCGCTTCATCGAGGAATCACTGCGGATCCAGAGTCCGACCAAGGTGGACTTCCGGCTGGCCCGCAAGTCCACCACGTTGGCCGGCGTGCCGATCAAGGCGGGCACGGTGCTCATGCTCTGCCTGGGCGCGGCCAACCGGGACCCGCGCAAGTTCGACAACCCCGACGAATTCGACCTGGACCGCAAGAACGTCCGCGAGCACATCGCCTTCGGCCGCGGCATCCACACCTGCCCCGGCGCGCCGCTGGTGCGGGTCGAGGGCCGGATCACCGCCAATCGCCTGCTGGATCGGATGCGCGACATCAGGATCAGCGAGGCCCACCACGGCCCCGCCGGTGAGCGGCACTATGACTATGAGCCGACGTTCCTGCTGCGCGGCCTATCCGCGCTGCACATCGAGTTCGACCCGGTGGACTAGCCTGCCACTGTTTTCGGCCGGCCCCGTCGACCGCGAAATGCAGGACTCCTTACCGCATTTCGTCGATCGCAGGCGCTGTCAGCGTCTGGTCAGCGCGAACACCTTGATCTCGCGCGCGGCCCGGTGCCGGTAGGTGTCGTAGTTGTTGATGTAGTCGACGAACTTCTGGTAGGCCCGGTCGCGCTCCTCGCCGACGACCTCGGTGGCGCGTACCGGAATCTCCTTGCCGCCCATCGTGACCCAGGCGTTCGGGTCGGCGATCAGATTCAACACCCACGCCGGATGGTGCGCTTGACCGAAGTTGCTGCCCACCAGGTACAGCCGATCGCCCTCCCGCATGTAGGCCAGCGGGATCTGCCGGCGCTGGCCGGATTTGCGGCCGGTCGTGGTGAGCAGCAGCAACGGGACGGCCATCGGTCCGAAGATGGTGAGCCGGCCGCCGCTGCGCTCGAGCAGCCAGCGGTCCAGCGGAGTGCACTGGCGGATGAGCCAGGCGCCCGGTTTCGACCCGGCGACCGCCCCGATCGCGCGCCGCGCGAGTCGGCCGGGGTCGCGGCCCCACCGCACCTCGGGAAAGGTGTTGTCGATCATGCCCGGATTCTGCCATTGCGGCGGTGGGGCCGTGTGAGACTGGCTTCATGCCGGACGTTGTTTTCACCGCCGCCGCAGCGATCATTCCGGTGCGCGACCTCGATGCCGCCCTGGACCGCTACCGCCGGCTCGGCTTCACCACCCATGCCTACACCGGCCCGGCCCGGTACGGCTTCGCCGAGCGCGGCGCGGTGTCGCTGCACCTGACCGAGTGGGCCGAGCACGATCCGCTGCGCACCGCGGCCGGCGTCTACCTCTATGTCGATGACGCCGACGCGCTCTACGCGCAGTGGACGGCATCGGGGGTTCGGGGACGGTTCGTCGAACCGGCCGACACCGATTATCAGCTCCGCGAGTTCGCCTACGTCGATCCCGAGGGCACCTTGCACCGGGTCGGTTCGCCGCTGGCGGCCAAGGTCGTCAGCGCCGGCCGGGACATCGCTGCGCCGGCCGAGCGGATCTTCGAGTTGATCGCCGACCCGGCTCAACACCCGCGCTGGGACGGCAACGACAACCTGGCCGAGGCGGAGCCCGGACAGCGGGTGCGCGCGGTCGGCGCGATGTTCACCATGGTGCTGACACTGGGGGCGGTGCGAGAAAACCACGTGGTGGAGTTCGAGGAGGGGCGTCGTATCGCCTGGTTCCCGGCCGAACCCGGCCGGCTACCCCCGGGGCATCTCTGGCGGTGGGAACTGGAGCCGTTGGATGAGGCACACACCCGGGTCACCCACACCTATGACTGGTCGCAGCTGACCGATCCGAAGCGCCTCTCGCGGGCGCGCTGGACCACCGCGGACCGGCTGGCGGAGTCGCTGGCTCGACTTGGTGCGCTCGCCGAGGGCTGCTGACGCCGGGAGCTAACGCGCCGCCGCGAAGGATCGCAGCGCGTCGATCTGGGCGGGATCCAATGAGGGCCGGACGGTTTCGCGTGCGGCGTTGATATCGGCCATCGTCACGTCGGCGGCGTCGATGGATCGGCGCATCGCGGTCAGGGCCGCTTCGCGCAGCAGGGCCACGCAGTCCGCGGCGCTGTAGCCGTCCAGGTCGGCGGCCAACGCGTCGAGATCCACATCGTCGTGCAGCGGCACCGACTTTCCGGCCACCCGCAGGATCTGCCGGCGGGCGTCGGCGTCGGGCGGCTCGACGAACACCAGCTTCTCCAGCCGACCCGGCCGGGTCAGGGCCGGGTCGATCAGCTCGGGGCGGTTGGTGGCGCCGACCACCACCACGTCGCGCAGCGGGTTGACGCCGTCGAGTTCGGTGAGCAGTGCGGCCACCACCCGGTCGGTCACTCCGGAGTCGAAGCTCTGTCCGCGCCGTGGCGCCAAGGAGTCGATCTCATCGAGGAACACCAGCGAGGGTGCGGAATCCCGGGCACGCTGAAACAGATCCCGCACCGCCCGCTCACTGCTGCCCACCCACTTGTCCATCAGCTCGGCGCCCTTGACGGCGTGCACACTGACCCGTCCGGAGCCGGCCAGGGCGCGCACCACGAACGTCTTGCCGCAACCGGGCGGGCCGTAGAGCAGCACCCCGTGCGGCGGGTCGATGCCGAGGCGGGTGAAGGTGTCCGGGTGCTGCAGCGGCCACAGGATCGCCTCGGTCAGCGCCTGTTTGGTGGCCGCCATATCGCCGACGTCATCGAGGGTGACCGAGCCCACGGAGACCTCGGCGGCCGCCGAGCGGGACAGTGGACGGATCACGCTGAGCGCGCCGGCCAGGTCATCCTGGGTCAGCACCGGCTCTTCGCCGCTGTCGCTGGCCCGCGACGCCGCCCGCAGCGCCGCCTCGCGTACCAGTGCCGAAAGGTCTGTGGCGACGAAACCCGGTGTGCGTTCGGCGATCTCATTCAGATCGAGGGTGGCGCTGGGCACCGACTTGAGCAGTCCGCCCAGCAACGCGGCGCGGGTCGCTCCGTCGGGAAGGCTCAGGCGCAGCTCCCGGTCGCACAGCTCCGGGACCCGCAGCCTGGTGTCGACCCGATCCGGCAGCGCGGAGGTGGCGATGAACGCCACCCCGTCGGCGGCCACCGCGGTGCGCACCTCGGCCAGGATCAAGGTGCTCACCGGCTCGGGCGGATCCGGCAGCAGCGCATCGATATCGGTGATCAACAGCACCCCGCCGCCGTCGCACACGGCCGTCACGGCCGAGCGCACCGCCGCCAGCCGCTCGTCGGCGACCCTGGCCCCGATCTCGGGCCCGTCGAGCTCCACCACCCGCCGGCGCGCGCACACCGCCCGCACCAGCGTGGATTTGCCGACCCCGGGCGGGCCGGACACCAGCACGCCGAGGTTGGTGCCGGCGTTGAGCGTCTTGAGCAGGTGCGGTTCGTCGAGAGCCAGCTTGAGCCATTCGGTGAGCTTGTCCGCCTGTGCGGTGCAGCCCTTGAGGTCGTCGACGCTCAGCGGTGCCGGCGTGGCCGCGACGATCCGATCCGCCGGCGCGGTCGGTGCCGTGCCGTTGCCCCAGGTCACCGACGAGTTGGGTTGTACGCTGACCGGCCCGGCCGGGTCGACGCCGGTGACGGTCAACAGCTCCGAGGTCCAGCTGATCCCCACCGCGGAGGCCAGCGCGGTGGTCGCGGCGGACGTCGAGGTGCCCGGGCCCAGATCGCGCGGCAGCAGCGAGACCGCGTCGCCGACGGTCAGTACCTTGCCCAATAACGCCTGACGCAGCTTGGCCGGCGACAGTGCTTGGGAAGCCGGGGACCCGCTCAACGTCACCGCACGGGCACCGTAGACGGTGACCGCGGCCACCACCACCGCGGTCCCGTCGCGCAGTCCGGCGTTGGACAGCGTGATGTCGTCGAGCAGCACCACCCCGGCCGGGACGTCCGGCCCGGCCAGTCCGGCCACCGCCGACGTCGTCCGAGACCCGGTCAACGACACCGCATCCCATTCCCGAATACCCAGGGCCGCAATCGCTTCGGCGTGCAGCCGGACCACGCCGCGGCGCGAATCCACAGCCGAGGTGTTCAGCCGGGCGATCAGGGTCAGATGGCGGGGGGAGGTCCGGGAGGCATCGCCGTCCCGATGCTCTTCAATAGAACCCATGCGGTCATTATCGGCATACAGCGGCCCCCTGATGTCGGCGATCTGCGCTGTCACGCTGCTGGGGGGTCACTGTCCGGCGCGCGCCGACACGGCAAACCCGCTGGCGGAGTTGGTCGATGCGGCCGCGCAACGGCTGCAGGTCGCCGACGACGTGGCCGCCGACAAGTGGCACTCCGGTGCCGCCATCGAAGACCCCGCCCGGGTGCAGCAACAGCTGACCGCCCTGGCGTCGGCCGCCGACGCCGAGCATCTCGACGCAGACTATGTGCGGCGGGTGTTCACCGACCAGATCGCTGCCACCGAGGCGGCGGAGCACTACCGGTTCGCCCAGTGGAAGCTGGACCCGGCCGCCGCACCGGCCGGTGCCCCCGACCTCGCCGCCTCACGAGCCCGCATCGACGGCTTCAACCGCGTCATGCTCACCCAGATCGGCTTGCGGTGGCAGCAACTGCGGGCACCCGACTGCGGCGCCCAGCTCGAGGAGGCGACCCGCGACGTCAGCGCCGCAAGGCAACTCGATCCGTTCTACCGGCAGGCGCTGTCGTCGGCGACGCGGGACTACTGCGCGGGGTAGCTCAGCGGCCCGGCTTGCGCAGCCGCAGCCGCGCCATCGACTGCCCGCTCGGGCGACGGATGCCTCGCCGCACACCGGGGCGGCGGCTCGGCTGCGACCGGCGGATCGCCCGCCGCGCGGCTCGGCGTTCCCGGGGCGCGTCCTCCCAGGCCTCGGGGTGCGCGGCCACCCAGCGCTGGCTGCGGACCGAGAACGGAATGGTGCACAGGTACGCCACGATCAGCACCAGCACCAGCACGTACGGGAACAGGAACGCCGCGGCGGCCACCAGCGCCAGCACCGCCAGCAGCACCGCGGCCAGATGCGGCGGCACCGACACGGCGTGCATCTTGCGCATCGGGATCCGGCTGACCAGCAGCATCGATGTGCCCACCACCCAGGCGCAGGTGAACCACTGCGAGGTCCACCATCCGTCGCCGAACTGCAGCTTGGCGGCCAGCAGCCCCATCAGCGTGATCGCTCCGGCCGGGGCGGGCATCCCGACGAAGAACTCGCGGGTGTAGGCCGGCAGGGTGGCGTCGTCGAGCAGGGTGTTGAACCGGGCCAGTCGCAGCACCACACACACCGCGTAGAGCAGCACCACGATCCAGCCCGCCGGCTGCGTCGACAGCAGCGACACATAGATCACCACCGCCGGCGCCACCCCGAAGTCGACCGCGTCGGCCAGCGAATCGATCTCGGCGCCCATCCGCGATTCCGCATCCAGAATGCGGGCCACCCGGCCGTCGAGACCGTCGAGGATGGCGGCCGCCGCGATCAGCGCCATCGCCACGTGCGGCTGACCGTCCAATGCGTACTTGATCGACGTCAGGCCGGCGCAGATCGCCAGCACCGTCATCGAGCTGGGCAGGATGTGCAGGCCCACCGGGCCCCGGCCGCGCGCCTGCTGGGCGGTGGTCATGACAGGTGCGCCAGCACGGTCTCACCGGCGACCATGCGCTGGCCGACACCGACCAGCGGCTGCGTCCCGACCGGCAGGTAGGTGTCCAGCCGCGACCCGAACCGGATCAGCCCGTAGGTGTCGCCGATCGCCAGATGATCGCCGGGTCTGGCGTCGCAGAGGATGCGGCGCGCCACCAGTCCGGCGATCTGCACGGCGATCACCTCGGCGCCGTCGGCGGTGCGGATCCGCACACTGTTGCGCTCGTTGTCGTCACTGGCTTCGATGCGGTCGGCGGAACCGAACCGGCCGGCCCGGTGCACCACGTCGAGCACCTCGCCGCCGACCGGGGCCCGCTGCACATGCGCGTCGAACACCGACATGAAGATGCTCACCCGCGGCAGCGGGGTGTCGGGCAGGTCCAGTTCCGGGGGCGGGGCCGCGGTGTCGACCAGGCAGACCATGCCGTCGGCGGGGGCCACCACCACACCCGGGCGGGTCGGCGGCACCCGGCGGGGATGACGGAAGAACCCGGCGCTGGCCCCGGCGGCCAGCAGCCCGGCGCCACGCAGCCAGCGCTGCTTGCGGCCCAGCGCGGCCAGCCCCAGCCCGCCGGCCACGAACGGCAAGCCGGCGTGGTGCATCGGCGGCACCGTCGAGCGCACCAGCTCGATCAGGTGCCGCAGACCACCGGGATCATCTGCTGCGCGGGGGCGTCTGGCCATCCGGCCATCTTAGAAGCTGCGGGGTGAACGCCGGTTCTGGCGGCGGGTTCACCCGGTCAGGTCCCAGACCTCCACCTCGGTGCCGACCGGCAGTTCGGTGACCTCGCCGGCGATGTCGAGCAGGCAGTTCGCCGACGCCAGGAACCGCAGATGGTGCGAGGCCGGCGGGCCGTAGTTGGTGACGGTTCCGGTCTCATGGTCGAGCAGCCCGCGCCGGAACTGTCGTTTTCCGGCCGGTGAGGTGAGCTTTTCGCTCAGAACGGCGGTGCGGCGTGGCCGGTCCGGCGCCGGCAGGCCCATCGCGCGCCGCAGCGCGGGCCGAACGAACACCTCGAAGGACACCTGGGCGCTGACCGGGTTGCCGGGCAGCGTGATGATGGCCGCTTCGCCCACCCGGCCGATGCCCTGCGGCATACCGGGCTGCATCGCCACCTTGACGAAATCCACGCCCTGATCGCCGTCGCGGCCGAAGACGTCTTTGACCACCTCGTAGGCACCCGCGCTGACCCCGCCGCTGGTGATGATCAGATCCACCCCGCCGTCGCGCACGCGATAGCGGTCCAGCACCGCGGTGAACTCGGCGGTGTCGTCGGCGACGGTCGCCGCGGCCACCACCTCGGCGCCGGCTTCGCGCGCCGCGGCGGCCAGCATCACCCCGTTGGACTCGTAGATCTGTCCGGGCGCCAACGGGGTGCCCGGCTTGACCAGTTCGGTGCCGGTGGAGATCACCAGCACCCGTTGCCGGGGCCGCACGGTCAGCTCGGCCAGGCCCAGCGCCGCGGCCAGACCCACCGCCGGGGCGCTGACGAGCTGGCCGGCCCACAGCACGGTGGCGCCCTCGGCGACGTCGCCGCCGGCGCGGCGGATGTGGCGTCCCCGGGCGGTGGCGGCGCTGATCGCCACCACATCGACACCGCCGTCGGTGGCCTCCACCGGAACGACCCCGTCGGCTCCGAACGGGATGGGCGCGCCGGTCATGATGCGGTGCGCGGTACCGGGTTCCAGCGAGGGGATGTCGGTACGGCCGGCCGGAATATCCTCGGCCACCGGCAATGTCACCGGGTTCTCGGGTGATGCCGCTGCCACGTCGTCGGCGAGCACGGCATAGCCGTCCATTCCCGAGTTGTCGAAGACCGGCAACGAAATCGGTGCGATCACGTCCGCGGCCAGCGCCAGCCCCTCGGCCTCGGACAGCGAGACGGTGACCGGCGGACGGACATGGATCAGCTCGGCGACAGCGCGCTGATGCTCCTCGACAGATCGCATTCCGACATCTTGACCTAGACGGGGAAGGTGATTCCTGTCAGCTCCTGCGAGACCGCCCACAAGCGCTGCTGGAGCTCGACATCGTGCGCCTGCTTACTGGCCTCGACCAGCTTCGGGTGGCCGCGCTGTTCACCGAGGCCGTTGGGTCCGTAGTACTGGCCGCCGGCCACCTCGGTGTCGGTGGCGGCGCGCAGCGTCGGCAGGGCGCCCATCGCCGCGCCCTGGACCACCATCGGCCACAACAACCGTTCGGCCGGGCGCAAAAACGGTGGCAGGTTGCGGGTCAGTTCGGTGTTGGCGGTGCCGGGGTGCGCGGCCACCGCGATCGTCGGCTTGCGTTTGGCGGCCAGCCTCCGCTGCAGCTCGTAGGTGAACATCAGGTTGGCCAACTTGGACTGCCCGTAGGCCGCTATCCGGTTGTAGCCGTGCTCCCACTGCAGGTCGTCGAAGTGGATCGCCGCCATGATCCGGTGGGCCATGCTGCTGACGGTCACCACGCGAGAACCCTGCACCGGCAGCATTCGCGGCAATAGCAGGCCGGTCAACGCGAAATGACCCAAATGGTTGGTGCCGAACTGCAGTTCGAAACCGTCGACGGTGGTCTGTTTGGGGGTGTACATGACACCGGCGTTGTTGATCAGCAGGTCGATGCGGGGGTGCGCGGCGCTCAGTGCTTCGGCGGCCTCGCGGACCGAGGCCAGCGAGCTCAGATCGAGCCGCTGCACCTCGACGGCGGCCTGCGGCGACGCCTTGGCGATCCGTTCGGCTGCCGCGCGGCCCTTCTCGGGGTCGCGCACCGCCAGCACCACCGTGGCGCCGTGTTCGGCGAGCACCAAGGCGGTGTGGTAGCCGATTCCGGTGTTGGAGCCGGTGATTACCGCGACGCGGCCGCTTTGATCGGGTACATCGGCGGCGGTCCACTTGTTCTGGCTGCCCATTCCCGAAACGATACCGACGTCGGCGGGTTCGGCACGCAAAGATGACAGCGCCGCGACGCTAGGTCATTCTCTGTTGCATGGCGCCCAACGCAAATCGTCCCGGTGAGGTCACGATGGTCGACCCCACCAACCCACCCAGCTCCCGCGCGCCGCTGGTGTGGGCCCTGACCGGAGCGGTGCCCTGGCTGGTGTTCGCGGTACTGCAGCTGGGGTGGGCGGTCGCCGATCAGCGCCTGGAGTGGCTGCACGTCGGGGCCGTAGCGGTCACCGCGCTGGGGCTGCTGGTCTCGGTGGTGATCGCGCCGCTGTGGCGTTATCGCGTGCACCGCTGGGACGTCAGCGACAAAGCGGTCTACACCCGCACCGGTTGGCTGGTGCAGGAGCGCCGGATCGCGCCGATCTCCCGGGTCCAGACCGTCGACACCTACCGCGGGCCGCTGGATCGGCTGCTCGGACTGGCCAACGTCCGGGTGACCACCGCGTCGTCGGCGGGGGCGGTGCACATCGTGGCGCTGGACGCCCCGGTCGCCGACCGGGTGGTCGCGCACCTGACCGACATCGCCTCGCTGGGCACCGAGGACGCCACATGACCAGTACCCCCGCCGAACCGGCCTGGCAGCGGTTGAGCCCGCGGATGCTGCTGGTGCATCCGCTGCACGAGGCACTGCGCGAGCTACCGCTGCTGATCGCGGTCGTCGTGTTCGGTTCGGCCACCGACAATTCGGTGTGGGTGGTCGCGGTGGTGTGGGTGATCGCCGTGGTCGGGGTGACACGCTGGTTCACCACCACCTATCGCATCGAACCCGACCCCGAGGCCGGCCGGGTGCAGCTGCGTTCGGGCCTGCTGCGCCGAAAGGTTCTTTCGATGCCACGCAACAGGATTCGCTCTGTAGAGACCGACACCCGGCTGCTGCACCGGCTGCTGGGGTTGACGGTGCTGCGAGTCAGCACCGGCCAGCAGGCCGCCGGAGACACCGTGTTCGAGCTGGACGCGGTCGAGAGCAGCCAGGTGCCGCGGCTGCGCAAGATCCTGCTGGCGCACACCGGGCAGGCCGCCGCGAGCGGACCGGAGCCGGGCCGCAGCGCGGTGCTGGCCCGGTGGCAGCCGTCGTGGTTGCGCTACAGCGCGCTGAATCTGTCCGGTCTGGTGACGATCGGCGCCGCGATGGGTGCGCTGTATCAGAGCGGAGCCTGGGCGGCGCTGCAGGATTCGCCGCTCAGCCGGACCTGGCGGGACGCCGCCGAGCGGTTCGGGGCGCCGCAGACCGCCGCGGTGGGCGCCGGGGTGGTGCTGGCGGCGGCGATCGTGCTGGCGGTGCTGCGCTCGGCGCTGACCTACGGAAACCTGGTGTTGTCCCGCAGTTTCGGAGTGACCGGCGACGTGCTGGAGTTGAGCCACGGGCTGCTGCGGGTGCGGCACCACAGCTACGACATGCGTCGGCTACGCGGCGGAACACTACGACGGCCGCTGTTGGTGCGGCTGTTGGGCGGCGCGCGACTGGACGCGGCGATGACCGGTGTCACCGGTGCGGGCGAATCCTCGGTCCTGCTGCCGCCCTGCCCGCGGGCCACCGCCGAGCAGGTGCTGACCGGGCTGGTCGCCGACCCCGTCGCGGTCACCGGGCCGCTGCGCCGGCACGGCCCGGTGGCGGCCCGCCGGCGCTGGACCCGGGCGATGATGCTGCCGGGGGCGCTGGGGGCGGGGTTGGTGGTCACCGCGGCGGTCGACGGTGTTCCGGTGTGGTACTGGTCGCTGTGGGCTGGGCTGACGCTGGGCGCGGCGCTGCTGGCGGCCGACCGGGTGCGCGCCCTGGGGCATCGCGTCGACCAGCACTGGCTCTCGGCCCGCACCGGCAGCTGGGAGCAGCGTCGCTACTGCATCGCCACCGCCGGCATCATCGGTTGGACGGTGCACCAGAGCTGGTTTCAGCGCCGTGCCGGGGTCGCCACGCTGATCGCGGCGACCGCCGCCGGCGTCAAGGCCTACCGGGTGCTCGACGTGCCTGAGGAGTGGGCCTGGTCGGTGGCCGCGCAGGCCTCACCCTGGGTGGCGCACAGCAAGTGGGCGCGATAGCCCTGCGATCTGGGCCGATCTGCTGCTGCGCTCCCCTGCGGACAAAGATCTGCCTGCGTGGAATCTGAGAATTTACTTGTAAATCATATTCCACGTCAATTTTTGCCAACCGGCGGTCGGGAGGTTGTTTATTCGTTCCCGTTCGCCGCGACAAAGAACTATCGTCCGGGCCGAAAAACTTTAGCGTATGCATTTTCATAGGAGATTTCGGTGATTTCGGTGAACTTTAGGCCCGCAAGGAACATCCTCGATCAGCGAACTATCTATTAATTTCTGTCCTGATCCGACGAATTCACTAATGCCGCGAATAAGTTCGTTCAGCTCCATTGCTGAGAGGAAACTGAGTCGTAATTGCGGGAGAGGGGACTCGAAATGGTCAGTCGGTGGCGTGCTGAGCGGAATGGCGGATCGGGGAAACGCGGGCGGGACCGCACGGTGGGTGCCGCCGCATCCGTCGGGGCGTTCTTGGCGTTCGGCATGGCGCCGCTGGCGGCGGCCCCCACGGCCGGCGCCGACTTCGACGACCTCGTCTCCGACCTGTTCGACCCGAGCGCCTGGGGCAACCTCTCGGGTGATTTCGACAGCCTGTTCAGCTCGACTGGCTGGGATTCCGCGGGTGCTGCCGATGCGGGCGGTGCCGCGATGGCCCAAATGTGGGAGACCTACTTCTACATGCCCTTGCACGACAGCGAGCAGGCCTGGATCAACTCCGACTTCGGTTCGCAGGTCGACGGTGTGATCAACCAGCTCTTCGCGCCGTTCACCGAGGGCTTCTGCGGGATCATCTGCAACGGTGTCGACGGCACCGAGGCCGACCCCGACGGTGGTAACGGCGGCCTGTGGCTCGGCGACGGCGGCGACGGCTGGTCCTCGACCGAGGCCGAGGTGGTCGGCGGTAACGGTGGACACGCCGGGGGTATCGGGAACGGTGGTGACGGCGGCGCCGGTGGTCTGGGTGCTGACGGTGGCGACGGCGGCAACGGCGGCGAGATGTGGGGCAACGGTGGTGACGGCGGTGACGGCGGTGCCGGCGGCAACGGCGGTGACGGCGGCAACGGCGGGAACGGCGGGAACGCCGGGCAGGGCGCCGACGGGGCGGGCACCGCGGGGGCCGGGGGCA
>NZ_MVHU01000119.1 GCF_002086285.1 Mycolicibacter kumamotonensis | reverse complement strand
GACCCAGCGCACCCGTTCCGCCGGTGATCACCACCGTCCCCTCACCACCCAACGGCTGCGGCACCGCCAACACCAGCTTGCCCACGTTGGCGCCTTCGCGTAGCACCCTCAAGGCACGGCCCGCCTCGTGAATGTCGAAGCTGGTGACGGGCAGCGGTCGCAGCGCACCCTGGTCGAACAGCGCGAGCAACTCGCCGAGCATCTCACCGATGCGTTCTGGCCCTGCAAAGGCGTGCGGTCGGGTGCTTTCGCGGTCGATGAGATCGAATGCACGGTAGGTGACACCGGGATGGGCCGCAGTGACCTCTTGCGGATCGCGGATGTCGGTCTTGCCCATTTCGAGGGCGTGTCATTCCATCTGTGTAAGTCCGAGGTGGTCCATCATCGGACCGCCGTTGGGGCGGACAGAAGGAGTGTTT
>NZ_MVHU01000118.1 GCF_002086285.1 Mycolicibacter kumamotonensis | reverse complement strand
CCCCCACCCACACCACCGCACTACACCAACTGAGCACCACACCCTGGCCACCCCCACACGCCGAACCCCTCGACGTTCAAGCGATATACGGCCGGCTCACTGAATTCGGTCTTGTCTATGGACCAGCCTTCCAAGGACTGCAAAAAGCATGGCGCCGCGGCGAGGAACTGTTCGCCGAAGTCACACTCGACGACCACCACACGGGTGACTACAGACTGCACCCAGCACTCCTCGACGCGTGCCTACACGCCCTGGTCGGCACCACACAGACAGGTGCGGTGCTTCCTTTCGCAGCAAGTGGGATTGTCTTGAGTTCCGGCGCTGTCGCGCTGCGCGCCCGGTTCACGCCGACTAATGGCGACGGTGTGTCCTTGGCTGTGGTCGACGCAGACGGGACGCCTGTCCTGTCTGCGGCTTCCCTTGTACTCCGGCCGCCAGCCCGTGAGGCGGGTGATGCGTTGTTTGGCGTTGAGTGGGTGGGGGTGAAGTCTGCGCGGGGTGGGGT
>NZ_MVHU01000117.1 GCF_002086285.1 Mycolicibacter kumamotonensis | reverse complement strand
GTCAGGCCCAGCTGGAGCCGACGGAGGCGTCGGTGTTGGCCATGTTGTTGCCGGCGCTCTGCACCTTCTGACCGTGGGCATTGGCCTGCTCATAGATCACCGCGAAGTTGCGCCCAAGCTGCGTCACGAACTCCTGGCACGCCACCGAACCCGCGCCACCCCAGAAATCCCCGGCAGCCAACACATCATGCACGATCGCCTGGTGCTCAGCCTCCAACGACGCCGCCTGCGCCCGAATCAACGCACCGTGGGCGTCGACGTCACCGAACTGGTAATTGATGCTCATCTGAGATTCTCCTTCTGACCGTGCTAGCTCGACAGAATCTGCTGGGAAGCAGCTTCCTGCTGCTCGTAGTGGTTAGCGTCACGGATCAACCCATCACGCACACCGTGCAGCATCGTCACAATGTTGCGAAACGCCGTCTGCATCTGACCCATGGTGTCCATCGAGGTCCGCTCGGCCAAACCACCCCAGCCCGCCCCGGAAATATTCGTCGACGACGCCCACATCCGCCGGGCCTCATCCTCAACCGTCTGGGCGTGCACATCAAAACGCCCCGCCATCGCACGCATCGCGTCCGGATCAGTCA
>NZ_MVHU01000116.1 GCF_002086285.1 Mycolicibacter kumamotonensis | reverse complement strand
GTGCCGACGCCTCATGCTGCTGAGATTGTGCTGACCGCTGATGAGCGGGCCGAGTTGGAGGGGTGGGCGCGACGACGTACCAGCGCGGCCGGGTTAGCGATGCGGTCGCGAATTGTGTTGGCGGCAGCCGATGGTGGGACCAATACCGAGCTGGCCGAGCGGCTCGGGTTGTCGATCAGCACGGTGCGTCGATGGCGCAACCGGTTCGTTGTTGATCGCTGCGATGGCTTGCTTGATGAGCCCCGGCCCGGCCGGCCGCGAGTCGTCGGCGATGAGCAGATCAAGAACCTGATCACCGCGACGTTGGAGACCACCCCAGAAGATGCCACCCACTGGTCAACTCGGTCGATGGCCGAACACCTCGGCCTGAGCCAGTCGATGGTCTCTCGAGTGTGGCGGGCGTTCGGATTGGCACCGCACAAACAGGACTCGTGGAAACTGTCCAAGGACCCCTTGTTCGTCGAGAAGGTTCGCGACGTCGTCGGGCTCTACCTGAACCCGCCCGAACGGGCAGTCGTGCTCTGCGTCGACGAAAAAACCCAGATCCAGGCACTCAACCGCACCCAACCGGTATTCCCGATGCTGCCGGGCACCCCAGCA
>NZ_MVHU01000115.1 GCF_002086285.1 Mycolicibacter kumamotonensis | reverse complement strand
CTGTCGCCGTCTGGGGTGTCGCGTCCGTTCGATGCGCGTCGTGATGGCTTCGTGATGGGTGAAGGTGCCGGCGTGCTGGTACTCGAGGCCGCCGAGGTGGCGCAGGCCCGCGGCGCCACCGTCATCGGCGAAATACTCGGCTATAGCGCGAGCAACGACGCCTTCGATCTCGTTGCGCCGCACCCTGAAGGGCGGGGCGCGGTCAAAGCGATCACTCAGGCACTGGCCGACGCCGGGATCACACCCGAGCAGATCCACTACATCAACGCCCACGGCACCGCCACCCCGCTCAACGACCGCAGCGAGACCCTGGCCATCAAAGAGGCGCTCGGCGACCACGCCAAGACCATCCCGGTCTCCTCGCTGAAGTCCGCGATCGGCCATCTGCTCGGCGGTGCCGGCGCTGTCGAACTCGGCGCCACCTTGCTTGCGCTGCAACGCAACATCGCCCCACCCACGCTCAACTACGCCGAGGTCGACGACGACCTGGACCTCGACTACGTGCCCGACCACGCCCGCCCCCTGACCACCAACGGCGCACGCCCCATCGGCCTGAGCAACTCCTTCGGATTCGGCGGACACAACAACGTTCTCGTCGTCGCCGCCGGAAGCGGCCCCGAAGCC
>NZ_MVHU01000114.1 GCF_002086285.1 Mycolicibacter kumamotonensis | reverse complement strand
GGACTGAGCCAGTCGATGGTCCCGTCGGCGTGTTGCCGGTCGCGCCAGCCGTGGAACGTCTTGATTAGGTGGTGTTTTCGGCATAGGCAACGCAGGTTTGACGGATGTGTCGGGCCGCCGAGAGCATAGGCGATGGCATGGTCGAGGTCGCAGAATTCAGCCGGCCGGTCACAGCCGGGCCACCGGCACGTCATGTCCCGGCAGCGCACAAACTCATCGAGTGCGGTCGAGGGCCGGTACTTCGGTTCGGGGGCGCTATCGGGTCCGGGGTGTCGCACCGGTTTGACGGTGGCGCCGGCGGCGATCAGTTCGGCCAGCATCGGTGCCGGGATCAGGGGCCCGCCCAGCAGCAGCGCGGGCGGGGCTTTCGGGGGCGGGTCGGGTTCGGCGGGGCGTTCTACCGGGGCAAACAGGTTCCGACGGTCGATCGGCGGAGGCGGTGGGTCTTCACCGTTGCGGTGCGCATCAACACCGGTGCCCATGCTTTCGGCGCTGGCGACCACGTGGATCAGCACCGCACTTGTGGGGCGGTCCTGGGTGCCGGGGCAGTCCTCGTTGCCGCACCCGCAGGCCAGGGTCTGCCCGCCGGCGGCCAGCGCGCCGAGGGCGTCGGCGCGGCGTTGGGCGATGGTGCGCGGATCGTCGTCGCACACGCT
>NZ_MVHU01000113.1 GCF_002086285.1 Mycolicibacter kumamotonensis | reverse complement strand
CGATCGATCATGTGCGGGTAGTGCAGCTCGAAAGCCGGGCGCTCCGAACGGATCCGGGGCAGCTCGGTGAAGTTGTGCCGCGGCGGCGGGCAGCTGGTCGCCCATTCCAGCGAGTTGCCGTAGCCCCAGGGGTCATCGACGGTGACGACCTCGCCGTAGCGCCAGCTCTTGAACACGTTCCAGGTGAAGGCCAGCATCGAAGCGCCCAGGATGAAGGCGCCGACGGTGGAGACGATGTTGAACGGCTGGAATCCGTCGGTGGGCAGGTAGTCGGCGTAGCGGCGCGGCATACCCATGTTGCCCAGCCAGTGCTGGATCAAGAACGTGGTGTGGAACCCGATGAAGGTCAGCCAGAAGTGCAGCTTGCCCAACCGCTCGTCGAGCAGCCGGCCGGTCATCTTCGGGAACCAGAAGTAGATTCCGGCAAAGGTGGCGAACACGATGGTGCCGAACAGCACGTAGTGGAAGTGCGCGATCAGGAAGTAGCTGTCGCTGACGTGGAAGTCGATCGGCGGGCTGGCCAGCATCACGCCGGTCAGGCCGCCGGCCAGGAAGGTGACGATGAAGCCGAGCGAGAACAGCATCGGCGTCTCGAAGGTCATCTGGCCCCGCCACATGGTGCCGATCCAGTTGAAGAACTTCAGCCCGGTCGGGAT
>NZ_MVHU01000112.1 GCF_002086285.1 Mycolicibacter kumamotonensis | reverse complement strand
CAGCGGCAAACCAAGCCCGCAACAACGAAAGCGCCGCATGAACACCCACACGCGCCGCATCAGCCCGATGCCCCGCCTCCTTCGACAGACGGGCAATGACGAACTTCGGCGAGACCATCTCGTTCTCTATGGCAGTCGCGAACGAAGGGAAGTTCGAGTACTCCTCACCGCTGGGTGACGAGACGGCGATCTCTTCCCATTGCAGGCCGAAGAGCGCCTCTTGTGCGATGTCGGCGGTGGCGAGGGCGGTGGGGTCGAGGCGTCGGAGTGCGATTTCGTCGATGGCGAATACTGGTGTGCCGTCTTCGGCGGCGGCGGTGAGCCGCATGTTTTGGGGGCTGTTGACCTGGAGTGTGACGCGGAGGGCTGTTACTCCGGTGGTGTGCAGGCGCACGCCGGTGAAGGCGAACGGGAGTAGTGGTCCGTTGCCGTCGGTGAGGAATTCTCCGAGTGCGTGGAAGGTCGCGTCGAGCAGTGCTGGGTCGATGCCGAATGCGGCGGCTTGGTCGTCGAGTTTGACTTCGGCGTAGATGGTCATGTCGTGGCGCCATGCTGTGTGGAGGCCTTGGAAGGCGGGTCCGTAGTTCAGGCCGACGGCTCCGAAGTGTTCGTAGAGGTGGTCGACGTTGATGGGTTGTGCGTCGGTCGGTGGCCACGATGTGTTGTCGGTGGTGTGGGTGGGGGTGGTGTCGTGGGT
>NZ_MVHU01000111.1 GCF_002086285.1 Mycolicibacter kumamotonensis | reverse complement strand
TGCCCTCATGCGACGGCATCAACGGTTCAACAACCGCCCAGAACTCATCACTGATCACACCGGTTCGCAACACGCCAACGATCGTCGCCGGTCAACACCCCAAACTTTGGGAGACACGCCCTAGACGACTTACAGCTTCTTGAAGCCCTGCTGCCCGACAGTGACCTCCCGGTGACCTGCAACGCGTGCATCGCGGTTTTCGATGCGCGTGCTCAACATCCGTGGCCGCCAAAAGTTGTTGCGCTGCTGCACTGGCCGGCGATTTATGCGGGGGCTCTGGACGGGCTGGATCATCTCGAGCTTGCGGCGACGGTCGATGTGGCGGCCAATGTAATACAGCGGTTTGTTGCGCGGATCGATCGGGCGGCGAACAGGTGATCGTCCATCATCCGGATGGGAACTCAGCATGGAAAGGTGGGATCGCGACTTCGTCGTGCCGACAGAGGTTGAACGCTGATCACGGTGGGTGGGCCTGCTATTTGAGCATCTTGCGTGGGTCGGGGAAGCCCATCTTGAGGTAGCCGGGTGCCCGTTTCTTCAGCGATGAGGCGACGACGGGGGTGAGCTCGTCGTGGTAATCGTGCACGGTTGCGGTGGTTTTCGAGGGGTAGGGGCGGGTGACGCGGCCGATATATTGCACGAGCCGATTCTTGAAGGTGATCGGCGCGGCCAGGAACAGCGTGTCAAGGGCGGGGCAGTCGAAGCCTTCCCCGATGAACGAGCTGGTGCCGACGATCAGGAGTGGATCCGAATCGGGCGTGTGATTGGCGAGTTGGTCGGCGATCTGGCGGCGTTCTCGAGCCTTCATGCCGCCGCGCAGAACGGTGACAGCCCGTCCCGC
>NZ_MVHU01000110.1 GCF_002086285.1 Mycolicibacter kumamotonensis | reverse complement strand
GAGGCGTTTCGCACCCGCAGCTTGGCCCACACCGCGTTTCCGTACGTGTTCTGCGATGCGACGTTCTGCAAGGTCCGCATCGGGGCGCACGTGGTCTCTCAGGCCTTGGTGGTGGCCACCGGGGTGTCCATCGACGGCACCCGGGAGGTGTTGGGCACCGCCGTCGGTGACAGTGAGTCCTTCGAGTTCTGGCGCGAGTTCCTCGCATCACTGAAAGCGCGTGGCCTGTCCGGGGTGCATCTGGTTATTTCCGACGCGCATGCTGGCCTGAAAGCCGCAGTGGCACAACAGTTCACGGGATCGTCGTGGCAGCGGTGCCGGGTGCATTTCATGCGCAACCTACACACCGCGGTCGCCGCCAAGCATGCGCCGGCGGTGACCGCGGCGGTCAAGACGATCTTCGCCCACACCGACCCGGCCGAGGTCGCCGATCAGTGGGATCGGGTCGCCGACACCCTGGCCCCCAGCTTCCCGAAGGTCGCGGCCATGATGAGCGAAGCCAAGACCGACGTGCTGGCGTTCACCGCGTTCCCGCGGGCCCACTGGCAGAAGATCTGGTCGAACAATCCCATCGAGCGGCTCAACAAGGAGATCAAGCGCCGCGCTGATGTCGTGGAGATCTTCCCCAACCCGGCGGCGTTCCTGCGCCTGGCCACCGCGGTGGTCATCGAAGCCCACGACGAGTGGCAGGTCACCCGCCGCTATCTGTCCGACGTCTCCATGGACGAGCTACGGGCCGTCATCGACAAGAAAAACGCCGCGGCAGCACTTGCCAAACAACACCAAATCGCCTAGCGTTCAACACGACTCGTTGATCGCGACGCGTGAACCACGCCAGATCCGAAGTCCACCACTCCCTGGGACGCTATC
>NZ_MVHU01000010.1 GCF_002086285.1 Mycolicibacter kumamotonensis | reverse complement strand
CCGCCCCCCCCCCCCCCCCCCCGGCCCCCCCCCCCCCCGGGGGCCGGGGGGGGCCCCCCGCCCCCCCCCCCCCCCCCCCCCCGCCGCCGCCCCCCCCCCCCCCCCCCCCCCCGACGCTCAAGACCATCTCGGGAATGGTCTGCCAGCGGGGCACCTCTAAACGGTGACGAGGCGACCGAGGTTACCGCCCATGATCTTGGCCTGATCTTCGACGGAGAGGTGCGACAGGGCCGTCACGTAGTGCGTCGGTTCGGCAAGACCCTCCGGGTGCGGCCAGTCGGAGCCGTAGAGCACCTGGTCCACACCGATGAGGTTGATCAGGTCGTCGATGCCCTCTTCGTAGAACGGGCTGACGTAGATGCGGTTCTTGATCTCCTCCATCGGGTTGCCCAGGAAGGCTTCCGGCGCTTTCTTGTAGACCTCGGTCATGCAGTCCAGCAGCGGGAACATCCACTTCGAGCCGGCCTCGACGATGCCCACCTTGAGCTTGGGGTGGCGGAACAGCGCGCCGTGGATCACCCAGGAAGCCACCGCGTCCTGGATGGGGCGCCACTCGTTGAGGATCGACATGGCGTTGGTCTGGAACGGCAGCATCTCCTGGCTGGCGCCGTCCCATTCGGAGGTGTAGCGGGAGTAGCCGCTATCCGAGGAGTGCATCCCGACGAACACGTCGTACTCGACGCACTTCTCCCAGAACGGGTCGAATTCGGGCAGCGCGAAGGACCGCGGTCCACGGAAGCCGGGCACCGGTGCCGGCCGGATCAGGATCGCGCGAGCGCCGCGCTTGACCACCCAGTCCAGCTCCTCGATGGCCTTCTCGACGATGGGCAGGGTGATCACCGGCGTGGTGAAGATCCGGTTCTTGTAGTTGAAGCCCCACACCTCATCAAGCCACTGGTTGAGCGAGTGGATGATGACGTGGATGGCGACCGGGTCGTCGCGCAGCCGCTCCTCGATCAGGCTGGCCAGGGTCGGGAACATCAGCGAACGGTCGACGCCGAGCTCGTCCATCAGCTCCAGGCGCGGCCCGGGCTCGAAGAACGCCGGAATCGACTTCATCGGCTCGCCGAACAGTTCGCGCTTGCTCTTGCCTTCGGGGTTGCCGAACTTGAAGTACTCCTCCCACGCACCGGGCTTGGCAACCACGGAGAAGGTGGGGTTGGGGATGTACTCGCTGATCTGGCCGCGGATGGCGATCTTGGTGCGGCCCTTGATCTCGACGTACTGGACGATGTCCTGGTACTCCTTGGGCAAGTACTTGGTCATCGCCTCCGGCGGTTCATAGAGGTGATTGTCGGCGTCGAACAACGGGAACGGGATCTCGACGCGATGTGACAGTTGACCCATGGAATGCTCCTTTTCGACTCTGGAGAATCATATTCTCACATCGGTGTCGATGCAACCTCGTCGGCGAGGTTCTGCCGCACCACGTACTTCTGCACCTTGCCGCTGGCGGTGCGCGGGAAGTCGTCGACCTCGCGCAGGAGCTCCGGCCACTTCTGCGGCGCCACGCCCATCCGCTCGAAGTGCGCTTGCAGTTCCGGCATCGTCGGCGACGCGCACCCGGGCTTGAGGCGAACGACCGCGGCCGCCCGCTCCCCCAGTCGAGCGTCGGGCACCGCGACCACCACCGCCTCGGCCACCACAGGCAGCGCCAACAACACCTCTTCGACCTCGACGGCGCTGATGTTCTCGCCACCGCGGATGATCACATCGGCCTTGCGGTCGGTGATGGTCAGATATCCGTCGGCGTCGAGCACGCCGACGTCTCCGGTGTGGTACCAGCCGTCGGCGTCGAAAGCCGCCTCGGTCAAGGCGTCGTCGGTGTAGCCCAGGCACAGATCGGGGCCACGGCTCAGGATCTCCCCGTCGGGGGCCAATCGGATCTCCACGCCGGGGCGCGGGTCACCGTCGGTGAACAGTCGCTTATCTTCGGGGGCACTCGGCCGCGAACCGGTGATCGACGGATGCTCGGTGCTGCCGTAGGACCGGAACACGAAGATGCCCAGATCCGACAGCCGGCGGGTGACCGCCGCGGGCACCGTCGATCCACCGAGGCCGACGTGCCGGATATGGCGCAGGTGCTCAGCGGTGAAATCCGGATGATCGAGCAGGCTGGTAACGAAATACGGTGGACCGCCGCCGATCGACACCCCCTCGTCGGCCATCAAGGCCAGCACCTGCGCAGGATCCCAGGTATCGGCGAGGTCGATCGGCGCGCCCTCGAGCACCGGGATCAGAAACGCCGAAACCATCCCGATGAAGTGCCCGACCGGTGTTGCGGTCAGCTGCCGACCGCGATCCTTGGGGTAATTGTCGAGCAACTGACGGGTCTCGAAACAGAGCGTCTGGTGACTGTGGATGACGCCCTTGGGATTTCGGGTGGTTCCGGAGGTGAACGCGATGAGTGCCGGCGCGCCGGGTTCGGTGGCGAGCGTGCCCGTCATCGGCCCGTCGGCCAGCAGGTCCTCGAAGTCCTGTCCGGCAGCGTCGTTCCCGCCCACCACCCCGATAATCGGGACATCGGCCGCCAGTTCGGGCACAAACGTCATCCGGCCGAACTTCTGGGCGGTGATGAACACCCGCGGCTTGCTGGCAGCCAGGATGTAGCCCAATTCCTTGGGCCCGTAGAAATGCACGATCGGCACCACCACCGCCCCCAGGAACGCCGCGGCCCAGAAGGTCGCCGCGGCCTCCATCCAGTTGGGCAGTTGGAACGCCACCACATCACCGGGGCCGACGCCACGGACGGACAATCCGGCCGCCAGCCGGCGGGCGGTCCGCTCGACGTCGCCGAACGTGCCCCGCCACGGGCGAACCGCGGAGTGCACCTCGAACCGGCCGTCCGGCGCCCCGGAGAGGCACGTGGTGAGCAGGTCACCGAGGGTCTCTCGGGTCCACCACCCGTTGGCCTCGTAGTGCCGCGCCAGGTCGTCCGGAATCTTACGCATGACGCCCGCGATGTTATTCTCCTAAATCGAGAATGCCAATATCTTCATTGGAGAGTCATGGTTGATGTCGAGCTGGATGAAGGATTGGCGGTCATCACGATCGATCGTCCGCAAGCACGCAACGCGATCGCCCCGGAGACAATGGATCAGCTCGACCGCGCGCTTGACGCGGTAGCCGCGGCACGGACGCTGGTCATCACCGGCGGCGGCGACCGCGCCTTCGTCTCCGGCGGAGACCTCAAGCAACTCGCCGCCATCCGCACCGAACCCGACGCGACGGCGATGGCGTGGCGAATGCGGACGCTGTGTGACCGGATCGCCGCATTTCCCGCGCCGGTGATCGCGGCACTGAACGGCCACGCACTCGGGGGCGGCGCCGAGGTGGCGGTCGCCGCCGATATCCGGATCGCCGCCGCCGACGTCAAGATCGCCTTCAATCAGGTATCGCTGGCGATCATGCCGGCCTGGGGCGGCGCCGAGCGACTGGCCGCCCTGGTCGGGCACAGCCAGGCCCTGCTGCTGGCCGGTACCGGAACCATGCTGGACGCCGCGGCGGCCGAACGGATCGGCCTGGTGAATCGGGTGGTGCCCCGGGAGTCGTTCGAAGCCGAATGGCGTGGGCTGGCACGGTCGCTGGCCAATCCGTCGGCGGGTGAGATCAAACGGGTGCTCGCCGGTGCGACGGCCGACGAGGCGGTCGCGGCGTTCGCTCGGCTCTGGGTCTCCGACGAGCATTGGGCGGCCGCCGATCGCCTGCAGCAGGGCCGGGCGCAACGCTAATGCGCCACCCGGCCCGAGGACAGGGTGACATCGTTGGCCGGCTCTCCGGGCTCGCCCTCGAGCCGGCGCAGCCAGCGCTCGACGAACTCGACCGTCTCGGCATGGCCGAGCGTCATCCCCAGCACCTCCTGTTCGATGATCAGCATCCGCGACGCACCGGTCATCAGCACCATCAACACCGTCGCCGGGAATTCCTCGGAGTCGATGCGGTAGCGCGCCAGCAGGCCGGCCACCACCTCGATCTGTTCGGCGCGAAGACGCTCCGCGTAGGTCGCGATCTCCGCCCGCAAGGCTTCACGCTGGTTGGCCAACGCCATGAACTGCATCGTCAGCGCGGTCCACGTCGGGTCGATGTTGAATCGCCACAGCGCCCACAACGGCTGCGGCGAGGCGAGCGCGGCGGCCTGTTCGGCCAGACCTTGGTCACCACGCCGGCGGAACATCGCCAGAAACAAGTCGTCCATGGTGCGGAAGTAATAGTGCACGAGTTGGTGCTTGAGCCCGGCCTGCTCGGCTACCCGGCGCGAGCTCACCGCGCCGTGACCGGCAGTCAGCAGCAGCTGCTCGGCAGCGTCGAGCAGCAGCGTCCGGTTCTTCGCGTCGGGCGGCCCAATTCTGCGCTGTCCCTTACCCGATTCGGGCATACCGTCCGCTCCGCATCACCATCATCCGCCTTTACACGTCCGGCGGCCATCGTAAAGCCGCGCCAACCCTTGACCCCCAGTCCCACCCATGCTAAGCAGATGCACAGCACCTGTCAGGCCATTCTGCAGAGAGGTCTACCTTGACTGACTTCGACACGATCGACTTCTTCACCGATCAGTCCCTGATACCCGATCCGCACCCGTACTTCGACTACTTGCGGAACAAGAGCCCGGTGACGCGACTCAACGCCTACGACGTGGTCGCCGTGACGGGACACGAAGAGGCGAACGAGGTCTACCGGGACTCCGAGACCTACTCGAACCTGGTCGCGGTGGGCGGGCCATTCCCGCCGCTGCCATTCACCCCCGAAGGTGACGACATCAGCGAGCAGCTCGAGGCGCACCGCCACCTGATGCCGATGAGCGAGCACATGGTGACCATGGACCCGCCGATGCACACCAAAGCCCGGTCACTGCTGAACCGGCTGCTGACACCGAAGCGGCTCAAGGAGAACCAGGACTTCATGTGGCGCCTGGCGGACCGCCAGCTCGACTATTTCATCGACACCGGCAAGTGCGAATTCCTCTCCGAGTACGCCAGACCGTTCGCGCTGCTGGTGATCGCCGACCTGCTCGGCGTGCCCGAAGAGGACCGGCCGACCTTCCAGGAGGTCCTCGGCGCCCCGCAACCGGGCGCGCGGATCGGCGCGCTCGACCACGAGGAGTTGGCGCACGACCCGCTGGCTTGGCTGGACGACAAGTTCAGCCGGTACCTGAGTGATCGGCGGGAAAAGCCGCGTGGCGACGTGCTGACCGATCTGGCCACCGCCACTTATGAGGACGGTTCGATCCCCGAGATCGCCGACGTGGTCAAAAGTGCCACGTTCCTGTTCGCGGCGGGGCAGGAGACCACCACCAAACTGCTCAGCGCGGCGCTGCGGTTCCTGGCCGAAGACCCGGGCCTGGTCGTACAACTGCGGGAGGACCGCAGCAGGATCCCGAACTTCCTCGAGGAGACGCTGCGGATGGAGAGCCCGGTCAAAACCGACCCGCGGCTGGTGCGCAAGACCACCACGTTGGGCGGGGTCGAACTCAAAGCCGGCACCGTCGTGGTGATGTTCCCCGGGGCGATCAACCGCGATCCCCGCAAGTTCGAGAACCCGCACGAATTCCGGATCGACCGTCCCAACGTGCGCGAGCACCTGGCGTTCGCCCGCGGCAGCCACACCTGCCCGGGTTCGCCGCTGGCCCGCTCCGAGAGCCGGATCTCGCTGGAACGCCTCCTGGACCGGATGACCGACATCCGGCTCGACGAGTCGCACCATGGGCCGGCCGGTGACCGTCGATTCAGCTTCGAGCCGACCTTCATCCTGCGCGGCCTGACCGAGCTGCACCTGCATTTCACCCCGGTGGCGGCACCCGTCCCCGCCGGCCTCTGACCGCGGCTCTGCCAACCCAAGGACGACAAGCCATGACGGTGACAACCGCCACTACCAGCGAAGCGAACTACAACCCGTACGACATTGCCCTCAACAACGATCCGTATCCGATGTTTCGGCGGCTGCGTGAAGAAGCGCCGCTGTACTACAACGAAGAACACGACTTCTATGCGTTGAGCCGGTTCGACGACGTGCACGCCGCGTTCTCCGATTACCAGACGTTCAGCTCGGCCAAGGGCGACGTGCTGGAGATCATCAAATCCGGCATGGAGATTCCGCCGGGCATCGTGATATTCGAGGATCCTCCGATCCACGACATCCACCGCAACCTGATGGCGGGGATGTTCAGCCCGCGCCGGATGAACACCTTGGAATCGCAGATCCGGGAGTACTGCGTACGCTGTCTGGATCCACTGGTGGGAACCGGGCGGTTCGACTTCGTCAGCGACCTCGGCGCGCAGATGCCGATGCGGGTGATCGGGATGCTGCTGGGTATCCCCGAAGATCAGCAGGAGCACATCACCGAACACGGTGAAGCCCCCATTCGCACCGAGCCCGGTCAGAAGATGACCGACAATCCCGACGGTCCGATCGCCACCGGTGATGTATTCGCCGACATCATCGACTGGCGGGTCAAGAACCCGTCGGACGACCTGATCACCGAACTGATGAACGCCGAGTTCGAGGATGAGACCGGTACCCGACGCCGGATGGGCCGCGAGGAACTGCACCTGTTTCTGACCGTGCTGGCCACCGCCGGCAGTGAGACCACCACCCGCTTGATCGGCTGGAGCGGCAAGGTGCTGGCCGAGCACCCGGACCAGCGGGCCGAACTGGCGGCCAAGCCGGCACTGATTCCGCGGGCGGTCGAGGAGCTGCTCCGGTTCGAACCGCCGGCGCCGCACGCGGCCCGCTACGTCACCCGCGACGTGGAGTACTACGGCCAGACCGTGCCCGCCGGCTCGGCGATGCTGTTGCTGATCGGTGCGGCCAACCGGGATCCCCGCCGGTTCCCTCCGGATGGCGATGTGTTCGACATCCACCGGGAGCGGCGCCCGCACCTGAGCTTCGGCTTCGGGACCCATTTCTGCGTGGGCAACGCGCTGGCCCGGTTGGAGGCGCGGATCGCCATCGAGGAGATCCTCAAGCGCTTTCCCGAGTGGGAGGTCGACCTGTCGGCGGCGCAGCTCTCCCCCACGTCGACGGTGAGGGGCTGGGTCTCCATGCCGGCGATCATCCCCTGAGTTCCGAACTGGACCCAAAGTTTTCCAGCTACCTACAGAATCGAGGTTCCCATGACTGGACGTGTTGAAGGCAAGGTCGCGTTCATCACCGGCGCGGCGCACGGACAGGGCCGCAGCCACGCGGTGCGGTTGGCCCAGGAGGGCGCCGACATCATCGCGATCGACGCCTGCAAGCGGGTCGTCAAGGATTCGCCCATCCCGCCGGCTACTCCCGAGGAACTGGCTGAGACTGCCGATATGGTCAAGTCGCTGAACCGTCGGATCTTCACGGCCGAAGTCGATGTGCGCGACTTCGACGGACTCAAGGCCGCGGTGGACGCCGGGGTGGAGGAGCTGGGCGGCCTGGACATCATCGTCGCCAACGCCGGTATCGGCAACGGCGGCGACACCCTGGACCAGTGCAGCGAACACGACTGGCAGGAGATGATCGACGTCAACCTGTCGGGTGTGTGGAAGACCGTCAAGGCCGGTGTGCCACACCTGATTTCAGGCGGAAAAGGCGGATCCATCATCCTCACCAGCTCTGTCGGCGGGTTGAAGGCCTACCCGCATTGCGGCAACTACGTCGCCGCCAAGCACGGCGTGGTGGGCATCATGCGCTCGTTCGCCGTCGAGTTGGGGCAGCACAGTATTCGTGTCAACTCCGTGCACCCCACCCATGTCAGCACCGGAATGATCATGAACGAGGGCACTTGGAAGATGTTCCGACCGGACCTGGAGAACCCGGGCCCCGACGACATGGCGCCGATCTGCCAGCTTTTCCACACCCTGCCGATTCCGTGGGTGGATGCGGTGGACATCAGCAACGCCGTGCTGTTCCTTGCTTCGGAGGAGGCCCGCTACATCACCGGCGTCACCCTGCCCGTCGACGCGGGAAGCTGCCTGAAGTAGCCGTCTCAGCTTCGTTGACTCTGCGTCCAGGGCGGGAAAGTGCGAGAAGCCCCCGCCCTGAGCGCAGAGTCAGCGAGCCGGAGGTGAGCTGCCGATCACCCCGTCGGCGGCCAACGCGGCGATCTCGGCGTCGCCCAAGCCCAGCTCACGTAGCAGTTCGTGGTTGTGCTGGCCCAGCAGCGGCGCATGGCGGGTGTGAACGGGCATCGGGCCGTGCGACATCCGGGCCGGTAGGGTGCTGTGCGCGGCCCGCCCGTTGACCGGGTGATCCACGTGTTCGAAGAATCCCCGGTCGGCCAGCTGCGCCAACTCGGTCTGCCGGTGCGGTTGCATCACCTTGGCAACCGGAACGCCGGCGCTCCAGAGAATTTCGACGACGTCATCGGAGCTGCGGGCCGCGCACCAGGTGGCCAGCCGGTCGTCGATCAGGTCGTGCTGGGCGCGCCGGCCGGCCGCGTCAGCCAGGGCGGGATCGGCGGCCCAGGACGTGTCGCCCAGCGCAGCACATAGGCTCGCCCACTGCTCATCGGTGGCAACGGCAATCGCGACCCAGCAATCCTGCCGCCCGAATTCGTCGATGCCGGCGGTCCGATAGAGGTTCTGCGGGGCCGCGGCCGGGCCCCGGTTACCGTTGCGCTGCAGCAGTGCGCCGTAGGCCGAGTATTCGATCACCTGCTCGGCGGCGATATTCAGTGCCGCGTCGACCATGGCCGCCTCCACCAGCACACCCTCTCCGGTGCGGCGACGGTGCTCCAAGGCCAACAGCAGACCGGTCAGGGCATGCACACCGGCGTTCGGGTCACCGATCGAGTACGGCTCGTAGGGGTTGCGGTCGGGGTAGCCGGTCAGCCAGCTCAGCCCCGAAGCATCCTCGATGACGTAGGCGAACGCAGGATTGTCGCGCCACGGGCCGTCGAGACCGAATCCGGGCATGCGCAGCATGACCACGTCGCGGCGCAGCGATCGGACGAATTCGTAGTCCAAGCCCAGGTTTTCGATGACCCGCGGGGTGAAGTTCTCCACGATGACGTCGCAGGTGGGGATCAGCCGGTGCAGCACGTCACGACCGGCCTCGGTCTGCAGGTCCAGGGTGAGGCCCTTCTTGTTGGTGTTGAGCGCCGAGAAGATCGGGGAACGCTCCCACCACTGCGCCTCGGTCACCGGGACCCCGGCGATCAGCCGGGTGCCATCAGGGCGGCGAGCTGATTCCAGATGGATCACCTCGGCGCCGAGCATTGCCAGCAGGTGGGTGCAGGACGGTCCGGCCCAGAAGGTGGTCATGTCCAACACGCGTAAAGCACTGAGCGGCAGCCGATTGCGCACTTCTTCCGCCGGCGGGGCCTTCCGCGGCGTCGGGGTCGCGTGGCGATAGTCTTCGGTGTGTGCGCCCAGACGTGGCGCCGGTGCCGGCCGGTGCAGCGGAACACCACTGAGCCGATACGGCGGAACCGGCTGGATGAATCCGTCTCGGGGATTGCGGGTGAACACCTGCCGGTGCTGGAAGTGATCCAGGGTCGGCAGGTTCTCCCCGTTGCCGACCGGCGAATTGGGTATGCGGAATGCCGACGCCAGATCACGCACGTCGTCAACCTTGTGATTGCGGACCCACTCGTACAGTTCCGGGGCGTGCAGGTTGGCCTGCTCGGTGATCGACAACGGCGAGTGTTCGTCGATCCATTCGTCGTGCCCCGACATGGTGCACAGATCGAACCACTGCTGTGCGGTGCCGCAGCCCAGCGCCACCAGACCATCGGCGGCTTCGGCCACCCCGGGCACCGTCGGCCTGCGCTCGGAACGCCACGGTCGGTCGAGGACACCGAAGTAGGTGACGGGATAGTAGGTCAGGCCCAGGATCTGGACTTCCAACGCGGACAGGTCGATCAGTTCACCGCGACCGTCGCGCAGCGCACGGGCACGCGATGCCAACGTCAGCGCCGCGGCGTACGCCCCGGCCAGCCAGTCCCCCACCTGTCCGCCGACGTGTACCGGGGCGCGGTCCTGCGATCCGCGCCCCAGTCCGACGGCGCCTCCCGACCACGCCTGCAGGGTGAATTCGGTGGCCGCACGGTCTTTCCAGGGCCCTTCCAGCCCGAACGGGGTGATGGCCGTGACCACCAGGTGCGGGTGACGTCGGTGGATCTCGGCGGGTGCCAGGCACGGGTGTGAGCCGGTGCGCCCCTGCGGGGACCACACCGCCGCATCGGCTGACGCCAGCAACCGATGGACCTGTTCGACGTCGCCGGTGTCGTCGGGGTCGGCGACGATGCTGTATTTGGAGCAACCCAGGAAGCTGAACAGCGCACCGCCGACCTCGAGATCGACCTCAGCTCCGGAAGCCGACCACCCACGTAACGAATCACCTTCGGGTGGCTCGACGTTGACCACCGTCGCCCCGCCGTCGGCGAGCATCTTGGTGGCGTAGGCGCCGGCGATTCCGTCGGACAGATCGATAACGGTATAGCCGTGCAGTGGTTCCACGGCGTCAGGAGTCCCTGTTACGACTGGACTTGCTCAACCGGAAGTCCGGGGGGAACCTGGCGTCGTTGTCCTTGACCGCCCCGGACAGGCCGGATTCGATGGCGTCGTCGAGCATGAGGTCGTCGGTGTCGGGTGCGACGCCCGAACCCATCGACTCGAAGAACGCCGAGAGCAGGCTGCCCATGTACTCGCCCTGGTGCTGCTTGTAGACCTCGAAGAACATCTTCTGCATGAACACGGTGTCGACCGGGCGGTTGCGCGCGCACGCCAGTGCGTACTTGTCGACCTCGGCCTCGAGGTCATCGCGTGGGACCACCTTGTTGAGAAAGTTGCACTTCTCCATGTCGGCGGCGGTGAACGGCCGGCCGGTGAATACCATCTCGGAGAACTTGCGTAGCCCCATCATCTGTACCCAGGTCCACATCCGCGGTCCCCAGCCGTAGTAGCGGAAGGACGGGTGGCCGAACAGGGCATCGTCGGACGAGATCACCAGGTCGGCATCGGCAGCCTGATAGAAGTGCCAGCCGTAGCAGTACCCCTTGGCTTCCACGATGCTGATCTTCTTGAGCTCCTGCAGCGGTCGGTTGCCCGCCTGCACGTTGGCGTACCAGGCGCTGATGGTGGCGCCGTTGCGGAAGGTGCCCTTGGGTGGATAGTTGACGTCCATGCCTTCCAAACGCAGCTCGGCCAGGCGCATTTCGGGTGAGTCGACACCCTCCATGAACTCAGGCAGATCCGCCCCACTGCCCAAATTGTCTCCGACACCGCGGATCACCACCACTTTGACGTCGTTGTCGACGCTGGCCCCGCGCAGCAGATCGGCGTAGCGCAGTCGCGCCGCCGAGGTGGGCGCGTTGAGATACTCCGGCCGATCGAAGGTGATCGTGGCGATCTTGGTGGCCGCGTCCTTGTGGTAGCGAATGATCTCCTCGGCCGAAGGTCGTCCGGACGAGCCTGGCGTGCTGGACATCGGCGATATGCTCCTTCAGCTGCCGGTGGGGAACGGACTGGTGGTCAAGACTTCGTGGCCGTCGTCGGTGATGAGCACCGCCTCACGCCCGAAGACCGCACCCAGGCCGGGCTCGAACACGTAGCCGGTGACCGAGAGCACCATCCCCGGTTCCAGCCGCTCGGCAGCGGCGGTGTCGGGTAGCTGAGGTGAGACCACCGGCGGATCGAACCCCAGCCCCAGCCCGTGGGCCACCGGTACCGGCGGCAGAGGTTCGCCGGCTGCGCCGTAGGCGGACAACAGCTCACTGCATGCCGCGCCGGGCCGGCAGACACCGGCCAGCTTCTCCCACAACGCATCCCATCGTCGGTACAGATCCACGGTCCCGGTCCGGGAACCGACCGGGTAGGTGCGTCCCACTTCGGCGACATAGCCGCCGGCCAGTACGCCCGCCGAGAAAGCCACCAGATCACCACTGTGCACCCGACCGTTGCCGACCGCGCGCCGCCACGGGTGTTCCCGCGAGGTCACCCAGGCCACGTCCTGGTTGGCCGGGGTGCTGACCCCACCGGCGGTCATCGCCTCCATCAGCACGCCGGTCAACGTCTGTTCGCTGACGCCGTCTGCCAGGGCGTCCACCGCCGCGGCCAACGCCGCTTCGGCCACCACTACCGAGGACCGCAGCGCCGCCACCTCCTCGGCGGTCTTGATCGCTCGGGCAGCCCGCATGGCCACCTCGCCGTCGACCAGTTCGGCGTTGGGAAACGCCATCGGCAGCAGCTGGGCGAACAGCGGTGACATGGCGTCGGTTCCCACCCGCCGGGCGGTGGCCGCACCGTCGATACGGGCCAGGTTCGCGATGGTGTTGGTGGGGTTCCAGGAGATGCCGTAGAGATTCTCGTGCGGAATGTCTTCGGGCACACCCTCGTCCCAGGTGCTGAGCAGGTGGATCCCCCCGGTGGCGCGCACCAGCACGCAGGTGGGCCCGAACGGCCGGGTGCCGGCCACCCACAGCTGGGGCGCCCCGGTGACGTAGCGGACGTTGGCCTGGCGGCCCAGCACCAGCACATCCAGGTCGTGGGCCGCCATCTGCGCCAGCGCACGCTCACGCCGCCCGCTGCGCAGCGCAAGGCGGTCCGGCAGAACTTCGGTACTCATAGTCACGCACCTTCCCCGTAGGGGGCGTAGGGGTAGTCGCTCAACGAGATCCAGCCTTCCTCGGTGACCACGACCACCTCTTCGCCGCGGTACCCGCCGGTGCCGTCCTCCCACACCACCGGCTCGAGCACCAGCACCATGCCCGGCTCGAAGACGAAGTTGTTGTCGAACTCATCGCCGAGATCGGTGCCGATCATCGGCATCTCGGCAGCGTTCACCCCGATGCCGTGGCCGAGATAGAAGTGGGGCAGCCACGGCCGGGTACCGTCCCCGTTCGCGGCGATGGCCGCACGGGCCAGATCGCCGGAGGTCACCCCGGCGCGCAGCACTTCGCGCACGGCGTCGAGGATCTCCCGCCAGCGCCGGTATTGCGCCTGCTGGCGAGGCGTCGGATCGGCGCCCACGATCCAGGTCCGGCCGAAGTCCGAGCAGTATCCCCCGTAGGTGATCGACACGTCGGTCCACAGCACATCCCCGGTCATCAGCTCGCGCTCGGTGGTCAGCAGCGGCAACGCCAGGTCACCGTGCGTGGTCCACACCCCGGCGGCCCTGCTGTCGGGCATCACCTGCCAGATCGGCTCCAACATGCTGGCGCTGGCACCCAATTCGAAAGCGTGTCGCAGGAATTGGGCCGACAGATCCATCTGCCGGATACCCGGCGCCAGCGCCGCCTGGACATCGACCATGGCCTCGTCGGTGATGCGGCATGCGGTGCGGATGCAGGCCAGCTCATCGGGGGTTTTGATCACCTTGGCGGCGCTGACGACCTGCGCCGCGTCCACCGGCCGACCGCCGGGAAACAGTCGCTGCTGGGCGCGGCGCATCGCGCCGGTGCACTCGTCGATTCCGATCACCGCGTTGCCGGGAATCAGCTCGCCGAGCACCCGCGCGAAACGTTCCACCCCTTCGTCGAATTCGAGGTAGACCGGGCCGTGTACATGGTCTCCCGGCAGGTCGGACTCCCCGGAAGCGCCTTCCCGGAACGGCAAGAACAGGTGCGGCCACTCGTCATCGGCCAGCACCACCGCGACCGGTCGCTCGACGTGCGACAACCCGGCATCGCCGAGGCGCCAGCTGGTGCCGGTGGCGTAGGTGACGGCATTGTTTCCCAAAAGGACCAGGGCGTCGACGCCGCGGTCCGTCATCGCCGCGCGCAGCCGGGCGCCGGTCTCCCGGCGCAGCCGGGCCCGGTCCGGTACGTCGGGGATCTCGATGCTGCCGACGGCTTGCGACAACGAGGCCAACCCAGCCATCACAGCCCCAGGAACGTTTTGATGTTGCCGCTCACCACTTTCGCCGCGTTTTGCGGTCCGAGCGTTTCGACAACATTGGCCAGGGACTTCTCCGAATAGCCGAAGGTGCTCTCATTGTGCGGGTAGTCCGACGACCACATCACCTTGTCCACCCCGATACGGTCGATCAGCTGCAAACCGAGCGGGTCAACCATGAACGAGGCACTCATGTGGGTGTCCCAGTAGTGCCGGATGTCGTGCTGCAGCCGGTGGGTGAACATGTGCTGGTAGGACGCGAGCAGGTGTTCGGCGTCCTGCAACGCGGTGGGAACCCAGGCGATCCCGCCTTCGAACCAGCCGATCCGCAGTCCCGGGTGCCGGTCCAGGATTCCCGAGAAGATGTACTTGGCGAACTGTTCACGGAACGAGTCGACATTGACCATCATGCCCACCACGACACTGTTGACCTCGCAGGGCGTCTTCGGCGGGGTTTCACCGATGTGGTGGGTGATCGGCAACCCGGACTGCTCGATCTCATCCCACACCGGATCCATCACCCGGGCACCGAAGTCGATGATGTTGCCGTCATCGTCTTTGCCCGGGTTGAGGGGCAGCAGGAACGTCTTGAGCCCCAAGGATTTCAGCTCAGCGAGGGTGCGGCGCGCGCCGGCCGGGTCCCACCAGTTGATCAGGCCCACCCCGTAGAAGTGGCCGTTGGACTGCTCCTGCAGTTCGGCCATGTGCTCGTTGTAGATGCGGAATACCCTCTCCCGCAGGTCTTTGTCGGGGAAATGGAACAGCGCCAACACCGCGTTGGGAAACGCCAATTCCTTGTCGACACCGTCGGTGGCCAGCTCCTGGATACGAGCCTCGATGTTGCTGCTGGCGGCACCGGCCAGGTCGTCGTACTGCATCAGCACCGCCGAGAAGTCGCCCGGCAGAAAGGTCTGTCCCTTGCGCCCGACCATGTAGGCGCCGTCTTCGTACCAGATCCGCGGCGCCTTGTCGCGCAGCTCCTCGGGGAAGCGCTGGTAAAAGATGTCGTCGGCCAGCGAGATGTGGTTGTCCGCGGAGAACACCTGGGTTCCTGCGGGCAGACCGACGTCACGGAGGGACTGGCCGCGGCGGTCCTTGGGCGCCCCGTACCCACCGGGCGGATAGAACGTGACGTCATGAGTTGGCGTGCTGGACATGTCGATCCACTCCAATCGGGCGGGTTACCAGGTGACCGGGAGCTCGTAAACGCCGTACGCGAGCCGGTCGTTCTTGAACGGGATCTCGTCAATGCCCACCGCCAGTCTCAGCGTGGGGATGCGCCGGAACAGGGTGCGGAAGGCGATCACCATTTCGGCGCGGGCCAACTGCTGTCCGACGCACTGGTGCGGACCGAATCCGAACGCCATATGCTGGCGGGCCGGCCGGAACAGGTCCAGCACCTCTGGCTCGGGGAACACCGACGCGTCCCAGTTGGCCGGGGCCAGGTCGATGATGATGCCCTCGCCGGCTCGGATCGTCTCACCGGCGATCTCGATATCCTCCAGGGCGACCCGACGCTGACCGGTGTGGATGATCGACAGGTAGCGCAGCAGCTCCTCGACGGCGTTGGCGATGGCGGCATCGTCGTCGCCGCGGAACACCGCGGTCTTCTCGTCGATCTTGTCGGGCTCGCCCAGCAGCGCCACGATTCCCAGGCCGATCATGTTGGCGGTGGTCTCATGGCCGGCGATGAGCATCCCGGTGCCCAGCTGGGTGGCCTCGCGGACCGACAGCTCCCCGTTCTGCACCCGCCGGCCCAGCGCGGAGACCATGTCGTCGGCCGGCTCGGCCATCCTGGTCTCCAACAGCCGGACCAGGTACTTGGACAGCTCGGTGGCCCCCTCGGCAAGGTCGTCCGAGGTGGCGTTGCGGTCCACGCCCATGATGGCGTGCTGCTGGAAGAACGCGTGGTCCTCATAGGGCACGCCGAGCAGCTCGCTGATCACCAGCGACGGAATCGGCAGCGCGAATCCCTCGATCAGATCGGCCGGTTGTGGGCCGGCCAGGATCGCATCGATATGTTCATCGGTGATCCGTTGCGCGACCGGGGCCAGCGCATCCACGCGTTTCATGGTCAAGGCCGGGGACAGGATCCGCCGGTAGCGGATGTGTTCGGCGCCATCGGTGGTGAACACCGACTTGGGACGGTGATCGACGCTGGCGCGCATCATCTCGTTCCAGTGCGGGAAGCCGGGCTGGTGATCGTCGACGCTGACCCGGGGATCGGAGAACAGCGCGCGCACCGCTTCGTATCCGGTGACCAGCCATGGGGTGCTGCCGTCCCAGATCCGCACCCTGCTCAGCGGTCGCTGCGCGGCCAACGCCATGGTTTCCGGCGGCGGGGCGAAGGGGCACCGGCCGTCCCTGCTCATCGGATACTCCGGCGTTGCGGTGGCCGCCATAGTGGATGCGTCGGTCACGCTTTACTCCTCAACGACTGTGATGGCTCGGGACGGACAGACGGCGGCCGCTTGGCGAACGGCTTCGGCGAGTTCTTCCGGGGGGTTCTCGTCGAGCACGACCACGACGCCGTCTTCGTCGCGCTGGTCGAAAACCCGGGGGGCCAGTCCGACGCACTGGCCCGAGGAGGCGCAGATGTTCTGGTCGGCGGTGACTTTCACGCCGCACCTCCGGTAACCGGGGCCCGCCACAATCCGACGATGGCGTCGATGAGGTTCGAGCTGGCTTGTTGCCAGTTGGTTCGCGCTTTGCCGCCAGCGGCCAACGTGCGTTCCCAGTCGGCGCAGGTGTGCATCAGCAGGTTGCGGGCCATCACGTTGCGGGCGGCCCGGACGTCGGCCGGCAGGTCCGGGAGGCAACGGCTGATCTCGTCGACCACCTTGACCAGCGACGGTGAACTCAGCGCATCCTTGACGACGATGTTGTGGTAGGCCGGATCTGCCATCACCTGTGCGGCGAATCGCGCGTACCAGGTCGGATTGCCCAGCGCGGCAAGGTGATCGGTCAGCGGTCGGACCAGACACGACACCCAGTCCCGCAATTCGGTGGAATCGGCCGCCGCAGCCACCATCTCTTCGCGCAGGCGCTCGACGGGCAAGCGGTGGCGGCGTTCGATCTCGCGCACGAGGTCGGTCTTGGTGCCGAAGTGGTAGCCGACCGCGGCGTTGTTGCCCTGGCCGGCGGCTTCGCTCACCTGGCGGTTGGACACCGCGAACACCCCATGTTCGGCGAACAGCCGTTCGGCGGCGGTCAAGATGGCTTCCCGGGTGGAGTTCGCCCGTTCGGCCCGCACAGCCCTATCAGCGGTGGTCACCGGGTCAGTCAACCGCGAGGCGGCCATTAAGTCAAGCGATTGATTTAATTCGGCTCGGCCGGCTTCGCGCGGCGGCGAATCGCCTTACCGGCGACCGTCCCACCGTCGACCGGCAGCACGACGCCGGTGACATAGCGGGATCGTTCACCAGCGAGATACAGCGCGGCCTCGGCGACATCGTCGGCGGTGCCTTCGCGCTTCAGCGGCCGATCGGCGCGCATCGTCTCGCGGATCGCCGCTTCATAGCGCGCGACGGCCTCGGAGTCCAGATTCGCCGCAGCCGACGACGCCACGAACGGTGTCGGGATGTTGCCGGGGGCGATGGCATTGACCCGGATGTCATAGTGCGCCAATTCGATTGCGGCAGACTTGGTGAACTGGATGACCGCGGCCTTGGAGGCGCGATAGGTCATCACCCCGCCGCCGGCCTGGATGCCGCCGATCGAGGTCAAGTTGATGATCGCCCCGCCGCCGGCTTTGGACATCTGCCGGGCGGCATCGCGGGTACCGGCCATCACGCCGAGCACGTTGACCGCCATGATGCGATGGAAATCGGCCAGGTCGTCGTCGAGGAAGCGGTTGTGCATGGTTCCCGAGACACCGGCGTTGTTGACCATGATGTCCAGCCCGCCGAACGTTTCGACGGCGAACTCGACCAGCGCGCCGGCCTGTTGCGGGTCGGCGACATCGGCGGCCCGGAACGTCGCCTCGGCACCGAGCTCCGCCGCGAGCGCCTCGCCGCGCTCGGGATCCAGATCGGCGATGACCACTCGTGCCCCCTCGGCGAGAAAACGTTCCGCGATGCCGCGGCCGAGACCCGATGCTCCCCCGGTGACGATCGCCGTCTTGCCCGCCAGCTCGTTGCCCATCGACCACCCTCCGCCCGGAACATCACAGCGGTTCGACTCAACCCGCTTCAGCTCGCTCAGTCAAGCGACTGAATTAATTCGGGACTCGCCTAACGGTTTGAGCGCTGGCGCCATCACCGGACGTTCGGTTTGATCTCCTCGATCACCCACTGGGCATAGTCGAGGTATTCGTCGACGCCGCGCACCGCCGGCAGCGGTACCGAACTCACCGTGACCCCCTGCTCGCCCAGCCAACTCAGCCGGTCGATGATCTCCTGGCCGCTCATGCCGGAGCGGGCGTGCGGGTCGTGGCGGCGGACGTGGCCTTCGCCGACGCGCGTGGTCGCCATTCCGTGCACCACGTCGAAGGCGCGCCCGTCGTACTCCGGCTGGGATTTGATGAAGTCCACCCGCTCGGCGATCTGCTCCGGCGGCGTCAGGAAACTCCACCACCCCGAGGCGAACTTGGCGGCCCGGCGCAACGCCGCATCGGCGTCGCCGCCGATCCAAATCGGAAGATGGGGCCGCTGCACCGGTTTCGGCTCGAACGCCACGTCGCTGAAGGAGACGTAGCGACCCTCGAACCGCGGCGACTCGCAGGTCCACAGCTCGATGATCGCCGCCAGATACTCATCGGCGATTCGTCCGCGCTCACCGAATGGCACGCCGAGTACCTCGAATTCGCGTTGGAGCCATCCCACCCCGAACGTCACCATCATCCGGCCGCCGCTGAGCCAGTCGGCGGTTGCGAGTGCTTTGGCGAGCACGATCGGCTGGTGCAGCGGCAGCACCGTGACGCAGGAGTTGAGCATGATCCGCTCGGTGGCACCGGCCAGGTAGGCCTGGGCGATCGTCGACTGGAAGTAGTGCGGCCCGGAGAGCTCGACGTGCTCGGCCGGGATGACGATGTGCTCGGGGACCGCGATCATGTCGTAGCCCAACTCATCGGCGCGCTTGGCCATCCGGGTCTGCTCGGCTCCGGTGACCCCGGCCTCCCAGGGCTGCATCATCGCTTTCAACCGCAGCATGTGGGGCAGGCCGAACACCAGCTTCATTCGCGCGACTCTACAACAGTAGAGAAGGCTGCAGACTAGACTCGGTCGAACCATGCGACGAAAGCCCAATCCAGATCAGCGCCGGCGGGAACTCTGCGACGCCGCCATCCGGCTGCTTGCCGATGACGGCGTGAAAGGGGTCAGCCATCTCAAGGTCGACCGCAAGGCCGGTGTTCCGGACGGGACCACCTCGTTCTACTTCCGCACCCGGTCAGCACTGCTGCAGGCGGTCGCGGTCAGGGTTTCCGAGCTGGACCTCAAAGACCTGACCGCGGCGACCCGGTCCCAGCCGTCCGCCGACACCGGCGAACCGTCCGGGTTGGCCACCCTGGTGATGCGCTCGACAACCGGTGTGCGGCTGATCCGCACCAAGGCCCGCCATGAACTCGCGCTGCAGGCCGTGCGTGATCCCTTGCTCGACGAGGCATTCCGCAGCTATGGCGACCAGTTCCACGCTCTGATCCGCGACGTGGTGCTGCGATTGCAGCCCGGCGAGCCGGACGACGCACTGGCCGACCGGCAGGCCTATGTCGTGATGATGTTCATCAGTGGCGTGCTGCAGGCGTTCGCCAGCGGGGATCGCAGGATCGGCAGCGCCGAGGAACTGGACGGGCTCATCTCGGGCATTGTCGCCGGAATCGGCTCTTCCTTCTCTCTACATTAATAGAGTAGCGTTACCCGGCATACGGAAGGATCTGCTATGACTGCGGTGCAAGGAGATTCGGGGGTGCTGGCCGGCGAGTCCCGCATGCTGGTCGACGGCGAGCTCGCCGGAACCAGCAGCGGAGCGACGTTCGACGTCGTGCATCCGGCCAGCGAAGAGGTGGTCGGAACCGCCGCCGACGGCACGGTCGACGACATGGCGCGCGCAGTCGGCGCGGCCCGGCGCGCGTTCGACACCAGCGACTGGTCCCGCGATGTGGAGTTCCGCCACCACTGCCTGATGCAGCTGCACGCCGCACTCGAGGACGAGAAGGAGCGGCTGCGCCGCATCCTGATCACCGAGGTGGGCTGCCCGGTCACCGTCACCGGCAGCCAGATCGAGAGTCCGATCGCCGAGGTGAAACACTGGGCCGATCACGCCCGCGCCTTCGACTACCTGGTGGACACCGGGCTGCACGACACCCCGCTGGGCCCGGCGCGCCGCAAGCTGCACTACGAGCCGCTCGGCGTGGTCGGCGCGATCACCCCGTGGAATGTGCCGCTGTATCTCAACATCGCCGAGACCGTGCCGGCGTTGATGGCCGGTAACACCGTCGTGCTCAAGCCGGCCCAGCTCACCCCGTGGTCGGGCAGCGAATTGGGCCGGATCGTGGCCGAACGTACCGATATTCCCGCCGGGGTGTTCAACGTCGTCACCTCGAACGCCAACGAAGTCGGTGCGGCGTTGTCGGCGGATCCCCGCGTCGACATGATCACCTTCACCGGTTCCACCGCGACCGGCCGGGCCATCCTGGCCGCGAGCGCACCGACGGTGAAGAAGACGCTGTTGGAGCTCGGCGGTAAATCCGCACACATCGTGCTCGACGACGCCGACTTCAATTCGGCGCTGCCGATGGCCGCGATGATGGCTTGTGTGATGTCGGGCCAGAGCTGTGTCCTGCCGTCGCGGATCCTGTTGCCCCGCAGCCGCTATGAGGAGGGCCTGGCGGTGCTGAAGGCGTCGATGGAGAACTTCCCGATGGGCGACCCGTGGACGCCCGGCAATATGCAGGGCCCACAGATCAGCCAGACGCAGCGGCGCAAGGTGCTGGGGCTGATCGCCTCCGGCCTGGATTCGGGCGCACGGCTGGTCACCGGCGGCGGCGTCCCGGAGCAGCTGCCCACCGGTTACTACGTGCAGCCGACCCTGCTGGCCGACGTCGATCCGGACAGCAAGATCGCGCAGGAGGAGATCTTCGGCCCGGTACTGACCGTCACGCCGTATGACACCGACGACGACGCGGTCGCGATCGCCAACAACTCGATCTACGGGCTCTCCGGTGAGGTCAGCAGCGCCGACGTGGACCGGGCGATGGCGGTGGCGACCCGGATGCGCACCGGCAACGTCAGCATCAACGGCAAGAGCCACTTCGGTATCGACAGCCCGTTCGGCGGCACCAAGCAGAGCGGCCTGGGATACCGCAACGGCACAGTCGGTTTCACCGAATACCTGCACATCAAGACCATCGGGATGCCGGCATGACGGTGCCGATCGAGGATCAGCTGGAGATCTCCGCGCTGCTGTATCGCTACGCCCGCGCCGTCGACACCAAGGACTGGGCGCTGTACCGGTCGGTGTTCACCGACGATGCCCTGATCGACTACACCTCGGCCGGCGCCATCTGCGGCACCCGCGACGAAGTGACCGATTGGTTGGCCGTCGGCTTTACCGCGATCCCGATGTCGATGCACTACATCACCAACATCGAGATCCTGGAACACGCCGGTGATTCGGCGACCGTGCGGGCCATGTTCTACAACCCGATGCAGCTGCCGAGCATGGCCGACTTGAGCTGCTGCGGCGGCTATTACCACCACGAGCTGGTGCGCACGGCCGAGGGCTGGCGTAGCCGCAACCTGCGCGAGGAGAACGTCTGGTTCACCAATCCGCCGGGCCGCCAAGCCGTCGGTTGACCAACGGCGCTGAATACCCGACCACCCAAGCGACCCCCACCTGCGGTCGAGCCCTGCCCCGGCCCCACCGGCGAACTCACCGAACACCACCGAACACCAACTAAGTGCAATGTTTCGATCGCATTGCCTGCGACAATCGGATCGAGCAAATCTACGGTCCGGCACGCACCGACGGGGGCCGGTCAACCGGCTAGGAAGTCCAGCAGTAATCCGTTGACCTGCTCGGCCTGCTCGATCTGCGGGCAGTGCCCGGCGTCGTCGACGACGACCGCCCGGCCACCCGGAATCCGGTCGGCGATCTGTTTCGCCCAGCCCCGCGGTAGCAGCTTGTCGCAGCCGCCCTCGATCACCAGCGCCGGCACCGAAATCCGGTCGTAGCGCCGGTCGCTCGACGCGGGCGGGGGCGGCTCGGCGCCAGGCCGGCGAAACCTCGCTGCGGCAACCGCCTCCCAGGCGCCGGGCGCGGTGCTGCAGGCATACCGGCGCTGCACATAGTCCTCGTCGGCGGGATAGGCCGGGTCGTGGAACAGCGCCTCGACGATGCGGCGCATCGCGGCCGGCGTGGCGTCATAGTCGTAGAGCGCGGCCATGTGCTGGTTCTGCTGGATCTCGCCGCCGCCGCAGATGGCGACCAGTCGGCGCACCGGCAACAGCGGCGCCGCCGAAGTGGTGTCGACCAGCAGCATGATCGCACCCATGGAATTGCCCACGAAGTCCGCCGATTCGACGCCGAGGGTGGCGCAGAACCGCGCGACGTGGCGGATCCGCATACCTCGGCCGTCGTTGAAGTCGATGACCTTGGCCGACTCCCCGAATCCGAGCAGGTCCGGCGCGAGCACCCGATAGCGCTGCGCCAGTGCGGTGATATTGCGTTCCCAACCGATTTCGGCGCCGGCGCCGAACTCTCCGCCGTGCAGCAGGACCACGGCAGGCCGAGCCGGATCGCCGGCTTCGAGGTAGGAGGTGCTCAGCCCGTCCACCAGGACGGTCTTGCGCGCGACCAGCAACGTCGGCTCCTTTAGTTCGGGATCAGCGGGCCGATCGGGCGGGTGGTGGTGGCGTGCACCAGCAGCTCGGCCAGTTCGGCGGGTCGGCTCAGAAACGGCGAGTGTGACGCGTCGATGGTCAGCGGTTCCACACCGAGCCGCCGGCAGACCAGGTCGGCCAGCCAGCGCGGATAGGCGCGGTCCTGTTCGCAGCGGATGAAGCTGCGGCCGATGTCGGCCGCCCAGAAGTTGCGCACCGACACCGGCGCCACCGTGGTGTCGCCGAACCGTTCCGGCCCCAGCCGTTCGAAGGCCCACCGCACGGTGTCGTCATCGCAGTCGTGGTAGAAGTACTGCCGGGCACCGTCGATGTTCGCGAAGGTCATCGCGCCGTCGTCGGCGAAGTGCAGATGCGACAGCATGTCAGCGGCGGCGGTGTCGAAGAACTCGGCTCCCTCGCTGCCCATCGTCATCGCATCGGTGTAGCTGTGCCCCTCCCGGGGCAGGGCCGCCGCCAGGTAGACGATGTGGCTCGCCAGCTCCGGTGCGCTGTCGGCGCCCAGCGTCGCATCGAAACCACCGCCGGAGTGGCCCACCAGGACGTCGCCGTGCTGCAGCACCGCCGCCACCGCCTCCCTCCGGTTGGCCAGGGTCGATTCCTCGTCGAGCCGGGCGCCATGACCGGGGAGGTCGATCGCGATGCCGGTATGGCCGATCCTCTCCAGCTCGGCGACGGTCCGGCTCCAGCACCAACCGGCGTGAAACCCACCGTGGACAAATACGAATCGCATGATGAGCTCCTCGCCCGTGGCTACTTGATCGCGATCGGGTTCACCGGCGACCCCACCCCACCGGTCACCCGCAACGGTGGCGCCACCAATTGGAATTCGTAGACCCCGTCGGCGGCGCAATCGGCGGCCAGTGCGCCCAGATCCCAGTACTCCCCCAGCATCATTCCCATGTCCCGCAGGCACAGCATGTGCAGCGGCAGGAAGGTGCCCTCGACGCCGGACACCGGGTTCTCGACCATGAGGTTGTCGGCGGCCACCGCGGCGACGTCATGGGAGTGCAGCCACACCGCACACCGCCAATCCAGCCCGGCGCCCGGTTCAGCGCCGTCACCGGTTTGGGTAAACCGTGTCCACCACCCGGTTCGGACCAACACGATGTCGCCGGGGCCGACCGTGACCTGCTGGGCGCGTGCCACCTCGTCGAGCTCGTCGGGGGTGATCGGGGTGCCCAGCGGCAGGAAGGTGTCCACACCGCGGTGGGCGACCACGTCCAGCAGCACCCCGCGAGAGGCGATGCCCTTGCCGTCGACTTTGTCGATACCGCAGTGATAGGCGCCCAGGCTGGTCACCGAACTCGCCGGGAAGCCGTTGTAGAGCTTTTCGTCGTAGTAGACGTGCGACAGCGCGTCCCACTGGGTCGCCGCCTGCAGCGGCATGACGATCATGTCGTCGTTGAAGCGGAACGGGTTGTCAGTGAAGAATTCGCTCAACTGCTGCGCCACCACGTTGCGGTGCCAGTCCGGGCCGTAGCGCGCCAGCGTGCTCACATCGCCGCCATCGACGGTCATCACGTGAATCGGATTGTGCCGGAACTGGAAGGCGCCCTGCGGGCCCGACGAGCCGAAGTCCACCCCAAGCGGGAAGACTTTGCCGTGCCGCACCAGCGCGGCGGCCTCGGCGACCTTCTCCGGCGTGATCAGGTTCAGCGTGCCCAGCTCGTCGTCGTCGCCCCAGCGCCCCCAGTTGCGCACCGCCTCGCCGACGCGGCGGAACTCGGTCAGGCCGGCCACGGACACCCTCCGTTCGCAAACATGGCGGCCGTTCGGCCGGCGAGGTTACCGCCGTCGACCCAGAGCACCTGACCGGTGACGTAGCCGGCTGCCGAGCTGTTGAGAAACACCAGCGGTGCGGCCTGTTCGCCCGGGCTGGCCACCCGCCCCAGCGGTTTGGGAATCTCATCGAGATAGCCCTGACCGTAGCTGCTGCGCAATTGGTCGAGGATCGGTGTTTCGGTGACTCCCGGTGCGGTGCAGTTGATCCGGATACCGCGACTCGCCAGCCGATCGGCGGTGAGCATGACGTAGAGGATCACCGCCTCCTTCGAGAGCCGGTAGCCGCCGTCGGCGAGCGCGTCGGGATGCGCCCGGCACCACTGCAATCCGCCAGCCACGCCTGCGGAGTTCAACAGGCCGGCCGTAGTCTGGGCATTCTCCCGGTAGGCTGCGGCCGCCAGCGACGAGACGTTGGCGATGCCCGATCCTGCCGGCATCGCCGGCAACAGTGCCTCGGTGAGGTGGCGCATGCCGAGGAAGTTGATGGCCACCACGCGTTGCGGATCCCCGATGCCCGACGACACGCCGGCGACGTTGAACAGCGCATCGACGGGCGCCCGAATAGCCTCGACTGCCTGGTCGATCGATGACGGATCAGCCAGATCCAGCGGGTGGAACTCGTCGACGTGCACCGCGGGCTCGGTCTGGTCCAGGCCGGTAACGGTCGCCCCGAGCTCACCGAGCTGTCGCACCAGCTCGGCACCGATTCCCGACGCGCAGCCGGTGACCACGGCCCGTCGACCGTCGTAGCGCCACAGCCCGGGGGATGCGGTCATTGCTGACCGCGGTTCCGCTCTTCCTTCGCGCGCTGCGCGGCCTGGACCCGACCCTCATTGATTTCGGCCATGGCCTCGGGGATCTCGGTGGCGGTGAACTTGTCGCGGCCGGTCGGCAGACCACCGAACGAGTAACCCTCATCGAACTCGGGTGCGGTGGATTTCGGCCGCCGGGCCTCCAGCTTCTCCAGCACCGGCGCAAGCCTCTTGGCCTTGTCGGCCACCGCCTTCTCGTCGCGTTCGATGAACTCCGGCAAGACCTGCCTACCCATCAGTTCGATGGCCTCCATGGTCGCTTCGTGGCTGCGCGGATTCAGCAGCAGGATAATCTCGTCGACGCCGCTCTCCTCGTAGCCGCGCAGGAATTCCCGCACCATCTCCGGAGTACCGATCGCGCCGCGGCCGGGGCCGTAAGCCAGCGTCGGGTCCTTCTCGACTTCGTCTAGGTAGCGTTCCCACACCCCGGTCCGGCCGGGCGTGTGCTGACCGGTCATGTAGTAGTGCATGATCCCGAACGAGAAGAAGCCGCCGCCCTTCCCGAGCCGGTCGAGGGCCTGTGCTTCGGTGGGAGCCACCATCATCGACAGGTCACCGCCGATCGCCAGGATGTTGGGGTTCACCTGCGGGGTGACCGGGACACCGTTCTCTTCGAGTTCTTTGTAGTAGCCATTGACCCGCTCGGCCAGCGGGCCGGGCCCGGTGTAGGCGAAACTCAGGGCGCCGATGCACTTCTCGGCGGCCATCTGGATCGATGCCGGCCGGGTGCACGCCACCCAGACCGGCGGGTGCGGCCGCTGCAGCGGTTTGGGGACGACATTGCGGGCCGGCATCTGCACGTGTTCGCCGCGAAATCCGGTGAACGGCTCCTCCGTCATGCAGCGGATCGACACCTCGAGGGCTTCCTCCCATTGGGAGCGTTTGTCGGCGGGGTCGATGCCGAAGCCGCCGAGCTCGCCGACCGAGGACGACTCACCGGTGCCGAACTCGACGCGCCCGTTGGAGAGCAGATCCAGGGTGGCGACGCGCTCGGCCACCCGCGCCGGGTGGTTCACCACCGGCGGCAGGTGCATGATGCCGAAACCGAGTCGGATGTCCTTGGTCCGCTGACTGGCGGCGGCCAGGAAGATCTCCGGCGCAGTGGAGTGGCAGTACTCCTCGAGGAAATGATGCTCGGTCAGCCACACCGTCGAGAACCCGGCCTTGTCGGCCGCCTCCACCTCGTCGAGGCCGTCCTGGAACAGCACATGCTCGTCGTCATCGGACCACGGACGCGGCAGCGCGAATTCGTAGAACAGTGAGATCTTCACGGGTTACCTCCTGATTGGTTGGGAGTCTGCGCGCCGAGCGTTCGACGACTGTCTGAAATATGTTGGACTGCCACATAACCGAAGGTCATCGCCGGGCCGATAGTGGCTCCGGCTCCGGCGTAGCTGCGGCCCATCACCGGCGACGCGGTGTTGCCCACCGCGTAGAGGCCCTCGATCACCGAGTCGTCGGCACGCAGCACCCGGGCGTGCTCATCGGTGCGCAGGCCACCGGAGGTACCGAGGTCGCCGAGGATGATCTGGAACGCGTAGTAGGGCGGCTTGCCCAGCGGATACAGGTTGGGGTTGGGCAGGGTGGGATCGCCGTAGTAGTTGTCATAGACGCTGTCGCCGCGGTTGAAGTCGTCGTCGTGGCCGGCTTCCGCGAACTCGTTGAACCGTTCCGCGGTGCGCCGCAGCCGCTCGGGTGGCACCCCGATCGCAGTGGCCAGCTCCTCGAAGGTGTTCGCCGCCTTGACCACACCGGAGTCCAGCCAGGACTGCGGCACCCGGCGCCCGGTCGGCACCGGCGCGCCGGGCACCTTCGGGATCGGCAGGTGCCCGGCCACCACATAGCGGTGGAAGGATCGTTGGTCGGTGATCAGCCAGCACGGGATGTGGGTGGTGCCGGATTGCTGGCCGGCGATCATGGCGTGCGCGAAGTCCATGTAGGGCGCCGCCTCGTTGATGAACCGCTCCCCGTTGCCGTTGACGATGAACTGCGACGGCATCATGCGTTCGTTGAGCATGAACTGCAGGCGGCCGTCGGGCCAGCACAGCGCGGGGAACCACCACGCCTCGTCGAGCAGCTCGGTGGCGGCTCCGACACGCTCGCCGGCGCGGATGCCGTCACCGGTAGCCAGCGGGTTGCCGAAGCTCCAATCATGTTCCAGCACCGGTTGATACTGCTTGCGCCAGGCCATGTCATGGTCGAACCCGCCGCTGGCCAGGATGACACCGTGACGGGCGGTGATGCGCTGTGATGCCCTGTGGCGTTGCACCACGGCCCCGGTGACCGCACCCGAGCCGTCGGTGACGAGTTCGGTCATCGGGGTGTCGAGCCACAGTGGGATGTCGCGTTCGAGCATGGCCAGCCGCAGCCGCGCCGCCAGTGATTGGCCGATGGCGGCCATCCGGTCCCCGAACACCCTGGCGCGGAACATCCGCCACAACAGTTTGACCAGCACGCCTTTGCCGCGCCACGACTGGCGCACCTGGTAGAAGAGCCGGAGGTCCTTGGGCCCCAGCCAGATTCCTTTGGGCGCCAACGCCAGCGGGGCCAGCAGGTGCTGCTCCTCGTCGCCGAGTTTGCGCAGGTCGATGGCCGGGACGTTGATGGTGCTACCCAGCTCCGACCCGCCCGGAAGTTCCGGGTAGTAGTCGGCGTAGCCGGGTTTCCAGACGAATTCGAACCAGTTACTGGTCTGCTCCAGGAACTCCATCATCCGCGGTGCGGCATCGACGTATTGACGCAAGCGCGCCTCATCGACCAGGCCGTCGGTGATGGCGCGCAGGTAGGTGACGACACCCTCGGGGTCCGGGGCGTAGCCCTCGCGGCGCTGCGCCGGCGCACCGGGCACCCAGATACCGCCGCCGGACAAGGCGGTTGATCCGCCGAAGTACGCCGACTTCTCCACCACCAGGGTGTCCAGCCCGCGGGCGTCGGCGGCCAGCGCTGCGGTCATACCGCCGCCGCCGGATCCGATCACCAGCACGTCGACGAGGTGATCGGTCATCGGCTGACCCCCGCAGGTATTGCGGTGCGGATGGCGAAGCCCGCGATCAGCTCCGGGGCCGGGCGGTAGTAACGGTCGACCGTGCGGTAGCCGCCCTGGGCCGCCAAGGCGGCGAACGCTGCTGTCCAGGTTCGGATTTCGTGCGCCGAGCCCCCGCCCGATTCGGTGATGAACGAGTTCGACCAGCCGCAGAGGTCATCGAGCCGGCCGCTGTCCAGGATCGACAGGAACCGTTGGTCGAAGTCCGGGTTCAGCGGGGCCAGCTCGTTCACGCCGGCCGCGAAGTCGCGCGCCGCCGCGATGACCGTGTCCTGGCGGGCCTGCCGCTGCTCGGCGCTCATCGCAGTGCCGTGCACAAGCCGGTCTCGGATCGCCGGCGGCGCAGTCGCCAGCGTGGGGATCGGCGGATCATGCGACAGCCCACCGGATCCCAACACCAGCACCCGCAGATCCAGGCTGGCCAGGAATTCACCGACCGCGGTCCCCAGGGCGCGGGCACGGCGGATCGGCCCCAGCGGGGCGGCGACGGCGTTGATGAAGATCGGGATTACCGGGCATGCGGTGGCATCACCGAACAGCCGCTCCAGTGGCTGCACCATGGCGTGATCGACCTCCATACCGGCCGACACGGCCACGTCCACGCCGCGGTCCAGCACCGCCGCTGCGCAGTCGGCGGAAAGATCGGCGGCGACGTTCAGCGGGCCGGAATACGTGCCGTAGTCCCCGACCCCCCGCGCGGAGGTGCCGATGCAGAACGGCGGCATCAGCCGCAGGAAGAAGCCGTTGTAGTGGTCCGGCGCGAACACCACCGTCAGCTGGGGGTCGAAGCCGGCGACGAACGCCGCGGCCTGAGCGATCGCGGCCTCGACGTCGTCCATCAACTCAGGGGGCGGTCCCGGCAGATTCAGCAGCGGGCTGTGGGACATGCAGCACAGGGCCAGTGCCATCGCGGTGATCACCCCCTTCCGCGATGAGACCCAGAACGTCGAAGAGCCGGGCACTGACCTCCGCTGCGCGCTGGGCGATGCACGCCGCGGCGATGCAGCGGTCTGGGCGCAGGAACAGCACCGACTCGCTGTGTCGGTCGAACCAGGACTTCAGCTCCCCGGTGCGGTCACCGACGATGGTGACCTCGGGGTCGTCTTCGCTGCCGGGCGGGGTCCAGTGCAGCTGGGTCGATGGCCGAACGGCGATGAAGCTGGCGCCCAGCGCTTTCCACCGCCCGAAGGCGGCTTCCCCGAGCAGGACCCGGGGGTTGTTGTTCCAGGCCAGCACGGCGAATCCGGTGCCGATCACGTCGTCGAGGAGCAGCTCGGTCCCGGTGCGGGTGTCGACGCGGGGCTGAATGAACAGCGTTCCCACCGGCGAGTCCGGCCGGCGGGGCTGGTCGTGGACAACCGCGCCGTGGTCGTAGCGCGGCATCGGCTTGAACCGCATTTCCAGCACGTAGCGCTTGAGCGTGGGCACCGCCGAGGCGGCACGGATCGCCCGGTCGCGCATGGCGGCGACGCGGCGATTGGTCGGGGAGATCACCCGGCCCACCATCGTGGACAGGTCGATCATGGCTCGGGCATGCTTGCGCCGTTCGCTGTCATAGCTGTCCAGCAAACTCGGCTGCGCCTGCCCGCCGACCACGGCGGCGAGCTTCCACCCGAGGTTCATCGCATCGCGGATCCCACTGTTGTAGCCCTGCCCCTGCCAGACCGGCATCAGATGTGCGGCGTCGCCGGCCAGCAGCAGCCGGCCGCGGCGAAATGCGCCGGCGATCCGGGAATGGTGGGTGTAGACCCGGTGCCGGATCACATCGACGTCGTGCGGATGCGGCACGAAGGGGGCCAGCATCGCCGCGACGAATTCCGGGTCTTCGGCCTGCTCGTCGGTTTCGTCGGCGTGGATCATGAACTCGAAGCGCCGGATCCCGTGTGCGATCGAGATGGAGGCGTACGGGCGCGCCGGGTCGGCTCCGACCTCGCTGTTGGGGTGCCCGAGCGGATCGTTGGCGACATCGACGACCAGCCAACGGGTCGAGGACGTGGTGCCCTCGAAGGACACGCCCATCAACCGGCGGGTGGCGCTGCGTCCCCCGTCGCACCCGACCAGATAGCGCGCATTCACCTCAGCACTGCCCAGCTGCACCGTGACGCCGTCCGGTTTCTCAGTGCACCCGGTCATCGGACGCCCCCACAGCACCCGAACATGGTCGAAGCGCTCCAGGCCGCGCAGCAGTTCGGCGTCGACCAGCGGTTGCACGAAGCCGTTGCGCTTGGGCCAGCCGAAACAGGCGTCGGCGGGTGCCATCTCGGCCAGCAACCGTCGCCTGCCGTCGAAGAACCGCAGGATCTGATTCGGAACCGTATGCGGCAGAACGGCATCGATCAGGCCGATCGCCTGGAATGTACGCAATGACTCGTCGTCGAGCCCGACCCCCCGGGGATAGTCGATGAGTGTGTCGCGTTCCTCGATGACCAGGGTGCGGATCCCTTGCAGCCCGAGGATATTGGCCAGGGTCAGGCCGACCGGACCGGCCCCGACCACGACGACGTCGACATCATTGAGCGCAGTCACCTCAGCGCCCCAGCAGGAAATCCAGGTGCAGGCGGTTGAAGGTCGCGGGGTCCTCGTACTGGGGCCAGTGGCCGCAGCCGGGCATCAGCTCGAACCGGGCGCCGGGGATCATCGAAGCGATCCGCTTGCCCTCCTCGACGTCGGCCGTCGGGTCGTCACTGGTCCAGACCACCAGCGTCGGCGCGGTGATCTTGCCGTATTCCTCGGGTCCCAGCAGGTTGCGGGCCCGGATCTGCGGATCCTGCAGCGCCATGATGTCGCGCATCGCGTCGACGAATCCGGGCAGGCGGTAGATCCGCTGCCGGCTTGCCACGATGTCGTCGTAGTCCTTGGACTTGTCGGCCATCAGCCACTTGATGCGGGCCTGGACGGTGTCCCAACTGGGGTCCTCCACGGCGGCCATCGACAAGGTGATGATCCGCTTCATCACCTCCGGGTCGGCCTGGGAGCCGCCGGCGGTGTTGAGCACCAGGCGATCGACCCGGTCCGGGTGGTCGATCGCGGCACGCGCGGCCACCCAGCCGCCGAGCGATTCGCCGCTGATGCTGGCCTGATCGGCGCCGATCGTGTCCAGTACGGCGGTCAGGTGCGCGACGTAGTGCGGGATCTCCAGTGGATGGCCGGGCTTGGCGGTGTAGCCGTGACCGAGCATGTCGATCGAGAAGGTCCAGAAGTGCTCGGCGTGCGCGGCCAGATTGCGGACGTAGGCCTCGGCGTGGCCGCCGGAGCCGTGCAGCAGCACCAGCACCGGCTTGGCCGGATCACCGGCCCGGAGGTAGCGGGTGCGGACACCGCCCGCATCGAGATAGCCCTGCTCGAACGCAACGCCCTGGAGATCGCTCCAGATGCTCTCGAACTCCGGCACCGGCCACCTCTTCCCTACAGCGCGGAAATACGATTCTCATTTTTCAGCATATTTAACGTGCTTTTATCGCACATCGATGTACGTTATATTGAAGAGCATCACTCTCGGATGGGTGGATGTCAAGGAGGCCGTGGGGATGACCAAGCCGAAGCCCGGCGCTGCCGCCGACACCGCGCCCGGGTCGCAAACTCTGGCCCGCGGCCTGGCCGCACTGCAGGCGGTGGCCGCCACGCCCGAGGGCTTGACGATCCAGCAGATCGCCGACCAGATCGGTGTGCACCGGACCATCGCCTACCGCTTGTTGAACACGCTGACCAGCTACCGGCTGGTGGCCAAGGGCGAAGACGGCCGGTTCCGCTCGGCAGCCGCCCTGGCCGTCCTGGGCGCCTCGTTCGACAACAATCTGCGCCAGCTGGCCCTGCCGACCCTGCGGGTGCTCGCCGACGAACTCGGGACCACGGTCTCGCTGCTGGTGGCCGAGGGCGACGAGCAGGTGGCCGTCGCGGTCATCGTGCCCACCCAGGTCGGCTACCAACTGGCGTTCCACGAGGGCAGTCGTCATCCGCTCAGCCTCGGCGCGGCTGGGATCGCACTGCTGGCCGCCATGCCGCGACGCCCGGACGAACGCGACATCGTTCCGCAGACCCGAGAGCGCGGCTGGGTGATCACCCACGGCGAGATCGAGCCCGGGACCTTCGGGCTGGCGGTACCGGTCCGCCGCCGCCCGCCTGCACCGCCCACCTGCATCAACTTGATCTCGCACCGCGAGGACGTCGTGCTGCGGGGCCGCGATGCCGTACTGGCGGCGGCCGACCGGCTGTCCGGGATCCTCAGCTGAAATCTCCTGCCCCCGAAAGGAAGACGTCAATGCCGGCCGGTGCGCGAGTCTGGGACGACACTGTCGACGTGGTAGTGCTGGGCACCGGCGCCGCCGGGCTCACCGCGGCGCTCACCGCGGCGGTCAACGGCGCGTCGGTCGCCGTGTATGAGAAGGCTGCGACCGTGGGAGGCACCACCGCGGTCTCCGGCGGTATCGCCTGGATCCCCGCGCACAACCGGGTTCCCGGCTTGACCGTCGACGCCGCGCTGGACTATCTGCGGGCGCAGTCGTTCGGCGCGATGGACGACGAACTGGTCGCGACTTTCGTGCGAACCGGCCAGGAGATGGTCGACTTCGTCGAAAAGCACAGCGACGTCCGCTTCGAGGTGGCCTCGGGCTTCCCGGACTACAAGCCGGAGCTGCCCGGCGGGCGGCCGTCTGGGGGACGCTCGCTGAGCCCGCTGCCCTATGACCTGACCCGGCTGGGTGACTGGGCGGACCGGATCACTGCGTTCCCGGCCGACTACAGCAACGTGGGTTTCGACGCCGAGACCCGCGCCCGGCTGCACGCCGACATCGAGGACGCCGCCGACGGCGATCTGTGCGTGGCCGGCACCGCGCTCATCGCCGGGCTGCTCAAGGGGCTGCTGGATGCCGGCGTGACGCCGGCGACGAGCTGTCGCGGCGTCGAACTGCTGGCCGGCGAACACGGCATCGCCGGTGTGCGGGTCGACGGTGGCGGGACCTCGCGCCGGGTGTGTGCCCGGCGGGGCGTGATCCTGGCCAATGGCGGGTTCGAATGGGACACCGCCCTGGTGGAGGCGTTTCTGCGCGGCCCCATGCACGGCGCGGTGTCACCGCCGACCAACACCGGCGACGCCCTGCGCATGGCGATGGCGCACGGCGCCGACCTGGCCAACATGGGCGAAGCGTGGTGGGTACCGATCGTCCGGATCCCCGGTGACACCATCGATGGCGAACAGCGCAGCCGCAGTGTGCGATTGGAGCGCACCCGGCCACGCAGCATCATCGTCAACCGGTCCGGGCGCCGGTTCGTCAACGAGGCCTGTGACTACAACTCGATGGCCGGCGCCTTCCACTACCTGGAGCCGCGCGGCGGCTACGTCAACGATCCCGCGTGGATCGTCTTCGACTCGGTGCACCTCAAGCGCTACGGATTCCTCGGCGTCGAACCCGGCGGCAGCGCACCGGACTGGTTCTGCGAATCGCCCGACCTGCCCAGCCTGGCCGCCAGGACCGGCATCGATGCCGGCGGTCTGCAACGGACGGTTGCGGCCTGGAAGCGCGATGTGGCCGCGGGTGCGGACCCGGAGTTCGGGCGGGGCGCCAGCGCCTACGACGGCTACTGGGGCGACGAACACGCCGACACCCCGGCCGGTCGCACCCTCGGCCCGCTCGACGCCGCCCCGTACTACGCCGTGCCGCTGTCGGTGGGGGCGATGGGCACCAAGGGCGGCCCGCGCACCGACCACGACGGCCGCGTTCTGCACGTCAGCGGGGGGCCGATCGCGGGTTTGTTCGCCGCGGGCAATGCGATGGCCGGGGCGACCGGCCGTGCTTACGGCGGGGCGGGCGGCACCATCGGCCCGGCGATGGTCTTCGGGTTCCGCGCCGGACGTGCGGCGGCCACCAGGGCTCCGGAGATCTGAGCAACGGCGCCGGCACGGCTGCGCCCAACGTGCACGCACGGCGATTTTTCCCGCGATTTTTCGCACTGACTACACGCTCGGCGCGGCCCGGAAGGCTGATTCGCCGCCGGCGCTGCGCTCGTCCAGCGCCAAACCGACGGAAATGTTATTCTTCCTGGCAAAGAATTCGAATCTTTGGCAGTGCCGCTCCGGCCGGCGCGCAGCAGTGGAGGAGTCCGTGAGAACCCTGTTGACGCAGTCGTTGCTGGGTGGCGTTGCGCTCGTGGCTGCGCTGGCGACAGCGACGCCGGCGGCCGCCGACGATCCGGCACCGCACCGGGTCCGTTACTTGGTCAGTGCGACACAAACCGCGCAGGCGCTGGTCTACTACCGCGAGGTTCAGCCGCCCAACTTCGGCGAGTACAGCCACAATCCGTACCAGTACAGCCCGCGTGCCGATGTCACCGTCGGACCGAACCAGCCGTGGATATTCGAGACGACGCTGGCCGACCCGCAGGACTGGGCGATGGTGGTGGTGTCGCTGCCCGGGATGCATCCCGAGCTGGCCTCGCCCGGGTTCGTCTGTGAACTGCGCGTCGACGACGTCGTCGTTGCCACCGACGCGGGCACCAAGGGCGCGCTCTGCTCGCTGCGCACCTGGTGAGGGGCCCTGGTGCTACCGTTTCGAAGCGGTCTTGCGAGGGTGCCTGACCTCGTGGGAGCTGGATGGGACATCGGACAGGAGGGCGTATGCCGTCGCGTGATCCGGCGAAACCGGACGGCCGCGGAAAGCACGCCGCCAAGGGCGCCTCGAAGGATGCGCTGACGCTGGCGGAAGCCGAGGCGAAAGCCGCCGAGGCGGCAGCGGAGTTGGCCCGCGCCCGCGCGGAGCTGCTCAAGGCGCAGCAGGGGTCCGAGCCGGAATCCACCCGAACGGTCGAGCTGGAAACCGCACCGGACGTCAAGGCGTCCGAGGCTGCCGAGCCGGACTCCGGCGTCGACGAGGGTGCCGTCGAGGAACCGGCTGAGCAGCCACGCAAGTCCATCGGCATCTGGAGACGACTGCGGTGGGTGGCGGCGACACTGGCCGTGCTCGCCATCGGCGGGTTCCTCGCCGTTGATGTGCTGGTGGTGTCCCACCACCGCGATGTCGCACAGCGCCAGCATCAATTGGGCGAGTACGCCGCAGCCGCTCGGCAGGGCGTGGTGACGCTGATGTCGTTGAACTACGAGACCGTCGACGACGACGTCAAGGCGATCCTGGACAACTCGACCGGTGAATTCAAGAAGGACTTCGAAGCCCATGCCGGCGACTTCACGAAGGTGGCCCGCGAGTCCAAAACCGTCACCACTATCGACACGGCGGTCGCGGGCGTGGAGTCGATGTCAGACAACGAGGCGGTGGTGCTGGTGGCGGCCACCACCAAGGTCACCAATACCGCCGGAGCCAAAGAGGAACCCCGCAGTTGGCGCCTGACGGTGCACCTGGCCCGCGAGGGCGACCAGGTCAAGATGTCGAAGGTGGACTTCGCGGCATGAGCGAACCCGACGGGGACGACGTGACACCCGAAGCGGTCGAGGACGAGTCCGTGACCACCGAGGCCGACGAGGCCCCAGAACCTGTCGAGCCGCCGGCGGAAGTGTCTCCTGCCGAGCAATCCCAAGCCGGCCCGACGGTCTCGACGTCGCGCTGGGTCGCCGCCACGCTCGCCGTTCTGTTCGCGGCATCGGCAGCTTTAGCCGGCTGGCTGTACTTTGGTGTGCTCCGGGCAGATCAGCAACTCGGACCCGCGGCCGAGCAGGCCGTGATGGCGGCTGCCGCCGACGGCGCGGTCGCCGTGTTGACCTACGCGCCGAAGACGATGGAGCAGGATTTCGCCGCTGCCGAGAGCCACCTCACCGGTGATTTCCTTTCGCATTACACCGATTTCACCCAGAAAGTCGTCACCCCGGCGGTCAAAGAGAAGGAAGTGCAGACGATCGCCGCAGTGGTGCGCAAGGGCATCGTCTCGTTGCGTCCCGGCTTCGCCGAAGTGCTGATCTACCTCAACCAGACCACGATCAGCAAGACCAACCCCGACGGCTCCTACTCGATGAGCAGCGTCAAGGTCGGCTTGGAGAAGCACGGCGGCCGCTGGCTGATCTCCTCGTTCGATCCGATCTAGCCGGCTACATGCGGACCAGCGCGAACGTCCAGGTGTTCACCCCGCCCGGACCATTCATACAACCCACCTCGAAATGTGATTCGACGACGCCGGCCAGCGTGTTGGCATCCCAGGTGTAGGTGTCGCGGGTCGGCATCGATGGGCCGAACGGGCAGGTGAGACCGTTGGGGTAATCCGAGGTGAACGAGTACTGACCGTCTACCAGTTTGGCGGTGCCGCCGTAGTATCCGCGGCCGAAGAAGTGCGGTCGGTCGATCGCGCTCACCTGAACACATCCGGCCGGTAGGTCGTCAAACTTGCCCATGGTCTCGCAGGGGTAGGCCGCCCATACCCACGTGGCGTCGGTCCACCGGTTGGTCAGCACCTCGTAATTGCCGTAGCGCATCTCGGCCGCGGCGGTCGGTGCCACGACGGTGGCGATGGACGCAGCGGCCAGCGCGCCGATCGCTGCGCCGACAGCGGTTCGTATCATGGGCGAACTCCCTCAACGTGCCAGGATTGTTGTGCGGCTAAAGGTCTCCGCGACGCCACCGGGACTCGCCGTCGGCGACACAGGTCAAGAAAAGCCCGTCGGGGGCCTGCGCTACCTCGCCGGAATATTCGTCGCATTTACTGTTCTCCTCCTTGACGCCGTGCATCTCCGGGGAGCGGAACCAGCGGGGCTCGTAGCGGCGCGGCGACGCGCAGTAGACCAGCCTGCCCGGCAGGGTCGAGGGCCCCGCGACAGCGGACCCGAAGACGAAGTAGGTGGTGTTGGAGCACGGCGCACCCAGCACGACATCCGGCGCGATTCCGGGTGTGCACGCCGGAACGTCGCACATCGGCACGTACGGATCGGCAGTCGACGGCGCTGCCGCGGCGACCGCGCCCCCTGCGAGCACAGCGGCGGCGAGCACCAGCGTTATGCGAGTGGTCTGCATCGTCTCTTCCCTATCCCTACAGCCGCTGTACGCTCAGCGGCATGGTGATCACCGTGGGCTGGTTGCGTCCACATGCACCCGAGACACCGATCGTTCTGTCGTAGCCGACCAGCAGGTCGATGTTGCGTTTGTCGTACTGGCCGTTGAGGTCGCTGCCCTGGAACTGGTAGCGCTGCCGGCCCGGCGAGGTGGTGCCGTCCGGGCAGGTCTGCCAGTTCTCGTGGAAGCGGTCGACGATCCACCGCGAGGTGCGGAATTCCAACGGCGCGGTCCAGCCCTGATCGCTGCTCACCTGGCCGGTGCAGACGTGCGCGTTCTCGCAACTGGAACTGAACGTCCACACCGAGGAGACGGTGGCCTCGTCCATGAAGACCTCGTTGGTCTTGGCCCAGTCCCCCTTCGAGATGACTCGGTAGGGGCCGTTGAGTTCGAAGCCCAGGGCAGCTTGCGCCGGCGGCGCCGGGGCATTTCCGACAACAATCCCGAACGCCGCTGCGACGACGGCCAATTCACGTACGCGCATGGTATGTCCTCCTTCTGCTAGGACGGCATCAGGTCGGTCCACGTCTTGGGCCCGGAACCGGGCACCAGGTTCGTCTGCTGCTCGTAGCGCCCGTCGGGGGTCATGTACCTGCCCGTGTTCGGGTCATAGGGCAGCACCGCCACCGGTGGCCGCTGTTCAGCACTCCCGTCGTGCCCGGCGAACGGCGGTGGCGGCGCCGGCACCTCGGGCCGGGGGGCATCCGGTGATGTCCCCGACGGCGTGGCCCACGGCGGCAGCGGGGTACCCCCGACGGGAGCGAAGAGCCGGTCGCTGAAGTCGACCCGGTCATCAACCGGGATGCCCTGCTTGAGCAGGTTCGGGTCGAACGCTCCGGGGCCGGTGAGATGCTGACGCATCGCGATCGGAACGAATCCCTTCGGGTCGTCGCAGAGTTCGACGGTCGGCGCGCGCTTGCCCGGATGCTCGATACACGGGAAGTTGCGAGCGCCGCGCACCGATACCGGTGAATCCTGCGGCAGTTTGCAGTACAAACCGTCGGGGGTGTCGATGGTGGTGGTATCGGCCGGAGAACGCCACGACGACGGCGGCAGGAACCCCACGGTGCACGGGTTGGGGTCACCGAAGGTAAGGGTGAAGTCGCCCTGCGGCAGACCGGTCGGGTTGTTCTTGGGCAGACCGAACGACTGCTGGGCCGCAATGTACCCGGGCAGCAGCACCATCAACTGCTCCAACGACGGGTTATAGACCATCAGCACCTGCCCGAGGGTGTTCAGGTTCGCCAGCAGAATAGGCAGCGTGGGCTTGAGATCCTGCATCAGACCCGACACTTCGTCGGCGAACCCGGGTCCGCGTTGCAGGATGGCCCGCACCTGCGGGTCGTTGGCGGCGACCTGTTCGGAGATCCCGGCCACGCTGCGCGCCCAGGTCCGGATCGCATCGGTGCTTTTCTCCTGGGAGTCCAGCAGCGGCGCACCGTCATCGACCAGCTTGCGCACCTTGTCCGAGACCCGGTTGGCGTCACCGCTGATGGTGGTCGCCGAATCCAGCAGTGATTGGAAGTCGTAACCGGCGCCGTCGAAAGCCTGGAAGGTCTCGTCGAGCAGATTGCCGAGTTGATCCTTGGGAATCGAGTCGACCAACGCACTGACCTGATCGAGCATCGGACCGACCTGTTGGGGGACTTGGGTGTCCGCCGCCGCGATCACCGATCCGTTGTGCAGGTACGGGCCGCCGTCGCTGCGCGGCAGCAGGTCGACGTACTGCTCGCCGATGGCTGACACGCTGCGCACCGCAGCCACCAGATCGGCAGGCACCTTAGGTGAGCGATCCAACGACAACGTGGCGCGCACACCGTTGGGCGTCAGCTCCACCTTGGTCACTGTGCCGATCTGCACGCCGTTGTAGGTGACGTTGGAGAACCGGTAGAGCCCGCCGGTCTCCGGCAGGTCCAGCTTGACCGTGACCCGGCCGATTCCGAGCAGAGTCGGCACCTGCATGTAGCCGAAGAGCATGGCCCCGACGCCGATCACCGAAGCCACCAGGAACAGGATCAGCTGAATCCGCACGAAGCGTGTCAGCATCTAGCCACCGCCTCCCGAGCCAACCGCCCCCGGCGGTAAGTCCTGGCTCGACGACCGCAGAATCGGTTCTTGCAGCGGGTCGTAGGAATAGTTCAAGTACCACGGGTCACCGGGCGCGGGAACGAGTTTCGCGTCTTCGTCGCCCCACTGCGTACCGGCGAACATGGCCCGCTTGAGTCGGGGTTTGGTGAGGTCGAAGACTGCGAACAGGTTCAAGAAGTCGCCCCGCACGGCGCGCTCGATCGCATTGGGCCCGTACGGGAAGGCCGAGGCGTAGGCCACTGCCGAGTTGAGTTCCGGACCGATATCGGCCAGCGAACGCAACGCCGGTTCGATGTGGATGAGATCGGAGACCAGTTGGTGCCCGGAGTCGTTGACCAGGCCGGCCGACAGGTCGCCGAACTGGCCCAGCTTGGTCATCGCGGTGACGAACTTGGGACGCTCTTTGATCAAGACGTCGATGGCCGGAGGAATCTTGTCCAGCGCGCGGCGGATGGTGTCGCGCTGCCCGGCGAAGATCGTGGCCGTCCGGTTCATCTCTTCGATGGCCTCGACGATGTTGTTGCGTTGCCGGTCCAGTGCACCGGTGAAGTGGTCCAGCCGGACGATCAGGTCGCGGATGTCGCTCTCCCGCCCCGCCATGGAGGCGCTGAAGTTGTGGATGATGTCACCGATCTGACCGAGTCCGCCCCCGTTGACCAACACCGCCAGCGACGACAGGGTCTGCTCGGTGGACGGGTAGGTTGAGGAGTCGCTCAGAGGGATGGTGGCCCCCGACCTCAGGCGTCCCGTCGGCTCCTGCCCGATCGGGGGATTGAGCGCCAGGTGCATGGAACCGAGCAGGCTGGTCTGCCCGACGGTCGCCACCGCATTCGCCGGCACCTCGACGCCGGGGTTGACCGCGATGTCGACGTTGGCGTGCCAGTTGCTGACGGTCATCTTGCCGACGCTGCCGATCACCACGTCGGAGAGCAGTACCGGCGAATTGGATTCCAGTGTCCCGACATTGGCCAGCTGCACGGTGAAATGCTGCGCCCCGGACCCGCGGCCCTGGACACCGGGCAACGCCACCGAGTTCAGCCCGCCGAAGGCGCAGCCGGTCGTGGTGACGGCGATCAAAGCCGCGACCGCCGCGCTGCGCCGCAGAGAACGAAGACTGATCATGGCGAGGGTGTCCCTTCCGCCGGCAACGGACCAGGCAATCCAGGCGGCGGGCCCGGAGGCGGCGGGCCGGGCAGCAGCATCCCGTCGAAGGTGGTCGGGCTGGGCAGCGGTGCTCCGGGAATCAGCGGCGGTGTCGCTGCGGCGGGCAGCCCGTCCGGTACGTAGGAACCCCGTGGTTGCAACGGATCCGTCCAGCCCGGCGGTGGGGGGACATCGCCATGCAGCCCGGTGTAGGCCGAGATCGACGGCTGCTGTTCCGGCAGGTTTCCCGGATGCTCGGCGTGCGGCATCAACGCAGGGTCGGTGTAGATCAACTTCTCCGGGCTGGCTGCCTTGGTCAGATACGGGGATATCGGCAACGGGAGCCCGTTGAAATTCAGCAGCCGCATGGCCGGCCCGAGGTACTGCTCGCACAGCTTGCCGGTCTCCGTCGACGTCACGTTGCCGACCGCGCCGGTCATCGTGCAGATCGCCTGAACCGGGTTGCTGAAGTTGGCAAAAGCGAACGAGCCCACCGGGGTTCCGCTGGTCACGTTGTACATATTGAGTGTGTTGGCGATCGCGTTCGGGGTGATGTGCAGGATATTGCGGATCGCATTCTTCGAATCGACCAGCGTCTGGCTGACAGTGGCCACGCCCCGCAGCGCCTCGGCGGTTTCGGCGCGGCTCCCCGCCACGAACTCCCGCACCGTGTCGATCGCGCCGGCGAAGTCGGTGAGAGCCGCATCCAAGTTGGATCGACTGTCGTTGACCACACTGGTCAGGGTGGCGAGCCGCGACTCGAACACCACGATCTGCTGGTCACTGTCGCGCAGCGCGGTCACAAAGGTCTGCAGACCCGAGATGATATCGACGATGTTGCCGCTGCCCTCGGCGAAGATCCGGGCCACGCCGGAGAGCTGCTTCAGCGTCTCGCGCAGTTTGGCGCCGTTGCCGTCCATCGCATTGGCCGCGCTGTCGATGAAGCGCGACGCCGACGTTCCCGAAACACCGCTGCGCGGACCCAATTCGGCGGCAAGCCGGTTCAATTGGGTCTTGACCTCGTCCCACTCGACCGGGACCGCGGTGTGCTCGCGCGGGATCACCGCGCCGTCAGCCATCCTCGGTCCGTCGCCGCGATGGTAGGCGGGGGTCAGTTGGACGAACCGCGCCGCCACCAGGTTGGGTGCGACGATGACAGCTTTCGCCTCGGCCGGAATCGGCACCTTGCGGTCGACGCGCATAGTGAGCTTGGCCTGGGTGCCCTGCGGTTCGATGCGGTCGATGGTGCCGACCTTCACCCCGGCGACCCGGACCTCGTCACCGGGATAGATCGCGGTTGCGGTGGAGAAGTACGCGGTGATCCGGGTCGGTTTCAGTACGGTCTGGCGGATCAGGAGGCCCGCGCCCGCCAGTAGCAGCAGCGCCGCCAGGGCGGCCGCCGCGATCTGCAGTGGTCTACGACTCTTCATCGGGGCGGCAGATCTCCTGGTTGCGGGATCCCATTGATCGGGAACGGCAGTTCGGCACGCGGCCCGGCATTGTCCGGCGGCTGTCCGGCGTCGACGCCGCGCCGGAAGCCGAAGATGTAGTCGAGGAACGGCTGGAGCAGCTGCGGCAGGAACAGGTTTGGAACATAGGCGCTGTAGTAGGCCCCGTTGGACACCGTCTCGCCTTGAGTGAGTTCGTATTTCGCCAGACCTGGCAGCGCTTTGGCGAGGTTGTCCCGGTTCTTCTCCAGGATCTTGTTCAACTCGATGATCTTCGCCAGCGTCGGTTTGAGCTGTTCGTTGTTCTGGGCGACGAGTTCGGAAAGCTGCCGCGACACTGCCGACGTGCTGGCCAGCAGGTTGACGATCGCCTGCCGCCGGGTGTTGAGTACGTCGACGAGACTGTCGACGTCCAGGATCAGCGAGTTGATCTGCTGGCCGCGTTCGGAGAGCACACCGGTGAGCTCGGCGGCCGACTTCAGCAGGTCGGCAAGGCCTTCGTTCCGGCTGTTCACCGCACGGGACAGTCTGCTCAGGCCGTCGAACGTCGGTCCCAGCTGCGGAGCGATCTGGTCGATGGTGTCCGAAAGGGTGTCCAGCGACCGGTTCAGCGACTCGGTGTCGGTACCCGCGGTGTTGGAGGTGAGCTCGCCGACCACGTCGGTCAACGAATACGGCGACGAGGTGCGGGTGAGCGGGATGACCTCCAGCGGGCGCAGCTTGCCGCTGCCCGCCGGCTCCACCGTCAGTACCCGCTCGCCGAGCAACGACCCGGTGCGGATGTGCGCGGTGGTCTGCGAGCCGAGCGGATATTTACCGGCCAGAGTGAACGTCACCAGGGCGTCGCCGTTGTCGAGTGCGACATCGGTGACCGAGCCGACCTTGATCCCCGACAGCGTGACGTCGGCACCGGTGCTCAGCCCACCGGCTTCGGCGAACCGGGCTTGGTAACGCACGCAGGTGGCCCACTGGATCAGTTGCTCGGGCTGCAGCCCGATCGCGACAACGAACGCTACGACCACAATGCCGATCAGGCCCATCCTGCTCAGCTGGCTGCCGCGGTATTTCAGCATCGGCGCGCCCCCCGCCGTACCGGCGCGGCGGTGGGCAGCACACCGCTCAGTCGGTGTCGCTGCATCGCCCCTCCTCCGCTTTGATCCAGGGGAACACCGCGGTACGGCCCTGGGTATCGCTGACCCGGATCTGGACAGCGCAGAGGTAGTACTGGATGAATCCGCCGTAAGCGCCGAGCCGGATGGCCTTGCGGTAGTTCTCCGGCGCCTTCTGCAACGACATGTCCAGGCCGGCCAGGTCGGCGTTGATGGCGGTGGTCAACCGATCAACCTGAGTGATGGTGTTGGTCAACGGATCCCGCGCATTGCCGAGCAGATCCGCCAGCGATGCGGTGCCGCGGTCCAGGGCCGACACCGCGGTCCCGATCGGGTCGCGGTCGGCCGCCAAGCCGGCGACCAGCTTGCCCAGTCGATCGATCGCTCCGGAAAATCGCTTGTCGCCGTTGGACAGGGTGGCCAGCGTGGTGCGCAATTGGTCGATCAGGGACTCGATCACCTGGTTGTTGTCGGCCAGGGAGTTCGAGAACGACGACGTCCGAGACATCAGTGAGTCGATGGTGCCGCCTTGGCCCTGCATGATCTGGATCAGCGAGGCGGTCAGCGAGTTGACGTCGGTGGGGTTCAGTCCGCGGATCACCGGCTTGAGGCCGTTGAGCAACAGGTCCAGATCCAGTGCGGGCGCGGTCCGCTCCAGTGGGATCTCCGAGCCGGCCGGCAACAGCCGGGTCGAGCCCGGTCCGTCCGTCAGTTCCAGGTAGCGGTCGCCGACCAGATTCAAGTAGCGCACCGAGGCCTGCGTCCCGGTGGTGAGCGAAATGTTGCGGTCGGCCTGGAATTTCACCAGCACCGTGCCGTCTTTGCGTAGGGACACGCCTCCCACCGTGCCGACGCGGACGCCGGCCACCCGCACGCTGTCCCCGGATTTCAGCCGGGAGGCGTCGGAGAACACCGCCTGGTAGCCCACCGTCGGACCGGTGCGGACCTCGGCGAAGATCGCGAACAGAAATATCGTCGCCAGCACCATCACCGCGGCGTAGATACCGAACTTGACCAGGGGCCCCAAGGCGCGTGTCATCCCGGCATCCCCACCTGGGCGCTGTTGCGCGGCGGCCCGCCGATCGGTCCGAACAGCGCCTGCTTGAGGCCATCGGAGTTGAGCAGGATGCCTTGGTTGCCGTATTCGTACGGGTTGGCTCCGGTATCGGCGATCAGCGCGGGCACCCGGTATTCCGGCGGCACGTCGGGCAGACCCAGTTCCGTGCAGTAGGAGCGGTCGGAGCGGGCCGCCACCTTCGGTAGGTGGTCGGGGTAACGGTAGCGTTCCTTGGCCAACGTGAAGCTGGCGGTGATGATGATGCCGGGGACGTCGAACGGCGGCGAATTGGCGAAGGGCACCAAGCCGCCGATCGAACAGCCGAGTTCCTCATGATATTTGTCCAGCAGCGCAGCAGTGGGCTCCAGCACATGCGTCAGGTCGGTCAGGACCTGCCGGTTGTCGCCCAGCACCTCGTTGCCGGTGTCGGCAAGACCGATCGCACTGAGCAAGAAGGTGTCCAGGCTCTCGCGCTCGGTCACGATGCTCTCGCTCATGGTGGTGGTGGCGTTGAGCGCAGCGGTGAGATCCGGCGCCGCATCGGCGTAAGACCGGAACACCGGCGGCATCGTGGCGGCTTCATGTTCGAGCGTGTTCAGGCTGGGCTCCATCTCGGCCAGCAGCTTGTCGAAGTCGGTGAGCGCCTGCCCGATCTTGTGCCCGCGACCGTTGAACGCCGTCGAGACCGCGCTCAGCGTTTCGTTCAGCTTCTTCGGGTCGATCTTGTCCAAGACCCGGACGAGTTGCTGGAACACCGTGTTGATCTCGACGGTGACGTGTTCGCCGGCCAGCACCTGACCGGCGTGCAATCTGGTCGCCTCCGGGTCCGGCGGCGCCACCAGCTCGACGGATTTGGCCCCGAACACCGTCGTGGAGGCGATCCTGGCGCTGACGTTGGCCGGAATCAACCGCAGTTGGTCCGGTTGCATCTCCAGCCGCAGAGCCGCGGTGCCGTCCGGCAGCGGATCGATGGCCCCGACCTTGCCCACCTGAACGCCGCGCAGCTTGACCTTGGCGTCGGGGTACATCACCAGACCGGCTCGCTGGGACAGCACCGTCACCGGCACCGTACGGGTGAAGCCGCCACGAAACAGCGCGATCGGCAGCCAAACGAGAGCCGCGATCGTCGCCACGGTCACCAGCCCGACCAGTGGCCGCAGGTAGGGGGGCTGCTCATGCCGCTGACCGCCGGGCCGGGGTCGGCCCGCGGTTGAGCGCCGCTGGTCCTGATCGTCGACTTCCCGTCCCAACGGTGGATCTGCGGTCGCCCCGAGAACCATTACCCCGCCGCCACCCGGACGTCAACGTGAGCCATCGCCGCCGCCCCCTTCCACGATGGTGACCGCTGACACCGCAGTCAGCCCCCCGATGTTGTGCGCCAAGCCAATCCGGGCGCCATCGACCTGATTGACCGCCATACCGCGCACCTGCTCGAAGCGTTCTACGCACTGTGCCACACCGGTGGCACAGTACGGGCGGCCTTTGCGCTTCGCGGTCAACTCAACCTCGCCGCCACCTGCCCGCCGGCGGGGGTTTGCCCAGCATGGCAGGTAGGTGCCAATCGAAGCTACGTGCGGCATCGCGATCCCGGCCTTCTCAGGTGACCGCGCCGACGGTCTTCAGCTCGATGATCCGGTCCCAGTCCAGGCCCAGACCGGTCAGGATCTCATCGGTCTGCTCGGCGAAACCAGGAGCCGGCCCGGTGTCAGGCGCCGTGACGTCGAACTGGACCGGGTTGGCGACCAACTCGAGTTCGCCGGCCTGCACGATGTAGTCGTTGGCGCGGATCTGCGCGTCCTGGGCCGCCTGCAGGGTGTCCTGGACCGGCGCCCACGGTCCGGACAGCGTCGCGAAGCGTTCGGTCCACTCGGTCAGGGGGCGCTTGGCCATCGCGGCTGACAACAGCTCTACGGCCGTCGCGGTGTTGTTCGCGATGTCCTCCGCGGTGGCGAACCGTGGGTCGTCGATGAGGTCCTCGAGATCCATGTGGCGGCACACGTCGGCCCAGAACTTCGTCGGCTGCATCATCACGAACGAGATGTAGCGGCCGTCGGAGGTGGCGTACAGGCCGGTCAGCGGGTTGACCGGTGAACCGTGCACACCCGGCACGGGCGCCTCCAGCCGCTGACCCAGGTGGCGGGTGAGCGCCACGGTGTGGCCCATCGCCCATAGTCCGCTGCCCAGCAGCGAGACGTCGACGACCGACGGCTGGCCGGTGCGCTCCCGCTTCAGCAACGCCGCCGCGATCCCACCGGCCAGGTTGGTGCCGGAGATGGTGTCGCCGTAGGCGGGCCCGGGCGGTGCGATCATGCCCTCGGTGCCGGGCGGGGTGATGGTGGCCGCGGTGCCGGCACGACACCAGAACGCCGTCATGTCATAGCCGCCCTTTTCCGCTTCGGCACCGCGCGGCCCCAGCGCACTTCCGCGCGCATAGACGACCTTCGGGTTGATCGCCCGGATGTCGTCGACGTCGATGCCGAACTTGCGCCGGTGAGCGGGAAGGAAACTCGTCAGAAAAACATCGGCGCGGCGGGCCAACTCGTAGAGCACCTCCCGGCCTTCCGGTACCGACATGTCCAGGCCGATACTGCGCTTGCCCCGGTTGGCGTGCTCGATGTTGGGATTCGGGTCGCCCTCGACCTTGAGTTGGCCGGTCTGCCGCAGCCCGCGTTGCGGGTCTCCGGTCACCGCGTGCTCGACCTTGATGACCTCAGCGCCCCACTCGGCCAGTACCGCGCCGGCCGACGGGACGAAGCCGTACATCGCGACCTCCAGCACCCGGATGCCCTCCAGCGGCCTCATCCGGCCGCTCCCACGGGCGTGGCGAAGGTCTTGCTCTCCAGGAATTCCTCCAGCCCCGCCACGCCCATCTCCCGGCCGATGCCGGATTGCTTGTACCCCCCGAACGGGGCGTCCGGGCTGAAGTAGTTGCCGCCGTTGATGGAGAACGTTCCGGTCCGGATCCGCCGGGCCATGGCCAGCGCCCTCTCCTGGTCGCCGAAGATCGCGCCGGACAGCCCGTAGATCGAGTTGTTGGCGATCCGCACCGCGTCGTCGTCATCGTCGTAGCCGATCACCGTCAGCACCGGCCCGAAGACCTCTTCCTGGGCGATCTCGCTGTCCGGGTCGACGTTGGTGAGCAGCGTGGGGGTGTAGAAGAAGCCGGGATCGACCTTTTCGCCGCCGGTCACAAGGGTGGCCCCGGCGGCCACCGCGCGCTGCACCATGCCGTCGACCTTGTCGCGCTGCTTGGCACTGATCAGCGGGCCCATGTAGGTCTTCGGGTCATTCGGGTCGCCGTAGCGCACGTGGGAGAAGTTGGTCTGGATCAACTCGACGATCTCGTCGTGACGACTGTTGGGTACCAGTAGCCGTGAGGTCAGCGCGCAGCCCTGGCCGGCGTGGGTGACCATCGAGAACGAGGCGAACACCGCGGCCATGTTGAAGTCGGCGTCGTCGAGCACGATCGCCGCGGACTTGCCACCCAGCTCCAAAAAGACCCGTTTGAGCGTCTCGCTGGCGGCGGCCATGATCGCTCGCCCGGTCGGGGTGGAGCCGGTGAAGGTGACCATGTCGACGTTGGGATCGGTGGTCAGCACCGCACCGACCGCGGGGTCCGACGAACTGAGCACATTGACCACCCCGGGCGGGATATCGGTGTGGTCGGCGATCAGCTCACCGAGCGCCAGTGTGATCAGCGGGGTGTCCGGAGCGGCTTTGAGCACCACCGTGCACCCGGCGGCCAGCGCGGGAGCCAGCTTGGCCAGGGCCAGCTGGTTGGGGTAGTTGTAGGCGATGATCGCGCCGACGACGCCGGCAGCCTCCTTCTCCACCCACCGGTGGTGCAGCATGCCGCGGCTCTCGATGTTGCCGAGGTCCTCGGTCAGGGGGTAGTCCTTGAGCAGATCGGCGTAGTAGCGCACGATCGCGATCGGCTGGTCCAACTGCGCGCCCTGGGTCAGCGCCGGGGTGGCGCCGACCTCGGCGATGGTGAGCTCGGCCAGTTCGTCGCGGTGATCGACCAGCGCCTGGTGCAGCTGATCCAGGCAGCGGACCCGCAGCGCGACGTCGGTGGCCCAGTCGCCGGTGTCGAATGCCCGCCGCGCCGCCGCGACTGCGGCGGTGGCCTGCTCGACGCTGGCCTCGGGGGCATAACCCAGGATTTCTCCGGTGGCGGGGTTCAGCGACGGGTAGGTCCGGTCCGCTCCCACCAGCTTGCCGTCGATCAGCAGTTGCCGGGCGGCCGCCTGCTCAGCGGCCTCCGCACCGCCGGAACCCGCCGCCGTGTCCTGCGAACCCATCCAAGCCTCCCGCCCAGGTAACTACATTCTCATGTGCGGCGAATCATACATCTCAAACGCGAGAATTCAAGCGGCCACTGAATGGCCTCCGCGACCCGCTTCAGCCGAACGAATTGCCGTCGGTCCAGCATTTTCGCTGCTGGGAGCGGGTTCGCTCGAGCCTTGCCAGAAACACTTGTACGAGAGTACGATTCTCGCACTTGGGAAGGGAGATTCTTTGTGAGCGAGACGGGCCTCGTGCGGACCGCAGTCGTGACCGGGGGCGCCTCGGGAATCGGCGCGGCGATCGTCGACCGGTTACGCGCCGACGGCCGCCGCGTGGCGATCATCGATCTCAAACCGGGCGACCAAGAGCTTGCCTTCCCCGCCGATGTGACCGATCGCGCACAGGTCGACGTCGCGCTGGCCGAGATCCGGAATCAGTTGGGGCCGGTCACCATCCTGGTCAACGCCGCGGGCCGCGACGGCTTCAAGAAGTTTCACCACATCAGCTTCGAGGACTGGCAACAGATCATCGACATCAACCTCAACGGCGTCTTTCACACCATCCAGGCGGTGCTGCCCGACATGGTGGAGGCCGGCTGGGGCCGCATCGTCAACATCTCGTCGTCCAGCACGCACTCCGGCACTCCCTATATGGCGCACTATGTCGCGGCCAAATCCGCCGTCAACGGGCTCACCAAGACGCTGGCGCTGGAGTACGGGCCGAAGGGGATCACGGTCAACGCAGTGCCGCCGGGTTTCATCGACACCCCGATGCTGCGCAACGCCGCGAGTCACGGCTTCCTCGGCGATATCGACGACAACATCGCCCGGACCCCGGTGCGCCGGATGGGTAAACCCGAAGACATCGCGGCGGCGTGCGCCTTCCTGACTTCCGATGAGGCCGACTACATCACCGGCCAGATCCTGGGCGTCAACGGCGGTCGCAACACCTAACACTCGCCACACCCCAACCGGGCAAACGAAAGGAACAACTGTGGGACGCGTTGCCGGAAAGGTCGCATTTATCACCGGGGCAGCCCGCGGGCAGGGGCGCAGCCACGCATTGCGGCTGGCCGAGGAAGGCGCGGACATCATCGCGGTCGACCTGTGCCGGGACATCGAGACGATCGGCTACCCGATGGCGCGGCCGGAGGACCTCGAGGAGACCGCCAAGCTGGTCGAGAAGACCGGCCGCGGCATCGTCACCGCGCAGGCCGATGTCCGCGACGCGGCGGCGCTGAAGACCGCACTGGACGCCGGGCTCGCCGAATTCGGCAAGCTCGACATCGTCGTCGCGCAGGCCGGGGTCGCAGGCATGAAGGGCAACCCTCCGCTGCAGGCTTGGATCGATGTCATCAACACCAACCTGGTCGGCACCATCAACGGCATTCAGGTCGCCCTGCCCCACCTGGGTGAGGGCGCGTCGATCATCGCCACCTCCTCGGCGGCGGCGCTGATGGACGCCCACCAGAAGGCCAATCCCGGAAACGACCCGGGCGGCATGGCCTATATGACCTCCAAACGCCTTATCGCTCAGTATGTTCACGACCTGGCTACCGAACTGGCGGTACGCGGCATCCGCGCCAACGTCATCCATCCGACGAACTGCAACACCGACATGCTGCAGAGCGAGCCGATGTACCGCTCCTTCCGCCCGGACCTGGAGCACCCGACGCGTGCCGACGCCGAGCCGGTGTTCTATGTGCAGCAGGCGATGAAGGTTCCGTTCATCGAGCCCGAAGACATCTCTAACGCGGTGCTCTGGCTCGCCTCCGAAGAGGCCCGGTACGTCACCGGCATGCAGTTGCGGGTCGACGCCGGCGGATACCTGAAGTGGTACGACTACCACGTCTGAGGACGTGAAGCACGGAGATCGGCACGTTCGATAGGAGCAGCATGAAAGTTTGGGTTGACCCGGAGCGCTGTCAGGGCCACGGCCTGTGCAAGATGATCGCGCCGGATTCCTTCGACCTCGACGACATCGACGGTCACTCCACGGCAGTCAGTGAGGACGTCGTGGCCGGACAAGAGGAAGTGGTGATCGAGGCCATGCGGTCGTGTCCCGAACGCGCGATCTTCGTCGACGGAAAGGACTCCACCGGCCAGGTTGCAACCGGTGCGGGGCAACCGGATTGGACCGCGCAGTGAACGAGCAGAAAAAGCAGCGCTACTACCATTTCGACCGCCACGCGCCGGAATACCGTGACCGGTTCCTGGACATCACCGATGAGATGCAGGCCAAGTGTCCGATGGCCTGGACCGACACCTACGACGGCCATTGGGTGGCGGCCGGCGCCGCGGAGGTTTTCGAGCTGGCCCGATGCCCGCACGTCTCCAACGACCACGACATCAACAACGAGCGTCGCGGCTACAAGGGCATCTCCATCCCTCCCGCGAAGCGCGCCCAGAACCGGGGTGGCGTGCTCGAAATGGACGGCGAGGAACAGCAGTTCTACCGCGACCTGCTGAACCCGTACATGTCACCGGCCGCCATCAAACGGTGGATACCCCTTATCGACGAGATCACCCGTGCCGCGATCAACGAGAAGATCGAGGACGGCCACATCGACTTCGTCGATGACTTGGCTAATGTCGTTCCGGCCGTCTTCACGCTGGCGATCCTCGGCATCCCGCTGAAGAATTGGACGATCTACTGCGAACCGGTGCACGCCGCGGTGTACACCCCCGAGAACGACCCGGACTCGGTTCGCGTCGCCGAGATGCACCGGCAGATGGGCTTGGATCTGGCGACCAACTACTTTGAGGTCAAACAGAATCCGCGGCCTGGAATCGTCAACGCTCTGGCCCAGGCCAAGCGCAACGGCGAACCGATTCCCGACCTCGACGGGCTCTCGATGGTGGGCGTGGTGATCGGAGGTGGCTTCGACACCACCACCGCGCTGACCGCCCACAGCCTGGAGTGGCTCGGCGAGCACCCGGATGAACGGGAGCGGCTCAGTCGCGAGCGGGACAAATTGTTCAACCACGCCACCGAGGAGTTCCTGCGGTACTTCACGCCGGCCCCCGGTGACGGTCGCACCTTCTCCGAGGACGTCGAAGTGGCCGGGGTGCAGGTCAAAGAGGGGGAGCGACTGTGGCTGTCGTGGGCGATGGCCAACCGCGACCCGTCGGTGTTCGATGACCCCAACCGGCTCATCATGGACCGGAAGGGCAACCGGCACTTCAGCTTCGGCCTGGGCGTGCACCGCTGCATCGGTTCGCACGTCGCCCGTGCGGTGTTCCGATCGATGATGCTCGCAGTACTCGACCGGATGCCGGACTACCGTTGTGATCCCGCCGGCGCGGTGCACTACGACACCATCGGTGTCATCCAGGGCATGCGGCATCTGCCGGCCACCTTCACGGCCGGCAAGCGCGTCGGCCCCGGGCTCGACGAGACCCTGGAGAAGCTGCAACGGATCTGCGACGAGCAGGAGTGCGCCCGCCCGATCACCGAGCGCAAGGAATCGGTCGTCATCGACTGAGGTTCATGCCGCCACTGTGCGGTTTCGTGCGCGACACACCGGTGCCTACGAGACCGCACAGTGAGCGGAACACTCGGCGAGCTTCAGCCGCGCGGCAGGCCCAGCACCTGTTGGGCGATGACGTTGCGGTGGATCTCCGATGTTCCCCCCGCGATGGTCCCCGAGAAGCTGCGGGCGTGGCGCTCGAACCAGCTGGCGAAGTAACTGTCCAGGTTCATCGGCTCATACCGCCCCGAATCGCCCGGGTGCACCAGCCCCGCTGCGCCCGCCGCGTCCAGCGCATAACCCGAGGCGAACATCTCCGCCTCCGAACCGAGCAGTTTGAGCACCGAGAGCGCAGGGACATCCTCCTCGCCACGGGCCGCCCGGGCCAGTGCCCTGGAGCCCAGTAGCCGCAGCGCCTGGTAATCCATGGCGGCCGTGGCGAATTGGTCACGCTGCAAGGCACCCTCGGGGTGGAAGTCGGCGAGGATGTTGTCCAGCCGGTCGGCGAATCCCAGCCACATCATGGTGCGTTCGTGACCCAGCGACCCGTTGGCCACCCGCCAACCACCGTTGAGCGGGCCGACGAGGTTCTCCCCCGGCACCCGCACATCGGTGAAGAACACCTCGTTGAAGTCTTTATCGTCGATTCCACAGATGGTGGGGAACGGCCGGCACACCACCCCCGGCGTGTCGGTGGGGATCAGCAATACGCTGATGCCCTTGTGCTTCGGCGCCTCGGGATCGGTGCGTACGAACGTCAGCAGCACATCGGCGTCGTGGGCACCCGAGGTCCACACCTTCTGGCCATTGACGATGAAGTCATCTCCGTCGCGGTCCGCCCTGGTGCGCAGCGACGCCAGGTCCGAGCCGGCACTCGGTTCGCTCATCCCCAGTGACGCGGTGATCTCGGCGCGCAGGATGGGCACCGCCCAGCGCCTTTTCTGCTCATCCGTGCCGAACGAAAGCAGGGACGCCGCAATGATGTTCACACCCTGGGGATTGAAGCTGTGATAGATCCGCCGCCGGCACAACTCTTCGAGGTGCACGAACTGCTGCAGCAGCGTGGCGTTGCGGCCGCCGAACTCCGGCGGATTCCCGGGCAGCAGCCAGCCGTTGTCGAACAGCAGTCGCTGCCAACGGCGCGCCCAGGCCGGCATGTGCGAGACCGAGCGGGGACGCTCCAGCGTGTCGGCCTCGTCAGGAAGATTCGCGTCGAGGAAGGCGGCGAACTCCGCCCGGAAGTCCTCGACCGCGGCGTCAAACGTGAGCTGCAAGATACTCCTCGGTGATGGCCGCGCGGTGTTCCGCAGCGCCGCCCAGCATCAGCTCGCCGGCCTTGGCCCGCTTGAGCGCGAACTGCAGGTCGTTCTCCCAGGTGAACCCCATTGCGCCGAACAACTGCAGCCCGTGCCGGAACACCACCGACTGGCATTCTCCGGCCGAGGCCTTCGCCATCGCCGATGCCATCCGCCTCCGAGGGTCGTCGGCAGCGATGGTCAGCGCCGCGAAATACGCCAGCGCACGGGCACGTTCGATCGCCACGTGCATGTCGGCCGCTTTGTGCTGGACGGCCTGGAACGAGCCGATCGGTACGCCGAACTGCTGACGACTGCGCACGTGCTCGAGGGCCAGATCGAGGATCCGCTGGCAAGCGCCCACCATGGTCATCGCCATGCCGGTGAGTGCGACATGGTGCGCCCGGTCGACGTCGACGCGCATCCGCGCGGTGTCGGGCACCTCGACCCCGGCGAAGGATACGTCGGCGACATGCAGCGTCGGGTCGAACACCGAGGCCTTGCGCGTCGTCACCGCCGCGGCGTCCACCAGGAACACCCCGGCCTCGGCGACCACCGCCAGCCGGTCGGCGCGGTCGCCGTCCAGCACGTTCAGCGCGGTCCCCTCCAGCACCCAGCCGGCGGCATTGCGGTGCGCGGAGACGCCGCTGAAGACCGCCGCCCCGGTGGAGCCGTCCGTACGGTGCTGCTCACCGACCAGCGGGGCGAACTGCGTCATGGTCGCCAAGAACGGTGTGGGGTCGGTGGCGCGGCCCAGTTCCTCGAGGACGATCGCCAGTTCCACCGCGGTCTCCGGCTCGTGCAACTCGGTCCAGCCCAGATCGACATAGACCTTCCACAATGAGTCGATCGCGTCGCCCGAGCCGGCCTCGGCGACACTGCGCACCAGTGAGGGCGTGCACTGCTTGCCCACCACGTCGCGCACTGTGCCCTGCCACAGTCGCTGGTCCTCGTCGAACTCCAACAGCATTGCGTCACCTCCTCCACACGTCGACCGAGAATAACATTCTCGTTAGCGAATGTAACGATCTCCCCGCGAGATATCGTGCTGCCCCACCGTATCGCGGGGGCATGCCGGTCACGGGGTCGCCGGCCTGCGGCGGCCGCTTCACCCGGGTATGAGAATCCAGTTCTTGCGAACAAAGAACACAGCTATACAATGGCCTCACTGGGGTCGGCTTCCCGGAGACTCCCCCGCGGCGCGCTCCGAGCGGGTCAGGGGTCCGGCGACACGGCGAAGGGCAGCGTTGATGATCGAACACCCGGACGGCACTCGTACGCCCGTCATCGACGCCAGCGTGCACATCTTCGCGGCGTCCAACTCCGACCTGCGCGGTTTCCTGCGGGAGCCCTACCGCAGCCGCGGCTTCCCGGACTACGAGATGGACTGGTACGGCGCGCCGGGCGGTGAGTACGCACCCGGCACCGAAGGTCCGGCCGGCCAATACCCGGGCTCGGACCCCGACGTGGTCGCCGCACACCTGTTCGCCGATCGGGGTGTCGACGTGGCGGTGCTGCATCCGATGACGCGCGGCATCATGCCGGATCGGCATCTGGGTTCGGCGATCGCCGCAGCGCACAACGAGATCCTGGTGTCACGCTGGCTGGACCACCCCGATCACGGCGAGCGCTTCCGCGGCACCATCCGGGTCAACCCCGACGACCTCGCCGGGGCGCTCAAAGAGATCGAACGGTGGAAGGACCACCCCCGGGTGGTGCAGATCGGTGTCCCCCTGCAATCCCGCGAGCTGTTCGGCAAACCGCAGTTCTGGCCGCTGTGGGAGGCAGCCATCGACGCCGGCCTGCCGGTAGCGGCGCACATCGAGGTGGGGTCGGGCATCGCCGCCTCGCCGACGCCGTCGGGAGGCACCCGGACCTACGAACAGTACGTCAGCTTCATGGCATGCAACTACCTGTATCACCTGATGAACATGATCGCCGAGGGCGTCTTCGAGCGGATGCCGTCGCTGAAGTTCGTCTGGGCCGACGGCGGCGCAGATCTGCTCACCCCGTTCATTTGGCGGATGGACACCTTCGGCAGGCCGCACCTGGAACAGACGCCGTGGGCACCCGAGATGCCCAGCGACTACCTGCCCGACCACGTGTACTTCGTCCAGGGCGCCATGGACGGCCCCGGGGACACCGAGTTCGCCGGCGAGTGGTTCGGATTCACCGGCAAGGACGACATGGTGATGTACGGGTCGAGCTATCCGCACTGGCAGTGCAACGAATTGTCCGTACCGAGCACCTTGAGCGCCGAACAACGCGACAAGCTGTGCTGGCGCAACGCCGGCCGGCTCTACGGCATAGAAGTCCCGGCTGTTCCGGCCGCCGCGGGCGCACACTAGAGGACAGCTGGATCAAGGGAGATCACCATGACCGTGACAGCCACAGAGCGCAAGCCGGCGGCCGAGCGCGTCGCCGTGCGATGTGTGGACTCCGACGTCCATCCGGTACCGCGGCGCGGTGAGCTCACGCAGTACATCCCCGAGCCGTGGCGCAGCAAGTATTTTCTGGCCCGCCGGATCGGCGAACAGATCTATTACGACGCCCCCGACTATGCCCACGCCTTCGCCATGCGGGTGGACGCCTTTCCCGCTGACGGCGAGTTTCCCGGCAGCAGCCCGGAATTGGCCTTCAAACAACTGATCATGGAGGCGGGCGCCGACTACGCGATCCTGGAGCCCGCTGCCTACCCGGCGCGGACGATCGAAGCGCAGCACGCGATGTCGTGCGCACTCAACGACTGGCAGGCCAACCACTGGCTGGACAGTCACAACAACTGGCATCAGCGGTGGCGCGGGTCGATCTGCGTCGCGATCGAGGACCCGTTCGGCGCCGCCGCGGAGATCGAGAGGTGGGCCGGTCACCCGTACATGGCGCAGGTCCTGATCAAGGCCGAGCCGCGGCCGTCGTGGGGTGATCCCAAGTACGACCCGCTCTGGACTGCCGCCACCAAACACGACATCACCGTCAGCTGCCACCTGTCCCGCAGCCACCACGAAGAGCTGCCGATGCCGCCGGTGGGAATGCCCAGCTACAACCACGACTTCATGGTCACCTATTCACTGCTCGCGGCGAACCAGGTGATGAGCCTGGTGTTCGACGGTGTCTTCGACCGTTTCCCGACGCTGCGCATCGTGCTCGTCGAGCACGCCTTCACCTGGATCCTGCCGCTGATGTGGCGCATGGACGCCATCTACGCGGCGCGGAAGCCGTGGCTGGACATCAAGCGCAAACCCAGCGAATACGTCAAGGAACACATCAAGTTCACCACCCAGCCGCTGGACTACCCGGAAGACAAGACCGAGCTGACCCGCGCGTTGGAATGGATGGAGTGCGAGAAGATCCTGCTGTACTCATCCGACTATCCGCATTGGACGTTCGACGACCCGCGATGGTTGGTCAAACATCTGCCCAAGGCAGCTCGGGAAGCGGTGATGTTCAAGAACGGTCTCGCCACCTACCACCTTCCCGACACGGTTCCGGCCCTCGAGGGTCAGGTTCGGGTGTTTTAAGGATGAGCCACGACGACCAGCGGCCCCGGCTGGCCCAGGGCCGAGAGCATATCGTTGCCACGGTAGATGAAATCCCTCCCGGCACACACAAGCTCGTGCCGATCGGACACCACGGCGTCGGCGTCTACAACATCAACGGCACGTTCTACGCGATCGCGAACTTCTGTCCGCATCAGGGCGGGCCACTGTGCGCCGGACGGCTGCGCGGCCGCACCGTCGTCGACGAGACCGCGCCCGGCGACGCCACCATGGTCCGGGACCTGGAATACATCTACTGCCCCTGGCATCAATGGGGTTTCGAACTGGCCACCGGCACCACCGCGGTCAAGCCCGAGTGGAGCATCCGAACCTACCCGGTGCGGGTCGTCGGAAACGACGTCCTGGTCCAGGCCTAACAGACAGGAGTACCCGGTGCCCTCTGTCGAAGTCAACGGCGGAAACGTCGTTTACGAGATCCTCGGAGATGCAGGCGATCTGATCGTCCTGACGCCCGGGGGCCGGTTTTCCAAGGAGATCCCTGGATTGCGCCCACTGGCCGACAAACTGGTCGAGGGCGGCTACCGGGTGCTGCTGTGGGACCGTCCCAACTGCGGGGCGTCGGACGTGCAGTTCTACGGCCAGTCCGAATCGCATATGCGCGCCGAAACGCTGCACGGGCTGCTCGCCGCCCTCGACACCGGGCCGTGCATCATCGCCGGCGGGTCGGGCGGAGCGCGGGACTCCATCCTGACCACCATGCTCTACCCCGAGCTGGTCACAAAGCTGGTGCTGTGGAACATCGTCGGCGGCGTGTACGGCACCTTCGTATTGGGCTCCTACTACGTGGTGCCCAATATTCTGGCGGTTCGCGGCGGCGGCACCCAGGCGCTGCTGGGCCTGCGCGAATGGCAGGAGCGGATCGAGGAGAACCCGGCGAACAAGCAGCGGCTGCTCGACCTGGACCGTGACGACTTCCTCAAGGTGATGTTGCGCTGGCTCAACGCCTTCGTCTCCAAGCCGGGACAGACGATTCCCGGTGTCGAAGACGAAATGTTCGACCGCATCACGGTTCCCACACTGATCATCCGCGGCGGCGAGAACGACTGGGACCACCCGAAGCGCACCTCGCTGGAGGTGAGCTGTCTGATCAAGGGGTCCGAGGTGATCGACCCGCCGTGGCCGGAGGACGCCTGGGAGCGGGCGGGCGAGGAGCGCGCCGCCGGAAAGGTGAGTCACTTCAACATGTTCGACACGTGGGTGCAGGCCGCCCCGGCCATTCTGGAATTCCTGGGCCGCTGATGGGGTCAGCGGGTGTGGATATGGACCTCGCAGTTCAGCGACGCCTCCAGCGCTGTGTGAACCCGGCTCTCACCGACCCGTTGCAGATCCGGCTCGGCCAGCGTCACGTGGACGACGTCCAGACCATCTGCTCCCGGTGCGCGGACGATCTCACCCGTCAACCCCAGCCCGGCCAGTACGCCGTGCACGTCATCGTCGGTGCCCCTACTCACGTAGGTCACCACCCCGGGCACCGGCGTCGTGTCGAACGCCTTGGCGCACAATCGTGTTCCGATGTCGATGATCTCCGTTTCGGCCCCGGTGATCAGCAGCCGGACCTGACGCCGGCCCACCGGCATGGCCGCAAGGTCGGTCTCCACCAGCTCGACGCCCGCCTGTCCGGCCAGCTCACGCAGCGTCGCCAGTCCGGCGGTCAATTGCTCGCGGGTCAATTGACCGGCTGGGTCCACATCGACGCGCACCACCGCTGTTCTCACGTCCGCGAGCCTAATCAAACGAGGTGGCAATGACGACAACTGCCGCGACGCCGGATATCACTGTCGCCGCCTGGCCGGGTTGTGCACCCCGCCTGCTGTGCGACGGTGTCGAGGACGGCGCGGGCTACCTCGCCGGGGGCGGCTACGGTGCGCTTCCCGACGCCGACGCGTTCCTCGACGAGGTGGAACGCAGCGGGCTGCTCGGACGTGGTGGAGCGGCGTTCCCGCTGGCCGTCAAGTTGCGGTCGGTGCGCACCGCCGCCGCCCGGCACCGCCGCGAGGCCGTCGTCGTCGCCAACGGCGAGGAGGGTGAACCGGCCTCGATCAAGGACCGCTGGCTGCTACGCCACCGCCCGCACCTGGTCCTCGACGGGTTGCGGCTGGCCGCCACCGCCGTGGCCGCCACCCGCGCCTACGTCTACGTCTCCGATCCGGCAGCTGCCCGCAGTGTCGAGAACGCGCTCTCCGAGATCGACACGGAAGTCTTTGGCGGGCCGCCGATCAGCGTGTTCACCGTCGATGCGGGATATGTGGCCGGTGAGGAGACCGCAGCGGTGCGGGCGATCAACGGCGGCCCGGCCAAACCCACCGACAAACCGCCCCGTCCCTACCAGCGGGGGGTTGCGCAGCGCCCGACGCTGGTCTCCAATGTCGAGACGTTGGCCAATCTGCCGTACCTGCAGCAGCACGGCGCGGCGGCATTCCGCTCGGCCGGAACCGCGTTGTCCCCGGGCACCTTCCTGGCCACGGTGAGCGGCGGCGGCGTGCCGCCCGTCCTCTACGAGCTGCCCCACGGCGTCGCAGTCTCCGAACTGCTGGATTTGCACGGGATTCCGCTCGATCAGGTGCGCGGGATGCTGATGGGCGGCTACTTCGCCGGTCTGCTCAACCGCGAAGCCCTGGAGGCCACCCTGGATCACGAGACCCTGCGCGCGGGCGGCAGCGGCCTGGGTTGCGGGGCGATGGCGGTGCTCACCGACGACTGCCCGGTAGCGGTGGCGGCCTCGGTGCTGGCCTACTTCGGCCGGGAGAACGCGGGACAGTGCGGATCGTGTTTCAACGGCACCGCGGCGATGGCGGCGGTGGCCGAGGCGCTGCGGGACGGGTCCGCGACCGCCCAGGAGGTCGAGCGGCTGCAGCGGTGGGCCGGGGTACTGCCCGGCCGCGGCGCCTGCGGCACGCTGGACGGCGCCACCAATGTCGCGGCGAGCCTCTTGATCCGGTTCCCGGAGTCGGTGGCCGACCACCTGGCCGACGCCTGTGCGACCTGCCGTGGCGGCGCCTTCCGGGCCGAACGTCCCTACGCGGTCGAGGAGGTCCCGGCATGAAGATCCGTCTGGATCGCACCATGTGCGACGGGTTCGGCTTCTGCGCCAAACACGCACCGAAGTACTTCTCCCTGGACGACTGGGGATATGCGTCCCTGACCGGCGACGGCACGGTAGACGCGGAAGACGAACGTGACGTCATGCGTGCCCTGCTGGACTGTCCGGTGCACGCCATCATCGAGATCACCGAGGACGATGCCGAATGAGCGCACCGGGCCGACCGCTGCCGGCGATCACCATCGAGAACGAGTTCTTCTGGACCGCAGGTGCCGACGGCGTGCTGCGAATTCAGGAGTGCCGGGACTGCGCCGCGCTCATTCATCCACCGCAACCGGTGTGCCGGTACTGCCACGGCACCAAGATGGGCGTGCGCGACGTCTCGGGGCGGGCCACCCTGGCCGGGTTCACGATCAACCACCGGTTCAGCCTGCCGGGCATGCCGGCGCCCTACGTGGTGGCGCAGGTGGCTATCGACGAGGATCCGCGAGTTCGCCTGACCACCAACATCATCGACTGCGATCCGGACCGGCTGGAGCTCGGCCAGCAGGTGGAGGTTGTCTTCGACAACATCGAGGATGTGTGGCTGCCGCTGTTCCGGCCGGTGGCCCAGAACGGAGAACACGCCGCACCCAAGCCGCTGCCCGCCGACGAGATCGCACCCGAGGACTTCGCGCAGCACGTGCGCCCGATGGCCAGCGCCGACAAATTCGAGGACAAGTCGGCTATCACCGGGATCGGCGCATCACGTCTGGGCCGCCGGCTCATGGTCGCGCCGCTGGCGCTGACCGTGGAGGCCTGCCGGGCGGCCGTCGCCGACGCCGGGCTGACTTTCGATGACATCGACGGGCTCTCAACCTATCCGAGCCTCGACGTCGCGGGCATGGGCGAAGGCGGCGTCACGGCGCTGGAAGGCGCGTTGGGATTGCGCCCCACCTGGATCAACGGCGGTATGGACACCTTCGGCCCCGGCGGCTCCGTCATCGCCGCGGTGATGGCCGTGGCCACCGGACTGGCACGCCACGTGTTGTGTTTCCGAACCGTGTGGGAATCGACGTTCAACGAGCTGATGAAGGCGGGCAAAGCCTCACCACCGGGCGGAAGGCGTTCCAACAGCTGGCAGATTCCGTTCGGGGCCACCTCGGCGGCGCACACCTTGGCACTCAATGCCCAACGGCACTTTCACCGCTACGGCACCACCCGCGAGACGCTGGGCTGGATCGCGCTGAACCAGCGAGCCAACGCCGCGCTCAACCCGACCGCGATCTACCGCGACCCGATGAGCATGGACGACTACCTGTCCGCCCGCACGATCACCACCCCGTTCGGGCTCTATGACTGTGACGTCCCCTGCGACGGCGCCGTGGCGGTGATCGTCTCCGCGATCGACGCAGCCCGCGATCTGGCCAAACCACCGGTCCTGGTGGAGGCGGTCGGCACCCAGATCATCGAGCGCACCGACTGGGACCAGAGCACCCTGACCCATGAACCCCAGGTCCTCGGCCAGGCCGCCCACCTATGGTCACGCACCACCCTGCGGCCGACTGATGTCGACGTCGCCGAGCTCTACGACGGATTCAGCTTCAACTGCCTGTCGTGGATCGAAGCCCTCGGTTTCTGCGGTATCGGCGAGGCCAAGAGTTTCCTGGACGGCGGCACCAACATCGCCCGCGACGGACTGATTCCACTGAACACCCACGGCGGACAGCTCTCCCACGGCCGCACCCATGGAATGGGACTGATCCACGAAGCCGTCACCCAGCTACGCGGCGAAGCCGGCGAACGCCAAGTGCCCGGCGCCCGCGTCGCGGTGGCCAGCAGCGGGGGGCTGACGCCCAGCGGAGTGATGCTGCTACGGGCCGACATATGAGCTCCGCCGTTCGCCCACGAATGGTGAACGCCGGCGGGGTACCGATGTCGGCTCTGCTGGCCGAAGTCGCCGAGCCGCGGGCCGTGGTGGTCGCCCTGCACGGCGGCGGGACCACGTCGGCCTATTTCGACTGCCCGGGCCAACCCCATCTTTCCCTGTTGAGAACCGGTGCCGCACTTGGCTACACCGTGATCGGCCTGGACCGGCCCGGGTATGGCGCTTCGGCGCTGTATCCGGAGGCGATGGAGGATCCGGAGCAGCGCGTGCGGCTGGCCTACCTGGCTGTCGACCGGATCCTCGGTGACCGGGACCGGGGCGCCGGCCTGTTCGTCGTGGGCCACTCCAACGGCTGTGAGCTGGGGCTGCGGATGGCGGCCGACGACCGGGGCGCCGAGTTGCTCGGGCTCGAACTGGCCGGCACCGGCCTGCACTACCAGCCCGCCGCGCAAAACGTCTTGAGCGCGGCCCGGCCCGACCAGCGGCCGGTCGGCCTGCGCGAACTACTCTGGGAGCCGGCATCGCTATATCCCGACGGCGTGCGCGGAATCACCAACGCATCCCCGGGGGCGACGTACGAGGCCGCCATGGTCACCGGCTGGCCGCAACGTGACTTCCCGGCGCTGGCCGGCCGCGTCCGCGTTCCGGTGCGCTTCAGCTTCGCCGAACACGAGAAGATCTGGCAGTCCGACTCGGCGGCCCGGCGCGAGATCCGCGAGATCTTCACCGCCGCCCCGAGCTTCACCAGCAACGAGGAACCGGGGTCTGGGCACAATCTCAGCGTCGGTTTCGGTGCGGAGCGCTATCACCGATCAGTGCTGTCATTCGTCGAGGAGTGCGCCGCAACCGCCGGCGCCGCACAGGATTCGGAGGTCGGCTGATGCGCGTCGGTTTCATCGGATTGGGCAGCCAGGGCGGGCCGATGGCGCGCCGCATCGTCGAGGGTGGGTATACCACGACGCTGTGGGCCCGCCGGCCCAAGACGCTCGAACCGTTCGCCGACACCGCGGCCGGCATCGCCGAGAGCCCGGCGGAGCTGGGCCGGACCAGTGATCTGGTCTGCCTGTGCGTGGTCGGTGATGCCGACGTCGACGAAGTGGTGTGCGGCGAGAACGGTGTGCTGGCCGGACTGCAGCCCGGCGGCATCATCGCGATTCACAGCACGGTGCATCCCGACACCTGCCGACAGTTGAACGAACACTGTGCCGATCGGGGCGTTTCGGTGATCGACGCGCCGGTCAGCGGTGGCGGTCCGGCCGCTGAAGCCGGAACGCTGCTGGTGATGGTCGGCGGTAACGAGGACGCGGTGCAGCGCTGCCGCCCGGTGTTCGACACCTACGCCGACCCCGTCGTGCACCTGGGGGGAGTCGGGTCGGGACAGCTGACCAAGTTGCTCAACAACCTGCTGTTCACCGCCAATCTGGGTACCGCCGCCACCGCCCTGGCGCTGGGCGAGCAGCTCGGGATCTCGACGGAGCGACTCGCCGAGGTGGTGTGCCGCGGCAGTTCGAACAGCTTTGCGCTCAACAGCATCCGGGGATCCGGAGGCACCCTGGACCGCCTCGCCGGAATGGCGGGGGCGCTGTTGCAGAAAGACGTCCGCCTGATCGCTGATCTCGCACAGAAGGCGGCGGCGACACCGGGTGCGGTGCTCGACGCAGCCGATGCCGCACTGGCGCTGATGGACCATCCACGATGACGCCGCGAGTTTCCCAATACCCTCCCGGCCTCGACCCGTCTGACTTACAGTTGGACATACGGTCTAATGCCCGGTCGCCACGATTTTCAGCCGCGTCCCGCCGCTGAGGAGGATTCAATGACCAAGCCGAAACTCGTCTTCGACCCGTTCTCGGAAGAATATTTCAACGACCCTTTCGACATCTATCGGCGAATGCGCGTGGAGGCTCCCCTCTACTACGACGAGAAGGAGGACTTCTACGCGCTGAGCCGCCACGAGGATGTGGCGGCAGCCCTCAAGGACTTCGAGACCTACTCATCGTCCCGCGGTTGCGACCTGGCGATGGTGCGCGCCGGCGAACCACCGCAGAAGTCGATCATCTTCATGGACCCGCCCGAGCACCGACACCTGCGCAGCCTGCTCAACAAAGCATTCACCCCCCGGGCGATCCAAGCCCAGCGCGAGACCATCGTCGAACAGGTCGAGCGTTTCCTCGGCGCCGCCGACCCGGACCACTTCGACGTGGTGCAGGACTTCTCCGGGCCGTTCCCGGTGGAAGTGATCACCCGAATGGTCGGTGTTCCCGACGAGTACCACCAGCAGGTGCGGCACTGGATCGACACCTCGCTGCACCGCGAGCCCGGACAGATCGAGACCTCCGATGCGGGTATGCAGGCCAACATCGAGACCGCGATGTACTACTACGGTTTGGTCCAGGAGCGGCGCTCCAACCCGCAAGACGACATGCTCTCCAGGCTGATCGCCGCGGAGATTCCCGGCGAAAACGGCCAGATGCGCCGGCTGGACGACATCGAGATCACTGCATTCGCAACGCTACTGGGCGGCGCCGGCGCCGAGACCGTCACCAAGCTGGTCGGTAGCGCCGCGGTGACTTTCGCCCGCAACCCCGAGCAGTGGCAGAAGTTGCTCGACGACCGCAGCAAGGTGCCGGCCGCCGTGGAGGAACTGCTGCGCTATGAGGGGCCGGTGCAGTACAACGTCCGCTACACCCTCAAAGACGCCCGCGTCAGCGGCGGCACCATTCCGGCGGGCAAGCCGGTGTTTCTGCTCAACGCCGCGGCGAACCGGGACCCTGAGGCGTTCACCGACGCCGACACCTTCGATATCGACCGGGATCAGACCGAGGCGCAGCACCTCGGCCTGGGGTACGGCATCCACAGCTGCCTCGGTGCGGCGCTGGCCCGGATGGAGAGCGCCATCGCGCTGGAGAAGCTGCTGGACTTCATGCCGCGCTATGAAGTGGATTGGGAAGGGCTGCAACGCGTCCAGATGCAGAACGTCTCAGGCTGGCTCAACGTCCCGGTGCGCGTGGTCCGGTAGGGAGTCCGCGGATGACGACACGAAAGGTTGCAGTCGATTACGGGTTGTGCGAGGCCAATGCGGTCTGCATGGGTATCAACCCCGAGGTGTTCGACGTCGATGACGAGGATAATCTGCACATCCTCAAGCCGGAGATCACCCCGGAAACCGAACGCGATGTCCTCGAAGCGATCCGGCGATGCCCCCGGCAGGCGCTGTCGATCGTCGAGGAAGACGACTAGCGCGCCGGAAACCCGGAGAGGATGACCGCGTTGCAGTCCGCGGCCGCCTGCCGCAGCTTCGCCGCCTGCTGATAACCCTCGGAGTGATACCAGGCCCGGGCGGCTTCTACCGATTCGAACTCCAGGACCACGGTCTGGTTGCCGTGCCAGTCGCCTTCGAGCACCTCGGGCCGGGTCTCGACAGCAAGGATCGTCGCGCCGCCCGAAGCCATCGTCGGCTGAGCCGCCTTACCGTAGGCGAGCATGCCGTCCGGATCCTTGATGGCCTCGGTCAGAATGACATATCCCTTGGGCCCGTTGGACATCAGTTCTCCTCTTGCGAATCGGTGACATCATCGATGGCATGTTCGGGGCACTGCTTGATGGCATCGCGCACCGCGTCCTCGAACTGCGGTGGCACCTCGTCGACGGTGACCTCCGAATACCCGTCGTCGTTGATGGCGAACACCTCGGGGCAGATCGTGGTGCAGATACCGTGGCCCGCACAGCGGTCCGGGTCAACCCATGCCTTCATCGCGCTGCCTGCCCGGCCAGTGTGAATTCCAGGTTCAGGTCGATCAGGCCACGCAGGATGTAGGTCGGTATGTAGGCGAACCGCCGGGCGCCGGCGGGCCCGTGCCGCTCCTCGGAGATCCTGATCTCGGCCGTGCGATCCAGCAGCCGCTCGATCGCAATCCGGGTCTCGGCCCGTGCGAGCGGCGCGCCGGGGCAGCTGTGAATGCCGCGCCCGAAGGTGATGTGCTGGCGTGCGTTGGCGCGGGAGGGATCGAAGATGTCGGGATCGGTGAAGCGGCGTGGATCCCGATTCGCGCCGGCGCTGATCACCATCAGCGTTGTGCCGGCTGGGATCTCGACTCCGCCCACCTCGGTGTCCACCCGGGAGAGCCGGAAGTCACCCTTGACCGGGCTCTCGAAACGCAGCACCTCCTCGATGAAGTTCGGGATCAGGCTGCGGTCATCGCGAAGGCGCTGCTGGATGTCGGGCTGCTCGCCGATGATCTTCAGCGCGGACCCGAGCAGGCGCACCGTGGTCTCCTGCCCCGCCGAATAGACGTTGGCGGCCACCCGGGCCACATCCATCGGGTCCGGAATGGAGCCGTCGGGGAACGTCGCCTGGGCCATGCCGGTGAGCACATCATCGCGAGGCGTGCTGCGGCGATCAGCGATGTAGCCGGCGAAGGTGGCGTAGAGGAATTCCAGCGGACTGTGCGCCAGCGCCTTGGCATCGGTACTGCCGACCCCACCGCCGACGTTGTGGTGCATGTTCTTGACGAACTCGTCACGGTCCTCGGGCGGCACCCCCAGCAGGTCGGCGATGACGAGCAGGGTGAAAGGCGCCGCGAAGCCGCTGATGAATTCACCGGCGCCGGACGCGAGGAACCCGTCGAGCACCGCATCGGCGAGCTCCCACATGGCGTCCTCGTTCTCCTTGAGGCGCTTGGGGGTGAGCAGCCGCATCAGCAGCGCGCGGTGGTTGGTGTGCGTCGGGGGGTCCAGTGTCGGCAGCTGGTCGCTGAATGGCAGTTCATCACGGTGCTTGTCGATCAGACCGGCGACGGTCTCACCGCCCAGGTCACCGTCGAGCGGAACCGGGAAGCCTGGAAACGGGCCGGTGACCGCGATACACGAGGAGAACACCTCGGCATTGCCGGCCACCGCGCACGCCTCGTCCCAACCGGTCACCATCATCACTCCGTGGTGCGGTTCCCGGGTGACCGGCGAGCGCTCCCGCAGCGCGCGCAGGTAGGGATACGGGTCGGCCACTACGGCGGGGTCCTGAAAGAAGTCAATCGCGTCCGGATCCATCACCAACCGTCTCGCTCCCTTCAGCAACGATCTCACATTCGAGAATGACATTCTCGTATGTGCTAAACAGCCTTACATACCGGCGGGGCCGCGTCAACGCCCGCGAGGTGAGATCAGCTGTTAGCCCGCGCGGCTTCGGCCAGCGCGTTCGCCTGCCGTTCCCCGTGCTTGTGTTGGCTCAGTGCGCGGATGGAGACGTCGTGGCCCGCCGCGGCGGCCCGCAGGGCGCCCACGGTTGCCTGCTCGCGGGGGACGTGAGCGAACGGGTCGAACGAATACCACTCCATGGCGTTGCGGTGGGTGATCTTGTCGATCTCGTCGTCGGGGACGTCGTTGGCGCTCAGCACGTCCCAGAGTTCCTCGGGAGCCCCGGGCCACATCGAATCGCTGTGTGGATAGTCGGCTTCCCAGGCGATGTTGTCCACGCCGATGTCGTGACGCAGCTTCACCCCGACCGGGTCGGAGATGAAGCAGGTCAGGAAGTGCTCACGGAAGATCTCCGAGGGCAGCTTGCCGCCGAAATCCTGGCCGGTCCAGACCGAATGCATGTCATAGGTCCGATCCGCCCGCTCCAGAAAATACGGGATCCACCCGGTGCCGCCCTCGGACAGTGCGATCTTGAGATCGGGATACTCCTTGATCGGCCGGGACCACAGCAAATCCGCCGCAGCCTGGACGATGTTCATCGGCTGCAGGGTGATCATCACGTCCATCGGCGCGTCGGGCGCGGTGATCACCAGCTTGCCCGACGACCCGATGTGCACGTTGAGCACCATGTCGGTGTCACACAGCGCCTGCCACAATGGGTTCCAGTACTCGTTGTGAAAGCTCGGGTACCCCATCGCCGCCGGATTCTCGGTGAAGGTCAGGGCGTGCACGCCCTTCTTCGCGACCCGCCGCACTTCGGCCGCGCACTTCTCGGCATCCCAGATCACCGGGAGCGCCATCGGGATGAACCGTCCGGGATAGGCCCCACACCACTCGTCGATGTGCCAGTCGTTGTAGGCCTGCACCAGTGCGACGGAGAAGTCCGGGTCCTCGGTGGCGAACAGTCGGCCGGCGAAGCCGGGGAATGACGGGAAGCAGATCGAGCCCAGGATGCCGCCGGCATTCATGTCCTTGATCCGCTCGTCGACGTTGTAGCAACCGGGCCGGATCTCGTCGAGGCCCTGGGGCTCGAGCCCGTACTCCTCCTTGGGACGTCCGGCGACCGCGTTGAGCGCGACATTGGGGATCACCACGTCGCGGAATTGCCAGGTGTCGGAGCCATCGGGATTGTGCACCAGGCGCGGCGCGTCATCGAGGTACTTGCGCGGTAGGTGGTTGGCGAACATGTCCGGCGGCTCAACGGTGTGGTCGTCGACGCTGATGAGAATCATCTCGTCCTTGTTCACGGCCATCCTCCGATCCGGGCCGGCAGCGACACCGGTCCCCGTGACGCTTCTGTCGTCTCCCATGGAAACTAGCTTCCCGTTTTCCGAGAATCAACCTTCTGGCGATCCACCGGTGGGAGACCCCCCGACCCCTCCGGCGACGCCTAGGCCGGGCCGGCGTCTGCTCTACCTGCGCTGACGACCCAGTATTGACCAAACGCCGGAAACATGGAAATCTATTATCAAATATGAGAATATGATTCTCGCAATCGAGGAGGAGCAGATGCGCCTGACCCCGCTGTCGGAGTCCCGGTGGGACGATGAGGCGGTCCAGCGTGCGCTCGCTCAGGTCTTGACCGCGGATCGACGCAACCCGCGCGACGCCGGCTCCGCGATGACCATGCTGGTGCACCACCCGAAACTGGCCCGGGCATTCCTGAAGTTCAACGTCGAACTGCTCTACCGCGGAACGCTGCCCGACAAGCTGCGCGAGCTCGCCATCCTGCGGACCGCCCACCGCCGCGGCTGCGAATACGAGTGGGTCCACCACATCACGATCGGCAAAGAGGCCGGGCTCACCGACTCCGACATCGAAGACCTGCAACACGGCGCGGGACGCGACGAGCTCCACCAGGCCGTGGTGAACGCGGCCGACGAACTCGACGAGGCTTCCCGGCTCTCCCCCGCCACCGAAGTGATCCTCACCAAGCACCTGAACGAGACGCAGTTGATGGAACTCGTCTTCACGGTCGGCTGCTACTGCATGTTGGCCATGGCCTTCAACACCTTTGGCGTTGAACTCGATGAAGAACCCGAATCAGGGAGGTAGTACCGTGCCCCATTTCCCCAAGCCGGCAGCAGGTAGCTGGACGCAGGCTTATCCCGAGCTCGGCACCGAACCGGTCGATTACAGCGACTCGTTCGACCCGGCGCATTTCGCCGACGAGCAGGAGGCGATCTTCAAGCGCACCTGGCTCAACGTCGGTCGCATCGAGCGGCTCCCCAAGGTCGGCAGCTACTTCACCCGGGAGTTGCCCTCGGTATGCAAGGGCACCTCGATCATCGTCGTCAAGGGCAAGGACGGTGTGGTGCGGGCCTTCCACAACATCTGCCGGCACCGCGGAAACAAGCTGGTGTGGAACGACTTTCCCAATGAGGAAACCGAAGGCACGTGCCGCCAGTTCACCTGCAAGTATCACGCCTGGCGCTACAGCCTGGACGGGGATCTCACCTTCATCCAGCAGGAGGGCGAGTTCTTCGACGTCGACAAGAGCCAGTACGGGCTGGTGCCGGTGCGCTGCGAGGTCTGGGAAGGTTTCATCTTCGTCAACTTCGACGACAACGCCGGACCGCTCAACGAATACCTCGGCCCGCTGGCCAAGGGCATCGAGGGCTACCCGTTCGGCGAGATGACCGAGGTCTACTCCTACAAGTCCGATATCGGCAGCAACTGGAAGCTGTTCCTCGACGCGTTCGTGGAGTTCTACCACGCGCCGATCCTGCACCAGGGCCAGTACACCAAGGAAGAAGCCGCCAAAATCCAGAAGTTCGGCTACGAAGCGCTGCATTACGAGCTGGCCGGGCCGCACAGCCTGCAATCGACGTGGGGTGGTCAGTCGCCGCCGGCGGACCTCAACATGGTCAAGCCGTTGGACCGGGCGCTGCGCAGCGGACTGTTCGGCCCCTGGGACAAGCCGGATGTCATTGCCGACCTCAAGGAATTGCCGCCGTCGGTGAACATCAAACGGGTACCGCAGTGGGGCATCGACTCGTTCGTGTTCTTCCCCAACTTCATGATTCTGATCTGGGAGCCGGGTTGGTACCTGACCTACCAGTACTGGCCGACCGCCGCCGACAAGCACACCTTCGAAGCGAGCCTGTACTTCGTGCCGCCGCGCAATGCCCGGGAGCGTCTGGCCCAGGAACTGGCCGCGGTGACCTTCAAGGAATACGCGCTGCAGGACGCCAACACCCTGGAAGCCACCCAGACCATGATCGGCACCAAGGTCGTGGACGGCTTCCTGCTGTGCGACCAGGAGGTCCTGATTCGACACCTGCACAAGACCGCCCGTGACTACGTATCCGAATACAAGAAGGAGCACGCGAATGGCGCTACCGTCTGACTTCGCCGACCTGGAACCCTACGCCGACTGGGATCTGGCTACCGAGCCCGAGCGCTATGCCAAGCGGCTGGCCTCGACCATGGGCGAGATGCAGGAGTTCTACGACGCCGCGTTCGGGCGGCTGGAGGACGCCATCACCTACCTGGACAAGTTCGACCTGGATGATCTGCCCGATGATGCGCGCTCGCTGATGCACGTCTTGCAGTCTTTGGTGATGGTGTCGTTCCCGATCGAAGCGTGGAAACAGCCCCGAGTGCCCGACAGCGGCGCCGCCTGGATCGACTGCATCAAGGAACCGGTCGTCTAAAGGTGCTGACGCTCAAGGCGGCCGGGCTGCTCGACGTCGACTCCGGTGAGATCATCCGGCCCGGTGTCATCCGGGTCGAAGGCGATCGGATCGTCGGGGTCGGCGGTTCAGCAGACCCTTCGGCGGAGACGCTGGATCTGGGCGACCTGATCCTGCTGCCCGGCTTGATGGACATGGAGGTCAACCTGCTGATGGGCGGCCGGGGCGAGAACCCCGGCCTGTCTCAGGTGCAGGATGATCCGCCGACCCGGGTGCTGCGGGCGGTGGGCAATGCGCGGCGCACCCTGCGAGCCGGCTTCACCACCGTGCGCAACCTCGGTTTGTTCGTCAAGACCGGCGGCTATCTGCTCGATGTCGCACTGGGCAAGGCGATCGACGCCGGCTGGATCGAGGGGCCCCGGGTGGTGCCGGCCGGTCACGCGATCACCCCGACCGGCGGTCATCTGGATCCGACGATGTTCGCGGCGTTCATGCCCGGCGTGCTGGAGCTGACTGTCGAGGAGGGCATCGCCAACGGCGTCGACGAGATCCGCAAGGCGGTCCGCTATCAGATCAAGCACGGGGCGCAGCTGATCAAGGTGTGCTGCTCGGGCGGCGTCATGTCGCTGACCGGAGAGGCCGGCGCCCAACACTATTCGGATGAAGAGCTGCGTGTCATCGTCGACGAGGCGCACCGGCGCGGGCTGCGGGTGGCCGCCCACACCCACGGCGCCGAAGCGGTCAAACACGCGGTGGCATGCGGAATCGACTGCATCGAACACGGGTTTTTGATGGACGACGAGGCGATAGCGATGCTCGTCGAGCACGACCGCTTCCTGGTCACCACCCGGCGCCTGGCCGAGGCGATGGATGTGTCCAAGGCGCCGCCCGTACTTCAGGCCAAGGCAGCCGAGATGTTCCCCAAGGCCCGCACCTCGATCAAGGCCGCCTACGAGGCCGGGGTCAAGATCGCCGTGGGCACCGACGCACCCGCGATCCCGCACGGCCGCAACGCCGACGAGCTGGTCACCCTGGTCGATTGGGGCATGCCGCCGACGGCGGTGCTGCGGGCCGCGACGGTGACTGCGGCCGAACTGATCAACGCCACCGACCGCGGCCGACTGGCCGAGGGCCTACTCGCAGACATCATCGGTGTGCCGGGAGATCCGTTGTCCGACATCACCGTTACTCAAAACGTAAAGTTCGTCATGAAAGGCGGTCAGGTGTATGTCAACAAGAACTGACGAGCTGGTCGAAATCCAGCAACTGCTCGCGCGTTACGCGGTGACGATCACCCAGGGCGACATCGACGGACTGGTGGCGGTGTTCACCCCGGATGGAACCTACAGCGCATTCGGCGAAACCTATTCGCTGGACCGGTTTCCGGTGCTGGTGGACGCCGCCCCCAAGGGCTTGTTCATGACCGGAAACCCGGTGATCGAGCTGGAGGGTGACACCGCTACCGGCACCCAACCGCTGTGCTTCATCGACCACGCCAGCCACGACATGCGGATCGGCTACTACAACGACACCTATGTGCGGACCGCGGACGGGTGGCGGCTCAAGACCCGGGCGATGACGTTCATCCGCCGCAGTGGTGCACATGACTCGGGCCGTCCGCACGCGATCGGTCGCCCCTCAGCGAAATGAATGTTTCTGAATTCCACGCGGATCTGCGCGCCTGGCTCGACGAGAACGACCTGACCCCCGGCCCGGATCACTCCCTGGAGGGCCACGTCAAGCAGTTCGGCCGGGTTTGCGCCGCGCTGTACGAGGCCGACTGGATGCGCTACGGCTGGCCGGTCGAGGCCGGTGGCTTGGGCGGTCCGGCGATGCTGCGGGCGGTCGTCGGGGAAGAGGTCGTCGGCCGTGGGCTCGCCGAACCCGGCCCGTACTCGATGCTGGAAGTGCTGGCGCCGACCATGATCGACTACGCGCCGCCGGAACTCGCCGCGGAAATGGTTCCCCGGCTGCTGTCCGGTCGCGAACAGTGGTGCCAGGGCTTCTCCGAGCCGGGCTCCGGCAGCGATCTGGCATCGCTGTCCACCCGCGCCACTCCCGACGGCGACAACTGGATCATCAAGGGCCAGAAGGTCTGGACCAGCTTCGCTCAGTATTCGACGCGCTGCGTCCTGCTGACCCGCACCGCTCCCGGGCATGACGGGATCACCGCGTTCTTCGTCGACATGGACGCCCCCGGCATCACCGTTCGCCCGCTACGGACGATGCACGGCGTGGACGAATTCTGCGAGGTCTACTTCGACGACGTGGTGGTCCCCGGCGACCGCATGCTCGGCAAGCCCGGCGACGGCTGGCGGCTCGCCATGGATCTGCTGCCGTTCGAGCGCTCCACCTGCTTCTGGCAACGCATCGCCTACCTGTACTCCCGTCTGGATCGACTCATCGCCGAGACGACCGAGGTCGATGACGCCGATCTGGGCGAGGCCTACCTCGCATTGCATACGCTGCGCTGCCGATCCCGCGCCACCCAGCACCGCCTGGCCGGCGGAGTGCGGCTGGGCCCGGAAACCTCGATCGACAAGGTACTGCTGGCCACCGCCGAACAGAAGCTGTTCGACACGGTGCGCGACCTGCTGCCGGGAACCATTGAGCTCGATGATTCGTCCTGGCGCACCGAGTTTCTCTACTCCCGCGCGGCGACCATCTACGGCGGCACGTCGGAGATCCAGCGCAACATCATCGCCCGCCGACTGCTCGACCTGGGGAAGGAATGACGGTGACCACCGGAATGGATGCCACGTCGATCGCGCTGCTGGAAGACACCCTGCGCAAGACCATGGCGTCGCATTCCGGCCCCGAGCTGGACCAAGCCCTGGCCGAACTCGGTTGGGCGGAAATGCTTTCCGACGACCCGGACCTGGCGATCCCGCTAGTCTTCCGGCTGCTCGGAGAGACCGGGGCGCACGCGTCGGTGCTCAACGACGTGATACTGGAGACCATCGGCGGCCTGCCTGGCGGCACTCCCCCGATGCCCTTCGCCGGCGGTAGCTGGGTGATCTGGGAACGGGGCGAGGGCAATCGCGACAATCCCGTTCTCGGCGGGCTTCCGCTGCGAACGGTGCCCGGCGGGGAGCTGATGCGCGTGGGTGAGGCCCGCCGCGCGTTGGGGTGGTGGCTGGTCGGCTCGGCGCGAGCCATGCTGGCCCTGGCCCGCGAGCATGCGCTGGACCGCGTGCAGTTCGGCAAGCCGATCGCTTCTTTCCAGGCTGTTCGGCACCGGCTCGCCGAAACCCTGGTCGCCATCGAGGGCGCCGAGGCCACCCTGTCGGTGCCCGTCGTGGAAAGCCCGGACCTGACTTCAATGCTGGCCAAAGCCGCCGCGGGAAAGGCCGCGCTCACCGCGGCCGCGCATTGCCAGCAGGTGCTCGGCGGCATCGGCTTCACCGCCGAACACGATCTGCACCACCACGTCGAGCGGGTGCTGGTCCTGGACGGATTGCTCGGCAGTACGCGGGAATTGACCCGCCGGGTCGGCGGGGGTCTGCGGGCTCGGCGCTCGGCGCCACGGTTAGTGCAGCTCTAGCGACTAGCGCGGCAGGCCCAACACCCGTTGGGCGATGATGTTGCGCTGGATCTCCGAGGTGCCACCGGCGATGGTGCCGGAGAAACTGCGCAGGTAGCGATCGAACCAACTCGCGGTCGCGTAGTCCTCGTTCATCGGTGTGTAGCTTCCCGAGCTGGCCGGGTGGGTCAGGCCACTGCTGCCGGCCGCGTCGAGCGCGTGCTCGGCGGCGCTCTGCACCGCCTCGGATCCCAACAGCTTGAGCACCGAGAGCGCCGGCACGTCCTGCTCGCCGCGGGCCGCCTGGGCCAGGGCCACCGAGCCGAGCAGCCGCAGCGCCTGGTTGTCCATCAACAAGGTGGCGAAGCGGTCGCGGTCCAGCTCCCCGACCGGCCGGAAGTCATGGATCAGGTCGCGCAGCCGATCGGCGAAGCTCAGCCACAACAGGGTGCGTTCATGGCCGAGCGAGCCGTTGGCGACCCCCCAGCCGCCGTTGAGCGGGCCGACCAGGTTCTCGGCCGGCACCTTGACATCGGTGAAGAAGACCTCGTTGAAATCGACGTCGTCGTGGCCGCATGCGGACGCGAACGGGCGCCGCACCACGCCTTCGGCGTCGGTGGGTATCAGCAGGACGCTGATGCCCTTGTGCTTCGGCGCGTCCGGGTCGGTGCGGACGAAGGTCAACAACACGTCGGCATGGTGGGCACCCGACGTCCACACCTTCTGGCCGTTGACCACGAAGTGGTCTCCGGTAAGCACCGCGCGGGTCTGCAGCCCGGCCAGGTCCGAGCCCGCTCCGGGTTCGCTCATACCCAGCGAGGCGGTGATCTCGGCACGCAGGATCGGGACCGCCCAGCGGTGCTTCTGCTCCTCGGTCCCGAACGAGAGCAGGGAAGCCGCGATGATGCCGACCCCCTGCGGGTTGAAGCTGGGGTAGATCCGCCGGCGGGACAGCTCCTCGGAGTGCACGTACTGCTGCAGGATGTTCGCGTTGCGGCCACCGAATTCGGGCGGATTGCCCGGTAGCAGCCAGCCGTTGTCGAACAGCAGGCGCTGCCAGCGCCGCGCCCACTCCGGGACGTGCGAGCACGACTGTGACCGCTCGAGCGCCTCGGCCTCGGTGGGCAGATGCTCGTCGAGGAACGCCGAGAACTCCGCTCGGAAACTCTCGACGTCGGTATCAAAGGCGAGTTGCACCGACACTCCTCGGTTCGGGCGTCCCGGGGTCTCCCGATTGCGGACCGGCTCGGATCTTGCGAGTCCGCTTCCATAGACGCAGGGATGAGAATATCATTCTCGAATGGAGAAGTTGCGATCTCTGAATCGTCATCCGACTGCCGGTGCCGCGGGCGGGCTGCCGGTCACCGTCCCGTACAGTTGCGCTGTGCCTTTCCTACCGCACACCAGCCCGGAGTCCCGGTGACCAGCCCGAGCGAAGAACCCGCCTGGAAGCAGCGCGCGGTCGAACGCTCCATCAAAACCGCGAAGATTCGTGCGGCGCAACGCGTTCAGCGTTTTCTGGATGCGGCGCAGTCGATCATCATCGAAAAGGGCAGCACCGACTTCACCGTCCAGGAAGTCGTCGACCGCTCCCGGCAGTCGCTGCGCAGCTTCTACCTGCAATTCGACGGAAAACACGAACTGTTGCTGGCGCTCTTCGAGGACGCCCTGAGCCGCGCGGCCGAACAGATCCGCGCCGCGACGGCCAACTACCCCGATCCGTTGGAACGCCTCAAAGTCGCCGTCGAGTTACTCTTCGAGTCCTCACGCCCCGACCCGGCCGCCAAACGGCCGCTGTTCACCGATTTCGCCCCGAGCCTGCTGTTGACCCACCCCGCCGAGGTGAAGGTCGCCCACACCCCGCTGCTGACGTTGCTCACCGAACTGACCGAACAGGCGGCGGCCGCTGGACAGTTGCGCGCCGGACCCAACCCCAGGCGGGTGGCGGCGATGATCATGCAGACGGTCATGTTCAACGCTCAATCCAGCCCGGCCTCAACCGATCCGGCGGTCAACCCGCTGACCGCTGACGAGGTCTGGGACTTCTGCGCACACGGCTTCGCGCGCAACTGACCGGCCGCGCCGCGCACACTCGCCGCCGCCGCGGCTGATGCCGCCCGCGCCGCGGACACGAACCCTTACCGCCGGCGCAGAGTCGGGCTCTAGGCACGTCCGCCGCTGCGCTGAGCGCCGCCGGCCGCCGAGCCTGCAACCGCGCCGCGGGTGAGCCCTGGACTTCCCATGAGGAAGCGCATAGCCTCAAGCTGCGGAACGCAATTATCGAAATGTGAGAAGGGGATTATCGATGTCGGTGCAGGCGGTGTTGGACGACATTCGGAAAGTCCCCGGCACCGGCGACGTGATTCCGATCATCGACCCGGCCACCGAAGAGCAGCTCACCGAGTTCACCGACTGTGGGCCCGAAGCCGTCGACGACGCCGTCGCCCGGGCCAAGGCCACCGCCGAATCCGGGGTGTGGTCGGGCATGGCCGACTACGACCGGGCCCGGGTGCTGTGGAAGATCGCCGACCTCATCGACGAGAACGCCGAGGTCCTGGCCGAGCTCGAGTCGCTCAACGCGGGCATCCCCGCATCCCAGGCCGCAATCATCACCAAGGTCGGCTCGGAATGGTTCCGCTACTACGCCGGCTGGTGCACCAAGATCGACGGCATCGCCCGCGACGTCAACACCGGCGGGCTGACCGGCATCGAGTCGCATCAGCACGTCTACACGCTGCGTGAGCCCTACGGCGTGGTGGGGCTGATCTTCCCGTGGAACGGTCCGGTCTTCAACTTCTGCGCCAAGCTGGCCCCATCGCTGGCCGCGGGCTGCAGCAGTGTGGTCAAGCCGGCCGAGGAAACGCCGCTGTCGGCACTGGTCCTCGACCGCATCCTGTCCGAGGCCGGAGTGCCCGATGGCGTGGTCAACATGGTGCTCGGCTACGGCCACACCGCCGGCGCGGCGATCACCGCACATCCGGACGTCGAGAAGGTCGCGTTCACCGGATCGACCGAAGTCGGCCGGGAGATCGTGCGTTCCTCGGCGGCAAGCAATCTCAACAAGGTGACCCTGGAGCTCGGCGGCAAGTCGCCGGTGCTGATCTACGACGACGCCGACCTGGACACGGCCATCACCATGGCCGCGTTCGGCACCTTCGTGCACTCCGGGCAGGCCTGCGTCTGCGGATCGCGCATCTTCGCCCAGCGCGGCGTCTACGAGCGGGTGGTGGAAGGCATCGCCAACATGGCCAACATGATGCAGCTTGGCGGCCCCAAGGAGGAGGGCGTCATGGTCGGTCCGCTGATCAGCCAGAAGCAGCTCACCCGGGTACTGGGCTACCTGGACCAGGGCAAGGCCGACGGCAACGAGCTTGTCACCGGCGGCCACCGGCTGGACCGCAAGGGCTACTTCGTGCACCCCACCGTGGTCACCGGCGTCGACCCCGATTCCAGTCGGCTGTTCCAGGAGGAGATCTTCGGGCCGGTGGTCACGATCCTGCCGTTCGACGACGACGACGAGGCGGTCGCCCTGGCCAACAACAGCACCTATGGTTTGGCCGCCACCGCATGGACGAGCAATCTCGGCCGGGCACACCGGCTGGCCAAGCGGCTCAAGGCCGGAACGGTGGGGCTGAACTGCCAGATGCAGTTCGACCACTCGATGCCGTTCGGCGGCTACAAGCAGTCCGGCTGGGGCTACGAGTCCGGCAAGGCCGGCATCGAAACCTACCTCCAGACGAAGATCGTCTGGGCGCAGATGTAATCGGGCCGAGAACACGAGGTGAAATCCATGCCGAACGCCCCGTACCGGATCGTTCAGTGGACGACGGGCAACGTCGGGAAGAGCTCCGTCCGGGCGATCACCGCCAATCCGGACTACGAACTCGTCGGGCTTTTCGCGTGGTCCGACGACAAGGTCGGTCGCGACGTCGGGGAGCTGGTCGGCATCGGCCCGCTCGGCGTCTCGGCCACCAACGACGTCGCGGCGCTGCTGGCGCTGAAACCGGACTGTGTCGTCTACAACCCGATGTGGATCAACGTCGACGAGTTGGTGGAGATCCTGTCAGCGGGCGTCAACGTCGTGACCTCGGCATCGTTCATCACCGGCCGCAACCTCGGTGACGATCGGGCCCGGCTCGAGGAGGCGTGCCGCAAGGGCGGCGCCACGCTGTTCGGTTCCGGGGTCAGCCCGGGCTTCGCCGAGTTACTGGCGATCGTTGCGGCCACGGCGTGCGACCGGATCGACAAGATCACCATCACCGAATCGGCCGACACCACGCTGTATGACTCCCCCGACACCGAGCGCCCGGTCGGCTTCGGCGTCGCGATCGACGATCCGGACCTGGCGCCGATGGCCGCCAAGGGGACCGCGATATTCGCCGAGGCGGTGCAACTGGTCGCCGACGCGATCGGCGTCGAACTCGACGAGATCACCTGTGTCTCCGAATACGCCCAGACCACCGCGGATCTGGCGATGGCATCGTGGACCATCCCGGCGGGCCACGTGGCCGGTGTGTTCGCCAGCTGGCGGGGCATCGCGGGCGGCGAGACCGTGATCGACATCAACGTGAGGTGGCGCAAAGGTCAGACGCTGGAACCGGATTGGCAGCTGGACGGCGACGGCTGGAAGATCACCATCGACGGCCGCCCGACGGTGAACATGCAGGTCGGCTTCACCCCGCCGCCGGACATGATCGCTTCGGCGACATCCATCGACGATTTCTTCGAGCTCGGCCACATCATGACCGCGATGCCGCCGATCAACGCGATTCCGGCCGTGGTGGCCGCCGAACCCGGCATCGCCACCTACAACGATCTGCCGCTGAACCTGCCCCGCTGGTCGGCTCAGAAAAGGCCCTAGAACGTCACGGCTCCTCCGGCGACAGCAGCCGCTCCGCCGCCGAGTAGGGGTCATCGCTCCCGTCGAGGACCGACTCGGCGAGTCGATTCAGCGCCGGGTGGGTCCGCAGCCGGGTCTGCGCCAGCGACAGGATCTGTGCGCGCGCCCGCGCCAGCCGACGCTCCCGGCTGTCGGTGCGGTGGTGCGCCTCAATGGTGTCCATCAGCTCACCGAGGCCCTCGCCTTGCGCGGCGATCATGCTGAGAATCGGTGCGCCGGTGTGCTTCAGCTCAACCCGCAAATCGCGTACGGTCTGCTGCGCGCCCTCGCGGTCGGCTTTGTTGACCACCACGATGTCGGCCACTTCCAGCAGCCCGGCCTTGGCGGCCTGCACCGCGTCGCCGGCACCGGGATTGAGCACCACGATCGTCGGATCGGCGATCGCGGCGATCTCGATCTCGGATTGGCCGACGCCGACCGTCTCCAGCAGCAGGACGTCATAGCCGAGTCCGGCCATCAGCTGGATGGCCGCGGGGACGGCTTCGGCAAGTCCGCCGAGGTGGCCGCGGGACGCCAGCGACCGGATCAGCACCGCCGGATCGTTGATGTGGGCGGCCATTCGGATGCGGTCGCCGAGCAGGGCGCCGCCGCTGAACGGTGAAGAGGGGTCGACGGCCAGGACCGCCACCCGCATATCGCGTTCCCGGTACGCCCCCACCAGGGCCGCGATCGTGGTGGACTTGCCCGCGCCCGGCGGCCCGGTCACCCCGATGACCCGGGTCGAAGCCGGGCCGACGGCGGCGAGCACCTCGACCCGTCGGCCGCTTTCGACCAAGCTGAGCAGCCGCCCCGTCGCGCGGACCGATCCGTCACGCGCGGCGGCAAGCAACTCGGCGATCGTCATTGCAGATCAGTTCTTGTTCGCGGTGAGCCGATCGATGATGTTGGCGAAGTCCTCGGTCTTGAACGACTGATCTTCGGCGGCGTTCGCAAAATCCAGGGCCGCCAGCACGGCTCGCTCCAGGTGGATGTTGAGCAGCCGCTTGGTGCTCTCGACCGCCTGGCGGGGCAGTTCGGCGATGCGCTTGGCGCACGAGATCGCCTCGGCCAGTGGGTCTTCCACGACGTGGTTGGCCAGGCCGAGCTCCACCGCCCGCGCGGCCGGGATCCGTGTTCCGGTCAGCGCGTACTCCTTGGCCAGCAGCAGGCTCATCTGCAGCGGCCAGGTCAGCGGGCCGCCGTCGGCGGCGACCAGGCCCACCTGCACGTGCGGATCGGCGAGATAAGCGGATTCGGCCATGTAGACGATGTCGCTGAGCGCCACCAGGCTGCAGCCCAGCCCGACCGCGGGCCCGTTGACCGCGGCGATGACCGGTGTGCGGCAGCGCGCCATACCAAGCACGATCTCACGGCCGTGCAAGATCGTCTTGGCCCGCAGCTTCTCATCGCGGCGCAGCTCGTCGAGGTAGGCGAAGTCGCCACCGGCCGAGAATGCCCGCCCGCTTCCGGTCAGCACCGCCGCCCGGGCATCGCCATCTTCCTCCAGCTGCGACCACAGTTTCGCCAGGCCGGTGTGCAGCGCGTCGTTGACCGCATTGAGCGCGTCGGGTCGATTGAGCGTGATGATCCGCAGCGGGCCATCGGCGCGCACGTCGATCTCGGCAGGTACGTCGTACATGTCAAACTCCTTACGTTGGTCGCTTCACCCGGGCTCCGCCCGCGTTGGCGACCACTCGGTCACTTCAATCCCAGGATTCGGTCGGCGATGATGTTCTTCTGAATCTGCGAGGTCCCGCCCATCACACTCTGGGCGCGGCTGTACAGGTAGGCACTGAGCAGATCGGGATCGTCGACACCGCCGACGGCCAGCGCGGCGTGGCCTACCGACTGCTCCACCCAGGTCATCAGCAGCTTGTCCAGCGAACCCTCCGGGCCGTGCGACAGCCCGTCGAGCTGTTCGGAGAGCCGACGACGCACATGCAGCCGCAGCATCTCGGTTTCGACTGCTGCCCAGGCTAATTCCTCCGGAACATCGGCACCGGCACCCTCGACGCGCGCCGCCATCTGCCGGACCAGCTTGCCGTAGCGTGCGGAATACCCCAGCGTCGACGGCTCTCGCTCATGGCCGACGACCGTCATCGCCAGTGCCCAGCCCTCCCCCGGCGCACCGACCATCTGACTGGCCGGAACCGTCGCACCGTCGAAGAGCACCTGCCCGAATTCGGTGGTGACACCGTTGATCATCTGCAGCGGCCGCTGCTCGATGCCGGGCTGGTGCATGGAGATGATGAACGCCGAGATACCGCGGTGCCGAGGGGCATCCTTGTCGGTGCGGGCCAGCAGCAGGCACCAGTCTGCGACGTCGGAGTAGCTGGTCCAGATCTTGTGCCCGTAGATGACGTAGTCGTCGCCGTCGCGGGTCGCCGTGGTGGTCAGCGACGCCAGGTCCGACCCGGCCCCGGGCTCGGAGAAGCCTTGGCACCAACGCTGCGTGCCGTCGATCATCCCGGGCAGGAACCGTTGCTGCAGTTCTTTACTGGCGTGCCGGCCCAGCCCCACGACCAGATATCCCAGGCTCGGCCGCGGCGGGGCGCCGGCGGCCGCCAGCTCCTCGTCGACGATCACGTCGTAAACCGGCGGCAGCTCCTGGCCGCCGTACTCGCGCGGCCAGGACACCCCGAAGAATCCGGCGCCGTAGAGGGCTTGATGCCATTCGCCCTGCCGCGCCCAGTACTCGTCGTCGCCCGCGGCGGGGAAGGTGCCGGCCCGCTCGGTCAGCCAGGCCCGAAGCCGGCCGCGGAAGTCGGCTTCGGCGGGCGAATCACGAAAGTCCATCAGCGATCTCCCTAATCGTCACGGGCCACAGGCCGGTCGAGGTCAGTGCCCGCCGCAGGTAGACGTGCGCCAGGCATTCCCAGGTGTTGCCGATACCGCCGTGCACCTGGATCGCGGTCTCGCAGACCGTCCGGGCGGTACGGGCGCAATAGATCTTGGCGATGCGCGCGGCGCGCACCGCATCGGCCGCATCGGCTTCGTCGACGGCCCAGGCGGCGTGCCGCAGCACACTCACCGAGCCCTCGATCAGCGCCAGCCCTTCGGCGAGCAGGTGGGCGATGGCCTGATAGCCGCCGATGGGTTTGCCGTACTGCTCCCGGATCTTGGCGTAGTCGCACGCCAGCGCGTGTGCGCCGCGCGCGGTGCCGACCAGGTCGGCGGCGGTCGCCGCCAACGCCAATGCCTGCCAGCGCGACGCGCTCTCGGCGCCGAGCTGACCGGCCTGCTGCAGCGCGCCGGCCAGCTCAGCTCCGGTTCGGGTCAGGTCGGCTCCGCTGCGCAGCGCACCGACCGGGGCGGTCAGCACCGCGTGCTCGCGCACCGCCGCGGCCCGGGCGGCGCCGCGCGCGTCGATGGCTCTCTCGTTGAAGGCGATCGTGGTTGGTTCCGCGCCCAGAGGCACGTGCCGGCCCAGGTCATCGGCGAGCACCGGCCCCAGGAACGGCACGTCGACCAGGCCGCGTCCGAACTCCTCGGCGACGATCGCCACCTCCACTCCGGACGCCCCGTCCGAGCGCAGCGATCGCCAACCGGTTTGGGCGACAGCGCGTTCCAGGCGGACCACCCGGTTGGCATCGTCGAGTTCGGCGACCGACGCCGGCCCCAGGTCGTCGGCGAGCTTCGCTGCGGCATCCCGCAGTTGCCGCTGCTCAGCGTTCAGCCGGACATCCATAGGCGCTCCTTGAGTAGTCGACGCAACAGTTTTCCGGACGGCAGCCGGGGGATCTCGGGAACGACCACCACTCGGCTGAGTCGTTTGTAGGACGCGAGGCGCTCAGCCACCAGCGCCGTGAGCTCCGCCTCGTCGATCGGTTCGCGCAGTGCGACCGCCGCGACGACGGCCTCGCCGTCACCCGGGTCGGGCACCCCGAACACTCCGCAGTCGGCGACCGCGGGATGCTCGTGCAGCACGGCCTCGATCTCGGCGGGGGCGACCTGGAAGCCGCGCACCTTGATCATCTCCTTGCAGCGGTCGGTGATCCGCAAGCGGCCGTCGGCATCGAGGATGCCGACGTCGCCGGTGTGAAACCACCCTTCGCGCACCACTTCTGACGTCGCCTCGTCCGGCAGGTAGCCGGCCATCAGTGATTCGGAGCGGGCGCGTATCTCCCCGGGCACGCCGTGCGGCAGCGGCTCGCCGGTCTCGGCGTCCACCACCTGCAGCTCGACCCCGGGCACCGGATGCCCGACGGTGTGCAGATCCGAGTCGTCCGGGCCGGCTCCGTTGATCGCACTGCAGGACAGCACGGGCAGCTCGCTGGTGCCGTAGGCCGGCACCCATCGGACCCCGGTGCGCCGGGTGACCTCCTCGGCGACTGCGGCGGCGACCGGGGTGGCGCCCCACATGATGAAGCGCAGCGAGGACAGGTCGAACGACTCCAGGTCCGGATGCCCGGCGATGGCCAGCGCGATCGGCGCCACCGCCATCTCCACGGTGATCCGATCCTCGGCGATCGTTGTCAGCATCGCGTCGACGTCGAACCGGCGGTGCAGGCGTACCCGCGCCCCGACGCTCAATGCGGTCAGGATGTTGAGCAGGCCGAGGATGTGGGACGGCGGTGTCACCACCTGGATCCGGTCGGCGGCGGTCAATCCCAGCGCATCCCGCCAGTGCCGCACCCCGGCGGCCATCGAGGCGTGCGTGTGCCGGACCGCCTTGGGCAGGCCGGTGGTGCCGGAGCTGAACACCAGTACGGCGTCGACGCCGGCGGCTGCTGGGACCGCCGGCGGGGCACCGGCCGGCGGACCGGGGGGTACCGGTTCGTCCAGGTGGCGCATCGGCATCAGCTCGGCCAGCACCGGATGGTCGCCGAGCGCGTAGCGGGGTTCGGTCAGCGTCAGGGCGTGCCCCACCTCGTCGCGTTTCCAGGCGGGGCTGATCAAGACGACGACGGCCCCGAGCCGCCAGATGGCGTACACGGCGACGACGAATTCCGGCCGGTTCGACGCCATCAGCGCCACCCGGTCACCGGCGGCCACACCGTCGGCGGCCAGCGCGGCGGCCAGCGCGGCGGCGCGTTCGTCGAGCTCGGGCAGCGGCAACCGGCGGTCCTCGAACGCGAGCACCGCGGTGGACGACCCGGCCAACCCAGACACCATGTTGAGAACATCCTATCGGTTTGAGAGAATAGTATTCTCTGTAACGAAGAACGCAAACCGGAAGGGGTGGTCATGGCGGTCACTCATGTATTCCAGCGGGCTACCGTGACCCGCATCGTCAAGGAGACCGCCGACGCGTACACGTTCGTCCTGGCTCCGCACGAGACTCCGTTTGCCTACCGGGCCGGCCAGTACTCGACATTCCAGGTGAAGGTCGACGGCGAGGAGCTCTACCGCTCTTACTCCATGTCGAGTTCTCCGGACACCGACACCGAGCTGATGACCACGATCAAGCGTGTTCCCGGCGGCAAGGTGTCGAATTGGTTGCTGGACAACGTCGCCGAAGGCGATGAGTTGACGATGACCCGCGCGGCGGGGACCTTCTGCCTGGATTCCTCGGACGCTCCGCTGCTGGGGTTCTCCGGCGGCAGCGGGATCACACCGATCCTCTCGCTGGCCAAGAGCGCACTGGCCAGCACCGACCGCACCGTGCGACTGCTCTGCGCCGACCGCGACTCCGCGGCGGCGATCTTCGACGATGCACTGGCCCACCTCGCCGCCCGCTACCCGGGCCGGCTGTCGGTGCAGCGGCATCGCGACGACACCGACGGCCTCCTCGACGCGGCCGCCGTCACCGCGTTCGTCGGCGCCGACACCGGCGCCGACTGCTACCTGTGCGGCCCGGAGGGCTTCATGGCCGTGGTGCGCGAGGCCTGGCCCGGCCCGGGCCGGCTTTTCGTCGAGGACTTCGATGTCGCGTCCGGGGCGGCACCGGCCACACCGGCCGACGCCGGCGCCGCGGCCGAGGTGAGCGGGACCGTCACCATTCACATCGGGCGCAAGAAGGCGTCGGTGCCTCGGGTCGCCGGGGAGACCCTGCTGGACAGCGCCCGTCGGGCCGGTTTGGCGCCGCCGTTCTCCTGCGAGGCCGGCAACTGCGGAACCTGCATCGCCCACATCAGTGAGGGGTCCGCGACGATGATCGTCAACAAGGCGCTCGAAGATGACGAGGTCGCCGACGGGTACATCCTGACCTGCCAGGGCGTACCCGAAGGCGGCTCGATCACCGTGCACTACGAGTGAGTTTGCGGCCTCAGCCCGCCGCGGTGCTGTAGCCCAGCGTGCTCTTGGTCTCCAGATACTCGTGGAACCCGGCGTCGCTCCATTCCCGGCCGTTACCGCTGCGCTTGTAACCGCCGAACGGCGCGTTCATGTCGAAGGCGTGGTTAATGGTCACCCAACCCGCCCGGATCCGGCGGGCCACCGCACGCGCCGCGTCGGCGTCGGCGGCCGAGACGTAGCCGGCCAGACCGTAATCGGTGTCGTTGGCGATCTCGACGGCCTCGTCGAGGTCGTCGTAGCCCAGGATGCACAGCACCGGCCCGAAGATCTCTTCCCGCGCGATCGTCATCTGGTTGTTCACGTGCGCGAAGACCGTCGGCTTGACGTAGTAGCCGGTGTCCAGCCCGTCCGGGCGGCCCGCGCCGCCGGCAGCGACCGTCGCACCTTCGGCGATGCCCTTCTCGATCAGGCCCTGCACCTTCTCGAACTGCATCTTCGATGCCACCGGACCGATGGCTTTCGCGTCACCGGGATCGCCCACCTTCACCTGGCCGGCTACCGCGTTCGCGATCGCGATCGCCTCCTCCATCCGCGAGTTGGGCACCAGCATGCGCGACGGCGCGTTGCAGCTCTGCCCGGAGTTGACCATCATGTTCGCCACGCCGGCGGTGACGCTGTCGACGAACGCGTCGTCGTCGAGCACGATGTTGGGACTCTTACCGCCGAGTTCCTGAGTCACCCGCTTCACCGTGGGCGCGGCGTTCTCGGCCACCGAGACACCGGCACGCGTCGAGCCGGTGAAGGACACCATGTCGATGTCGGGGTGCTGCGCCAGGGCCACCCCCACTCCGGGGCCGTCGCCGTTGACCATGTTGTAGACACCGGCCGGAACGCCCGCGGCGGCCATGATCTCGGTGAAGATGTATGCGGAGAACGGGGCCACCTCCGAGGGTTTCAGCACCATCGTGCAGCCGGTCGCCAAGGCCGGATAGACCTTCACCGCGATCTGGTTCAGCGGCCAGTTCCAGGGCGTGATCAGGCCACACACGCCGATCGGTTCCCGCGTGACCAGGGTCTCGCCACGTTGTTCTTCGAACGAGAAGTTCTTCAGAGCGTCGATCGCGGTGACCATGTGCCCGATGCCCAGCTGCACCTGCGCTCCGGCGGCCAGTGCTGGCGGGGCACCCATCTCCTCATGCACCGCATCGGCCAGATCGGCGCTGCGGCGCTGATATTCGGCGAGAATCGACTGCAACAGATCCAGCCGTTCGGCGCGGCTGCTCTGTGACCAGCCGGCGAAGGCCCGCCGGGCTGCCGCGACCGCGCGGTCGACGTCGGCTGACGAGCCCAGGGCGATCTTGCCGCAGACCTGTTCGGTGGCGGGGTTCTCGACATCGAGAGTTTTCGGTTCGGCCGGGTCCACCCACTGCCCGTCGATGTAGAACTTGACGTATTCGCGCATCACAACACTCCTTTGTGCTACTGGGTTTCCTCGGGGTCGTGCCGAAGTCGGCCGGTCCGTGCCAGGTCGAAGCTGTACCGGATGTGGTCGGCGTGGCCATCCGGTACCGGCGGGAAGATCACCGGTGTACCGATATCCCGGATCTCCTCGATCCGTTCACCGACCTGGTCAACGGTCCATGACGGCTGGTACACGCCGGGGCTTTCGGCCACCACCGCCCGGGCCACCCGGCCCGCCAGCGCGATCAGCACCTCGCCGGTGACCGAACAGGACTCGTGCGCAAGCCAACCCACCACGGGCGCAACCAGTTCCGGTTGCATCGGCGGGTAGCCGGAGGTGTCGATGCCCTCGGCCATCCGCGTCACCGCCGCCGGCACCACGACATTGCACTTCACACCGGCGGTTGCGCCTTCCAGTGCCGCGACGTTGCTCAGCCCGATCACGCCCGCCTTGGCGGCCGCATAGTTGGCCACCTCGCAGTTGCCGTACAGGCCGCCGATCGACGACGTCAACACGATGCGACCGTAGCCCGCGTCACACATCAGCGGAAACGCGGGGCGCACGACATGGAAAGCGCCCCGCAGGTGCACGTCGAGGACGGCGTCGAAATCTTCCGAGCTCATCTGCCGCAGTGAGCCGCGTCGGACGTTTCCGGCGTTGTGGACCACGACGTCGAGCCGGCCGTAGTTCTCGAGCGCGGAGCCGATGATGTCCTGCCCGCCCCGCGGTGTCGCTACCGACGCCGTACAGGCGATCGCGTCGCCGCCGGCCTCCCGGATCTCCGCAGCCACCTGCTCAGCCGGGTCGACGCGCCCGCCGTCGCCGGTGAGATCGGCCCCGGTGTCGTTGACGATCACCCGGGCCCCCCGTGCCGCGAGCAGGTGCGCGTAGGAGCGCCCCAGCCCCCGCCCGGCACCGGTCACGACGGCCACACGGCCGTCGAACCTGAGCTCACCAGGACTGCTCAAGCGAAGGGTTCCTCACCGGCGAGCTTGGTCCGGTGCAGCATCCGGCCCGAGGAAGGATCGTAGGGGCGGGCCCGGTGCATCGTGCCGGTGTTGTCCCACATGACCAGGTCCCCGACGGACCATCGGTGCCGGTAGACGAACTGCGGCTGGGTGGCCCAGTCACGCAGTCGCACCAGGGTTTTGGTGCTCTCGGAGTACTCCATCCCGATGATGTGGCTGGCGGTGCAGCCGAGGATCAACGACTTGCGTCCGGAACGGTGCGTCCAGACAAGCGGCAGCTCGCACTGGCCGATCGCCATCATCTGTTGCAGCGTAGCGGCTTCCGGTTCCGGGTCGTAGTACAACAGTGAGTTCCACGCCGAGTGCATCGCCCGCAGCGAACCCAGCTGCTGCTTGTCCTGTTCGGGCAGCTGGTCGTAGGCGGCATAGGTGTTGCAGAACTCGGTGTCACCGCCGCCGCCGGCCGGCAGCACCTTGCTGGACAGCAGCGACGCGAGGATGGGCACCTGGTTCATCGTGCCGTCCAGGTGCCAGTAGAAGGAGCCTTTGAGGTAATCGGCCTGCTTGTTGACGCTGGTGTCCAGGGTGACGTCGTAGACGGCCGCACCGTCGCGCTCGGGCGCCAGCGTGCCCAGCGTTTCGGTGAAGGCGACCTGTTCGGATTCGGTGAAGCCGATCTGCGGGAACACCAGCACACCGCGCTGTTCGAGAAGCTCGCGGATCGCCCCGGCATGCGCGCCGCTCAGTAGCGCCGCCTTGTCAGCGAGAACCTCGGTCCCGATGCGCTCGGTGAGGTCGCGAGTCGGCAACGTGGTCGTCGTCTGCGATGTCACTGCAGCTCCATACCTTTCAGGTCGCCGGCCTCACGCCACTGCTTCAATAGATCATCGAAGGCGTAGAAGCCGGGTGAGTACACCTCGCCCAGGAACGAGCGGCTGGCATCCCCGAATCCACGGCCCTCGTTGTTGTAATAGCCGGGTGTGCAAGACAAGTCGAATGCCGAGTTGTCGAATGCCAATTCCCGGACGGTGTTCACCCAGGCGTCCTGACCCTCCTGACTGGGCTCGACCACCGTCGCTCCCCGCTTGAGCGCCTCAGCGATGATGTAGGCGATGTGCTCGGCTTGCTGCTCGAACATCGCGGTGGTGTTGGCCGACACGCCGCCCTGAATGAAACCGGTGTGGAACTGATTGGGGAACCCGCGGCTGGTCATACCGTGCAGGGTCGCGAACCCGTCGCGCCAGTGGTCGAACAGCGACACCCCGCCGCGGCCCTCGATGACGTCGATAGCGTACCGACGGCTGATCTCCGTGGAGATCTCGAAACCACTGGCGAAGATCACACACTCGACCTCATACTCGACGCCACCCGCGACAACGCCCTTCGCGGTGAGCTTTTCGACACCCTTGGATTCGGCCACATCGACCAGCGTGACGTTGGCCCGATTGAAAGTGGGCAGGTAGGTGTCGCTGGAGGTCGGGCGCTTGCACATGAACCGGTAGTACGGCTTGAGCGCCTCAGCGGTCTGCGGATCCTCGACGATGTCGTCGATGCGGCGGCGCAGCCGCTCCATGATCTTGTAGTCTTCCTCCTCCCGCATCGCCATGATCTCCTCGACGCCCAGCGCCGTCGGGTCGGGACTGGAACCGATTCGAGCGGTCAGATTGCGGCCCAACTCGGTCCAGAAGTCGCACACCATGTCGGGGGCGTCGAAGACCACGCCTTCGAACGGCGACCAGCGATGAAAGTTGCGCTTGCGTTCGGCCTGCCACCCCGGCTGCAGCGACGCGGCCCACTGCGGGTCGGTGGGCTCATTGCCGCGGAAGTCCACCGATGACGGGGTGCGCTGGAAAACGTAGAGGTGCTTGGCATCTCGCCCCAGATGCGGAACCAGCTGGACACCTGTCGCGCCGGTACCGACCAGCGCCACGCGTTTGTCGGCCAGCTTGTCCAGGCCACCGTTCGCGTCGCCGCCGGTGTAGTCGTAATCCCAGCGGGCCGAGTGGAAGACGTGGCCGCCCGCGTTCATGAAGTCTTTGATGCCCGCGATGCCGGGCAACTTGGGCCGGTTGTAGGAGCCTTGCGCCATCACCACGAAACGCGCCCGCAGGTCGTCGCCGCGGTTGGTCGTGAGCCGCCAGCGCTTGATCTCCTCGTCCCAGCGGACGGTGCGTACCTGGGTCGAGAAGATCGCCCCGTCGTAGAGGCCGAAGTGCTTTCCGATGTTCTGACAGTGCTGGAATATCTCGGCGCCGTCGGCGAACTTCTTGGACGGGATGAAGTCGAGCTCTTCGAGCATCGGGATGTAGCAGTAGGCGTCGTTGTCGCACTGGATTCCGGGGAAGCGGTTCCAGTACCAGACGCCGCCGAAGTCGCCGCCCATCTCGATGACCCGCACTTCGTGCACGCCGGCTTTCTTCAGGTAGGCGCCGGCCAGCAGTCCGGCGATGCCACCGCCCAGGACCACGACTTCGATGTCGGCGTCGATGGGTTCACGCGGGGTCACCGTGGTGTACGGATCGACCTCGGCGAAGTCCACGAAATCATCCTTGAGTTCGAGGTACTGCCCGGCGCCGTCGGAGCGAACGCGTTTGGCCCGCTCGGCGGCGTACTTCGCCCGCAACGCGTCGATGTCGAAATCGTCCGGCGTCTGGGTCGGTGCGCACTCCGTCATCGATGGTTTCCTTTCAGGAGCTCCTGCGGTTCGCCGGAGCCCATGTACTTCGCCAGCTGGTGGTGCAGGTTGACGATGGCGCGTTCCCGGTAGGGGTTGGGTTTGGCTCCCTGGTAGCCAAGGGATTTCATGCCCTGCTGGACCGCGGCCATGTTGGAGAAGTCCTGCGGCAGCACCGAGCGCCAATTCGGGTCGCCGACCGGTGTGTACTCCCACTGGGTCTGCGGTTCTTCACCTTCGGGAAACAGCTCGAACACCGAGACCTCGAAGATGCATTTGTCGGGGTTGTAGCTGGGATGCGGCCTGGCGCTGTAGCACAGCGCACTGGTCAGGCCCTGGCCGATCTGGAAGTTCGGGAAGATCTGCCATGCGGTGCCGGCCTGGCCGAGCACGTCGGCCGGGATCGTCGGCCAGATGACGCCGCGGGCCTCGTCGTCGCGACGAGCCGACGCCAGCCAGTGTTCGAGGACTTTGTCGGCCGGGGTGCCCTCGGGAAGCTCGTCGACCAGCCGCTTGGCGGCGTTCACCAGCGTCGTGGTGGTGGTGGCGTTGGTCTCCTCCATGGTGTAGATCTGCATTTCCGCGGTCGACACCCGGGGATCGGCGCCGGTGCCCAACCGGATCTTGGACTTCGTGGTCTCCAGATCGTTCGGGGCGTCGTAGCCGATATTGCTGTGCTTGCCCTGCACTTTGGCCCAGCCCTTGAATTCACCGAACTTGTTGAACTCCGGGTGGGTCGTATAGACGTGGTAGGTCTCGTTGAAGGCCTCCATGGCGACCTTCCAGTTGCAGTCGAACTCCAGCCATTTGCGCCACTTGTAGCGCATGTTCTCCAGCCCGAAGGGGTCGAGGATCTTGGCTGCGGGAAACAGGTAGTCGGCCAGAGATTCGCACTCCGGGTCCATGTTGATCCAGACCCAGCCGCCCCAGGTGTCGACGCGCACCGGCCGCAGGTGGGTGTTCTCCGGCGTCAGCGTGCCCTGCCAGTCGTCTTGTTCGCGAATGTGGGTGCACGCCCCGTCCAGGCCGTAGGTCCAGCCGTGGAAGCCGCAGACGAAGGACTTGCGGGTGCGCGCGCAGGCGTTCTTGGCCCCGGCCGGGGTGTCGACCAGTCGGCGGCCGCGGTGCATGCAGACGTTGTGGTGGGCGGCAAAGGTTTCCGGCCCGGTCCGGACCACGATGATCGAGTCGTCGAGGATGTCGTAGGTGAGGTAGCTGCCCACCTCCGGCAGGTCCTCGACCCGGCCGGCCTGTTGCCACACCTTGCGCCACAGCTTGTCGCGTTCGGCGCGGGCGTAGTCAGCGCAGGTGTAGGCCTCGACACCGATGGTCATCGGTTGCGACAGTTCTTCGGCCGTATCCGCGTTCTGGACCGGATCGGTCATCACATCCTCCTCATTGCGGCGCGGAAGGTTTCGTCCTTGAGGAACAGTGAGGTGTTGTCCGCGGCCAGGTGGCTCCACTTGAGGTCGAGCCCACCGTCGACCAACAGCGTCTGGCCGGTGATGTAGCTGGACAGATCGGACAGCAGGAACAGGATCGGGCCGGCCTGCTCCTCGGGCCGTCCCCGGCGTCCCATCGCGATCGCTCGCCGGTCCCGATCGGGGTCCGCCTCGACGTAGGTGCCCGACGCGGCCGTCTCGGTGACCCCGGGGGCCACCGCGTTGACCCGGATTCCGGCCTCCGCCAGCTCGAGCGCCATGGTCCGGGTCATCGCGACGACCGCAGCCTTGGCGGTGCCGTAGGCGATGTGGAACGGCGCGGTGTTCATGCCGCTGATCGAGGAGATCGACACGATCGAGCCCGGGCGCTGCTGGGACACCAGCTCGGCGGCGACCGCACGGCTCATGAAGAACGCGGTCTCGAGGTTGTGCGTGAAGATCTCTCGCCAATCGGAGCGGGCCACCCGGGTGGCGGGCATCCAGGTCGACGGCTCAGCGCCCCCGGCGACGTTGACCAGCCCGTAGAGCTGCCCGTCGGCGTGGCGCGCCGCATCGAGCACCGCGGCGATGCCCTCGTCGGTGGCGGCGTCGGCGACCACCGGCAGCACCGACAGACCCTCGGCCGCCAGCGGGGCGACGTGCGTCTCGAGGTTCTCCGCCGAGCGGCTCGCCGCAATCACCGTGGCTCCGGCGCGCGCCGCCATCGCGGTGACCGTCGTGCCGATGCCGCCGCCGCCGGCCCCCGACACCACCACGACGCGGCCTTCAAGGCCCAAGAGGTCCAAGCGACTCAGGAGGCTGGAGTGATCCGCCATGACCCGCCTTCTTCTGGCACAGACAGCAGATCCGCACACCCCCCGAAAGCCCTTAGGCACCGGATATGCGGATTTGTCCGGACAACATACGTCATTCTTCGTTCTGAAGAACACTATTCCGCAGCACCGTGCGCCCAGTCAAGGGAACGACCAGCCGCTCGGGCGGTTTTATTGTCTGGACTAACGCGGTGAGCGCCGTGCGGCCTCGGGCCTCGAGGCCGCATCCGGTGGGCTCGGCGGGGGCATGCAGTGCGGCCCCACAGGTCGTCGGGCCCGCACGCCGGGGTAGGCACCGGCGTTACGATCGATGGCAAATTGGACCTTAGGAGATTGAAGTGCCGTCCGGTCAACGCCGGGGCCGTTGGTCCGGGGTCCCACTACAAGATCGTCAGGCCCTGCGCCGAGACGAATTCATCGCCGCCGGCGTCCAACTGCTCGGCGACGAGAACGGGCCCACACTGACCATCCGGTCGGTCTGCCGTGCGGCGGCGCTGACGGAACGCTATTTCTACGAAAGCTTCACCGACCGTGATGAATTCGTGCGCGCCGTCTACGACGACGTGTGCACGCGCGCCATGGCGGCACTGCTGTCGGCCCGTACGCCGCGCGAAGCCGTGGAAGGATTCGTCGCCTTGATGGTCGACGACCCGGTGCGCGGTCGGGTGCTGCTGCTGGCCCCGGAGACCGAGCCGGTCCTGACCCACTCCGGTGCGCAGTGGATGCCCACCTTCATCGGGATGCTTCAGCGCAAACTGACCCGGATCGGCGATCCGGCGGTCCAGAACATGGTGGCGACCGGGTTGATCGGGGCGCTCACCGCCCTGTTCACCGCCTATCTCAACGGGCGGCTCGCGGCCAGCCGGACGCAGTTCATCGACTTCTGCGTCGACATGCTGCTCAATACCGGCCGGACCGAAGATCAATAGCACAACACGCCCTTGCGAACTTGCTGCTACCGGCATACACAGATATATTGCCTGCAACTAGCGGACACAGGTACTCAGGAGCTGTTATGACGCGTGAATGGACTGAACTCGAGTTGTTGCACGAACTCGAGCCGGTCGTCGAGAACGCGGTCAACCGCCACTTCTCCATGACCAAAGACTGGAATCCGCACGACTACGTCCCGTGGTCGGAGGGCAAGAACTACTACGCGCTCGGCGGGCAGGACTGGGACCCCGAGCAGTCGAAGCTGTCCGAGGTCGCCCGCACCGCGATGGTGCAGAACCTGCTCACCGAGGACAACCTGCCGTCGTATCACCGCGAGATCGCGATGAACTTCACCATGGACGCGCCGTGGGGCACCTGGGTCAACCGGTGGACCGCCGAGGAGAATCGGCACGGCATCGCGCTGCGCGACTACCTCGTCGTCACCCGCAACTGCGACCCGATCGAGTTGGAGACGCTGCGGATGGAGACCGTCAACCGCGGCTTCAGCCCCGGCCAGAACCACCAGGTCCAAGACGACCTGTTCGCCGAGAGCCTGTTCGACTCGGTCATCTATGTGACCTTTCAGGAGCTGGCCACCCGGATCTCGCACCGCAACACCGGCCGGGCCTGCAACGACCCGGTCGCCGACCAGCTGCTGGCCCGGATCTCGGCCGACGAGAACCTGCACATGATCTTCTACCGCGACATCAGCGCGGTCGGTTTCGACATCGCGCCGGACCGGGCGATGTACTCGCTGCACCGGGTGCTGGCCAACTTCCAGATGCCCGGATTCGTGGTGCCGGAGTTCCGGCGCAAGGCGGTGATCATCGCGGTCGGCGGTGTCTATGACCCGATCATCCACCGCGACGACGTGGTGATGCCGGTGCTGAAGAAGTGGCGCATCCTCGAACGGGACTTCAGCGGCGAGGCGGCCCGCTACCAGGACCAGATCGGCAAGATCGTCGCCGAGCTGGACGAGACGTGCGAGAAGTTCGAGGTGGCCAAGCAGCGCCGGCTCGAGCGGGAGGCCAAGATGGCCGAGAAGCGCGCCGCCAAGAAGGTGCTGGAGCCATCGGCGCCGTAGGCCATGGCGGCGGGCTGATGGCCGCCGGCACCGTAGTTCAGCGCGTACTGCGCATCGGTTCGCTTCCGCTCGCCAGCCCCGTGGTGCTGGCCCCGATGGCCGGTGTGACCAACGTCGCATTCCGAACTCTCTGCCGCGAGCTGGAGCAGTCCCGGACCGGTACGGTCAGCGGGCTGTACGTGTGCGAGATGGTGACGGCCCGCGCGCTCGTCGAGCGCCACCCGGCCACCCTGCACATGACGACGTTCGCGCCGGAGGAGTCCCCGCGCTCGCTGCAGCTTTACACCGTCGACCCCGAGACCACCTACGCCGCGGCCAGGATGATCGCCGACGAAGGTCTGGCCGATCACATCGACATGAACTTCGGCTGCCCGGTGCCCAAGGTGACCCGGCTCGGCGGCGGGTCGGCGCTGCCCTACAAGCGCCGGCTGTTCGGCAACATCGTCGCCGCGGCAGTTCGCGGCACGGCCGGCACCGACATCCCGGTGACCGTCAAATTCCGGATCGGGATCGACGACGCCACCCACACCCACCTCGACGCCGGGCGGATCGCGGAGTCCGAGGGCGCCGCTGCGGTGGCCCTGCACGCCCGAACCGCGGCGCAACGCTACTCCGGCACCGCCGACTGGGAGCAGATCGCGGCCCTCAAAGCGCAGGTCCGCTCGATTCCGGTGCTCGGCAACGGGGACATCTTCGAAGCCGGTGACGCGCTCGCCATGATGGCCGCCACCGGCTGTGACGGCGTCGTCATCGGGCGGGGCTGTCTGGGGCGCCCCTGGCTGTTCGCCGAGCTGTCCGCGGCCTTCGCCGGACGGCCGGCACCCACCCCGCCCACGCTGGGTGAAGTCGCCGACATCATCCGCCGCCACGGTGAGCTGCTGGCGTCGCATTTCGGCGAGGACAAGGGCATGCGGGAGATCCGCAAGCACGTCGCCTGGTACCTGCACGGGTTCCCGGCCGGGTCTCAGCTGCGGCGCGACCTGGCGATGGTCACGACACTGGCCGAACTCGACGCCCTGCTCGCCCAGCTCGACGGGTCGATCCCGTTCCCGGCGGCCGCCACCGGGCCCCGGGGCCGGCAGGGCTCACCGGCCAAGGTCGCTCTTCCCGACGGTTGGCTGGCCGATCCGGACGATTGCGCGGTACCGGTCGGGGCCGACATTATGCACTCGGGTGGCTGAAATGAGACGTTCTCGACATCGCGTGTCTGGAAACTTCTCAGTAGACTAAGTAACTTATTGCCCCAGGTGGGTAGTCCCTGCGGGGGCGCAACAGGGTACGGAGCATCAACGGTGATCATCCGTGCCACGCTGGCCGGCGATCGACGCCCGTCAGTCCCGAAGACTCGGAGGCCCGTAAGGACATGAGTGACGGCGACAACGCCACTCCTGGCCACTGGCCTGGAAACGGCCGGGATGACGGTGACCATCAGCTGATGACGATGACGCCGCCCGGACCCGCGCCGTGGGAGCGTTGGCAGACTCCCGCCCCGGCCCACCGCCATTCGGCTCCGGCCCGCCGACGCAACGGCGGTGACGGTTCGGTGACGGTCGCCGACCTGATCGCCAAGGTCAACGGCGGCGTTCCCCCGTCCGGCGGCCGCAGCCGGCGCCGCGCCGCCCCGGAACCCGTCGAAGCCGTCGAGGCCGTCGAGGCCGTCGAGCTGGACCCCGTACCCGCGCCGGAGCCGGAAGCCGAATTCTGGCCGGGCCTGGGCCTCGAGGAGGCACCGGCCTTCGCGGCCTTGGCGGCCACCGACGCGGCGAGGTTCACCGCCGACGTAGCGGAGGTGGCCTATCCGTCGGAGTTGCCCGACCTGGACCGGATTCACGGCACCCAGCTCGCCGCCGCCAATGACTGGGCCGACTGGGACGGGTTCGAGCCCACCACCGAACTTCCGGACGTGGCACGCGAGATACCGCCGGTCCGCCCCGACGACGACGCCGACGAGCCGCGCCCGCACCGGACCCACCACCGGGCGATGGTGGCCGGTCGGATGGTGGCGGCGCTGATGGCCGTACTCGCCCTGGTGCTGACCGGTTCGGCGTGGCAGTGGAGCACGTCGAAGAACCGCAGCCTCAACCACGTCAGCGCGCTGGACCCCGACTCGCACGACATCCTCGACGCGGCCGGCCAGTACGGCGACGAGAACTTCCTGATCGTGGGCGCCGATACCCGCGCCGGGGCCAACAGCCAGATCGGGGCCGGCAGCACCGAGGACGCCGAGGGCGCTCGATCCGACACGATCATGCTGGTCAACATCCCGGCCAACCGCAAACGCGTGGTGGTGGTGTCCTTCCCGCGCGACCTGGCGATCACACCGATCCAGTGTGAGGTCTGGAACGCCGAGACCGGCGCCTACGGCCCGATCTACGATCCCGATAGCGGCACCTACGGCGCCGAGACCGTCTACACCGAGACGAAGCTGAACTCGACGTATGCCTTCGGCGGGCCGAAGTGTCTGGTCAAGGAGATCCAGAAGCTCTCCGGGCTGGCGGTCAACCGGTTCATGGCCGTCGACTTCGTCGGCTTCGGCAAGATGGTCGACGCGCTGGGCGGCGTCGAGGTGTGCACCACCAGTCCGCTCTACGACCTCGAGCTGGGCAGCGTCCTGGAGAACAGCGGGCGGCAGCGGGTCAACGGTGCGACCGCGCTGAACTACGTGCGGGCCCGCAACGTCACCACCGAGGACAACGGCGACTACGGCCGGATCAAGCGCCAGCAGCTGTTCCTGTCGTCGCTGTTGCGCTCGCTGATCTCGACGAACACCTTCTTCTCGCCGACCAAGCTCAACAACGTGGTCAACATGTTCATCGGCGACAGCTACGTGGACAACGTCAAGACGAAGGACCTGGTGAACCTCGGGCAGTCGCTGCAGAAGGTGGCGGCCGGGCACATCACCTTCGTGACCGTGCCGACCAGCGAGACCGACGAGAACGGCGACGAGGTCCCGCGTATGGACGACATGCGGGCGCTGTTCGACGCCATCATCAACGATGATCCGCTGCCCGGCGAGAACGACCACAACGCCACATCGGTATCGACCACCGCGGCCAGCCCCACCACCCAGTCCGCGCAGGCCTCGGCGACCCCGGTCGAGCCGGCGCCCAAGCCGACCGTCGAGCAGGTGCGGGCGGTCACGACCTCCCCCGGTGATGTCACCGTGCGCGTCTCCAACGCTACCGAGGTGTCCGGCCTGGCCGCCTCCACCTCCGCGGAGCTGCAGCAGTGGGGCTTCGACGTCGACAGCGCCGACGACTACCCGGGCACGGTCAAGGGCACCAAAGTGCTGTTCTCCCCCGGCAACGAGCAGGCCGCCGCCACCGTGGCCTCGGCGCTGTCCGGCGCGCCGATCGAGCGGGTCACCGGCTTGGGCAGCATCGTGCGCGTGGTGCTCGGCTCGGATTTCCGTAGTGTCACCAAGCCGGCCGCCAGCGGCTCCCAGGTCAACGTCCAGCTCAACCGCGGCGCCAACGCCGAGCCGACCGAGCTGCCCGCCGACCTGACGGTCACCAACGCAGCCGACACCACCTGCGAGTAGCCGCCGGGGCGGCGACTGCCGCTGCACGGCCCACGATCGGCCCCCAGGTTAGTCTTGAGGGCATGCGAACCGCCTATCACGAGCAACTCTCGGACTTGGCCGAACAGCTCGGCACGATGTGCGGCCTGGCCGGGATCGCCATGGAACGTGCCACTCAAGCCCTGCTGCAGGCCGATCTGGTAGTAGCCGAGCAGGTGATCTCCGGTCACGAGAAGATCGCCTCGATGAGCGCTCGCGCCGAAGAGAGCGCCTTCGTGCTGCTGGCGTTGCAGGCGCCGGTCGCCGGGGACCTGCGGGCCATCGTCAGCTCCATCCAGATGGTCGCCGACATCGACCGGATGGGCGCGCTGGCGCTGCACGTCGCCAAGATCGCCCGCCGCCGGCACCCGCAACACGCACTGCCCGAAGAGGTCAACGGATACTTCGCCGAAATGGGCCGAGTCGCAGTTGATTTGGGCAACAGCGCCCGGGAGGTGCTGCTGTCCCGCGACCCGGAGAAGGCCGCCCGGATCCGCGAGGAAGACGACGCGATGGACGACCTGCACCGGCATCTGTTCTCGGTGATGATGGACAAGGAGTGGCGGCACGGTGTCGCCGCGGCTGTCGACGTGACATTGCTCGGCCGGTTCTACGAGCGGTTCGCCGACCACGCGGTGGAGGTGGCCCGCCGGGTGATCTTCCAGGCCACCGGCAAGTTCCCGGACGAGAACACGCTGCCTTCGCCGGAGTAGCTACGGCTTCGCCGCTAGCCGAAGCGGCCGGAGATGTAGTCCTCGGTCTCCTTGCGGCTCGGGTTGGAGAAGATCTTCTCGGTGCCGTCGATCTCGATCAGCCGGCCCGGTTTGCCGACATCGGCCAGGTTGAAAAACGCCGTCTGATCGCTCACCCGCGCCGCCTGCTGCATGTTGTGGGTGACGATGACGATGGTGTACTCCTGCTTGAGCTGGGATATCAGCTCTTCGATGGCCATCGTCGAGATCGGGTCCAGCGCCGAGCACGGCTCGTCCATCAACAACACATCGGGTTGCACCGCGATGGCACGGGCGATGCACAGTCGCTGCTGCTGCCCGCCGGAGAGGCCGCCGCCGGGCTTGTCCAACCGGTCTTTGACCTCGTTCCACAGGTTGGCGCCGCGGAGCGAGAACTCGGCGGTCTCATCGAGCGTCCGCCGGTTGCGGATACCCTGCAGTTTCAGCCCGGCCACCACGTTGTCGCGAATCGACATGGTGGGGAAGGGATTCGGACGCTGAAACACCATACCGACGGCCTTGCGCACGCCCACCGGGTCGATTCCGGGCCGGTAGATGTCTTCACCGTCGAGCAGCACCGAGCCCTCGATGCGAGCGCCCGGGGTGATCTCATGCATCCGATTGAGGGTGCGCAACACGGTCGACTTGCCGCACCCGGACGGACCGATGAATGCGGTGACACTGCGCGGCGCGACCGAGAGCGTCACGTCGGCGACGGCGTGGAACGACCCGTAATAGATGTTGAGGTCGGCCAGGTCCAACCTTTTTGCCACCGTGCAGCTCTCCTAAACCTCATCGAAACCTCACGCCCGACGCTCCGCACGCCGGTGTGCCGACAGACTAGAACTTCTTGGGCGCGAAGAGGCGCGCTCCGAACCTGGCCGCGATGTTGAGTACCGCGATCAGGATGATGAGCGTCAACGCGGCACCCCAGAGCCGGTCGGTGGGGACGGCGCTGGTGCCCGCACCCGCCGAGGTCTGGTCGTACATCATCCCCGGCAAGGAGCCCATGAAGCCCTGGAACATGTCGAAGTTGATCGCCTGCGAATACCCGACCAGGATCAGCAGCGGCGCCGTCTCGCCCATCACCCGCGCCAGCGCCAGCAGAATCCCGGTGATGATCCCGGACAGCGCGGTCGGGATCACGATGCTGGTGATGGTCTTCCACTTCGGCGCGCCCAGCGCGTAGCTGGCCTCCCGAAGATCCATCGGGATGATCCGCAGCATCTCCTCGGTCGCCCGCACGATCACCGGCACCATCAACAGGACCAACGACAGCGACACCGCGAACCCGGAGCGGTGGAATCCGAGGGTGGCCACCCACAGCGCGTAGACGAACAACGCCGCCACGATCGACGGCACCCCGGTCAAGATGTCGACCATGAAGGTCGCGAGCTTGCCCAGGCGAGTCCCGGCGCCGTATTCGACGAGGTAGATCGCCACGAAGATCCCGAGTGGGATCGAGAGCGCCGCGCACACCAGTCCCTGCAGCAGCGTGCCGACGATCGCGTGATAGGCCCCGCCCCCGGCGGCGAACGCCGTCATGCCGGCCTGCGAGTGCGTCCACCAGACGCTGGAGGTGACCGCGGCGAACCCGTGTTCGATCACCGAGTACATCACCCACACCAGCGGGACGAGCGCGACTCCCATCGCGAGGGTGACCAGCACCGTGGCGATGGCGTTGGCCACCCGCCGGCGCAGGCTGACCGCCGCGAAGGTGCGCTCCTTGACCGGCCGATCCAGCAGAGCGGTCATCAGTGCACCTTCTTCGTAATGGCCGCGCGCGCCAACGCGTTGACCACCAGCGTCAGCACGAACAGCACCAACCCGGCCGCGATGTAGGCGCCGGCCTTGTACTGATCGTTGAATTCCGATGCGGTGGCGGCGATCTTGGTGGCGAACGTGGAGCCGCCGTCGAACAGCGACCAGTTGAACGCCTTCTGGGTGGCCCGGAGGATGATCAGGAGCGCCACCGTCTCACCGAGTGCACGCCCCAGGCCCAGCATTGCGGCGCTGATGTATCCGGACCGCCCGAACGGCACCACCACCGTCTTGACCACTTCCCAACGGGTCGCGCCCAGCGCCAGCGCCGCCTCGATCTGGCCGCGGGGTGTCTGCGCCAGCACCTCACGGGTGACCGCGGTGATGATCGGCAGGATCATCACCGCCAGCACGATCCCGCCGGTGAAAATGGTGCCGCCACCGGCCACCGACGCATTGCCGGTCGCGAACAGGAAGAACCCGCCGAGATTCTCGTTGAGCCATTGGGCGCCGCCCCGCAGCTGCGGGGCCAGCACGTACAGCCCCCACGCCCCGTAGATGATCGACGGCACGGCGGCAAGGAGTTCGACCATGTACGCGAGCGGTCCGACGAGCCGGCGGGGGGCGTATTCGGCGAGGTAGATGGCAACCCCCAGGGCCACCGGCATGGCCAGCACCAGGGCGAACACCGAGACGAACACCGTCACCCGCAGCATCTCGGCGATGCCGAAATGCATGGCGGAGGTGTCGGTGGTGACCCAACTGCCGGCATAGGTGAAGAAGTTCTCCCGGTTACGCTGCAGCGCCGGTATCGCCCGCAGCAGCAAAAAGCCGCCGACGGCGGTGATCAAGATGATGATCAACACACCGGAACTCTGAGCCACCAGCCGAAACACCAGGTCGGGGATGCGGCTTCCGGTGGAACGCGTCGCCGCGGGGATCGTCAGTGGTCCGGACGAGCCGGACGGCTTCGACGACTCCGAGGACGTGGGGCGAGACGATTCGGCGACGTTAGACACCTCCCATCGCGTGCGGCACGGCGGCTACTGAATCGCGTCGATCGCAGCGCTCAGACGCCGCTGGAACTGATCGGGCAGCCGAACGTATCCCGCACCGGACAAGCCGTCCTGGCCGCTGGTCGACGCCGTCTTCAGGAAGGACTTCACCGCCGCCGCCGTATCCGGGTCGTAGCCTTTGGAGCAGACGATCTCATAGGTCACCAAGACTAGCGGGTAAGCGGCCGGCTGCCGGGTGCCATACAGCGACTTCAGATCCAGGCGCATGTCGTTGCTGTCCTCCGAGACGAGCCCGGCCGATTGGATGGCGACCCCGGCCGCCTCATCGGTCGCGGCGACCACTCCGGCACCCGAATCGATCATCGCGGACCGAAGCTTCGCCTGGTCGGCGAAGCCCTTCTCGACATACCCGATCGCGCCGGGTGTGCTCTGTACCGCCTGCACCACCCCGGCGGACTTCTGCGCGCCTTCCCCGACGCCGCCCTGGAATTCGCTGCCCTCGCCCTTGGTCCAGCTCTGCGGCGCGGCGGCGCTGAGGTATTTCTGGAAGTTGTCGGTGGTACCCGAGGAGTCCGATCGGTAAATCGGCGTGATGGCGGTGGCCGGCAGGTCCACTCCCGGGTTGAGGGCGACCAGGGCGGGGTCGTTCCAGCTGGTGATCGTTCCACTGAAGATCCGCGCCAGCACATCGCCGTTGAGCACCAGGTGCTCGACCCCGTCGAGGTGGTAGGCCATGCTGACCGGGCCGAAGACCAGCGGCAGATGCCACGCCGGGTTGCCCCCGCCGCACCGCTCGGCCGCCTGGGCGACCTGGGCCTCGCTCAGCGGCGAATCGGATCCGGCGAGATCAACGTGCCCGGCGATGAACTGTTCGCGGCCCGCACCGGACCCGGTCGGGTTGTAGGACAGGTTCTTGCCCGGGCACTCCTGGCCCCACACCTGGTTGAACACCGCGATCGCGTTCTGCTGCGCGGTGGACCCCTCGGCGGTCAGGGTGTTCTTCCCGGCGCACCCGGCGGCCGCCGAGACCCCCGCGGCGCCACCGGCCGAACCGCCGGTGTTGTCGTCAGTGCCGCACCCGCTCAGCGCCAGACCCACAGTCGCCGCCAACAGTGCCAGACCCGCCGTTCTGGGCTTCATCGTTTCTCGCCTTCCCACTCACGTTCGGTTCGAATCCCCCCGGAACGTATGCGGCACTTATGGATGGCAACCGCATGGCAGGTGAACGCGTGGTGAATAGATCAACCCCCGGTCAGCCACGATCAACCAGGGCGTAGGCGGTGTCGACGCTGTGCACCGTGAAACCCAGCCGCTCATAGGTCCGCAACGCCGCGGCGTTGTCCGCTTCGACGTAGAGCAGCACGGTCGGCGATTCGGCATCGGCGAGCCGGTCAGCCAGGTAGGCCAGGCCCACCTCGGTCAGTGCCCGCCCCAGGCCACGTCCCTGGGCGGCTGGATCGACTCCCACGACATATACCTCCCCGGCCCGTTCGGCGCCCGGTTTGCCGGCGTGGATCTTGGTCCAGTGAAACCCCAGTAGCACGGTTCCTTCGAAGGCCAGAAACAGTCCCGCCGGATCGAACCACTCCTCGGCACGGCGCTGGGCCAGATCGTCCGCCGTCCAGCCGCCCTGCTCCGGATGCCAGGCGAAGGCCGCGTTGTTGACACGCAACAACTCGGCATCGTCGGACTCCCCCGCGTAGCTGCGGATCGAGACCCCGGCCAGCACCGACGGCGTCGGCACCCCGTGCAGAGACCGCCGCATCTGCAGCAGCTCACGCACCGGGACCAAACCCAGCGCCGCTGCGGTGGCTTGGGCCGCCGGCAAGGTGCCGTGTGCCCAGAACCGGTTGCGCCCATCGGTTTTCGTCAACGCGGCACGGGCCATCGCAGACCCGATGCCGCGGCGCCGGGCCGGCGGCGCCACCACCAGCTCTGCCATCGGCGCGGTGTCGTCCGGCGGTGCACTCAGATTCAGATAGCCCAGCACCGCGCCGCCGTCCTCGGCGACCAGATGCGCGGTACGGTCACCGGCGAGTTCGCGCAGTACCTGTTCACCGACCGGGGCGACGCCGTCGTGGTCCCCGGCGGCGGCGATCAGCTCCCGGATTTGCCGCTGCTCGTCCTCGGTGAGCGCGGCGCGCCATTGCGGGACGATCACTGACTGGCCAGCGACTCGGACGCACCACCGCCGGCTCCGTCGAGGTCCTCGACCCCCTCGTCCTCGTCGTCTGCCTCGTCGGACGCGCCCGGGGGTTTGCCCCGCACCGGACGAACCGCCTTGTAGCCGACGTTGCGGACCGTGCCGATCAGCGACTCGTATTCCGGGCCCAGCTTGGCCCGGAGCCGCCGGACGTGCACGTCGACGGTGCGCGTGCCGCCGAAGAAGTCATATCCCCACACCTCCTGCAGCAACTGCGCGCGGGTGAAGACCCGGCCGACGTGCTGGGTGAGATATTTGAGCAGCTCGAATTCCTTGTAGGTCAGATCCAGCGGCCGACCGCGCAGCCGGGCCGTGTAGGTGCCTTCGTCGATCACCAACTCACCGAGTTTGGTCTGGCCGGAAGCCGGTTCGGCGGCCGGCGCACCCCGGCGGCCGGTCAACAACCGCAACCGGGCGTCCGTCTCGGCCGGCCCGGTGCCCGGTAGCAGGATTTCGTCGACTCCCCACTCGGCGTTGACCGCGACCAAACCGCCCTCGGTCACCACCGCCACCACCGGCACCGATCCCGCGGTTGTGCTCAGCAGCCGACACAGCCCACGGGCCCCGGCGAGATCGGTGCGGGCGTCGACGATCACCACCTCTGCCGAACCGGCCTCAAGCAGCGCGGAAACCTCCGGCGGTGCTGTCCGCACAGTGTGCGCCAGCAGCGACAGCGACGGCAGCACCGCTTCCGGGTGCAGGTCAGCGGTCAACAGCAGTAGCTCCAACGAGGTCCTCCAGCGTCCCAGGTGATCTAACGATAGCGTGCGACCTGCCAGAATGGCCGGGTGCGCAGGGTGCTTATCGGGATATCGGCCGTGATCGCGGCTCTGGCCGTCACCGTCGCCGGGGTGGACTTCGGGACGAGCGTCTACGCCGAATATCAACTGTCCCGGGCGGTTCGCCAGGCCACCGACCTCGGATCGGACCCGTTCGTGGCGATCCTGGGCTTCCCGTTCATTCCGCAGGCTCGGCGGGATCACTATGACGAAGTGGAGATCAAGGCCCCTGCCGTCGAGCAGCCGATGATCGGCAAGGCGATGCTGGAGGCCACCATGCATTCGGTCGACCTGCGAGAGGCGTCCTGGCGGTTTCGCCCGGGCGCCAAGATCCCGGTCGCCAAGCTGGAGAGCCGGATCATTATCGGATCGGTGTATCTGGGCCGCTACCTGGGAATTCGCGACCTGATGGTGGAGGCGCCGCCGAGCGAGACGAACGACGCCACCGGCGGAACCACCGAGTCGGGTATCTCCAGCAGTCACGGGCTGGTATTCACCGGGACGCCGGCCGGCTACGGCAAGCGGGTCAGCGTAGCGGTGGACCTGTCGATCGCCGGCACCGACCACAGCACTCTGGTGATCACCCCGACCGGGGTGCTCACCGGTCCCGACACCGCCAACCAGCACGTTCCCGAAGAGCAGCGGGCCGCGGTGTTGGCGGCCTTCAGCGGCAGCCTGCCACAGCAACGGCTGCCGTTCGGGCTGGTTCCCACCAGCCAGGGCGCCCGCGGCTCCGATGTCATCATCGAGGGCATCGCCGCGGACCGGACCATCACGCTGCCGGAGTTCCGTCAGTCATGAGCGTGGTCGCGGTCCTCGCCGCCCTGACGCTCGCGGGCGTGATCGGCTGGTTGGTGAACCGCCGGGCCGGAGTGCTCCGGGCTGTCGAGGTCACCGACGCCGGGTCCGGCGCCGCCGACGACACCGCGGCCGCGTTTCTCGGGCTGCAGCCTGGCGGCCCGACGGTGGTGCATTTCTCTGCGCCGTGGTGTGGACCGTGCGCCGGGGTGCGCCGGGTGGTCGACAAGGTCTGCGCCGATCTGGGGGGCGTCGCCCACCGCGAGATCGACATCGACGCAGATCCCGCTGCGGCCCGCAGGTTTTCGGTGCTGTCGCTGCCAACCACGCTGATCTTCGACGCCGACGGCCAGCAGCGCTACCGGGCTGCCGGCGTCCCGACGGCCGTGGCATTGCGGTCGGCGCTGGAGCCTCTGTTGGCTTGAATGCCCCCGCATTGGGTACGCTGTACGGCGTGTTCGCCCGCCTTGAGCTTGTGCTCACCAAGCGCCGCACAGTCGACCTGTGCCGCACCGCGGGCTGCTGCTGTTGTCGCTGTCGCTGAGTCGCCGCGTTTTCGCGTCGTTCTCGGAGCAGCCCGGAATTTCCGCGGCATGTCTCCACCAGCCATTCGCTACGACAGCCAGGGAGCACCAACCATGCCGAGCACCGAACCCGATGCCCATACCGCGCAGGTAGACGTCCGCGGTCCCCGGTTCACCGCGTGGGTCACCACCGCGGTGCTGGTGGCCGTGCTGCTGACCGTCGAGGTCAGCCCGGCCGCCGCCGCCGTCCTGTTGGGCGCCCAGGCCGTCGTGTTCGCCCTCGGCGCCGTCTGGGGCCCCCGCCGCCACCCCTACGGTGTGCTCTACGCGCGACTGGTGGCCCCGCGGCTGGGTCCGGTTACCGAGCGCGAGCCGGTGGCACCGCTGCGCTTCGCCCAGCTCGTCGGACTGGTGTTCGCGGTGATCGGAATCGTCGGTTTCACCGTCGCCCCGGTGGTGGGGCTGACCGCTACGGCCTTCGCGCTGACGGCGGCCTTCCTCAACGCGGCCTTCGGCATCTGCCTGGGTTGTCAGCTCTACCCGCTCGTCGCGCGCCTGCGCCCGACACCGGTGTGACCAAAGCGTTTCCCCCGAAGTAACCGAAAGGATCTCCGCCATGGCCCGCTCCGACGTCCTGGTCTCCACCGACTGGGCCCAGAGCATTCTCGACGCACCCGACACGGTGTTCGTCGAAGTCGATGAAGACACCAGCGTCTATGACACCAACCACATTCCGGGGGCGGTCCGGTTGGACTGGCGCAAGGATCTGCAGGACCCGGTCCGGCGCGACGTCATCGACGCCGCCACCTTCTCCAAGCTGCTCTCCGAGCGCGGTATCGCCAACGACGACACGGTGATCCTCTACGGCGGCAACAACAACTGGTTCGCCGCGTTCGCCTACTGGTACTTCAAGCTCTACGGTCACGACAACGTCAAGCTGCTCGACGGGGGCCGCAAGAAGTGGGAACTCGACGGGCGCCCGCTGTCCAGCGAGAAGGTCACCCGGCCGGCGACCTCCTACACGGCCAAGCCGCTGGACGAGTCGCTCCGGGCACGGCGCGACGAGGTGATCGCCGCGATCAACACCAAGAACCTCATCGACGTGCGCTCCCCCGAGGAGTTCTCCGGCAAGATCCTGGCGCCGGCCCACCTGCCCCAGGAGCAGAGCCAACAGCGCGGCCACATCCCCAGCGCGATCAACGTCCCGTGGAGCCGCGCCGCCAACGAAGACGGCACCTTCAAGTCCGACGAGGAACTGGCCAAGCTGTACGCCGACGCCGGCCTGGACGGCGAGAAGGAGACCATCGCGTACTGCCGAATCGGTGAGCGTTCCTCGCACACCTGGTTCGTGTTGCGCGAGCTGCTGGGACACCGCAACGTCAAGAACTACGACGGCAGTTGGATGGAATACGGCTCCCTGGTGGGTGCCCCGATCGAATTGGGAAGCTGATATGTGCTCTGGACCGAAACAAGGACTCGCCTTGCCGGCCAACGTCGACCTGGAGAAGGAGACGGTGATCACCGGTCGCGTGGTGGACAGCTCCGGCCAGACCGTCGGCGGCGCGTTCGTGCGGCTGCTGGACTCCTCCGACGAGTTCACCGCGGAGGTCGTCGCGTCGGCCACCGGTGACTTCCGGTTCTTCGCCGCGCCGGGCTCGTGGACGGTGCGTGCGCTGTCCTCGGCCGGCAACGGTGACGCCGCGGTGAGCCCGTCGGGGGCGGGCATCCACGAGGTCGACATCAAAGTCGCCTGACAGCTCGCGATAGACTGACCCCGTGGTGCTGTTCTTCGAGTTGATGCTGGTGGCGGCTACGGGCCTGATCACCTGGTTCGCGCTGTACACGCTGTATCGGCTGATAACCGACGAGATGTGAGTGCTTCCGACGGTGGCGAGCAGGACGGCGACGTCCGTCCGGTCATCCCGGGCTCCGGCGACCGTGCGGTAGCCGCCGCTGCGGAACGCGCCAGGCAGACGGCGGCGCGCAACATCCCGGTGTTCCCGGTCTCTGCGGACCTGCCGGTACGTGACACGGCCAACCTGCGCGAGGGGCCGAATCTGCATGACGCCCTGTTGGCGCTGCTGCCTCTGGTCGGGGTGTGGCGCGGTGAAGGCGTGGGCCATCGCGCACACGGCGACTACCGGTTCGGCCAGCAGATCGTGGTCTCCCACGACGGCGGCGACTACCTGATCTGGGAAGCCCGCTCTTGGCCGCTCGAGCAGACCGAATCCAGCAGTCCCGCCCTGCGAGAAACCGGTTTCTGGCGCTTCATCTCTGAGCCTGGTGAACCCGGACAACCCCCGGACGAATCGCAGGCCATCGAGTTGCTGCTGGCGCACTCAGGTGGCTATGTGGAGCTGTTCTACGGCCGCCCACACGGTCCGGCGTCCTGGGAGCTGGTCACTGATGCGTTGGCGCGCAGCAAATCCGGGGCGCTGATCGGCGGCGCCAAGCGGCTCTACGGGATCGTCGAGGGCGGCGATCTGGCCTACGTGGAGGAGCGAGTGGACGCCGACGGTGAACTGGTGCCGCACCTTTCGGCCCGGTTGGCTCGCTTCGTCGGCTGATCCGGTCTCGTCAACCGATGGCCGCGTCCACCAGGGCGGTGACCTCGCCGTCAGGCACCCGCGGGGTCAGCGCCCGGCGGTCCAGGGTGTGCACCCGAGCGGCCAGGGTGATACTGGAGACCAACCAGATATCGTGCGCGGCAACAAGGTCGGTGTCCCGTAGCGGCGCGTACTCGCACCGGTAGCCGGCGCCGCGAGCCACCTCGAACAGCGCCTCGGCGGTGGTACCGCGCAGGATCGGCTGCGAGGACGGCGGGGTGACCATGCGCCCCGGTTCCACCAGGACCACGGTGGAGCGCGGACCTTCCAGGACATAGCCGTCGGAGCTGATGAAGATCACGTCGTCGGCGCCCTGCTTGGCGGCGTGGCGAAGGGCCGCCATGTTGACCGCATACGACAGGGTCTTGGCGCCGGCCAACAGCCACGGCATCGCCGGGCCCTGCGCCGGCACACCGCGATTCAGGCTCACCGCCGCCACGCCCTTGCGGCGGGCCTCGGCGATGCGAGCCGGCAGCGGGGTGATCATCACGTAGGCCGTGGGCCCGGAACCGCTTTCCCGGCCACGGCTGTAGATCATCCGCAGCGCGCCTTCACCGGCCCCCGGCCACAGGCGCACCGCGGTATCCACGGCGCGTCGCCACGCCTCTGGATCGGGGGCCGGCAGATCCATCAGCTCGGCCGAGCGGGCCAGCCTCAGCAGGTGGGCGTCGAGCAGACACGCCGCACCGCCGCGCACCAGCAAGGTTTCGAAGACGCCGTCGCCGCGCAACACCGCCAGGTCATCGGCGTGCAGCAACGGGGCATCGCCGACCGGCCCACCGCCCAGGGTGACGATCGTCACGGGGTGATCGGCGGACATGGACCCTGAGCGTAGCGGCTCCGTAGAGTCGACATGTGTCCGCTGTACCCGCCCCCGATCCGGGCCCCGACGCCGGCGCCGTCTGGCACTACGGCGATCCGTTCGGTGAACAGCGAAGCGCGCAAACCGACGCCGTGCTGGTAGACCGATCCCATCGGGCGGTGCTCGCCGTGGGCGGTGCCGAGCGTAAGACGTGGCTGCACTCGCTGTGCACCCAGCACGTGGCCGAGCTGCCTGCCGGCGCCAGCACCGAGAATCTGATCCTGGACGCCCAGGGCCACATCACCGATCACTGGGTTCAGACCGAACTACGCGACACCACCTATCTCGACACCGAGCCGTGGCGGGGCGAACCGCTGGCCGGGCACCTGCGCAAGATGGTGTTCTGGGCCGAAGTGACGATCCAGCCGGCCGATCTCGCGGTGCTCTCACTGCTGGGTCCCGGCCTCGCCGATCCGGCGGTATGCGAGGCGCTGGGTCTGGCCGCGCTGCCCGGCACCGACGCGGTGGCCGTCGGCGACTCGGGCGCGTTCGTGCGCCGGGGACCCGGCGAGCACGCGCTGGAGCTGCTGGTGCCGCGCGCCGAGAAGGGCGACTGGCAGCGCCGGCTGGCCCGGGCCGGGGTGAAGCCGGCCGGAGTGTGGACCTACGAGGCCGAGCGGGTGGCGGCACGACGGCCGCGGCTGGGCCTGGACACCGACGAACGCAGCATCCCCCACGAGATGAACTGGATCGGCGGGCCGGGCGTGGGTGCGGTGCACCTGGACAAGGGGTGTTACAGCGGGCAGGAGACCGTGGCCCGGGTGCACAACCTGGGCAAGCCGCCCCGGATGCTGGTGTTGCTGCACCTGGACGGTTCGGTGGACCGGCCCTCGACCGGCGATCCGATCACCTCCGGCGGGCGTCCGGTGGGCCGGCTGGGCACCGTGGTCGACCACTTCGAGCTGGGCCCGATCGCCCTGGCACTGCTCAAGCGGGGGCTGCCGGCCGACACGCCGCTGTCGACCGGCCCGGGCGCGGAGGTCAGCGCCGTGATCGACGCCGAATCGATGCCGCCGCCGGATGTGCGGGGGGCGGGGCGGCTCGCCGTCGACCGGCTGCGAGGCCGGGCGTGATCGCGGGTTTGATCACGGTCACACCGGCGTAGCCCAGCTCGGCAGCCGCGCGGGCGGCACGGTAAGCTGTCGGCAGGACAATACACACACTCAGATCGGAGCCGCCTGCTCGTGGGGCCGCTCCGTTATTGCGCGAGGGGGTCCCCCCATGGGCCGCGGCCGGGCTAAGGCGAAGCAGACCAAGGTTGCTCGAGAGCTCAAATACAGCTCACCGTCGACCGATTTCACTCAGCTCCAACGTGAGCTGGCTGGTGCTGAAGTCAACGACTCCGACGGTGACGACTCGTGGAACGGTGACGACGATTGGCACCGCTGAGCGCTGAGACCTGACGCGGGGCTTGATTCGGCGGTCCCAGCTTCGCCTCTCCTCCGTCGAGCCTCGCTGAACCGCCGGGCTTGATTCGGCGGTCCCAGCTTCGCCTCTCCTCCGTCGAGCCTCGCTGAACCGCCGGGCTTGATTCAGCGGTCCCAGCTTCGCCTCGGGCTCAGAACCTCGGATGCTGCCCGACGAGTTTGGCGCTCGAGCCTGCAGCGCCGCCCTTGGCGTCCTTTCCGGCCTTGGCCACCGTGCCGAGCGGCCAGCAGTCGACGTGGCGGGCGGTCAAGATCGCCAGCGCCCGGTCGGTGTCCTCCGGAGCCACGACCGCGACCATACCGACACCCAGGTTGAACGTCTTCTCCATCTCGGCCCGACTCACCCGGCCACGCTGCGCGATCATCGCGAACACGGGTGCCGGAGTCCAGGTGCCGCGGTCCACCTCGGCGATCAGCCCGTCCGGGATGACCCGGGCCAGGTTGCCGGCCAGGCCCCCGCCGGTGACGTGGCAGAAGGTCCGCACCTGGGTCTCGGCGGCCAACGCCAGACAGTCCTTGGCGTAGATGCGGGTCGGCTCCAGCAGCTCCTCGCCCAGCGTGCGGCCGAACTCCTCGACATGCCCGGCCAGGTTCATCCGGTCGATGTCGAGCAGCACCGCCCGGGCCAGCGAGTAGCCGTTGGAGTGCAGTCCCGAGGACCCCATCGCGATCAGCACGTCGCCGGGGCGAACACGGTCCGGCCCCAGCAGGTCGTCGGCTTCCACCACGCCGACGCCGGTCGCCGAGATGTCGTAGTGGTCCGGTTCCATCAGGCCCGGGTGCTCGGCGGTCTCCCCGCCGAGCAGTGCACAGCCGGCCTGCACGCAGCCTTCGGCAATGCCGGAGACGATCGCGCTGACCCGTTCGGGCACCGTGCGGCCGACGGCGATGTAGTCCTGCAGGAACAGCGGCTCGGCACCGCACACCACCAGGTCGTCGACCACCATCGCGACCAGGTCGATGCCCACGGTGTCGTGCTTGTCCATCGCCTGGGCGATCGCCAGCTTGGTGCCCACCCCGTCGGTGGAGGACGCCAGCAACGGCTCGCGATAGTCGTTGCGCAGGGCGAACAGCCCGGCGAATCCGCCGAGGCCGCCCCGCACCTCCGGCCGGGTGGCCCTGGCGGCCAGCGGCTTGAACAGTTCGACGGCCCGGTCGCCGGCGTCGATGTCCACACCTGCCGAAGCGTAGGTGACGCCTGGGGCGCTCGAGTGTGCTACGGGATCCGTCATCGCGGTAAAGGCTACCGTGCTGCGGGCCGGCGCGGTCAGGCCCTGTTGTGTCGGACCTGGTTGAACGGGACTCCCCGGTCCGCAGCGTATTCGCGGGGCAGACCGAGAACGCGCTCGGCGATGACATTGCGGGCCATCTCGTCGCTGCCGCCCCCCAGTGCCACCGTCTGGCGGGACAGATACCGTTTGCCGACTCTGAGCAGCTGCGCCTCGTCGTCGACGACGCCGAGCGGCCCGGCGACCTCGGCGGCGGTGTCGACCTCCAGGAAGGTCACGTCGGAGTGGAACAACCGGATCAGCGAGCCGGCGGCCGGCGGCAGCTCCCCCGTGCGCATGGCGCGCCCGACGTGGTCGACCAGACAGTCCCGCACCATCCGGCGGGCGAGCACCCGGCCGATCTTGTCCTGGGTCAGCGGATCCTCGGCGGTGCCGGCATCGACCGCCAGAGTGAGGAAGTCGCCGGCGGCCATCTCGGTGCGTTCGGGCCCGCGCCCGCTGGCGAACTCCGAGCCCTGCCCGACGGCGCGCCGCTCGTGGAACAACAGCCGGGAGGCGACGTCCCAGCCCTTGTTCACCTCGCCGACGACCGCGTCGTCGCCGAGGCGCAGGCCGTCGAAGAACTCTTCGCAGAACTCGTTGGAGCCGTCGACCTGTTCGATACGCCGCAGCGTGACCCCGGGCGCGCCGATCGGCATCAAGAACATCGTCAGGCCGTCGTGCTTGGGCACGGTCGAGTCGGTGCGGGCCAGCAGCAGCCCGTAGTCGGCGGCGAAGGCACTGGTACTCCAGGTCTTGGCCCCGCTGATCACCCAGCTGTCCCCATCCCGATCGGCGCGGGTGATCAGCCCCGCCAGGTCGGATCCCCCGCTGGGCTCCGAGAGCAGCTGCACCAGCACCTCCTCACCGCGCAGCGCGGCGTGGATGTGCCGGCGCTTCTGCTCCTCACTTCCGGTGTCGAGCAGGGTCGCGCAGCAGATGGTGAAGGTCGGGACGTTGAGGATCAAAGGCATCTCGTAGCCGTCGGATTCGACGTCGAAGGCCTTCTGATAGCGGATGTCCAAGCCGAGACCGCCGTATTCGCGCGGGAAGCAGATCCCGGCGAACCCGCCGTCGTAGAGGCGCCGCTGCAATTCACGGGCACGCTGCCAGGCGCCTTCGTCGTCGCGGCCGTTGCGGGGCGGGTGCTGCGGATCGAGTCGAGGCATGTTGGCGGCCAGCCAGTCGCGCGCCCGGGCGGCGAACTCCTCGACGGTGAACTCGGTGGCGATGGTCTGGCTCATGCGGCCGGCTCCGTTGTCCTCGCGGCCCGGACGATGGCCTGATGATGTTCGGCGGACGTGCCGAACAGGCCGGCATACAAGGTGATCCGCCGCAGGTAGACGTGCAGGTCATGCTCCCAGGTGACGCCGATACCGCCATGCAGCTGGACGCATTCCTGGACCAGTGGTCCGGCGTGTTCGGACAGATAGGATTTGGCGGCGCTGACCCACATCGCGGCTTCCGGGATGCGCGCGGCCACCTTGTCGACGGCTCCGGCGGTGACGGCGCGACCGGCATGCAGCCACATGGTCATGTCGGCGAGCCGGTGTTTGAGCGCCTGGTAGGACGCCAGCGGACGGCCGAAGCTGTACCGATTTCGGGTCCACTCGAGCGTCATGGCCAGCACGGCGTCCAGGATTCCCACGGTTTCGGCGCAGGTCAGGGCAATCGCGACCTGGGTCTGGCGGTCGATGAGCTGGGCAGTCTGTGCGGCGCTGCCCACGACCGCCGCCGCATCGACGTCGACATCGTCGAGCTCGATGCGCGCGTACTGCTTCACCAGGTCGATGCAGGCCTGCGGACGCACCGTCACGCCCGGGGCGTCGGTGCGGATCAGGAACTGCCGCAGGGCCCCGTCGCCGGTGCGGGCGCCGGCGAGGATCACGTCTGCCTGCGCACCGGCCTCGACTCGGTCCTTGACGCCGTTGAGCCGGTAGCCGGTACCGGTGGCGGTGGCGGTGACGCTGGGCTGGTGCGGCCGGAAGGCCCGGCCCGGTTCGTCCGCGGCCCAGGTCGCCACCTGCTCACCGGTGACCAGCGCCGCGATGGTCGCGGCGTGATCAGCGCGGTTGTCGGCGTCGACCAGGCCGGCCAGCACGGTGCTCACCGGGTACAGCGGCCCCGGCGCGACCGTGCGGCCGAGCGCTTCGGCGATCGCCGTGAGGTCGTGCAGACCACTGTCGGAGACGTTGCCCCCGCCGAGTTCCTCGGGCACCAGCAAGCCGGCCCAGCCGAGCTCCGCTGCCTGTTGCCACCATCCCGGGTCATAGGACCGGCCCTGGGCATGTAGCTCACGCTGCCCGCTCAGCGTCGCCGTCTTGTCGAGAAACGCACGCGCCGTGGCGACGAACAGCTCGCTCTCGGTGGACAAGTCGCTCATGTGGTCTCCTTCTGGACGCCAAAGGTGTTGACCGCCATGGCCAATAGGCAGTAGCCGCCGATGGTGAACACCAGGTCCATGCGTTGCTCTTCGGTGAAGTGGCGACTCAGCTCGTCCCACACTGCAGCAGAAATGGTCCGACTGTCGACCAGCTCGTCGGCGGCGTGCACCACGGCCGCATCGGATTCCCGGGCAGGCTGCCCGGAGCGGATGGTGGCGATCTCTTCGGCCGTCAGGCCCGCGCGTTCTGCGATCGGAAGGTGATGTGACCACAGGTAATCGCAATCGCTTTTCAGCACCGCCCGCAGCAGCGCGATTTCGCGGTCCCGCGGTGACAGTGTGGAACCGGTGAGCAGATAGGCGTTGAACGGCAGGTAGGCACGGGTCAGCGCAGGGTGGCGGACCAAAGCAGCCAGCACGTTGCCGGCGTCACGCGGGTTGGCCCGTTCCGCCGGCAGCAGCGAGCGCAACGCATCGCGCACCGTTTCGTCCCAGCGATCCGCCGGCAGCGGCTCCAGCCGGGTCACTGGATGGGCTCGTCACCGAGCACCGTGGTGCGCAGCATTTCCCGAGGGGAGTCCGGGTCGTAGGGGGCGGCGCGATGCAGCACCCCGCGGTTGTCCCAGATGACGGTGTCTCCCACTGACCACTTGTGCCGATAGACGTTGTCGGCGACCGTGGCGCGCTCGAGCAGTTCGGCCAGCAGCGCGCGGCCGTCATCGAGATCCATGCCGACGACGTAGTCGGCGGAGGCGCCCAGTACCAGCGACTTTCGGCCGGTGCGGTGCGTCCACACCAGGGGATGTTCGTGGGTGGGTCGAGCCCGCCACCTCGCCAGCTCTTCCGGAGTCGGGTCGGGCGTGACCCGGCGCTGGGAGGCTTCCAGCGAGTGCACGACCCGCAGGGAGCCGAAGCGCTGCTTCTCGTCGTCGGTGAGTGCGTCGTAGGCGGCATAGGCGTTGGCGAATTCGGTCTCGCCGCCTCGCTCGGCCACCTGCACCGCTGAGAGCACGGTGGCCTTCTGCGGGCACTCGTCACCCGTCGGCGTGCAGCCGTCGATATGCCAGTCGAAGGTGGCGCGCAGGTAGCTCGCGGCGGAGTTCTTGGCGGTGTTCAACGTGATCGGATAGATGCCGGCGACCTCGTGGTGGCCGTCCGAGGAGAAGTCGACGCTGCCGAGCCGACCACAGAACGCGACCTGATCCCGGGGCTCGAGCTGCAGATCGCGGAAGACCAGGACCCCGTTGTCCTCCAGCGCCTCGAGCACCGCAGCGCCGAGATGATCGTCGTCGACCAGCCGTTCCGGCTCGACGCCGCGGACCTCGGCGCCGACCGAGGAGGTGAGCTTGTTGACGGTGAGCAGACTCATCGGCTGCGTCCTTTCGGCGATGGGTTTCCGGTGATCACGGGACGGGCCAGCCGGTTCGGATCATGACGGCGTCGGCGGCGTCGACGGGCGCGGGCTGGCCCATGATCTCCACCGCCATCGCCACCATGACCAGCGAATAGATCAGGTGCAGCAGGTTGAGTGCGTCCTCGGGGATCTCGTCCAGGGCGAACTTGTCGCAGTAGTCGATCGCCTCCTCCAACCGCGGGAAGAACGCGTCGTAAAAGGCCCGTAGTTCAGGAATGGTGCTGGCCAGACGCTGGTTGAAGCGTTCGGTTTCGGTTGGCAGACACCAGGTTTCGGCAAATCTTTCCAGTTCGGCGAAGGCGCTCGGCAGGCGCGGGGCGCTCATCGTACTGCTCCCGCTCCGGTGTGCTCACGCCGGTATTCGTCCACCCAGTCGCCGACCACCTTGTGCAGGTGCCGGACCAGGATCTCCTGATCGTTGAGCGGAAAGTCGTCGACGATGCCGTATTCCAGCGCCGCTTGGGTTCCGCCGAGCATTCCGGCGTCTTGCAGTGCGAACTCCTTGAGCACCACGGCCGCAACTTCGTGCTCGACGCGCTCGCGCACGCTACTGGCCGGATGAAAGTAGGTGTGGGCCTCGAAGCGGTGGGTGTTGTGCGAAGTGGGCCAGTACCGGTACAGCAGATACCAACCGCCGTAGATGAGGATCTCGGTGTTGGGGAAGATCTGGAAATTGCTGATCCCCCACGGCTCGATGCCGCCCGGGTTCACCCCGTCCGGAATGTCGCCGATATCGGGGGTCTGCCAGGGGCCGACCAGCCCGCTGCGGGTCGCCCGCTCGATCGGGTACATGTATTCCGGAGGCAGCAGCCACCGGCGCCGGCCGGCGGTCGACACCAACCGGTGCGGCCCGTCGAGCTGGAAGTGACCGCAGGTGAAGCCGGCGTCGGGGACGCGCACCGCAGCGGGCACCTGCTGCGAATGCAGTGCCGGCACATGGTAGTACTCCTGGAACGCGTCGGCGAAGATCTTCCAGTTGCTGTTGTTGTGCGCCACCCAGTCGTAGCGTTCGGTGAGTTTCCCGAACGGGTAGTCGTCGAGAGCGGCGATCATGGGCCCGAGGAATTCGCGCAGGGCTTGGCGCGGTTGGGCATCGAAGTTGATGAAGATGAAGCCGTTCCAGATGTCGCAGTGCACGCCGATCAGGTGCGGGTCCGCACCGTCGAATCCGTGGCTGTGGCGGCAGCGTTTGCAGGTGAACTCCTGACATTGCCCGGCGGTCTCTCGATCCGGAAAGTCGTGCCAGACCAGCTTCGTGCCGCATCGGGGGCAGATGTTGTGAAACGCCCGGATCCCCTGGTCTGCGCAGACCACAATGACCGACGCCCGGGCGACTTCGATCTCCTTGGTGGCGTAGCTCCCGTGGTCGGGCACCTCCTCGACACGGCCGATGTTGAGCCAGGCGCGCTTGAACACCGCCTCGCGCTCGACCTCGTAGAACTCCGGTGACGTGGAATCGGTGAACGAGATCGGGCCGGTGCCCAGATCCGGGTAGTGTTCGGTCCACGAACCCTCCGCGGGCCTGCCCGATCGCGCTGAAATAGGCTCTGTCACAACACCGCTCCTCCATTGACTCCGAGCACCTGACCCGTGATGAAGCCGGCTTCCTCCGAACACAGGAATCCGACCGCCGCGGCGATGTCGGCCCCGGTGCCCAGCCGGCCCAGCGGGATGTTGGCTGCTATCTGTTCGTTGGACGGCAGGTAGCCGGCCGCCTGCGACTGGTGCTGCATGGGCGTCTCGATACCCGAGGGCGGGATGTTGTTGACCGTGATGCCGTGAACGGCGTACTCGCGGGCCAGCGACTTGGTCAGCGTGATCACCCCACCCTTGGATGCCGCATAGTGGGCGGCGAACGGCGATCCACGCTGGGCGCTGGACGAGGAGATCATCACGATTCGGCCCCACCCCGCGGAGACCATGTCCGGCAGTGCGGCCTGGCAGCAGTGGAAGGTGCCGGTCAGGTTGACATCGATGATCCGCGCCCACGCTTCGGGGGTGATGTCAGCGAAGGCGGAATAGCCGAACAAGCCGGCGCTGGTGACCAGGACGGTGGTCGGCCCGAGCTCGCTGCGCACCTTGGCGAACGCCGAGTCGACGGCGGATCGATCGGTGACGTCGGCGGCGATCCCGAGCGCAACCATTCCCTGGCCGCGCAGATCCTCGGCAACCCGCTGCGCGGCTTGGTCATTGACGTCCAGGACGGCGACCTGGTGCCCGCGTCGGCCCAGCTCGTGACAGGTGGCCTCGCCCATTCCCGAGGCCCCGCCGGTGACCACGGCGACCCGCGGCGACACCACTGTGGTCATTGCATCCCCTTCGGCGCCTTTCGGCGCATCACAACCCCGGACTGCATCGTGAGCGATATTATCAAGTACTTGTCATTAATCTCAAGTGCTGAACATCGGCCGAAGTGACGCGGCTCAGGGCAGCTTGATCATCGAGACGTACATCGCGACGACCGGCCGGTAGAGATCGATGTCGTCGAGTTGGCTGGCCAACACGGCCGAGTCGCTGGTGGCGACGAGAACCTGGGCCAGTGTCAGTGCCGGGATCAGCAGGGTCCCGCCGAGGCGTTCGACGCCCTCGACGATGAACTTCGCCAACTGCTCGACGACCTCGGCGCGTTTGGCGGCGACCCGCTCGCGCGCGTCGGGGTTGCGCAGCAGATACAGCGCGAACTCGTGTCCGAGCGCGGCGTGCTCCGCGCCGTGGTCCTGGCTCAGTTGACGCCAACGCTCGGCGATCTCGTCGAGTTCACGCTCCCCGATCTGGCTCGTCTTCGTCATCACCTCGGCGAAGTTGTCGAAATAACGCCGCCAATACCGGTCGTTGACGGCCAGGAAGAGCTCCTCCTTGCCGGCGAAGTGCTTGTAGATGGCCCCCTTCGTGTAGCCGGCGGCCTGGGCAATGTCATCGAGAGTCGCTGTGGTGAAACCTTTTTCGGCGAACACTTCCTCGGCGGCATCCAGCAGCAGTGAACGGGTGTGCGCCAGTCTCCGCTCCCGGGTCCACCGCTCCACCATGGTCGGGATTATTCCACAAGAATCTGCGATACCTCTTGGCAGCTGAGATACCAATGAGTATATTTCGACGCACTGCGCCACCGGGGAAGGGAAACCGCAACATGGCTAGCGGCGTGTCGAGTCAGAAGAACGTGGTCGCCGAGCAGGAATCGTCCGGCCGTCAAGGCGGCGGGGCCATCCGGATCTGGGCGGCCGTCGGCGGGGCCCTGCTGGCGCTACAGCTGTATGTGTGGGCGCGCTGGATCACCGGCCCGTTCTTCGAACGGGTGCCCAGCGGGCCGAACGATCCGCCGATGTACATGAAGGTGCCCCTGATGGCCAACGCCGTCATCCTCTGGGTCGGCCTGCCGGTTGCGATCTGGTGGTTCTTCATCCGGCCCTGGCGGCGCGAGCGCCGAATCACGCTGGACGGCATGCTCTTTTTATCGATGGGCCTGATGTTCTTTCAGGATCCGCTGCTCAACTACTTCAACACCTGGTGCACCTACAACACCTGGCTGTTCAACCGGGGTTCGTGGACGTCGCACATTCCCGGCTGGGCCTCCCCCGAGGAACCCGGCCGCCAGGTCGCCGAGCCGTTGTTGACCAACGCGCCGGGCTACGCGTGGGGCGTGCTGATGATCACGATCGCCGGATGCTGGATCATGCGGAAGATCAAGGCGCGCTGGCCGGGCATCAGCAATCTTCGCCTGATCGCCGTCACCTACGCGATCTCGTTCGTCTTCGACTTCGTGATGGAGGGATTGGTCCTCCTGCCGATCGGGCTGTACACCTATCCCGGCGCCATCCGCTCCGTGTCGATCAACGCCGACACCTACTACCAGTGGCCGGTGTACGAGGGCCTCATGTGGGGAGCGGTGCAGGCGGCACTGTGCTGTCTGCGTTACTTCACCGACGACCGCGGCCGCACCCTCGTCGAGCGCGGACTCGACGGCATACGTGGGGGATTTGCCCGCCAGCAGTTCACCCGGTTCCTGGCGATCTTCGCCGGGGTCAGTGCGTGCTTCTTCGTCTTCTACATGGGTCCGGTGCAATGGATCGCCATGCACGCCGACCCGTGGCCGGAAGACCATCAGAAGCGCTCCTACTTCACCGGCGGCATCTGCGGTGAGGGCACCGACAAGCCATGCCCGCATCCCGCTCTGCCGATGCCGTCCAATCGCTCGGGCTACATCAACGTCGATGGCCAGCTGGTGATGCCCGAAGGTGTTGGCGTACCGCCTATCGTGCCCTTCGAACGCGGGAACTAGAGGTGCTGACCAACAACCATCGCCCAACGGTCGAAAGTCATTCCGGGGAGCCGTTTTACCGCGGTGTCGGTGATGAGGTGGAAGTCTTTCGGGCCGCCGCGGCCCGTGGGCTGCCCGTGTTGTTGAAGGGCCCCACCGGATGCGGGAAGACCCGATTCGTCGAAGCCATGGCCCATCGGCTGGGCCGCGACCTGATCACCGTCGCCGGCCATGAGGACATGACATCGGCGGATCTGGTGGGCCGGTTCCTGCTCAAAGGGTCAGAGACGGTCTGGGTGGACGGGCCGTTGACCCGGGCCGTACGCGAAGGAGCCATCTTCTATCTGGACGAGGTGGTGGAGGCACGCCAGGACACCACCGTGGTCATCCACCCGCTCGCTGATCACCGCCGCGAGCTCCCGATCGATCGCCTCGGCACGACAATCCCCGCGGCACAGGGGTTTCAGCTGGTGATCTCCTATAACCCCGGGTACCAGAGCGTGCTGAAGAACCTCAAGGAGTCGACTCGCCAGCGGTTCGTCGCTATCGAGCTCGGCTTCCCGCCCGCCGAGACCGAGATCGAGATCGTCGCGCACGAAGCCGGTGTCGATGCCGCGACGGCACGTGCGCTGGTCACCCTCGGCAACGCCATCCGGAACCTGGACGGCTCACCGCTGCGGGAAGGCTCCTCCACCCGGATGCTGATCCTGGCCGGCGGACTGGTCGCCGAAGGACTCGGCCTGCGAAGTGCGGTACAGGCGGCCATCGTCGAAATCCTCTCCGACGACGCCGACGTCATCCGCGCACTCGGTGAACTCGTCGACGCTGTTCTCCCCTCGATGTGACCGAAACCCCCGACCGCCTCAGGTTCATCGCCAGCTACGTCGCGGGCCGGGCGCTCGACGTCTCGCAGTCGCCCGCGGGCGAGGCCGCCTATACCAACGGCCGCGCCGTCTTCGTGTCGGCGGAGGCCGGCTTGGCGACGCAGCGCCGCGAGATGCTCGTCCAAAGCGCTCTGCTCGGCGCCGGGAGCCTGGATCCACGGCTGGTGAAGGCATTACGGGCGCGCCCGACGGTGGCCCGGCGTTATCTGGCGCTCGAAGGCGACCGGGTACTGGCCGAACTGGCTACCCGGCTTCCGCTCGCGGCCACGCTTCGCCCGGCGGTGCCGCCGCGTACCGCCTCTGCCGACGAATCTCTTCGGGCGGCCAGGAGCCGGGCCGACGTCGCCGATCCCCCGGATTGGTTCGGTGTCATCAGGCCCGCGCGGCTGTTGGGGGATTCCGTCGCCGCCGGGGGGAAGGCCACCGATGCGGATCTGCGCTTGCAACTCAACGTCACCGAGACGCAGGAGGACCACGACGACGATGACGGAGAAGGGGCGGGCGACAGCAAGATACTCAAGCTCTTCGACAATCCGGTCTTCAATTCGCCGGCCCTCTCTGATTTTCTGCGAAGGCTGCTCGGCGGTTCGCGTTCCGCCGGGGACAGCAACTCCGGCGGAGAGATGCCGGTTCGCACCCTGCGGCGCACGCACACGGTGGGTGCGAATGCCCGGCCCCTGCCCACGCGGATCCGATTCAGCGACGACGGAAGGCCGGCCGCGACGGTAGGGGTCGGCGGCGCCTGGTATCCCGAGTGGGACGTCTTCAACAACCGGTACCGGCCCGACTGGTGCCGAGTCGTCGATTTCCCGCTCACCGCCCCCGCCGACGTGTCCGGTGCCGGCGTGATACCCGACGACGTACTGCGGCAGCGCCTGTCACGCGTCGGGCTGGGGCCCAAGGCGTTACGTGCTCGCGCCGACGGGGACGAGCTCGACCTCGAGGCTCTCATCGATTTGTTCGTCGACTTGCGGTCAGGCTTTTCGCCACCGGAACACGTCTACACCGAACGCCGGAAACTGGCGCGCAATCTCGGCGTCCTGATCTTGCTGGATGCTTCGGGGTCGGCGACCGATACCGATCCGGGCGGCCTCGCGGTACACGACCATCAGCGACGGGCCGCGGCCACCCTTGCCGTCACCCTCGAAGAGCTCGGTGATCGGGTGGCCGTGTACGGGTTTCGGTCCCAGGGCCGTCACTGCGTTGAGCTGCCGGCGATCAAGACGTTCGGACAACGCTTCGGTGCCGTCGGGCGAGGCCGGCTCAACGGGCTGCAGCCGTCGGGCTACACCCGGCTCGGCGCCGGAATCCGCGGCGCGGGCCAGATTCTCAAGACCGAGGCCGGCACACCGAACCGGTTGCTGCTCGTGCTGTCGGATGGCTTCCCCTACGACGTCGGCTACGAAGGCCGTTACGCCGAAGCCGACGTCGGCAAGGCCATCGAAGAACTCCGTGCAGACGGCCTCGCCTGTCTCTGCCTCACTATCGGCGCCGCCGAGCAGCCCGAACGAGTCTTCGGCTCGGCCAGCCATGCCGGCGCCATGACGCTGACCGAGCTGAGCCCACGGATGGACGAGTTGTTCTCGGCGGCCCTGGCCGAGCTCGCCGTGCCCAAACCGGGGCCGCGATGAGGGTCGCGGTCAGGGCTCCACGTGGTCGGCGAACAGGGTGTGGCCGGTGCCCTGCTCGACAACCCGGGTCAGCAGGGCGCGCAGCGTCTCCTGCTCGTCCGGGGTCAGCACACCGAACACCTGGTCGTGCGCGGCGATCGCGTCGGCGACGACCTCCGAGGCGACCGAACGCCCCTCATCGGTGAGATACGCCCTCAGGATGCGCCCGTGCCGCGGATCGGGCTTACGCTCCACCAGGCCGCGGCCCTCCAGGGCACTGAGCGCCAGCTGCACACCCTGCGGGGTGATCAGCAACCGGCGGGCCAGCTCGGCGCCGGACAGGCCGGGCTCGCCGGCGAGCTGGCGTAACAACCCGATCTGCGCGGTGCTCACGCCGTAATCGCTGATCGCCTCGTTCACGGTGGTCAGCGAGTAGTAGAAGGCCTGCTTGAGCAGCCACAGGGTGTTGCGGGTGAGATCCATGTCCTGCTTCCCGTCAGCTGCGCTTGTAGACTCGGCCGTCTTTCATGACAAACCGCACGTCGGCGGTGGTGCCGATGTCCCGGGTCGGGTCATTCGGCACCGCGATGATATCGGCGCAGTAACCCGGTGCCAGTCGGCCCAGTTCGTCCCCGGCGTCGATGAGCTCGGCGCTGGTGGTGGTGGCCGCGCGCAGTGCCTGCAGCGGTGTCATGCCGCGCGCCACCAGGGCGACCAGTTCCTTGGCGTTCTGACCGTGCGGAATGGCCGGTGCGTCGGTGCCGCAGGCGATGCGCACGCCTGCCTCGATCGCCCGGGGCAACATGGCTTTGGCCCGCGGAAACACTTCGGCGGCTTTCTTACGCAGCTCGGGAGCGATCCGGTCGACCGCCATGGCGTCGGTCAAGTAGGTGGTGGAGACCAGGAACGTACCGTGCTCCACCATCATCTCCAACGTGGCGTCGCTGGCCAGGAAGCCATGCTCGATGCAGTCGATGCCGGCCCGGATGCACGCCCGGATCGCACTGTCGCCGATGGCGTGCGCGGCCACCCGCCTCCCGGCGCGGTGCGCCTCGTCGGCGATCGCAGCGAGCTCGGCATCGGAGTACTGCTGGGCTCCCGGGGACGTGCTGTGTGACATCACCCCGCCGGAGGCCGACACCTTGATCAGCTTGGCGCCGTGGCGGATCTGGTAGCGCACGCAGGCGGTTACGTCGGGCACGCCGTTGGCGATGCCCTCGGCGACCGACAGTGGCATGACCCCCGGCGCGAGCCGTTGGAAGACCGTCGGATCCAGGTGGCCGCCGTAGGGGGTGACGGCGTGGCCGGCCGGATAGATCCGGGGACCGGCGTGCCAGCCCTGGTCGATAGCGCGCTGCAGAGCGACATCGAGCAGATAGCCGCCCGTCTTGACCATCAGCCCGAGGTTGCGCACGGTGGTGAACCCGGCTTCCAGGGTGGTCCGCGCATTGACCGCGGCCCGCAGCGTGCGGTAGGCCGGATCATCCTGCACGCCGTGCATCGGCGTGGGTAGGCCGTCCGGGTTGCCCGGCCCGCCGATGAGCAGGTTGAGTTCCATGTCCATCAGGCCCGGCAGCAGCGTGACGTCGCCGAGGTCGATCTCTTCGGCGAAATCCTCAACCGGTGCTTCGGGATTGATCGTCGTGATGCGACCGTCCTCGATCACCACCACCGCCGGCGAACGCACCACCCCGGCATCGATGTCGAGCCATCGGGCAGCCCGCAGGACCGTGACCCCGGTTTCGCTCACGGGAAAGGCTCGGAGACACACTCGATCACCGCGGCGCCGGCGTCGGGAACTCGCGGCTGCTTCCAGGATTCGGCCGGAAACGCCACCGTGATCATGGAATAGAGCAGGTGCATCAGGTTCAGCACATCCTCGGGCAGGTCATCCAGGCTGAACTTGTCGCAATAGGCCAGCGCGTCTTCGGCGCGCGCCGTGATGGCGTCGTAGAACGCCTGCATGTCCGCCATGGAACTGTCCATCCGCTTGGCGTAGCGCTCCGGTTCGGAGCCCAGACACCAGTCGTTGAACGGCTCGAGATCGGCGAATTCCTTGGGCAGCATGGTCGTCATCGCCAACTCACACCTTCGCGCTCGCGTGCTCGTATTCGGCTATCCACGCGGCAGTTTGAGCGTGGAAATGCCGGATCAGCACCTCCTGGTCGTTGAGCAGAAAGCGGTCCACGACACCGGTGCCGAGCATGGTGTGCGTCGCCTCCAGGGTGCTGGCGTCCTGCAATCCGTACTCTTTGAACGAAACCGCCGCGAGCTCCTGGGCGACCCGTTCGCGGGGGGTGCGCGGCTGCGGAAAGTACAGGGTGCCTTCGAAAATGTGCGATTCGTGCGACGTCGGCCAGTAGTGGTAGGTCAAATACCAGCCCTGGCCCCAGAACAGGATCGTGAAGTTGGGGAAGATCTGAAATGAATCCAGGCCCCACGGATCGCATTTCGCCGGGTTGAGGCCCTCGGGGACCGGGCCGATGTCCGGTGGGTCCCAGGGGCCGAACAATCCGCTCTGGCAGATGTTCTCGATGGGCTTGCGCATCTCTTCTGACATCTCCCAGGCCCGGACTCCCGAGGTGCTCACCAACCGGTGCGGTCCTTCGAGACGGTAGTGCGGCGCTTCGAAGCCTGCCTCCTCGGCCGCCACCCGGTAGGCCGTGGGCGTCTGGTTTCCGTGCAGTATCGGCGCATGGTAGAACTCCTGAAACGCGTCCAGGAACAGCTTCCAGTTGGAATTGACGACTGAACGGTACTGCCACCGCGACGTCATCTTGCCGAACGGGTAACCGTCCAGCGCCGTCACCATCGGTCCAAGGAATTCGCGCAGCGATTGTTCGGGCTCCCGTGCGAAGTTGACGAAGATGAAGCCCTCCCAGACTTCACAGTGCACGCCGACCAGGCCGTAGCGGCTCTTGTCCAGGTCGAAGAACTCCTCCTCCTGCTGCACATAGGTCAGGTCGCCGTCGAGGTTGTAGCGCCAGCCGTGGTATTTGCAGGTGAACTGACGGCAGTTCCCGCTGGTCTCCTCCAGCGGCATGGTGTCCCACACCAGCTTGTTGCCGCGATGCCGACAGACGTTGTGAAAGGCCTTGACCTCGTCAGATGTCGTGCGCACCACGATGATCGAGGTGTTGACGACCTTGAGTTCCTTGGTGTAATAGCTTCCTTTGCGCGGAAGCTGTTCCACCCGACCGACATTCAGCCAGGCGCGCTTGAAGATCGCCGCCCGCTCCTTCTCGTAGACCTCCGGGGTGACGGAATCGCGGTACGACACCGGTTCGGTACCGAGTTCGGGATAGTGCTGGGTCCAACTGCCCTCGGGCGGCTTGGGGAAACGCGCCACAACCACTCCTGTCCTAACCGTCTCAGGTCACGAGCCTTGATGGCGCCGACGCTATCGAGTGCCCGATCCAATGTCAAGTAGTTGATACATTGTTGGGGCATCGCCGTTGGGGGGCTTGCGGGAGACCGGGTTTGGTTACGGCTGGATCAGCGCCGGGTCGTTGTCGCTCTCGGCCTGCAATGCGGTGGTGGCCAGCATCTGCTCGACGACATTCTTGCCCAGGGCGCTGTCGCCGGGCAGCTCGATCGGATAGTTGCCGTCGAAGCAGGCGCTGCACAGTCGCGACTTGGGCTGCTCGGTTGCCGCGATCATGTCCTCCAGCCCGACGTAACCCAGGCTGTCCGCTCCGATGGTGCGCCGTACCGCCTCGAGCATCTCGGCCTCGTCCTCGACCACGTTGGCGATCAGTTCGGCGGGCGAGGCGAAGTCGATGCCGTAGAAGCACGGCCACTTCACCGGAGGCGAGGCGATCCGCACGTGCACCTCGATGGCGCCGGCCTCCCGCAGCATCCGCACCAGCGCCCGCTGGGTGTTGCCCCGCACGATCGAGTCGTCGACCACGATCAGCCGCTTGCCGCGGATGATCTCGCGCAGCGGGTTGAGTTTGAGCCGGATGCCCAGCTGGCGGATGGTCTGCGACGGCTGGATGAACGTCCGCCCGACGTAGGCGTTCTTGGTCAGGCCCTGCCCGTAGTCGATGCCGGACTCCTGGGCGTACCCCACCGCGGCGGGGGTCCCGGACTCCGGTACCCCGATCACCAGGTCGGCGTCGACGGGATGCTGGCGCGCCAGCCGCCGGCCGATCTCCACCCGGGTGGCGTGCACCGACCTGCCGCCGATGGTGCTGTCCGGCCGGGCTAGGTAGACGTACTCGAAGACGCAGCCCTTGGGGGTGGGGTTGGCGAACCGGGTGGAGCGCACCCCGTCTGCATCGATGGCCAGCAGCTCACCGGGCTCGATGTCCCGGACGAATGATGCGCCGACGATGTCCAGTGCGGCGGTTTCCGACGCCACCACCCAACCGCGGTCCAGCCGCCCCAGCGACAGCGGCCGCACCCCCCACGGGTCCCGGGCCGCATACAGGGTGTTCTCGTCCATGAACGTCAGACAGAAGGCACCGCGCGCGGTCGGCAGCAGCTCCAGCGCCGCCTGCTCGAGGGTGATGTCGGCGGCCCCGTGCGCCAGCAGCGCGCCCAGAATGTCGGAGTCGGTGGTGGCCACGCCGGGGCGACGGGTGTCGATCAGGCCCAGTTCGCGGGCGCGACCGGCCAGCTCGGTGGTGTTGACCAGGTTGCCGTTGTGACCCAGCGCCACCCCGGTGCCGGCCGCGGTGTTGCGGAACACCGGCTGGGCGTTCTCCCAGGTGGTGTCGCCGGTGGTCGAGTAGCGGCAGTGCCCGATCGCCACGTGCCCGGCCATCGCCGCCAGCGTCTGCTCCTCGAACACCTGGCTGACCAAGCCGAGATCCTTGAACACCAGGACCTGGGAGCCATCGCCGACCGCGATGCCCGCGGCCTCCTGACCGCGGTGCTGCAGCGCATACAGGCCGTAATATGTGAGCTTCGCTACTTCTTCGCCGGGCGCCCAGACACCGAATACACCGCATTCTTCACGGGGCGGATTGTCAGGGTCTTCCACCTGCTGGCCAAGCACGTTGTGTCTGCTCCCTGGGGGCGCGCGTAGATGACAGCGTCCAGTCTACGGTCAATTTGCGCCGAGTTTCACCAACGGCAGCCATTCGGCGATCTCAGCTGCTCGTGCACCCGATAGCCGCAGCTTTCCGGCCGCGGTCGCCGCGCTGGTCTCCAGCAGCCCAGCGGCCAGCAGCAGCCAGCTGCGCGGATCGGTCTCGACCACGTTGGGCGGGGTGCCGCGTGTGTGCCGCGGTCCGGCGATGCACTGCACCGCGACAAACGGCGGGATCCGCACCTCGACGCTGGCACCGGGGGCCAACTCGGCCAGGGTGCGCGCGGTCAGACGGACCGCGGCCGCCAGCTCGGCGCGGTCGGGGGCGGGCACAGTGTCGTCGTGCAGCCACGCCGCGAGCGCCAGCACAGCGGTTCGGGCCTGCACGGGATCGACGCGAGGGCGGGCGGCCATGCCTTAAGCGTCGCAGAACCCTGATAATCGAGCGCGCGCCGTTACCTACGCGGCGACGGCGACGCCCCTCAGGGCTACCCACCGCCGAGGGCAATGGCGCCAACACCACCCTGGACGCCGTCGGCGACCTTGCCGTCGGCACCGCCGTCACCGAACCACAATCCACCGTTGCCCCCGGCAGCCTGCACCAACGCCCCGCCACCGGATCCCCAGCACGGTTGCCGATCGGATCCGACCTAAACACTCTCCGCCCCAATGGATTCAACATGCTGCTGTTCACCGGGAGAACCGAATCGCTGGTGATCCAGTCCTGCCGTACGGCGCCCATCGGCATTTGGCGAAGAACCTCAACGAGTCGTTGGCGTGATCGCTCCGCGGGACTTGAACGATCATTCAGTGAACGACGGCAGGCTCAACGTCGACAAATCCATACCTGCGTCAGTGGCATATCCGGCCTTAATGCCTCACCCTGACAGAAGTTGCCGCCAGGCATCCTCGATCGCCGACGACGAATATGCAAACGCCGTTTTCGTGTGACGACACCGGTACCGCAGGACAACACCGGAAGAATCGGGTACTTTACATTTCCAGCCGAATCGTCGTAACAGCTATATCAACAGAAGCAGATACCCGACATGCATCTAACGTACTGACAAAGATACTAACGTAGATAAAGAAACTTATGTAGTCGGCCAATGCATTATACATTCATCCTGAACTCTCGATCGAGTTCCTAGAACACCTGTAGTAATAGTTATCCACTTCCTTACCGTAGTCGCGGCAGGGAACAGTCAATTTTAAACAAACCTACGGAGGGCAGTAGTGATTACCGGGCGCCCGTTCAGCATGCTAGGGATTCCACTGTTGGCGTGCGCTACCATATCGATATTGGGGCCCGCCCCGGCTCCATCTTTGGCGTTTTCATCCGGGGAGAAAACGCTGGCACATTCCGTGATACCGCAGTCCTATGAGGCGTGGATCATCGGCGGCAGCGGCACCCCGATACCAGACCAGGAATACCTGGATGCCGCATTTGGCAAATACCTCGCCCTGAACGGCTACGGAGGCTACCGCCCGAACGCGCTCTTTACCCCGGAGGGGTTGTATCCGACGACCGCCATCAGAGACTTGCCGTTCGCTACGTCGGTGGCCCGAGGCGTCGCCATCTTGAACGACACCATCACGCAGCAAATGGACAGTGGTAACAACATCGTCGTCTTGGGCTACTCGCAAAGCGCCGCGATAGCCTCGCTGGAAATGCGGAATCTAGCGGCGCTAGATCCTGATGCGCCAAGCGCCGACCAATTGGCATTCGTGCTACTCGCCGACCCAATGAATCCCAACGGCGGCCTGCTAGAGCGCTTTGCTGGCTCTTGAATTTTAAACGGGCAGTTGTGATTTCGCTCTCATAGGGCGTGTCGTTGCATGGGAGGCCCTTGGTCTTC
>NZ_MVHU01000109.1 GCF_002086285.1 Mycolicibacter kumamotonensis | reverse complement strand
TCAGATCATCCTCGGGAAGGTGCGCCCTTTCCTACGCCGCCTCACCGAGGCTCATCCACAGGTATTGATCATTGCTCAGCCGAGGGCACGCTCCGTCGTGGGCCAGCAGCGGAGTTACGCGCAGCGCTTGATAAGCCCGCCGCCGGGCTACGCTCCCGGGTGAAGCGAGCATCGGTGTGACCAAGGCGTATTCGTCGCCGCCGCCGAACCTGCGCTCCCTGCGCGATCGGCTCACTCAGGCAGCGCAACGGCAAGGTGTCGTGTTCGGTCGGTTGCAGCGCCACGTCGCGATGATCGTCGTCGCGCAGTTCGCCGCGATGCTCACCGACGACAGCGGTGCTCCGCTGCTGTTGGTCAAAGGTGGATCGTCGCTGGAACTGCGTCGGGGAATCCCTGATTCTCGGACCTCCAAGGACTTTGACACCGTCGCACGCGCGATATCGAAACTGTCCATGAGCAGCTCGCTGACGCCGGCGAGACGGGGTGGGAGGGGTTCACTGCGATCTTTACCGTCCCCGAAGAGATCGACGTCCCGGGTATGCGCGTCAAGCCGCGCCGATTCACCGCCAAGCTGAGCTACCGTGGCCAGCCGTTCGCATCTGTTCCAATCGAGGTCTCTACCGTCGAAGCCGGCAATGCCGACCAGTTCGACACCCTCACCTCGGAGGCCCTTGGCCTTGTCGGGGTTCCCGCAGCGGTCTCCGTGCCGTGCATGACCGTTCCGTGGCAGACCGCGCCGAAGCTCCATGCGGTCACCGCAGTGCTTGAAGGACCGAAAGTCAACGATCGCGCTCACGACCTAGGGCGTGTCTCCTGATTTGCTGGCGTCGACTCGCGTGTGGATGACGGCGGCGACCAACAGGACGCCGCCGAGGT
>NZ_MVHU01000108.1 GCF_002086285.1 Mycolicibacter kumamotonensis | reverse complement strand
GACACCACCGGCATCCTGCATCAACTCGAAAAGCTCCGCGACGACTACGCCGGGATCCTTGCGGCCTCGACGACCAACCTGCTATCTCATGGCTACGACCCGGCACCACTGCACGGCCCCCTGAGCCCAGATTCGACGGTGCCGGCCGAGCAGTCCGCCTTCGAGGAGCTGTTACGCGCCAACAACCAAGCGGTACTGGATGCGATGGCCCGGGTGCGGGCCGCCCAAAGGGCCCTCGACGATGCCGCAGCCCAGGCGTATGCACACGGTGCGGGAAGCGAGGCAGCCCAAGAGGCGATGACCCGATTGCCGGGGTTGAAGAAGAACCTTGCCGATGCCCTCGATGACCTGGGCAAGATCCCCGACTACTCGACCATTGATCCGGCCTCGGTGCACCTGGGCCCCGACGGCGCCCTCTCCTTCGAATACAGCCTGGCGGGCCAGACGATGGTGGTGACCGGCACCCTCAAAAACGGCACCGGCGAGATCTACGACCAGGGTGCGGGCAGCGGCAGTAGCGCCTACTTCACCTACCAGGACGGCAAACTCGTCGCCTCCCGCTTCCTCGACCCCGGCCGGGTTACCCCCGATGATGCACTGCTGCAAAACGTCATCTTCACCGCCGTGGGCGCCGGCCCCGCTATCAGCGCCGGCAAGGCCGGCGTCGAAGCCGGCTGGCAGGGCATGCGGGCGCTATTCGCCCGCGAAGCCCTCGCAACCAGCGGCGGTAGCGCTGCGGGCCTGACCGCCGACAACGTGCTGCCACGCGCGATCACCCAAGCCGAAATACGGGCCCAAGCCGCCGCCGACGACCTCGCCATCCACCACCCAAGCGGGCACACCCCAGTCACCACCACCAGTGGCGACCACACCCCACCACTAACGACCGCCGACCACAGCCCACC
>NZ_MVHU01000107.1 GCF_002086285.1 Mycolicibacter kumamotonensis | reverse complement strand
TGGCGTGTTGCGAACCGGTGTGATCAGTGATGAGTTCTGGGCGGTTGTTGAACCGTTGATGCCGTCGCATGAGGGCAAGCGAGGCAATAGGTTTCGTGATCATAGGGAGGTTTTGGAGGCGATTGCCTGGCGGTTCCGCACAGGCAGTCCGTGGCGGGACCTGCCAGCGGAGTTCGGCCCGTGGCAAACCGTGTGGAAACGCCATCACCGCTGGTCGCTGGATGGCACCTACGACGAGATCTTCGCTGCGGTGACCAGCGCGTTCGGTACCGACGATGCCACGGCTGACCTCGCCGCGCTGTTGTCGATCGACTCGACCAACGCTCGAGCCCACCAGCACGCGGCAGGCGCCCGGTGCGACACCCTGGACACAGGGGGCACTGTCGAATTACAAGAAATCTGGCGATGAACCCGACGACCATGCGATCGGTCGTTCCCGCGGCGGGCTGACCACCAAGATCCACGCGTTGGCCGATGTGCGTCAGGCCCTGGTGGCGATTCGGCTCACCGCTGGCCAGGACGGGGACAATCCGCAGTTGTTCCCGCTGGTGGATGACTACACCGCCACATGCACCGGCCGTGACACGACCAAGGACTTCCGCCTGCTTGCCGACAAGGCGTACTCACATCCGAGCACCCGCGCCGGCCTGCGAGTACGGCGCATCAAGCACACGATCCCCGAACGCAGCGACCAGATCGCCCGCCGCAAGGCCAAAGGATCAGCCGGTGGCAGACCCCCGACCTTCGACCCCGGCCTCTACGCACATCGCAACACCGTCGAACGCGGATTCAACCGACTCAAACAATGGCGCGGTATCGCCACCCGCTACGACAAGTACGCCCTGACCTACCTCGGCGGCGTCCTGTTGGTCGCCGCCGTCATCCACACGCGAGTCGACGCCAGCAAATCAGGAGACACGCCCTAG
>NZ_MVHU01000106.1 GCF_002086285.1 Mycolicibacter kumamotonensis | reverse complement strand
GCTGGTGTTGGCGGTGCCGCAGCCGTTGGGTGGTGAGGGGACGGTGGTGATCACCGGCGGAACGGGTGCGCTGGGTCAGCTGCTGGCGCGGCATCTCGTTGCGGAACAGAATGTTCGACATCTCCTACTGGTCAGCCGAAGCGGCGCGTCGGCAGACGGGGCAGCAGAGCTCGCCGCAGAGTTGAGCGAGCACGGATGTGAGGTACGGTTCGCCGCCTGCGACGTCGCCGATCGCGATGCGCTGGCCGGCGTGCTCGAAGAGGCCGGCCGACAGCATCCCCTCTCGGCGGTCCTACATGCCGCCGGCGCCCTCGACGACGCGACGATCGCCTCGCTCACCAGCGACCGATTCGACCGTGTATTGCGCGCCAAAGTCGACGCGGCACTGCACCTCGACGAACTCGCAGGCGAGGCCGAGCTCGTGCTGTTCTCCTCAGCCGCGGCCACACTCGGTTCTCCGGGGCAGGGCAACTACGCAGCGGCCAACGCTTTCCTCGACGCACTGGCTCAGCGGCGGGCACTGGCGGGCCGCCCGGTGCGGTCACTGGCATACGGCCTATGGGCCCAAACGACCGGACTCACCGCCGAGGTCGGCGACGCCGACCGCGCACGGATGGCACGCCTGGGGCTGCAAGCACTCGACGACGCCGAAGGCCTGACACTCTTCGACGCCGCACGAGAACACCGGCCGGCGGCACTGCTGGCACTGTCACTCGACCTACCCGGGCTGCGCACACAAGCGCGTAGCGGCCTGCTGGCGCCACTACTCAGCGACCTCGTCCGCATACCGCCCCGCCGCACGACGGGCGGTTCATTGGCCCAACGACTCGCAGGCATCCCCGAAAACGAACGTACCGCCATGGTCTTGGCCGTTGTCCGCGACACCGTCGCCGAAGTACTCGGCTATCCCTCCTCGACGGCAGTGGACCCCGAGAAAGTGTTCAAAGATGCCGGATTCGACTCACTATCGGCCGTAGAACTACGCAACCGACTGGCACAAGTCACCGGACTGCGACTCCCAGCCACCCTCAT
>NZ_MVHU01000105.1 GCF_002086285.1 Mycolicibacter kumamotonensis | reverse complement strand
GGAAGCTAAGCCTGTCAGCGCCGATGATACTGCCCCACCGGGTGGAAAAGTAGGACACCGCCGAACACAACATAAAGAAACGCCCCCCGAGAAATCGGGGGGCGTTTCCCATTGTGTCTCATGCCCAGAGGTCAGCCATCTCCTCCGCGTATACAACAAAGGCAAACCGGCTCTTCCGAGTTAGCAGGGGCGTAGCCGCCTGGCTCTGAGTGGCGCTCGCCGTGATTGGCGGGTGCAGGCCCACCGTACTCGGCGGCGTTGGTTGGTGGGGTTACGGAAGCCGAAGGCGGTCCGGCCGACGTGCTTGACGATCCGGTTGTAGCCTTCACTGCGGGCATTTGTCAGGCCGGTGGTGATCGCGAGAATCATTGGTGCCTGCCAGGTTTCGATGGTCTTTGCCAGGTCGTGAATCTCCGGGACAGCGGTGGCGGCGCAGAAGTCGTAGAACTGCCACAGGGCGGCGTTGACGTCGGCGCGAGCGCCGCCGGTCGTAGCGCAGGCCAGCACGTCGCGCAGCAGCTCTTTGGCGATCCAGGCGGCCAGGATGTTGCCGGCGGGATCAGCAGCGGCCAGGGCGGCGACCAGGCGAGCGTGCTGGTCATCGGTGAGACGTTCAGCAGCACGCAGCAACCGGCGCCGGTTGAGCCACTCGCCGTCGGCTTTGCGGCCCCGTCGTCCCCGGTTGTCCCAAGTGGTGCGCCGGCGCACCGCCTCAACGGTCTGGTTGGCTCGTTTGACCAGGTGAAACTTGTCGACGATCAGCTGGGCGTGGGGCAGAGCGTCGCGGGCGGCTTTGGCGTAGGTGTTCGATATATCGATCGCCACGTAGTCGATGGCGGCCCGCCAGGCTGGGTCACGCTCAGCGAGCCAGTTGGCTACGGGTTTGGCCGAGCGGCCGTTGATCTGCACCAGCAGGCCCCCGGCGCCGGCGATGTCGACCAGTCCGGTGTCGAAGCGGTCGACCCAGATCCGCGCGCCGGTGGAGATATTGTCAAGACCTGTGGATCGGTGATTTTCAGGCGACCTCCGATCCGGCGGTTGCGGGCTCGCCCGTCGACG
>NZ_MVHU01000104.1 GCF_002086285.1 Mycolicibacter kumamotonensis | reverse complement strand
GGTAACCACCGTCAACGGCCCGGTGCGTATCGAGGCGCCGCGCGATCGCAACGGCTCGTTCGAGCCGGCGATCGTGCCGAAGAAAACCCGGCGACTCAACAACATTAATTCGGTGGTGCTGTCGCTGTATTCACGCGGCATGACCACCCGCGATATCGAAGCCCATCTGGCCGAGGTGTACGGGGCATCGGTGTCGCGGGAGCTGATCTCGAATATCACCGAGGTGGTTGTCGATGAGATCAAGGCCTGGCAGTCTCGGCCCCTGGATGAGATCTATCCGATCCTCTATATCGACGGTCTGCGGCTGCGGATCGGCGACAACGGGGTCATCACCACCAAGGTGGCCTATCTGGCCATTGGCGTGGATCTCGACGGTCGCAAACACGCCCTGGGCTGCTGGATCCAAGACAGCGAGGGCGCGAAGTTCTGGCAGAAGGTCGTCATCGACCTACGCAACCGCGGCGTGCGCGACATCCTCATCGCCTGCTGCGACGGCCTGACCGGTCTGCCCGATGCGATCCGCTCGATCTACCCCGATACGGTCGTGCAGACGTGCGTGGTGCACGTCATCCGCAACGCGATGCGGTTCGTGTCTTACAAGGACCGCAAAAAGGTCGCCACCGCGATGCGGACGATCTACACCGCGCCCACCGTCGATGGCGCTGAATTGGCACTCAAGGAGTTCGATCAGCAATTCGGCACCCAGTACCCGGGCGCGATCGACGTGTGGCGGGGCGCCTGGCCAGAATTCGTGCCGTTCCTGGACTATCCGGTGGAGCTACGCAAGATCGTCTACACCACTAACGCCATCGAGTCGATCAACTTCCAGCTGCGCAAAATCACCAAGAACCGGGGCCATTTCCCGGACAAGGACGCCGCGATGAAGTTGCTGTACCTCGGGCTGCGCAACATCTCCAGCGAGAGAGGAGGCTATTCCGGGACCGGAACCCATAACTGGACCGTGGCACTCAACACGCTCGCCAGGCTGTTCCCCGGTCGAATCCCGTTGTGCTAGACTACAACTCGTAGTCAAATCATCTCTGACTTACACAGAATTCGTGACAGGCTC
>NZ_MVHU01000103.1 GCF_002086285.1 Mycolicibacter kumamotonensis | reverse complement strand
AGCACGCCGGCACCTTCACCCATCACGAAGCCATCACGACGCGCATCGAACGGACGCGACACCCCAGACGGCGACAGTACCCCCATGTCGCGGTAGCCCGCCAAGATTGGGGTGAGCACGCTGGCCTCTGAGCCTCCGACCAGGACTGCGTCGACCTCACCCAGGCGCAACATGCGGATACCTGCGACAATCGCGTCGCCACCGCTCGAGCAGCCCGAAACCACTGCGTAAGCCGGGCCTTCGCAGCCGAAACGCATCGCCAGCACGCTGGCCGCCGCGTTCTTCATTACCTTCGGCACGAACAACGCAGACACGCCCTCGGGCCCAAAGTCGCAGAACTCGTGCCAGCCAGCGATGACGGCGGCGCGCCCGCCCTCGGCGGAACTGATGACACAGCCGATCCGCTCGGGTTCGACGGGTGCGCCGTCTTCCAGCCAGCCGGCCTGTGTAAGCGCTTCCTGGGCCGCCACGATCGCGAACTGCGTGAAGCGGTCGTAGCGCTTCACTTCCTTGTTCTTGAAGTAATTGGTCGGCTCGAAGTCAGTGCAGGCGCCGACACCCTCGGCGATCCCGGAATCACCCGCCGACCATCGGTCGAGCAGGCGCTCCGCACCTACCCCCAGCGGAGTCACGGCACCAAACCCGGTCACGACCACCCGCCGTTTTGCGGATGTTGACCCATATTGACGTTCGTGGGTATTCCTTTGCTGAAATTTACGTTGGTGGGTATTCGAGGTCGAGCGGTTGCCCTGGTGTGCGGTGGTCTCGGACATCTTCGGCCCCGTTCGCTATGTTTCAACCGTATGAGAGTCAAAAGTCTGAATCGGGGGTAGCGTACCCATGTACTCGGCTCTCTGGGGGGAAGATTGGTGTCTTCGGGCGATCGCGCGGAGTCTGATGGCCAGCGGAACCATAACTACGCTTATTTGCCTAAGCAGATGCCCGCTGTGACTGAGAAATCGCACCGTGAGTCCGTAGCGATCGTCGGAATGGCCTGCCGGTACCCGGGAGGTGTTTGCTCTCCGGAGCAGTTGTGGGAGTTGGTGGCTGGTGGGGTGGATGCCATCGGTGAGTTCCCGCAGGATCGGGGTTGGGA
>NZ_MVHU01000102.1 GCF_002086285.1 Mycolicibacter kumamotonensis | reverse complement strand
CCCTTGCGAATCCCCGCCCAGCAGCGCCCCGGTCGTCGACACCCCGCGGCCGCCATTGCCGCCGGCACCGCCGGTTCCACCGACGCCGCCGTCGCCGGCGGCGCCGCCGACACCGCCATCGCCGGCGGTGCCCGCCGTCCCGTGCGCCGCCGTTCCCCCGCCACCGCCTTGACCGCCGGTCCCGCCAGCTCCGCCGGTACCGCCTATTCCACCGGTGCCGCCGATCCCACCGGCACCACCGGTGGTGGTGCCGACGTTCACCGTTCCCGACGCTTCGCCGCCGGTACCGCCGACGCCGCCGACCGCTCCCGCGGCACCGGTTCCGCCTTGGCCCCCGGCCCCGCCGAGACCGCCCGCACCGCCGTCACCGGAGATCGAGCCGCCGGCACCACCGGCGCCACCTGCGCCGCCGACGCCGCCAACACCACCGGCGCCGCCGATACCGCCTGTGCCGCCGTGGCCTCCGTCGCCGCCGATCACGGTGCTCAGCAGACCCAGGAGCGCGATGGTGGAGGCCCCGCCGGTTCCGCCGACGCCGCCGGCGGCACCCGCGCTGCCATCGCCTCCGCTGCCCCCGTCGCCCCCGATATTGATCCCCACGCCGAGCAGTCCGCCGGCTTTGCCGCCGGTTCCGCCGGTCCCACCGATCTGGACGATCGTGGTGCTGCCGTCGCTGCCGGGCCCGCCGGGCTGGGCGTCTTTGCTGAGCGTTTGGTTCGCGCCGGTCGACCCGGCAGTGGCGGTCCCAGTCGGCGTCGGGTTCTGCCCCGTCGCCCCCTTGCCCCCATTTCCGCCGGCACCGCCGTTGCCGCCGTTGCCGATGTTGCCGCCGTCGCCGCCGCGGCCGCCCTGCCCTCCGGCAGCGCCAGTGGTCTGCTGGTCATAGCCGCGTCCGCCGTCGCCGCCATTGCCGCTGGGCCCGCTCGGCAGCCCGCCGTCCGCACCGGTGGCCCCGGCGGTCCCGCCACCACCCGCGGTGCTGCCGGCCGCACCGCCGTTACCGCCGCCACCACCGGTCCCGGCGTCGCCGCCGTGGCCACCCGCGCCGCCGATGCCGCCGTTGATCCCGGTGGTGTTGCCCGCCCCGGCGCCGCCATTGCCGCCCGCCCCGGCGA
>NZ_MVHU01000101.1 GCF_002086285.1 Mycolicibacter kumamotonensis | reverse complement strand
TGAGGGGGACCCGTTTGGTGGTCCAGTCGCTATGCGACTTGGGGTTGGTGGGTCGTGGTCCACTGTAGAGCGAACTCGGCTGGGGTGAGTTCTCCGTGGGCGGAGTGGGGTCGGTTGGCGTTGTAGTCGCGGCGCCAGTCTTCGATGATCACGCGGGCTTCCAGCAGGGAGTCGAAGCGCCACGAGTTGAGCAGTTCATCGCGGAGACGACCGTTGAACGATTCGATCCAGGCGTTCTGCCACGGCGAGCCAGGATCGATGAAAAGGGAACCGGCACTATTGAATCGACACCAATCACTCACGGCGTGGGCCACGAACTCCGGGCCGTTGTCGAAGCGCACGTAATGCGGTGCGCCGTGGGCGAGGGCCAGGCGATCAAGCACATCGACAACACCGTCGGCGTCGATGGCACGGTCGACTTCGATCGCGAGTGCTTCACGGGTGAACTCGTCGATCACGTTCAACATCTTCAACGTGCGGCCATCGGCGGTCGTGTCGAACTGAAAGTCCATCGCCCAGATGACGTTCGGGCGGATCGGCGACATCGCACCCACGGCGACACCGATACCCGTCAGGCGCTTCTTCCTGCGGCGCTGAGGGACCCGCAGACCCTCCTCACGCCACAGTCGGCGGATGCGCTTGTTGTTGACCTGCCAACCGGCGCGGCGGGCCATCTTGGCAGCCCGTCGCCATCCCCAGCGGGGCCGGTCAGTGGAGAACCGGCGCAGCCAGGCCCGTAGCTCGGCCTCCTCGGCGGTGATCGGCGGCGGTGTCAGGCGCATCGTGGAACGGTGGATGCCCACGACGGTGCAGGCGCGGCGTTCGGATACCCCGAACCGGTCGCGCAGCGCCGTGACGGCGCTGCGCTTGCGGTTCGGGGTCAGAAGTTTCCCGCCGAGATGTCCTTGAGCATGTCGATGTCGAGGGCCTGGTTCGCGACCAGCTTCTTGAGCCGGGTGTTCTCGGCCTCGAGCTCTTTGAGCCGTTTGGCCTCGTTGGCCTTCATGCCGCCGTACTGGGCAATCCAGCGATGCCACGTCGACTCAGCGATCTCCAGGTGTCGGCACACCTCATTGAGTTCCTGGCCGGCCCCGAGGAGCTTGTTGCCCTCGGCCAGCTTGCGGATGATCTGATCCGGCGTGTGCCGCCGGCGCTTGTTCGATGCCATGTCGTTGCTGATTCTTCCTCGCCCGCAGACCGGGCAACAGAGTCCCACAACGACTGGACCACTACGAGGGGCTCACCTCA
>NZ_MVHU01000100.1 GCF_002086285.1 Mycolicibacter kumamotonensis | reverse complement strand
GTTTCTCCTATGTCAAGCCGCTGCCGTTTGGCAAGGGCTTTGTTGGGTTTGTTTGTCGGTTCGCATGCGGCCGAAGACGACGCGAGACAGGCGTCGTTTGAGGCAGCGCAGCGCCTCGGTGGTGGAGTCACCAGCTGCTAGCCGACGCCGGTAGTAGGCCTGCCCGAGGCCATCCAGGCGGATCTGGGTCACTGCGATGCGGTGCAGGGCGGCATTGAGTTGGCGATTGCCCGAGCGGGTCATGCGCACCCGGCCGTTGGTGTTTCCCGACCACACCGGCACCGGTGCCACCCCGGCATGACGGGCAAATGCGGCCTCGGTCTTGAATCGGGTCACTCCGGCGGTCTCACCGACGAGTTTGGCTGCGGTCAACTCTCCGCAACCGGGCAATTCCAGCAGCGCCGGCGCCACAGCACGAACGCGTTCGCCGATCCGCTTGGCCAACGCGTTGATCGCCTCGGTGAGCCGGGTGATATCAGCCAGCTCGTCGCGTGCCAGCTCGGCGACCAAGCCCGGGACCTTCGCCAACCAGTCGCCGAGAATTCGCCGGTGCTTGGCCAAGTCCAACGATCGGGCCTTGGGTGCACGTTCGGGATTGAGTTCATGCACGCGCCACAACAGTCGATTGATCGTCGCCGTCCGTTGCGCCACAAGGACTTCACGGCGATCCACCAGCAGCTTCAACTCCCGCGACACCTCGTCATGGGAGGCAACCGGCAGGTCGGGTTCGCGCAGGAATCCCCGCGCGACCGCCAGCGCGTCAATCGGATCGGACTTGCCCCGGGTGCGCGCCGAGGCACGGGTTTGGGCCATCAGCTTCGGTGGCACCCGCACCACCTTGTGACCAAAACCGAGCAGGTCGCGCTCCAGCCGCGCCGACAGGTGCCGGCAGTCCTCGATCGCCCAGAGCACCTCAGCCCCGAAGCGTTCACGGGCCCACATCACTGCTTCGGCATGCCCGGCAGTGGTCGCCGGGGTGGTCTTCTCGCCGATCTTGCGTCCAACGTCGTCGACGGCGACGAAAGTATGCGTGTGCTTGTGTACATCGGCTCCAACAACAACCATGGTGGTTGCCTCCTTCACTGTGAGGTGACGGTTGGGCCGGTCGGCGGACACATCTCAGTGGGGGCGGTGCCACGCTCCTATCAAGTCACGCCGGCCGGTCCTTCACACCTGATGCCGACAAAACGCATGGACGCCAACCCGAAGGCGGCACCGAGACTACGAGCCAGACACCAGGTGATCAGGATCCAACCACCGCACCAGGCGGCACCTCACCCTGACACTGA